>NZ_JARFYO020000009.1:0-317 GCF_029193765.2 Agrobacterium sp. Azo12 | reverse complement strand
CAAGGTTGTGCTCTACCCCTGAGCTACACCCGCTCAAAAATCCAAGGCCCGGGGTAGTTCGCTGAGCCGTGGGTCGCTGCGTTGCGGCGACGACGGCTATATCGCTCAATCGAATTTCAAATGCAATACTCAATACATTTCGTGATGCATTTAGTTTTCTGCTGTTGAAGGCGCATATTCAGTGGGAAGGCGGCAAAGAAATTGAAAAACAATAGGCCTGAAATGCAAAAACCGCCTTGCGGCGGTTTTGAGAATTTATCTCCTTTTGGGAGATTTGGAGCGGGCGAAGGGATTTGAACCCTCGACCCCAACCTTGG
>NZ_JARFYO020000008.1:0-461 GCF_029193765.2 Agrobacterium sp. Azo12 | reverse complement strand
GCCCCCGCAACCAAATCAACAAAACATTCCCCCAAAAACAAAATCTCAAAACTAAAAGAAACCGCAGACCATTGGCGGCGCCTACGCGCGCGCGAAATAACCCTTCTCAAGACACAACAACCAAGGCACGCCAACAGCTGCCCAATGCGAAAGTCAAAGCCTGGAAAAACCGCCGGCGACAAAACGATCAATAACCAATGGTAGACACGCCGCAAGAAAATCAAGGCGACGCCCGCAAAACATGCTCGCTCAGAAAATCCAAATAGGCGCGTACCCGGCCAGACAATGGTCCCGAACCACCATAGACACACCAGATAACCTCGACATCGCCTGGGTTATAATCGTCCAGAACAGACACAAGTCTGCCCGCTTCAATATCTTCCTCCACATGAAAACCGCCAACACGCCCCAAGCCTAAACCATCAAGGCACAATCGGCGCATCGCCTTGACGAAATCATTG
>NZ_JARFYO020000007.1:0-579 GCF_029193765.2 Agrobacterium sp. Azo12 | reverse complement strand
GGCGATGCGGCGATTGTGCCTTGATGGTTTAGGCTTGGGCCGTGTTGGCGGTTTTCATGTGGAGGAAGATATTGAAGCGGGCAGACTTGTGTCTGTTCTGGACGATTATAATCCACGTGATGCCGAGGTTATCTGGTGTGTCTATGGTGGTTCGGGACCATTGTCTGGCCGGGTACGCGCCTATTTGGATTTTCTGAGCGAGCATGTTGTGCGAGCGTGGCCTTGATTTTCTTGCGGGACGTCTACCATTGGTTATTGAGCGTTTTGTCGCCGGCGGTTTTTCCAGGCTTTGACTTTCGCATTGGGCAGCTTTGGTGTGCCTTGGTCGTTGTGCTTTGAGCAGGGTTATTTTCGCGGGCGCGTAGGTGCCGGCAATGGTCTGCGGTTTCTTTTAGTTTTGAGATTTTGATTTTTTGGGGGATGTTTTGGTGATTTGGTTGCGGGGCAGGATTTGGGATTTTTCTGTCCCGTTGCGTCGGCTGTGCCTCCTTGCGGGCCCCTGAGGAGGCGTTAACTCCTCGACGCGTTACCAACAAAAAAGCCCGCTTGCTGCGGGCTTGTTTTATTGGTTGCGGGGGC
>NZ_JARFYO020000006.1:2500-6521 GCF_029193765.2 Agrobacterium sp. Azo12 | reverse complement strand
AGGATTTGAACCTGCGGCCTTCAGGTTATGAGCCTGACGAGCTACCGGGCTGCTCCACCCCGCGTTACCAGGTTTTTGCCAAAGGCAAAATACCGACTGCGCAAGTTCGCAGAACTTGTCGCGACAGAGCAAACACGATGTGTTTGCATCCCCTAGGCAAACTGTAAAACAGTTTGTCCGTATTTCCAGGTTTTTGCCAAAGGCAAAATACCCCTAGGCAAACTGCATGGCAGTTTGTCCGAACCAGCGCAAGTTCGCAGAACTTGTCGCGACTACGTCGATCGCTCTAGCGATTGACGGATCTGTGCCGAGCAAATTGGGTTGCAATTTGTCTCGCGTTTCCTGAACTTGCCAGTTTTCCCGATCTATCAGCCCTCAAAGAGTTAGCTTTTCGGAATGGCAGGACGGCATTAGTCCAAGAATTGGCCTTAAACGCAAAAAGCCGCTTTGATAGCGGCCTCGTGTTGGGCATCGAGGCCCTTTTTGTGATGAGAAGATGTTTTGTAAGCTTTGAGTTGCGTTTAGCAGACCTGGCAGCGACCTACTCTCCCGCGTCTTAAGACGAAGTACCATTGGCGCTGGGGCGTTTCACGGCCGTGTTCGGAATGGGAACGGGTGCAGCCGCCCCGCAATAACCACCAGGTCGGCAAAACGCAACAACTTACGTTGTTTTCGAGAAGCTGGAGAGCTTGAAGCTCACTTTAATTTAACACGTCTTGATGGACATGAACAATGAGAACGAAGAAGTCGATCGAGCTATTAGTAACGGTAAGCTTCATACATTACTGTACTTCCACACCCGTCCTATCAACGTGGTCGTCTTCCACGGCTCTGATAGGGAATACTCGTTTTCAGGTTGGTTTCCCGCTTAGATGCCTTCAGCGGTTATCCATTCCGTATATAGCTACTCTGCTATGCCCTTGGCAGGACAACAGATCCACCAGAGATACGTCCATCCCGGTCCTCTCGTACTAGGGACAGATCCTGTCAATATTCCTACACCCACGGCAGATAGGGACCGAACTGTCTCACGACGTTCTGAACCCAACTCACGTACCGCTTTAAATGGCGAACAGCCATACCCTTGGGACCTGCTCCAGCCCCAGGATGCGATGAGTCGACATCGAGGTGCCAAACAACCCCGTCGATATGGACTCTTGGGGGTCATCAGCCTGTTATCCCCGGCGTACCTTTTATCCGTTGAGCGATGGCCCTTCCACACGGGACCACCGGATCACTATGACCGACTTTCGTCTCTGCTCGACTTGTCAGTCTCGCAGTCAGGCTAGCTTATGCCATTGCACTCGACGACCGATTTCCGACCGGTCTGAGCTAACCATCGCGCGCCTCCGTTACTCTTTCGGAGGCGACCGCCCCAGTCAAACTACCCACCATACACTGTCCCGGATCCGGATAACGGACCGCGGTTAGACATCCACGAAGATAAGGGTGGTATTTCAAGGATGGCTCCACAAGAACTGGCGTCCCTGCTTCAAAGCCTACCACCTATCCTACACATGCCTTGGCGAATGCCAGTGTAAAGCTATAGTAAAGGTGCACGGGGTCTTTCCGTCTGACCGCAGGAACCCCGCATCTTCACGGGGAATTCAATTTCACTGAGTCTATGTTGGAGACAGCGGGGAAGTCGTTACGCCATTCGTGCAGGTCGGAACTTACCCGACAAGGAATTTCGCTACCTTAGGACCGTTATAGTTACGGCCGCCGTTTACTGGGGCTTCAGTTCAGAGCTTGCACCCCTCCCTTTAACCTTCCAGCACCGGGCAGGCGTCAGACCCTATACGTCGTATTGCTACTTCGCAGAGCCCTGTGTTTTTGATAAACAGTCGCTACCCCCTGGTCTGTGCCACCCCACTATACTTGCGTACAATGGGGTCACGCTTCTTCCGAAGTTACGCGTGCAATTTGCCGAGTTCCTTCAACATAGTTCTCTCAAGCGCCTTGGTATACTCTACCTGACCACCTGTGTCGGTTTCGGGTACGGTCTATACGGTGGAGCTATTTCCTGGAACCTCTTCGCTGCACAACCAATCCAATAAGGGTGTACAACACACGAGATCCGTCACTACCACCAGGCCCACGAATATTAACGTGGTTCCCATCGACTACGCGTGTCCGCCTCGTCTTAGGGGCCGGCTAACCCTGCTCAGATTAACTTTAAGCAGGAACCCTTGGTCTTTCGGCGAGGGAGTCTCTCACTCCCTTTATCGTTACTCATGTCAACATTCGCACTTCCGATATCTCCAGCAGCCCTCACGGGTCCGCCTTCACAGACTTACGGAACGCTCCGCTACCACACGATCATAAGATCGTATCCTCAGCTTCGGTGCATGGCTTTAGCCCCGTTACATTTTCGGCGCAAAGACCCTTATTTAGACCAGTGAGCTGTTACGCTTTCTTTAAATGATGGCTGCTTCTAAGCCAACATCCTGGTTGTTTTGGGATCCTCACATCCTTTCCCACTTAGCCATGACTTGGGGACCTTAGCTGGAGGTCAGGGTTGTTGCCCTCTTCACGACGGACGTTAGCACCCGCCGTGTGTCTGCCGACTAGTACTCCTCGGTATTCGGAGTTTGGTTAGGATCAGTAAGACGGTGAGTCCCCATAGCCCATCCAGTGCTCTACCCCCGAGGGTATTCGGTCGACGCTCTACCTAAATAGATTTCGCGGAGAACCAGCTATTTCCGAGTTTGATTGGCCTTTCACCCCTAGCCACAAGTCATCCCAATCTATTGCAACAGATATGGGTTCGGCCCTCCAGTTGGTGTTACCCAACCTTCAGCCTGCTCATGGCTAGATCACTCGGTTTCGGGTCTAATGCAACTAACTAAATCGCCCTATTCAGACTCGCTTTCGCTGCGCCTACACCTACCGGCTTAAGCTTGCTAGTTACACTAAGTCGTTGACCCATTATACAAAAGGTACGCCGTCACCCTTGCGGGCTCCGACTGTTTGTAGGCATCCGGTTTCAGGTTCTATTTCACTCCCCTCGTCGGGGTGCTTTTCACCTTTCCCTCACGGTACTTGTTCGCTATCGGTCATGCACGAGTACTTAGGCTTGGAGAGTGGTCTCCCCATGTTCAGACAGGATTTCACGTGCCCCGCCTTACTCAAGGACAATGATTGTTCTACGTGTACGGGGCTATCACCCGCTACGGCCGAACTTTCCAGATCGTTCCACTTTATTCATCATTGCCACTGGCCTGGTCCGCGTTCGCTCGCCACTACTTACGGAGTCTCGGTTGATGTCCTTTCCTGCAGGTACTTAGATGTTTCAGTTCCCTGCGTTCGCTTCTTACCCCTATGTATTCGAAGGTAAGATACCTTATATCAATACTTGGAAACCCAAACCGTTCAGAAGAACAGCTTGGATTCTCCAAGTATTTAAGGTGGGTTGCCCCATTCGGAGATCCATGGATCAAAGCTTATTCGCAGCTCCCCACGGCTTATCGCAGCGTATCACGTCCTTCTTCGCCTGTGCATGCCAAGGCATCCACCAAATGCCCTTAAAACACTTGTTCGTTCTCATTGTCTATGCCCATCCATATTTGCAAATTTGGAATTCCTATCCTTCTCGCTTGCGCTCAAAGGGGTTCCAAATCGGCCTCACACAACCCTAAGGTATGCGTAAAACCAGCAAAAACCTGATTACCTTTTACAATCAGATCATTTCATGATGCCATCGACGTGTTCGATACAATCCTCATATGAAGGCACGCCGGTGCACTTCGAGGTCGTATCATTAAGACCAGCTTCTCGAGATATCATCCGGTGATGCGCGGTCAGGCAACACCAATCCAGCATTTCCATCAGATGAACCAAAGTTCAAACAACAAAAATGCCTAGGACAAGCTTTCCTTCCTACCTCCAATCCCTCCACCACGCCCGGCCGACTAAGCCATCAAATGGGTTCACAAGGACTGGGCTCGGACGTCTCAAACCCAATGGGCTCAAAACACCTGGAAGCTTCCAGACATATCTTCTCTTCACAATGTAGACAGAA
>NZ_JARFYO020000005.1:0-54409 GCF_029193765.2 Agrobacterium sp. Azo12 | reverse complement strand
TATGTTCTTCGATCGTTTCGCACGCCACGATAGTTTTAGACCCTACTCACATGCACTGCAAACAAGGGAACATACGAAATCTCTAATGTGTCTGCCTTTATTCTGCCCTGACTCCGCCACATCTCAATGGTCAAAGGAGCGTTAATTTCGTCCCGCGCTGATATGTATATATGTAAGAGCTTACGCATTTGACTCGCGGCACTGAAAGTTGCACACCTTCGGCAGTACCTTCTGGAGATTAAATGAAAGACTGGTCGCAACAAGCATGATAGCGGACCGCAACAAGATCCGTTCGCTTGGCAATGAGCCTCCAATTCTGGCAGATGGGCGTCGCGCGCCTGATCGCCGGGAGATTTCATTGCGTTGGCTGTCCGGCACATTTCTCACGGGTATCACCTCTTCTATATTGATGGGCGTTGCACTGTTTGCGGCTCTCGACGGACGCCAGCAATTGGCCATTCCTGCCGAAGCCTTTGCAAAAACGGATATGAACAGCGCGTCAGCAGATGTGACACGTCGCGGCGGCCGTATTCTTGAAAGCAATATTGCAGCGCGCCCGTCTGACCGTTCAGTATTGGAAGTGTCAACCGTCATTCATGATGGCGACAAGGAAGTCGTCCGCCGCGTACCATTCGCGCATGTGAAGATCGCACTCGCCTCAAATTATGCGACGCAGGACGATTATCCAGCCTTTGATCCCCTAAATATCTTTGCAGCCAATGGCGCACCGCCACCGGCGGCAAGCCGTACCGGCACTATTTATGGCTCTGATGTGGAGTCAGAAGTCAGCCTTCGTACCGTGGCATTTCCGTTGAAGAACCCGGATTTTGCTTATGCAGGCGCAATGAGCATTGATGAGGTTGAGGAAGCTGTAAGATCAAACGGCTCCATTTTGACCGATGGCAATGAGCAGCTCGCTGCGCTCTATTATATCGACCCACGCCGTTTCGACACGTCCGAAAGTGATGTGGACATTACCGCCGGCCTTTCGGCGCGCGTGGTTGAACAGAATATGTCTGTTTCCACACCTCAGACAATTGTCGCCAACCAGCTTGAATATGCAGATGATGTGATACCGGTTCGTCAAGTCAGCAAAATCGCCGAACTTCTGGGAGCCAATGGCTACAGCAAGGAACAGGCCGATACCGCTGCAAACAGCCTTGAGCCTTTGATGCGTTCTGCCGAACTGGCCCCTGGTGATGTATTGCGGGTTGGTATTCTGCAAGGTGAAGGCGAAAGTGCCGCCAAAATCGTCCGCGCCAGCGTCTATCGTAAAAACCGGCACGACGTCACCGTGGCGGTCAATGACAAAGGCCAGTTTGTAGAAGCAAGCGAGCCTCCGAAACTGGATGCCGTAGCGAGCGCTTTCGAGAGTAATCCGGCGGCCGCCATGGCAAACCGTGATTTGCCGCGTGTTTATGACGGCATTTACCGCGCCTCACTTGCCTACGGCATGAACAAGGACATGATTGGCCTGATGATCAAGCTGCTAGCCAGCAGCGTCGACTTTCAGGCACAGTTGCGTCCAACCGACACGCTGGAAGCTTTCTTCTCCGTACAGGATAAAGAAGGCAAAGCCACCGACGATTCAGAACTGCTGTATGTGAATGCCAAGTTCGGTGACAACGAAACAAGGTTCTATCGTTTCCAGAACCCGGAAGATAACAGCGTTGACTACTTCAATGAAGACGGCAAGAGCATCCGTCAGTTCCTGATCAGAAACCCGGTGCCAAACGGTCGTATGACCTCCGGTTTCGGCATGCGCCGTCATCCGGTTTTGCGCTTCAGCCGCATGCACACCGGTACGGACTGGGCAGCTCCGCGCGGCACGCCCATTATTGCCACCGGCAACGGCGTTATCGAGAAAGCCGGATGGGCAAATGGTTACGGTAACCAGACCCTCATTCGCCACGCCAATGGTTATGTCTCGTCTTATAATCACCAGAGCGCCATCGCCAAGGGCGTGAAAGAAGGCGCGCGCGTCACCCAAGGTCAGGTGATTGGCTATGTCGGTTCGACCGGCCTTTCGACCGGCGCGCATCTGCACTACGAACTGATCGTCAATGGCACCAAGGTAGATGCCATGAAGGTTCGTCTTCCCGGCGGAAAATCACTGAGCGGCGATGCACTTGCCAGATTTACCGATGAACGCCAGCGTATCGATGCCTTGCTCGATTCTGAAGGCAAGCCGGAACAGGTCGCCAGCCGCTGAGTTCAAATTGTAATCGAATGACAAAACCGGCTTTTCAGCCGGTTTTTTTGTGCGTGGATTTCAAGACACAAGCTACGTTCGATCTCTAGAAACCTAGCCAGCCCAATGAAAAAGGCGGCCACATCGCTATGGCCGCCTTGCTTTCTAGTCAAACATTAAATGCTCGGGCGGCAACCTGGCATGCCGGGCATGCATGGTTCGCCCCGATCATTAGCGCCGCCACGTTGGCGGTCCGGATCATATTGGCGGCGTGGTTGATCGCCATTGTTGCCACCGGGCCGGCTGTCCTCGCTCCAGCGCGGAGGATCCCGGCGATTATCGTCTCTCCGGTTATCGTCTCTGCGGTTGTCGCTGCGTTGGTCATCGTCGCGCCGGTCATCACGGCGCGGCGGACGCTGACCACTATCCCACTCCTGACCGTAACGCTGTTCCCAACGGCCATCATTGGGACCACGTGGCGGCGGCGGGCGGTTCCAGTTGCCATCACCGGGACGTGGTGGCGGGCGGTTCCAGTTGCTATCACCGGGACGTGGCGGTGGACGATTCCAGTCACCGTCACCCGGACGTGGTGGGGGGCGATTCCAATCGCCAGGGCGTGGTGGCGGAGGTCTGTTCCAGCCGGGAGGTGGTCCACCCCAATCATTACGAGGTGGGCGCGGACGGCTCCAACGATCGCGATCACGATAAAAATCACGGTCGCGATAATAGCGATCCCAGTAGGTACCGACATCGAAGGTGATGATCGGAACGCCCAGATCGCGGTAATAACGTGGTTCGACATAAACGCGGTTCTGGCGATATTCGGCCTGAACATAACGGCCCGCTACCCAGCCACGTCCACGGC
Source organism: Agrobacterium sp. Azo12 (assembly GCF_029193765.2). Classification (NCBI taxonomy): domain Bacteria; kingdom Pseudomonadati; phylum Pseudomonadota; class Alphaproteobacteria; order Hyphomicrobiales; family Rhizobiaceae; genus Agrobacterium; species Agrobacterium sp. Azo12. Next base: position 51,353 of record NZ_JARFYO020000005.1, on the reverse strand, counting down.
TGAATGAAACGTCGCACCATGGCGTGTCGGAAAGGCAGCCATAAATGACCAAGGGCGCGCCTTCCGGTATCACCACAACCGCGGGATATGCGGTGCTCGGGCCTGAGCGCATGTTGACGTTTGCGGTTGCAAAGCCTCGAGTGGCCGCCTCCGCAAGCGCCGGCATGGCGACAAGCGCCAGAAGCGCAATTGCACCATATAATTTCTTCTTCACGTTCGTTCTCTCCCTGGACAAGGCCCGCCTGCCGATTTCCGGCATCCTTCTTAATCATCGTTGGAACGCAATTTGGATTTTTTGATGATGATAAAATTCTGCTTCCAAACTGCGTGATATCATGCCGCAGATGTCTGGAAAATGCCGACTTTTCAGTCTTTTATTACGGCGTTAACGAACTGGCCGTCAGGTTGTTCCAAAGGTATCTCTTGACTTCACTCGTCAATCATCGGACTCCAGTCCACAAACAGCTTGGAGCATTGCAGATGAACGAAACAGCAAAAACGACCATCGACCAGACGGAAGTTGACCGCTTTTCGGCCATGGCCGCAGAATGGTGGAGCCCGACCGGCAAATTCCGTCCGTTGCACAAGTTCAATCCCGTGCGCCTCGAATATATTCGCAACCAGGTCTGCGAAGCATTTGGGCGTGACCCTAAATCCCATAAGCCACTCGAGGGACTTCGTATTCTTGATATCGGTTGCGGCGGCGGCCTGCTCTCAGAGCCCGTTGCCCGTATGGGTGCGGACGTTGTTGGCGCGGATCCATCGGAAAAGAATATAGGCATTGCATCGACCCATGCCCGTGAAAGTGGCATCTCGGTCGACTATCGTGCCGTCACAGCCGAACAGCTTCACGAAGCAGGCGAGACGTTCGATGTGGTGTTGAACATGGAAGTGGTGGAGCATGTCGCGGATGTCGACTTCTTCGTGACAACATGTGCAAGCATGGTACGTCCCGGCGGCATGATGTTTGCTGCCACCATCAACCGCACGCTCAAGGCGCGCGCCCTCGCCATCTTCGCGGCTGAAAATGTTCTGCGTTGGCTGCCGCGCGGCACGCATCAATATGAAAAACTGGTTCGTCCAGAAGAGTTGGAAAAGCCGCTGACCGAAAGCGGCCTGCAGATCATTGACCGCACCGGTGTCTTTTACAATGTGCTGCAAGATCGCTGGAACCTGTCCAGCGATATGGACGTGAACTACATGCTGCTGGCAAAACGCCCCGCATAAGATTTACGAAGTTCAGTTCACATCATCCGGGATGAAGTTTAGTTCACATCATCCGGGATGACAGGCAACGGCGCAATGTCGATGCCTTCTTCGACCAATGCCTGGGCTTCCTGCAAGGTCGCCTGCCCGATAATGCCGCGTTGGTCTGTCTCACCATAATGGATCTTGCGGGCTTCCTCTGGGAACCGCTCGCCGACATCTTCCGTATTGGCACGAATTTCCGCCAACGTTTCTTTCACCTTGGCCAGCACCGCTTTTTGCGCTGTATCCATCGCCAGGGTGCGCATTTCATCTTGTTTGCGTGCAGTAGATACAGAAGGCGCCATCAGCGCCTTCGCAACCTGAAGAGAATTGCAAACCGGACATGATACGAGACCACGTTCGACCTGCTGGTCGAAATCGGCACTGCCTGCAAACCAACCTTCAAACTCATGCGCCTTTTCGCAACTGAGCGAGTAACGGATCAAGCCGCCTCACCTCCAGCTGAAGACGCTGCTTTAACTGTGTCCAGTTTGAAATCACGTGCGTTCTTGAGGTTCGGGATTTTTCCACGTGCAGCGGCGACTGCCGAAGGATCGATCTCCGCATAGATGATTTCCGCACCTGCTCCACCGGCAACGGCCAGAACCTTGCCCCATGGGTCGACGATGATCGAATGACCGAAGGTTTCGCGCTCGTCTTCGTGAACACCGGCTTGTGCCGCGGCAATCACAAAAGCACCATTTTCAATGGCACGGGCGCGCAAAAGCACTTCCCAATGTGCTTCACCGGTCTGGCGGGTAAAAGCGGCCGGAACCGTCAGCACCTCAGCGCCTGCAACGGCTTCCGTTCTGAACAGTGACGGGAAACGCACGTCGTAACAAATGGCAAAACCGAAGGATGCCAAAGGCAGCGTCGCAACGCGCGCATTAGTACCCGGCTCATAGGCTGCACTCTCACGCCAGCTCTCACCATTGTCGAGATCGACATCAAACATGTGGATCTTGTCATAGGTGCAGATCCTCTGACCATCAGGCGCAAACAGGAAACCACGATTGGCAATCTTGCCATCATCTCTGGCAATGGCCGTTGAGCCGACATGCACGTAAATACCAAGCTCCTTGGCAAGTCTTGCAGCAGTCGTTGCAATGATATCGGTGTCTTCATCTTTCAGGACAGCACGCAACGCAGCGCGATCCTTCTGTATTGCACCGGTCATTTCCGGCGTCTGAACGTAAACAGCGCCATTGGCCGCCGCTTCACGGATCAGCTTTTCCATCTCAACGGCATTTTTCTCCGGATCAACACCGGAGCACATCTGAATTGCGGCAGCCTTGAAAGTCATCTCGCTATCCCGTTCTCAGTTCGCAAGCATCGCGTCGAGTTTGCCATCCCGTTCAAGGGCATGCAAATCATCACAACCACCGACATGCTGGCCAGCGATGAAGACCTGCGGGAACGTATTACGTCCGGATTTCTCTATCATTTCCTGCCGATATTCTGGCGTTACAGTCGCGTTATACTCCGCATAATCAACGCCCTTCTCATCAAGAAGAGCCTTTGCGCGGGCGCAATAACTGCAAAAATCGCGTGTGTAGATCGTGACAGATGCCATAGGTTTTCCCCAGGTTATGCAACATCATCAATGGAAGGCGTTTCAGCCTGTTCACCCCGTCATATAGGGCCGGAAATAGCCATTGCAAAGGTCAAAACGGTGACATCTGCAGCGCCCGCTTTCTTTAATAGTCGCGATACCGCTGAAACGGTCGCACCGGTGGTATAAACATCATCCACCAGCACCACTCTCTTCCCTGCAACATCCAGTTCGCGTCCCGGCGCAAAGGCAAATGCACCTCGCATATTGTCCTGTCGCCCCTTTGCAGTGAGGCCAACCTGTCGTTTGGTTGGTTTGGTCCTGATAACGGATGAAGACAGAAAAGGCTTTCCTGAAAGGTCCGCCAGATGGCGTGCCAGTTCTGCAGATTGATTGAAGCGCCGTGATATAAATCGTCTCCGGTGCAGTGGCACGGGTATGATGTAGTCACATTGTTCGATCATGCCGTCACTGGCGCGCAGCATCCAGACAGCCATCGTGCTGACAAGATCCAACCGATCGAGATATTTCAGTTGATGAACGAGCTTGCGCGCAGCGCCCTCGTGAATGACAGCTGATCGCAAACGGTCAAAAGGTGGTGGGTTGGCAATCGCTTCGGAAGATAGCATGCCTGGGCCCGGATCACTGGAAAACGGCAGTCCCAGAATTTCGCAATAGGGACGTTCGATAAATCCAATGCCACTCCAGCACTCACTGCAAAATGCACCGCCTCGCGAGATAATAATGCCGCAACCGGCACATTGTGGAGGATAGACGATATCAACTACCGCCCTGCCCCATTGGCGTAGCAGCCCAAATGGTCCCGATGATAAAAAACGCAACCTGCCCGACCCCATGATGTTGACATTACCTTCGAACGGGTGCCTTTGCGAAGCAAATATTCTGAAGGCCATCCCATGGACATACTTTTCGACCAGCGGCTGATTGAAGCCAATCGCAAACGCGCCCTGCGCACACTGGATGAAAAGGCGCTTTTTCTGCTCGATATCGCCGCCGATGAAATTGCCGAACGGCTTGTTGTCGTTGAGCGGCAGTTTGAGACAGCGGTCGAACTTCATGGTGCAACCGGCATCACCGCACGACGGATCATGCAGACCGGCAAGGTCGAAACGTTACACCGTGTTGAAATAGACGCCGCATTTGCCCAATCAGGCGAAACAGTACAGGTCGCTTCGCTGGAGCAATTTCCACTCGAAGAGGCCTCGGCCAACCTTATCGTGTCGCCCCTTGGCTTGCACCTTACCAATGACACACCCGGTGCCTTTATCCAGATCAGACGCGCATTGAAGCCAGACGGCCTGTTCATGGGGGCAATCCCCGGCGCCGGTACCCTTGCCGAATTGCGCGACGTGCTGCTCAGCACAGAGGCCGAGCTGACCGGCGGTGCCAGCCCGCGTGTCATTCCTTTTGCGGATGTGCGTGATGTTGGCGCCCTCTTGCAACGCGCAGGTTTTGCCCTGCCGGTAACCGACACCGAAACCTATACGGTACGTTACGATTCCATTTTCCCGCTGATGCGTGATTTGCGTGCGATGGGCATGGCCAATCCGTTGATGGGCCGCAGCCGTGCGCCGCTTAATCGTCACTTCTTCATGCGGGCTGCCGAGATTTACGCCGAGCGATATTCCGATCCGGACGGTCGCATCCGCGCCACCTTCTCATTCATCTATGTGTCAGGCTGGGCACCCCATGACAGCCAGCAGAAGCCGCTTAAGCCAGGCTCGGCAAAAATACGGTTGGCGGATGCCCTGAAAACCAAGGAAATAAAGCTTTGACCTCGGTCATGCCGAGCATGGCAGGGTGAACAAGTTGCAATAACGACAGGAAGAACGGCCTGAGCTTTCAGGCCGTCGAACTTGCCAGTGCGTTATAGATGATATCGAATATCTTGCCCAGATTTTCGGTGATCGCACCAAAGCCCAGAATAATGGCGATAGCGATCAAGCCACCGATCAAGCCGTATTCAATAGCGGTCGATCCCTTACAATCACGCAGCATCTCAAAAAGCTGGCGCATTGATTTTCCTTGTCCGGCAAGCCGAGCCTGCTGCTGCTTGAATGATGTCGTCATTTCGGCGCGCGCAATTGCGGCCGGAACATATGAACAGGGTCATTTCATGCCGATAATGTCGGCACGGGCCTCCCGGCCGCACTGCAGGTACAATCAGCAGCCGCTTTCGTTGCCATAGCCTTCAACAATACAAACCGAACCGGGTGTTTGCTGGAGAATACTGCGCCGAATGGAATAGGTTTTTTTGCCGTCTACCGAAGCAGCAGGCTTGATCGATCCGGTGGTAATCATGTCGAAATTATCAGGAACCTGCGCCAGACGCGGCTCTCTATTCTTGCCAGCCACCATCGGTGTGATGATCAAAGACAGCGCAATGGCTGCCGTACCGAACAGCAGGGCAATGTTCAAAATGCCAGTTTGGCGCGCCTTACGAGAATAAGGCCGACGGACCTCTACGGTCTTCCAGAAATCCTCGTTCATCGTTACGCCTCGTTTACCAATTCTACACAGTGGAATGTGCCAGATGGTGCTAAACGATCTATTAACGGACGATCAATTTTAGAAAGATCTAAAGCAAATCCTGAAGGTAAGGGATAAGCGGTTCGTCGGCGGGTGGCATAGGGTAATCACGCAGTGCATTGACCTTTACCCATTTGACCAGCTGACCTTCGCGACCGTAGGGGATTCCCTCATAACGACGGCATACGAAAAGTGGCATCAGCAGGTGAAATGTCTCGTAGGAATGGCTAGCAAAAGTCAGCGGCGCAAGGCAGGCAACCTTGGTGCGAATGCCCAGTTCCTCTTCCAACTCCCGCACCAGTGTTTCCTCAGGCGTTTCTCCTGCTTCCAGCTTGCCGCCGGGAAATTCCCAAAGGCCTGCAAGAGACTTTCCTTCAGGACGTTGTGCCAGAAGAATACGGTTGTCACTGTCAACGAGCGCGCAAGCCGCAACCAGTACGATCTTCTTTCCCGCTTCGCTCATTGCGCATCGCCTTTTCGCCAGTAAGCATAGGTGTAGGCTTCGGTGAAACCGAACTTCTCGTAGAGTGCCAACGCCGGTTTGTTGGTTGAAACCACCTGCAACCAGGCGAGCTTGGCACCGCTCAACCGCGCCCAACGCAGCGCCGAAGTCAGCACCTGCGTCGCGATACCCAAACGACGGCTGTCCTCTGCCACATCCAAGGAGAGAATGCCGGCAAGATCGATGTCCTGTACGCAGATGACGGTCGCCTGCGGTTCGCCCTCGACGTCTTCCTTGATAAACAGACCAAGCGGCGGCACGATCGAGCTGACGATCTCGGCAATAGCCGGACGCAGCCCGGCATCATCGCCAGAGACCTTGAGGTGAGCCTCAACGAAACGCCCGACATCCTGGCTTGGCAGGTGTGAGATAGTTTCCGGCAATTCCGCGCTTGAAATGTCGGCGGTCATCACCTTGACCTCTTCAAAGGCAGACCAGCCGCTTTTACTTAGATGTTCGCGCAATTGCGGTGGCATCAGTGGCGTTTCGCGCACCAGAAGCGGCCGTCCGTAATCTTCAAACCGCTTGCGCGCTTTTTCCAGCCGCATATCGGTATTGCCATAATCCGAAGGATCCAACGGCACGACACAGTTGATCCGCTTGGAAGGATGCGAACCTGTCATGCGCACCTGCCAGCTGCCATCATAAACAACTGATGATGCTGGCCACGCACGGAAGCTGACCGCCTCTAAACGGCGAACCAGCGGAAAATTGACATTATTTTTAGGCTTATCGACAGTCACAAAATCAGCTCCGGTAGTCACCGTTGATCGCCACATATTCCTTGGTCAGATCACAGGTCCAAACCGTAGCGGCGCCATTGCCAAGACCGATATCCACCTTGACAGCAATATCTTCCAGCTTCATGACCGCAGTTGTTTCCGCTTCCGAATAGGCCGGATCACGTTCACCATTAACGGCAACACGAACATTGCCAAACCAGATGGCCAGAAGGTCGCGGTCAGCCATTTCACCGGACTTGCCAACGGCCATTACGACACGGCCCCAATTGGCGTCTTCGCCGGCCACAGCTGTTTTGACCAACGGCGAATTGGCAATCGAAAGTGCAATCTTTTTGGCAGCGGCATCATTTTCCGCGCCGGTGACCGTCACTTCAACCATCTTGCGTGCGCCTTCGCCATCGCGAACCACCTGCAGTGCAAGATCCTTGAGCAGATCGTTTAGCGCTTCACGGAAGGACGCGAGGCGAGCATCATCGCCCTTTTCAACACGGGCCTGGCCATCAGCGGCAGCGGCACCCGTGGCAAACAGCATCAATGTGTCGGAGGTCGATGTATCGCTATCAACCGTAACCGAATTGAAAGTCGGGCCAACACCGGCGGACAACAGCGCCTGAAGCGCTTCAGGCGCAATATCGGCATCGGTCACCACAAAGGAGAGCATGGTCGCCATGTCAGGCGCAATCATGCCCGCACCCTTGGCGATACCATTGATTGTCACCTTCACGCCGCCAATGTCGGCAGTGCGGGTCGCAACCTTTGGATAGGTGTCCGTGGTCATGATGGCTTCAGCAGCCTGCTTCCAGAAATCACCAGTCGCGTCGCTGTGCATTTGGCCAAGAACGCCTGCAAACTTTGTCGCGTCGAGCGGTTCGCCAATAACACCGGTCGAAGCAAGATAAACTTCGTTTTCGCCGCATCCAACAGCAGCGGCTGCAGATTGCGCCGTCAGCGTGGTGGCCTGCTTGCCCTTTACGCCGGTGAAGGCGTTGGCGTTACCGGAATTGACGACCACTGCGCGGGCAACGCCATGTGCAAGGTTGGCGCGGCAGAAATCAACTGGCGCAGACGGGCACTTCGACTTGGTGAAAACACCGGCAACACTGGCCGGCTTGTCGAAGACCATCATCAAAACGTCTGTGCGGTTCTTGTATTTTATGCCAGCTGCCGCCGTTGCCATGCGCACACCGCGCAAGGAAGGCATTTCGGGATAGGATTTGGGGGCGAGCGGAGAAACGGCAACGGACATGACGGAACCTGACAGAAACGGGGTGGGGCTATGGAAAACGGGGCGGTAATGACCGCCCCGCGAAATATCGATTATGGCTGCGGCTGCGGCTGTGCCGCCTCAGCGTCCTGCGCTTTGTTGACTTCGTCGTAGCCAGTCTTGAGCGCCGGATCCATGATGTCGATCTTCTGCTCGGTCTTTGCCTTTTCAATCAGCGCAACATATTTTTCGCGCATGACCATCTGGCGAACCTGCTGCTCGACCTGATCAAATGGCGGTGGTGGTGCAATACGCTTGTCTTCCAGCTTGATCACGTGAAAGCCGAACTGGCTCTTGACCGGGGTCTTGGTGTAAGCGCCCTTTTCGAGAGCGAAAGCAGCCTGTTCGAATTCTGGCACCATGCGGCCCTTGCCGAACCAGCCGAGATCGCCACCCTCATCCTTGTTGGAATCAGTGGACTTCTCTTTGGCGATTTCAGCAAAATCCTTGCCTTCATCAAGCTGCTTGATGACATCCTTGGCCACGTCTTCAGACTCAACCAGAATATGACGGGCGTGAACTTCTTCTTCCTGTGGCATCGCAGCGACTTCCTTGTCGTAGCGTGCCTTGACCTCTTCAGGCGTCACGGCGTCGGAAACGTGCTTGAGGAAGTAAGCATTGTGAAGTTCGCGCTCAGTGATGAAATTGACGCGGTTCTTGAAAGCGTCGGTGTCTCTGAGACCTTCCGCATCAGCATCCTTTACCAGCAGCTTCACATCGATGATGGACGACAGAGCTGCAACTTTTTTCTGCTCATCGGGAAACTGGGCAAATTGCGGGTCGAGATTGGCAATTGCCAGATCAAGTTCGGACTGGTGAATTTCCAGATCGCCCACTTTTGCAACAACGGCGTCTTCCTGCGCAAAAGCTGGAAGTTGAAGGCCAAGCGTCGCCACGATTACGGCGGCGGCAATTTTGTTATAGCGCAACATAATAAACCTTTCGGAGACTATGCCGGGTTCCACATGGCACTTCCGGCTGGAAAATGTTCCAAACATTGGATTGTGGCCATTCTGTAACCGGCAGAACCGTTGACATCATTTGCCCCCCCTCTTATCTGTCACGCAACCTCGCGTCCAGATACGTTTCCGGGCGAAAGCCGTCATTTGTTTGTGAAAAGCTCTGACGGTCGCAGCACGAAGCGGAAACGGCACTTCAGAAAGGGCCAGCAAGATGGTCAGTCTAGGCGGCATCGCCCGCAAGTTGTTCGGTTCGGCCAATGAACGCCGTGTCCGTTCGTTTAAAAGCAAGATCGCAGCCATCAACGCGCTGGAAGAAGCCACTAAGGCTCTTTCCGATGAGGCGCTCTCCGCAAAGACCGTCGAATTCCGCCAGCAGCTTGCAGATGGCAAGAAACTGGAAGACCTGATTATTCCGGCCTTTGCCGTTTGCCGTGAAGCATCGCGCCGCGTTCTGGGCATGCGCCCGTTCGATGTGCAGCTGACTGGTGGTATGATCCTCAATGAGGGCGCCATATCGGAAATGAAGACCGGTGAAGGTAAAACGCTTGTGGCAACACTGGCGGTTTATCTGAACGCGCTTGAGGGCAAGGGCGTACACGTGGTGACGGTGAACGATTACCTCGCCTCCCGCGACGCCACCATCATGGGCAGGCTCTATAGCTTCCTTGGACTGACCACCGGCATCGTCGTGCATGGTCTTTCCGACGAAGAGCGTCACGCGGCCTATGCCTGCGATATCACCTACGCGACCAACAACGAGCTTGGTTTCGACTATCTGCGCGACAACATGAAATATGATCGCGCCCAGATGGTTCAGCGCGGCCACCACTACGCCATCGTCGACGAAGTGGACTCGATCCTCGTCGATGAAGCGCGGACGCCACTGATCATTTCCGGCCCGCTTGATGACCGTTCCGATCTTTACAACACGATCGACGCTTTCATCCCTCTGCTTGATGCTGCCGATTACGAAATCGACGAGAAGCAACGTTCGGCCAACTTCTCCGAGGAAGGCACCGAAAAGCTGGAAAACCTGCTGCGCGCTGCTGGCCTGTTGAAGGGTGAATCGCTTTACGATGTCGAGAACGTTGCAATCGTTCACCACATCAACAACGCGTTGAAGGCTCACAAGCTGTTCACCCGCGACAAGGACTACATTGTCCGCAATGATGAGATCGTCATCATTGATGAATTTACCGGACGTATGATGCCAGGCCGCCGTTATTCGGAAGGCCAGCACCAGGCGCTTGAAGCCAAGGAAAAGGTTCAGATCCAGCCGGAAAACCAGACGCTTTCCTCGATCACCTTCCAGAATTACTTCCGTATGTACAAGAAGCTTGCCGGCATGACCGGTACGGCATCGACCGAAGCGGAAGAATTCAGCAACATCTACGGCCTAGATGTTATCGAAGTTCCCACCAACCTGCCGATCCAGCGTATCGACGAGGATGATGAGATCTACCGGACCGGTGAAGAGAAATACAAGGCGATCATCACCGAAATCCGCGCAGCCCATGACCGCAATCAACCGGTTCTGGTTGGCACCACATCGATTGAAAAATCGGAATTGCTTGCCACCATGCTGCGTCAGACTGGTTTCGAGAATTTCCAGGTTCTGAACGCCCGCTACCACGAGCAGGAAGCCTACATCGTGTCACAGGCCGGCGTTCCCGGCGCTGTCACCATCGCCACCAACATGGCTGGTCGCGGTACCGACATTCAGCTTGGCGGCAACGTCGACATGCGTCTTGAGCGCGAACTCGACGGTATGGAGCCAAGCGCCGAGCGCGACGCAAAAGAAAAGGCGATCCGCGAAGAGATCAAGGTTCTCAAGGAAAAAGCACTGGCTGCTGGCGGTCTTTACGTCATCGCGACAGAGCGCCACGAAAGCCGCCGTATCGATAACCAGTTGCGTGGTCGTTCGGGTCGTCAGGGTGACCCGGGCCGTTCGAAGTTCTACCTGTCGCTTCAGGATGACCTGATGCGCATCTTCGGCTCCGAGCGCATGGACAGCATGCTGCAGAAACTTGGCCTGAAGGATGGTGAGGCAATCGTCCACCCCTGGATCAACAAGGCCCTTGAGCGCGCCCAGAAGAAGGTTGAAGCCCGCAACTTCGAAACGCGTAAAAACCTGCTGAAATACGACGACGTTCTCAACGATCAGCGTAAGGTGATCTTCGACCAGCGTCTGGAACTGATGGATGCACAGAACATCAGCGAAACCGTTGCCGACATGCGCAGCGAAGTCATCGACATGCTGGTGCAGAAGCACATTCCTGAACATGCTTATGCCGAACAATGGGATACCGCTGGCCTAAAGGCCGGTGTTGCCCAGTTCCTCAACCTTGACCTGCCTATCGAAGACTGGGCCAAGGAAGAAGGCATTGCTGAAGATGACATTCTCCAGCGCATCACGGAAGCCACCGAAAAATACGCAGCAGACCGTCGCGAGCGTTTCGGCGAAGAGCTGATGACCTATGTCGAACGCTCTATCCTTCTGCAGACCATCGACCACCTGTGGCGCGAGCACATCGTCAACCTCGATCACCTGCGCTCCGTCGTCGGTTTCCGCGGTTATGCCCAGCGCGACCCGCTGCAGGAATACAAGGCCGAAGCATTCGAACTGTTCCAGGCACTGCTTGCCAATCTGCGCGAAGCCGTCACCACCCAGTTGATGCGTGTTGAACTGGTTCAGGAACCACCACAGCCTGCCGAACTGCCGGAAATGACCGCTCATCACGCAGACCCGAATACCGGCGAAGACGAGATGAACGAACCGGCTTTTGCAATGGGTCTGGCCTACGTTGCTCCGGAAGATCGTGATCCGAACAACCCCGCAACCTGGGGCAAGATCGGTCGCAACGAGCTTTGCCCTTGCGGCTCCGGCAAGAAATACAAACATTGCCACGGCGTTTTTGATCAGGCCTGATTGCCTGTTCAGCGACAAAAAAAATTCAAAAGGCCTGCAAACCTCGTTTGCAGGCTTTTTTGTAGTCACGGACAGCAAGGACGCTTGCGCAGGATCGGCGAAAAATCAGTAGGCAGATTTACCAGTTCTTGTTGGTTTTATTTTAATGATTACCCGCTCGCTCATGAGCTGGATGGAAAAATCATGTTCAACTTCAAAACTGCGATCGTAACGGCAGCACTTTGTGTGGCCGCAGCTACGCCTTCGATGGCTGAAGACCTTGTGTTCAAGCTCATCAATGGCACGAACTCTGTCCTGACCCATTTTTATACTTCGCCAGTGGGTGTAGATAACTGGGAAGGCGATGTGTTTGGCAGCCAAGTTCTCAAGCCCGGTGAAAGCGGCACTGTCACCATTACTGACGGTCGTGATGTCTGTGAATACGACATGCGTTTCGAGTTTGAAGGCAGCGCTGACTTGGACACAACGGAAGACACACAGAACCTGTGTGAACTGAGCGAATACACGATCGAAGAATAATTGGTCGGCCAACACGACCTGCGGATGTCAGGATGGCGCAAGGGGAGACACTCATGCGCCATCGGTTGTCGGGCGGTATTCTCGCCGCATACAATTTGATTGACGCCTGTCAAAGCCTCTCATAACTGTGCCGCCAGAACCGCCTCTCTTTCTGGATAGTCTTATGAAACCGGGTGCAATCGCCGCATACATTTTCCTCGCTGTCGCGTGGGGTTTGTCATTCCTGTTGATGTTACGCGTTGTCGAAACATTCGGCTGGGTGGGCGCAGTGACAACCCGCTGTTTCATTGCCAGCCTAATGTTGCTTTTGATCGCAAAGCTGACCGGCCGTAAACTGAACTTTGGCGCTGGATGGCGTGCCTTTGCCATTGTGGGCGCGACCACTGTTGCTGGTCAGCTTGTCGGCCTGTCCTACGGCACTCCGTTGATTGGGACTGCGATGGCCGCAATCATCGTTGCCACCATTCCCCTGTTCTCCATGTTGATCAGCCAGTTCTGGGGATTGGAGAAAATGACAGTACAGGGGCTGGTCGGGCTGCTACTCGGCGCCGGCGGCATCATCCTGCTGGTTGGTTTTCCAACCGTACCAGTTACACTGTCCTTCGTGCTTGGCTGTGGTGCCTGCCTTGTCGGTTGTATCTGCGCTGCCTTTGGCAGCAACTATGCCAGCCGCAGCCTGAAAGGCACCGGTTCGTGGGAAATCACCATCGGCTCATTTCTGGCCGGCGGCTTTATCACATTGCCGCTGCTGCTCGCTGTCCCCTTCCGCGCGATACCGGGACCCGTTGATTTCTTTTATCTTTTCACGCTTGCCATGGTGATGAGTGCTTTGACTTACATCACCTATTTTTGGCTGGTTTCCAAGATCGGAGCCACCAAGGCCATCAGCGTGGAGTTTGCCGTTACCATTATAGCGGTGCTGATTGGCGCGCTGGTATTGCACGAACCACTTTCAGTTTTGCAGTTGGGTGGTGCCGTTGTTATCATTACCGGATGTATGCTGGTGCTGGGACTTTTCCCGCGCCGCAAACAACCCGTTCCTTTCATGCCGGAAACCTGAAACAGGTCAACAGTAAAGCCTGTCCCGTTCGCAAAAACCTTGACGTGCAAGGTACCGAAAACACATCAATTTTGTGCAGCCAATACCCTTCGTTAACTGGCGCAGGCTAGGCTGCGCATAGCCCGGTGGCTTTGGAAGTATTGCGTGACCATCATGACGGTTCTCTATGCGGCGGAAAAAATCCTGCCCGATAGTCTTCGCTGCAAAGTCGCAGCGGTAAGGCTCGGAACCGCACGAATTTTATCCGGCGAAACCGAAGCAACGCGCGCCCAACGCATGGCGCTGATCGCCTTCCTGATCCGCATTATCAGTGCTGGCATAGCCTTCGTATCGCAGATCATGCTTGCCCGTCTGATGGGTGAATTTGACTACGGCATTTTCGCCTTTGTTTGGGTCATGGTCATTCTGCTCGGCAACATGTCCTGTCTCGGTTTCCACGCCACCGTCATCCGTTTTCTGCCGGGATACAAGGCAGCGGGCGACAACCATCTGATCCGCGGCCTGACCGCCACAGCGCGTATTTTTGCACTCGTCTCTGCAAGTCTGATGGCCGCAGCCGGTGCTGCCTTCCTGTATTTCTTCGGCGACATGATACCGGACTATTATCTGGTTCCGACCTTTCTGGGCGCCCTGATCCTGCCAATGATCGCACTCGGTGATGTGCTGGATGGCACGGCCAGAGCTAGTGGCTGGCCTGTTTCCGCTCTCAGTCCAACCTACATCGTACGCCCGCTCTTGATCCTGATCTATATGCTGATCGCCATACTGGCGGGCGAACCTCACACTGCCACAACGGCAATGGTTGCCGGATTGGCAGCCGCCTACACGACAACTGTTCTGCAACTGCTGCTGATCAGCAAGAGGCTGGATCACACATTCGATCGCGGCAAAAGAACCATCCATTTCAGTCAGTGGTTTCACTTCGCACTGCCGATTTTCGTCATCGACGGCATCGGCTTCATGATGACCAACGCCGATGTATTGGTGGTCGGCTTTTACCTGCCACCCGATCATGTCGGCATTTATTTCGCCGCCGCCAAAACCATCATTCTGGTGCAATTCGTCTTTTTTGCCGTTAAGGCTGCCGCATCACCGCGTTTTGCAGCCCTGATCGCCGACAATGACCGCGAAGGACTATCCACCTTTGCCGGTCAGTCAGCGCGCTGGACATTCTGGCCGTCGCTCGGTATCGGCGCCTGTGTACTGCTGGCCGGACCTCTGTTACTCTCTCTCTTCGGACCCGCCTTCACCCAGGGTTATAGTTTGATGTTCATTCTGTTTGCCGGTTTCCTGGCCAAGGCCAGTATTGGACCGGCGGAGGCACTGCTGAACATGACCGGACACCAGAAACTGTGTGTTGGTATTTACGTCGCAACTCTGGTGTGCGGCATCATTCTCTATCTGACCCTGACGCCGCTTTACGGACTGATCGGAGCAGCAATTGCAACGGCAGCAATTACGGTCATCGAAACCGTTCTGTTGCATGTCGCGGTACGCCATACGCTTGGCATTGTGCTGTTTGCTTTCAAGTTTCCATTTGCGCGTGCCGACCGGAAAAAGGCAGCATGATCATGACCCCCAACCAGCGCCCCACCGACATGCAAACGGTTGAGACGCCAGCAGGCGCAAAGGCCAGTGGCATGAGCGATACGGTTGCCCCTTCTGCTGACAAGACCCTGCAGATTGGTCGCGAGGGCCGAGAGTTCTGCATATATCCCGCACAACTGGGCTATGACTTGCAAGAAGAACTCGACTTCCTCACCAACCGCGTGATGGAACCGAACGTCTTTTTCACCGGTCGTCTTCTGGCACCGGCCATGACACGTATCGATGAGCGCGCTGTACGTTTTGCGCTGATCCGCGACCGCAATGAGCAGCGCAGCCGCATGCGCCTGCTGATGCCGTTCTCGGTCGAAAAGCCTGGTTTTTCGATAGGTCCATCCGTTATTCGTGTCTGGGCCAATCCGTTTGGACCACTTGGCACGCCGCTGGTGGATACCGAAGCCGCGGCCGAAACCATTGACACCCTGCTTGACGCCTTAAGCGATGACCGCGCCGATCTGCCCGACGTTCTCGTTCTACCGGACCTGCGCCTGGATGGACCGTTTGCGCGTATGCTGAAAGCCATAGCACTCAGCCGCAACCTGCCACTGGCAACCGCTGAACAACATCAACGTCCGATGCTGCAAAGCTATGAGGATGGCGAGGCCTATCTGAAAGAAACATTGGCCTCCAATCACCTGCGCGAAATGCGCCGGCAGTGGCGGCTTTTGGAGAAGGTCGGTACGCTGACCTACAATGTGGCCCGTCAGCCAAAGGACATTCGTTTCCGTCTGGAAGAATTTTTGGCATTGGAAGCCAGCGGCTGGAAGGGGCGCAAACGCTCTGCATTGGTGGATGACCGTTACCGCGCTGCGTTTGCGCGTGAAGGCATCAACAACCTTGCAGAAAACGATGCGGCCCGTATTCACACCATCGACCTCGACGGACAGTCGATCGCCTCCATGGTGGTACTGATGGCGCAAGGCGAAGCATACACCTGGAAAACGGCCTACAACGAAAACTACTCAAAATATTCGCCCGGCAAGCTGCTGACATGGAAGCTGACGGACTGGCACCTTGATGACGCCAATATTTTACGGACCGACAGTTGCGCGGTTGAAGATCACCCCATCATGAGCCGCTTCTGGAAAGAGCGTGAAGAGATGGGAACATTGATCATCGGCTTGACACAGAAAAGCGACCGCGATGTGCGGCAAGTTTCGTCACAGGTCCATATGTATCGTAACACCCGCAGTATTGCGCGTATGTTGCGTCAGCGGATCATGTCGCTGGGCCGGCGCGGCGCCTGATCAACAACACGGCAACTGTCAAAGGACGAATAAATCACCCGCAAAGACATCTGCGGGTGATGGATTTTACGTTACGTAAGATCAAGGGTCGGTTTAGCGCGACGCCATCTGGATCATGCGGCAGAGCTGGGTCAGCGCCGCATCATAACCACCGCTACCAAGGATATCGACACAGCGACGTGCCAGCCGGATCTGCTCCGGACGAGACATGTTGTTGTAGCCGACTATCGCGCGACGCAGGGCCGGATTTTTGGTACCGGGATTGTTGACGCCAGGGTTTCCTGGTGTGCCAGGTGTCGTCGTGGTGGTGCCACCAAGACCGAGACCCACACCCAGATTGACACCACCGGTTCCGGCATTCAGCCCGACATTGGCCTTCAATCCACGGTCGCCACCAACCGAGGCTTTTGCATTGGCACTGGCAAGGTCGCGACCGCCAACCGTGGCTCCGACATCGGCATTGACGCCATCGCGACCACCAACCGATGCGCTGACATCAGCACCGAGACCGCCACTGCTGCGGCCACCAACGGAAGCGCCTGCATTAACGCCATCACGACCGCCAACCGAGGCACCCGCATCCAGCCCGTCTTTTGCATCGACGCTGACGCTCACACCTTTTTCACCACCAACATTGATGTCGAGAGCGTAGGCACCCACGGGCATAAGAAGGCAGGCGGAGACGAGAAGGCTGCTTGTTATTGTTTTCATGATCTTCCTCCAAATGTTGTTAGCCACGAGCGGCTACAAACCATTGAAAGCGAAACTACATCAGCAGTTCCTTTAATTCATTTCATTTAATTAGACTTGCCTAATGAATAAAATACAAAGGACACAGGACGAGGTATGTGCTGATATGAAACCACGCGAAATGTCCCGTTTTGAAACAATCCCGTCTTTTTGCCGGCCAGGAAACCTTATCGACGGGTGGTTTCAATCCGACCGACGCGGGCAAGCAGGATCACAGGCAATATACCGATGACTACAATGGCCAGCGCCGCAATTGAGGCTTCCTCATAGGTACCGCGAGCTGCCTCGCCGTAAAGGTGGGTGGCGAAGGTTTCAAAATTCAACGGACGCAGAAGAAGCGTTGCCGGAAGCTCCTTCACGCAGTCGACAAACACCAGCAAACCTGCAGCGGCCAGCGCCGCCCGCGACAGTGGAAAATGCACATGACGAAAGGTGCTACCGGCAGAGCGACCGAGTGTTCGCGACGCATGATCAAAGGAGTGCGGTATGCGGCTGAAACCGGCATCAACACCGCCAGCAGCAATGGTCAAAAATCGCGCCGTATAGGCAAAGATCAGCGCTCCGCCGCTACCGATCATCAAAAGACCGGTTGAAACGCCAAACCAACTTTGCGCAGTCGCATCGACCAAGCGATCAAAAGCGCCGAGCGCGATCAACACGCCAATCGCTATCACCGTACCAGGTGCTGCATAACCGATTGTCGACAAACGGTAGCTCCACCGGCTGGTTGCACCGGGCCTTAGCCGCATGGCGTAAACAACGATGATGCCACATAGTAACGTTACGGCTGTCGCAACGCCTGCAAACACAAGCGTATTGCCTGCCTCACCGATGAGACGGGGAGAAAGCCCGCTGAAGCGGAAGCGCTTCCAGGCTTCGATAACCAGATAGATCGCCGGGAACACGAAGCCCACCAGGATCGGCAGGCTTCCCGCGAGAAATGCCAGCCAGCCCTTGAGCCCGGATAGCCGCAGAGGCTGCAGCGGATGATTGCGCTGCGCAGATACGGAATACCGCGGTCTGCGACGCGCCCACCGTTCCAAGGCAACAAGAGCAACGACGATGAACAGCATGAACAGGGCGATCTGCGATGCACCCGGCAGATCGGAACGGGTGACCCATGTCGTGTAGACGGACACCGTCAGCGTTCGTACACCAAGAAACTCGGACGCACCGATATCATTCAGCGCTTCCATCAGTGCGAGGCTGATGCCAACCGCTATGGCCGGACGCGCCAATGGCACCGCAACCCGTACAAAAACACCGGTACGAGACGCGCCAAGGCTACGTGCCGCCTCGATCAAATTGCCGGCCTGAGTCATGAACATCGCCCGCACGGGAATGTAGACATAAGGGTACAGCACAAAGCTGAGCAGGATGATGCATCCAGTGGTCGAGCGAATATCCGACAGTCGAAACTCGCGCGGGCTGGAGTAACCCAATACCCAGCGGACCAATTCCTGCACCGGACCGATCGGATGCAGGATGTCGAGATAGGCGTAAGCGACGATGTAGGTCGGCATGGCCAGCGGCAAAAGCAGCGCCCATTCCAGTATCTTGCGACCGGGAAAATCATGTGCGGCCACCAGCCAGGCGGCAAGCGTTCCAACAACTCCGGCAATGACCCCGACGCCAACAAGCAGAACCAGCGTGTCGGGCAATGCCGTTGCCAGTACCGATGACGCCAGATGCGCCCACAGACCTTGCGAGCCCTGCGCCGCTTCAAAAAGCAATGCCAGGACCGGCACCAGCGCCAAAAGCGCAATCAACACAGCGCCAACCAGCCAGATTTCCAGTTTACGACGTCTGGCCTTGCTTGCGGATTCGACGGCTGGGGTAAGGCTCACGTATCGACCTGCTCTTCAGGTGAGAACTATCATCTTGGCCGAATAGCATTTTAAACGGCCAAAGGCGCCCGTTCAAAAACGAGCGCCTCGGTAGCATGTAACAAACTGATTATCAGTTGTCGAAGCCAACCTTT
This sequence comes from Agrobacterium sp. Azo12, assembly GCF_029193765.2. NCBI lineage: Bacteria > Pseudomonadati > Pseudomonadota > Alphaproteobacteria > Hyphomicrobiales > Rhizobiaceae > Agrobacterium > Agrobacterium sp. Azo12. The sequence continues at coordinate 32,441 of NZ_JARFYO020000005.1, read as the reverse complement.
TCAGCCAGTTCGCTGGCCTGTTTGCGGTGGGTAACGATTTCCGAAAGCGTCTTGTTGTCGATCTTCAGTTCGCCGAACGAAGCAATGATCGGGTCGACAGAAGCACCCTGTCTGACCGGATATTCGTAGTTGGCTTCCGCGTAGATTTTCTGGGCTTCTGCGGAGACCAGATACTCAAGCAGCTTTACAGCGTTGTCCTTGTTGGGCGCGTTCTTGGCAACAGCAGCGCCCGATATGTTGACCTGCGTACCGCCGTTCTTGAAGGTTGGCAGAACGACCTTGATCGCTTCGCCCCACTTGATCTGGTCTTCACCACCCTTGCCCGAACGCATCAGGCCAACATAATAGGAGTTGGCAATACCGATATCGCAAATGCCGCCGAGGATATCCTTGGCAACATCACGGTCACCGCCACCAGCCTTGCGAGCGAGGTTGTCCTTGACGCCAGCGAGCCACTTTTCAGTTTCTTCTGCACCGTAATGGGCGACGTAGTCAGCAAACAGGGCCGTGTTGTACGGGTGCTGGCCAGAACGAATGCACACCTTGCCCTTCCACTTGGCATCAGCGAGGTCTTCATAGTTGAAGGACACCAGATCAAGATCCTTGGCAGCGTAGAGAACGCGGGCGCGCATCGAAAGTGCAAACCAGTTGCCGTCGGCGTCACGCAGTTCAGCTGGAACGGCTTCCTTGAGAACGGCGGAATCAACGGCCTGCGTCACACCCTTTTCAACCAAGTCAACGAGGTTACCAGCATCAACGGTCATCAGGATGTCTGCAGGAGAGCTGGCGCCCTCGCTCAGAACGCGCTCAGCCAGGCCGTCTTTCAGGAATACGGTATTGACCTTGATGCCGCTGTTGGTGGTGAAGGAATCGAGAAGCGGCTGAAGAAGAGCCGGTTCGCGTGTCGTGTAGATGTTCAGTTCAGTTGCCTGAGCTGCACCCGCCATGAACACGCTTGCGAGAAGTGCTGTCTTGAAAGAAATGACTTTGCTCATCTTAATCCCCTGTACTCCTAAGAAAAGTTACAGGCGGTCTGCATCATACATGACAAAGGATGTCAAGTTTATGCACTGGCAAATTCGGAGAAAATACTCACTTTAAGTTGATAGCACACCAAAAACACAGTGGATACCGACGCAAATACAACCCTAGATGAAAACAAGAACCGTTTCCTGCTTCACCTTAAGCTGCACACGATCAACGCCTTGAGGCAGGCGATCCATGCTGCGCACGCGCAGATTTTCACTCATGCCGGGAACCTGGATATTGAGTTGCTCGATCTCGCCAAGGAAGGTTCTGCCGGAGATAACACCTTCTACCGAGCCGTTCAGCGCACCGTTTGCCGACAGGGAAATGGCACTGGGACGAATATAGGCAACGGCCTGCGCACCCTCGGGAAGTTTTTCAGGCGTCGTAAAGGCACCCAACCCGGTTTCAATCCGGCCATTGCGAATGACGCCATTGACCTTGTTGAAGGCACAGAAAAAATCCGCCGCATAACGGCAATTTGGTCTATCGTGCAGATCATATCCACTGCCGGTTTGTACGATTTGGCCTTGCTGCATCAGCACCACACGATCACCGGCAGACAGCGCTTCCTCGGGATCATGTGTGACCATGATAGCCGTAGTGCCGAGACCACGTAGTAGTGAAAGCGTCTCTTCGCGCACGCTGTCTCGCAGGCCACGGTCGAGATTGGAGAAGGGTTCATCCATCAGCAGGATAGCCGGACGCGGAGCAAGCGCTCTTGCCAGCGCCACGCGCTGCTGTTCACCACCGGAAAGCGTGTGTGGATAACGGGTTGCCAATGCCCGCAGTCCGACATGGTCGATCAGGGTATTGGCACGCTCACGTGCCTCGTCCTTTGGCACGCCCTTGAGTCCAAACATCACATTTCGCTCAACGGTCAAATGCGGGAACAGTGCATAATCCTGAAAGACGAAGCCGATATTGCGGTTTTCAGGTTCGACAAATGACGACGGCCCGGCAATCTCCCGGCCATTCATCATCAGCGTGCCCTGATCCGGAGTTTCAACACCGGCAATAATTCTCAAAAGCGTCGACTTGCCGCAACCGGAACGCCCGACCAGGCAGATGATTTCACCGCTGTTGACCGTGAGATCGATGTTGTTCAACACATCGGTCGCACCAAACCGTTTACCGATGTTTTTCAACTCAAGTGCAGCGACAGTCATTCACGTTATTCCATGCATACAGGCCGATATTCTTTGTTGATCGCGCAAATCAGGATTAAAGTCAAAACCAACCCGCGGGCGAATGGGCACGAAAGCGGATTTTCGGCGGAAAATTGTAGTCCCTACCGAAATAGACACGTCGAAAGGGTGATGTTTGCCACCGCCTCTTGCGCCATCCGTCAGCACCGGTCCAAATTGCGTAATCCGGTCGCGTATTTTTGACTGTAACAATCGTTACAGTGAGATTGACGTGTACGTTAGAGTTACATACATTTTGATCAGGCAGCTAATTCGGTTGGAGGACCGGAACGGCATGGACAGCGGGTGACAGCTATTTGCCTCACACAAAACGCTGTGCGATAAGTTACGCTGGGAGGAGCGGCATGAACGACGCGTTCAAAACTAAACCTGAAGGTTCTGCAAAGGATAAACCGTGGCTTGCTTCCTATCCGGAAGGTGTGCCAGCGGAAATTCCGTCATCGGCTTATAACTCCTTGCGCGATCTGATGGAGAAAAACTGCGCCGCTTATGCTGGCCGCAAAGTCTTCACCAGCATGGGTAAGTCGATCACCTACGCTGAACTTGAACAGGAAACACGCAAGGTCGCAGCCTGGCTGCAGGCCCACGGTTTCCGCAAGGGTGACCGTATTGCGGTGATGATGCCCAATATCCTGCAAAACCCGATTGCTGTTTACGGTATTCTGCGGGCAGGCATGATTGTCGTTAACATCAACCCGCTCTACACCGCCCGTGAACTGACCTATCAGTTGAAGGATTCCGGTGCAAAAGTCCTGTTTGTACTGGAGAACTTTGCCCATACGGCCCAGCAGGCCATCATTGGCACCGATATTCAAAATGTCGTTGTTGCTTCGATTGGTGACGTGTTCGGCGCCAAGGGTATCCTGATCAATTTCGTGCTGCGCCGAGTCAAGAAGATCGTGCCCAAATGGTCGATCTCCTGTGCGATCCGCTACACGGACATGATGAAGGAGGCGAACCGCTTGAAAATGGTGCATACCGATATTGCACCAGAAGACGTGGCGTTTCTGCAATATACCGGCGGTACCACAGGAATCTCCAAGGGTGCTGTGCTGACGCACAACAATCTTTTGGCCAACAAGGCGCAGATTTCGCTGTGGCTTGATTCGGCACTGGCCGGCAAACAACGCCCGGAAAGCATGACTTTCCTCTGCGCCCTGCCGCTTTGCCACATCTTTGCATTGACGGTGAACTCGCTGATGGGCGTGGCACTGGGTGCTAACAACGTGCTGATTGCCAATCCGCGTGATATTCCGGCGCTTATCAAGGAAATGCGCCATCATCGCTTTCACGTATTCCCCGGCATCAACACCCTGTTCAATGCACTTTTGAACAATGACGACTTCAAGACGCTTGATTTCTCCGAGCTTCTTCTTGTGCTCGGCGGCGGCATGGCTGTTCAAAGACCCGTGGCGGAACGTTGGATGTCGGTAACCGGCCGCCCGATCAGCGAAGGGTATGGTCTGTCCGAGACATCACCAGTGGCAACCGTCAACCGGCTAGATGTCAATGATTTCACAGGCACCATTGGCCTGCCTATTCCGTCCACCGAAGTGGATATTCGGGATGAAAACGATAACAGCCTGCCATTTGGCGAGGTTGGAGAAATCTGCATTCGTGGCCCGCAAGTCATGGCCGGCTACTGGCAAAGACCGGATGAAACCGCCAAGGTCATGGCAGCGGATGGTTACTTCCGCTCCGGCGACATGGGCTTCATGGATGAGCGCGGTTACACCAAAATCGTGGACCGCAAGAAGGACATGATCCTGGTTTCCGGCTTCAACGTGTACCCCAATGAAATCGAAGAAGTGGTCGCTTCACATCCCGGCGTGCTGGAATGCGCCGTGGTTGGCATTCCAGATGAACGGTCCGGTGAAGCCGTTAAACTATTCGTAGTCAAAAAAGACCCGAACCTGACGGCAGAAGAACTCAAGGCGTTCTGTGCTGAGAACATGACCAACTACAAACGCCCACGCCAGATCGAGTTCAGAACAGAGCTGCCAAAAACCAATGTCGGCAAGATCCTGCGACGCGAACTGCGCAGCTGAAGACGGTATCATTCAGCGACAGAACGATGGTCGGCAAGAACATCGTTCTTTTGTCAAATACGCGCCTTGATTTGGCCTGCTGAAAGGGAATAGTTTCTGCATCCTTCCACGGAACTGAGGAACATTCCATGCAGGCTATCATCGAAAACCTGAAATCTACGGCTGCGGCCACATCCGCAACAGATATCAGGGCCGCTTTCGCCAATGACGCAAAGCGTTTCGACAATTTCAGCGCCCGTTTTGACGATCTGCTGATGGATTATTCCAAATGCGCAGTGAATGCCGAGATTGTTGACCTGCTTGAAAAGCTGGCAACGGCAGGTGGCGTTGCTGAAAAACGCGAAGACATGTTCTCCGGCAAGGCGATCAACTTCACCGAAGATCGCGCCGTATTGCACACAGCTTTGCGCAACCGTTCCAACACTCCGGTCGTGGTTGACGGCAAGGACGTGATGCCTGATGTCAACGGCGTTCTCGCCGCCATGGGCAAGTTCGCCGATGCAATCCGCTTGGGCACACTGAAAGGCGCAACCGGCAAAAAGATCACCGACGTCATCAATATCGGCATTGGTGGTTCGGACCTCGGCCCGGTCATGGCGACATTGTCACTCGCACCATTCCACGATGGTCCACGTGCGCACTTCGTATCTAACATCGATGGCGCGCATATTGCCGACACGCTGAAATCAATTGATCCTGAGAAAGCACTGTTCATCGTTGCATCAAAAACATTCACCACCATCGAAACGATGACCAATGCGGCAACGGCACGCAAGTTCATCGCCGACAAACTGGGTGAAGACGCCGTAAAGAACCACTTCTGCGCAGTATCGACCGCATTGGACAAGGTCGCCGCGTTCGGCATCGAAAGTGATCGTATTTTTGGTTTCTGGGATTGGGTCGGCGGACGCTACTCCATTTGGTCGGCAATTGGTCTGCCATTGATGATTGCCATCGGGCCTGAAAACTTCGGCAAGTTCCTTGATGGCGCGCATGCGATGGACAAGCACTTCCGCGAAGCGCCATTCCGTCAAAACCTGCCAATGCTGCTGGGCCTTATCGGTTTTTACCATCGCAATGTGCTGGATTATCCAACCCGCGCCATTCTGCCTTACGACCAGCGGCTTTCGCGCTTCCCTGCCTATTTGCAGCAGCTCGACATGGAATCCAACGGCAAGGGCGTCACGATTGACGGCAAAGCCGTTGAAGGTCAGTCAGGCCCGGTCGTATGGGGTGAACCCGGCACCAATGGACAGCATGCATTCTATCAGCTGATTCACCAGGGAACGAGCATCATCCCGGCTGAATTCATGATTGCCGCCAACGGCTTTGAGAAAGAATTGCGTCATCAGCACCAGTTGCTGATTTCCAATTGCCTTGCCCAGTCAGAGGCACTGATGAAGGGTCGCACACTGGCAGAAGCCAAGGCACAGCTGACCTCAAAGGGCATGGACGACAAACAGGCCGATTTCATTGCGCCACATCGCGTCTTTACCGGCAACCGCCCCTCGATCACCTTCGTGTATGACCAACTGACACCATTTGCGCTTGGTCGCCTGATCGCACTCTATGAACACCGCGTTTTCGTGGAAGGCGTGCTGTTCCGTATCAACTCCTTCGACCAGTGGGGCGTGGAGCTTGGCAAGGAACTGGCAACGGGCCTGCTGCCGGTTGTGGAAGGCAAGGAAAAGGCCGATGGCCATGACAGTTCCACACAGGGGCTGGTCAAGGTTTTGGCCGGTCTGGCGAAATAACCAACAACACAAGATAAAAAAGCCGGGATATGCTCCCGGCTTTTTCATGAAAACCAATCCTGTGTCTGTACGACCCGCTTGAACGTCAAGACCGCGCCAAATTTGGTGTCGCAAGATTGGTGGTGCCGGGCTTTCTCAAAAGCAGTACTGACACAGCGGCAATCATGCACATGACACCTGCGATCTGCAAAGCGGGCATATAGGTTCCGAAATCATCCCTGAAATATCCGGCACCGAAAGCGGCGGTCGCAGCGCCAAGCTGGTGGCCAGTAAACACCCAACCAAAAACCAGACCGGCTTTTTCGCGTCCGAAATTCTCAGCCGCAAGCTTGACGGTTGGCGGAACGGTAGCAACCCAGTCCAGACCGTAAAATACCGCGAAGATCGACAGCTCCACCAGACTGAAACCCGAAAAGGAAAGGTAGATCAGCGACAGACCACGCAGACCATAAAACCAGAACAGCAGGAAACGATTGTCAAAACGGTCCGACAGCCAGCCAGCAAATACCGTACCGAAGAAATCAAAAATGCCAATAACCGCTAGCGTGCCCGCAGCCGTCACCGCAGCCATGCCAAAATCTCCGCAAATCGAAATCCAATGCGTCTGAATGAGCCCGTTGGTAGACAGACCGCAGATGAAGAATGTTCCGAACAACACCCAGAATACCGGGTTTGTAGACACTTCCTTCAACACCAGCAGTGGCGACACAAGTGTGGCAAGTAGTTTGTGATCCTGCTTTACCCGCGCACTCACCGTCTCCTCACCATAGGCCGGCAAACCAACATCGGCCGGATAGTCACGCATCAGAAACAGCACGAGTAGCATTGCCAACACGATTACCGTGACAGCCAGCATCAGGGCTGTGCGCCAGCCATAGGCTTCGGTAAGTGCGGCAAGAATGGGTAAAAACACCAGCTGACCGGTTGCGTTGCTGGCAGTCATCAATCCAACAACCAGCCCGCGGCGTTTCGAGAACCAGCGTGTGGCGACCGTTGCGCCAAGGACCAGCGCTGTCATGCCTGTGCCGACACCGATGACCACACCCCAGAGTGCGACGAGTTGCCAGACTTCCGTCATCAGAAACGATGTCAGGATGCCAAACACAATCAGTGTCAGCGCCGTTAAAACAACTTGGCGCACACCAAAATGGTTCATGAAGGCCGCAGCAAACGGTCCGAGAAGGCCAAAAAGCACCAGTCGCACTGCCATGGCAAAAGAGATATCGGCAATGTCCCAGCCAAATTCCTGATGCAGCGGCTGGATCATCACGCCGGCGGAACCCATGGCACCGGCGGTCGCTAGCATGGTCAGAAATGTGGTCGACGCCACCACCCAGCCATAATGAAGATTTTTGCCAGCCATCCAGCCAGCAAGACGTTCGGAAAACATTGCACTTCCCTTTCCTGATCACTGGTGTTGCGTCGAAATACGGGTAGATACCCTTATTTGCATGCATATACCCGCTTCATGATAAAAATTAGAGAGCTGCCAGCAGCTCCTGTAACTGTCTCGTTCTGTCAGGGCCTAACCGAGCCTCAATATCATCCTGCACGCCGTCCCAGAGCGGCGCACCCTCATTCAGAACCGCCTGCCCTTGCTCGGTGATAGACAACATAGCCTCGCGCTGGTCCTCGCCATGGCCAATTGCCACCAGCCCCATACGCTCAAGTACCTTGGCATTACGGCCGACCGTCGAACGGTCCAATTCCGCGGCGGCAGCAACATCGGTCAGTGACGCCGGCGCCAAACGCCTGATCTTCCTCAGCAGACTGAACTGACCGATATTTACCCCAAGCGGAGCCAACGCCTCGTCGTAATAGGACGAGACCTTCCGGGAGGCTTGGCGCAACAATATGCAGTGACAGTTACTGGTTGCCATAATAATGGGTATATACCCGCAACGCTCTGAGCGCAAGCGGCGGATTAACTCATGGCAATAGATCGACCGAGACGAGTCATGACAACTGGCAGCAAGAGAGGATTATCTGGTTGAAACACAAAGAAAAAGCCGGGAGATGATCCCGGCTTTTCCATGATCCAATATTTTGAGGAGATCAGGCGAGACTGACCTGCGCACGCGGCTTGACCCCGAGAATGATGCCAATGCTGGCGACAGCAAGCACCAGACCACTGATACCGAAAACGCCGGTTGCGCCATTCATGTCGAAGATAAAGCCGCCAACTGCCGCACCCATGCCGATGGCAAACTGGATGGAGGCAACCAGTAAACCGCCGGCACTTTCCGCTTCATCCGGAATGGTGCGCGCCAGCCATGTCGACCATGACACCGGCACCGCGCCAAACAGAAAACCCCACAGCGCAACAAGCACGGCAGCCAGAGGCAGCGGCGGTTGTGTGGTCACAATCACGAATGCGATAGCAGCCATCAACAGCGGCAAGACGGCCAGCGACAGCTTGAGGCTACGGCCGATCAATGATCCAGCCGTCAGCGTGCCCACAAAATTGGCCAATCCAAAGCCCAGCAACAGCGCCGAGACCATGCCGATTTTGGCACCGATATCCATTTCCAGATACGGACGAAGGTAAGTGAAGAACGCAAAGTGTCCGCCAAATACCAGCGTTGCCGCCACGAGACCAAGCGCGATGCCTGGCCTCGTCAGAACGGTACCAAGGGTGCGCAGGCTGCTTGTGCCTGAGGGGGCGAGCTTTGGCAGCGTCAGATACTGCATGATAAAAGCAATAACACCCAAACCAGCCGTCAGCACGAATACGAAACGCCAGCCGGCCATTTCACCGACATAACTTCCAATCGGCGCCGCAACGATGGTTGCAGCAGACACACCGCTGAACACCATGGATAGGGCCCGCGGCACATTACGCGGCGGTACAAGGCGGATGACGATCGCCGTGGACATTGCCCAGAAACCGCCAAGCGCCACGCCCAACAGCAGACGCCCGATCAAAAGCAGCGTAAAGCCGGGGGCAGCCGCCACCATAAGATTGGAAACAACCAGCAGCGCGGAGAAAAACATCATCAGATGTCGACGGTCAATGCGACGTGCAGCCGATGTGATCAGCAGGCTGGCAATCATGCCAACAACCGCCGTGACGGTAACGGCCTGTCCGGCCGCACCTTCGGTAATACCAAGTTCAGCAGCAATGGGGGTGAGAAGGCTTGCGGGCAGAAACTCTGCCGTCACCAGTCCGAATACACCGAGCGCCATGGAGGTCACGGCACCCCATGCAGGGGTTTCCGGGCCAGCCCCAGCCTGTGTAGGTTCAAAAGTCGGGTTCATCATCTTGTCCTTTGGGAGGGAAGGAATGATCTGAAGATAAACTGGACAGGCCGGACTATCTATGTCACAAAATCCGTCATGCTTGATCGAAAGTCCGAAAATCACTCCTTGCCAGATCCGGATCTCGTCAGTGAACTGCTGATGGGCATGCGACTTGTCGGCCTGAATTACAATCGCATCGAGGTTGCTCCGCCCTTTGGTCTGGCGTTTGGCGAGGTCGAGGGACGAGCACAATTTCACTTTGTGGCACGCGGTCCGGTCTATCTGAGAACACTGTCCGGTAGCCTGCATGAGATGAATACCGGTGACGCCGTTCTGTTGCCACGTGGTGGCGCACATTCCCTGCTGTCCAGCCCGGAAATGCCCTGCCAGAACATCCGTTCCTTCAACACTGCGCCGCTCTGCAATTCCGTCACCGCCATCAAGACCTGCAGCCCCGAAACACCGGTGGCTGAGCGCATCCTTGTTTTCAGCGGTTGCATGGAGTTTGACCTGGGCGGCCTGCACCCGCTTGTCGGATTGATGCCGGAAGTGATGTTTGTTGGCACCTTGATCAATCGTTACCCGGAACTGCTGCCGATGCTGGAGGCGATGGAGCGGGAAACGCGACAGGCCCGTGCCGGCTTTGCAGGCATTCTGGCGCGGCTTGCCGATGTGGTTGCAGCATTCATCGTGCGGGCATGGGTCGAATGTGGCTGCGGCGATTCCTCCGGTTGGATTGCAGCGTTGCGCGATCCTCGCCTTGGTCGCGTTCTGCTTGCCATTCACAACAATCCCGGCCACGACTGGTCTCTGGCAGAACTTGCCAGCCAGATGGGTGCGTCACGCTCGGTTTTTGCCGAACGTTTTCTCGAAGTGACCGGCATAACACCGCTGCGTTATCTAACCGAGCTTCGCATGCGGCTTGCTTCGCAATGGATTGGCAAGGAACATATGCCGATTGAAACGGCCGCCCTGAAACTCGGTTACGGCTCACAGGCCGCATTCAGCCGTGCCTTCAAACGCATCATTGGCCATCCACCGGGCTCGCTGACCACAAAACACAGTGACCTGCCTCCGCCGCCCCATCATATCGCATAAAAAAAACCGCCGGTTTCCCGGCGGTTTTGTCATTCACAGTACCCTCGCTTATTCAGCAGGAACGGCTGTCGGATCAAGCGCGTCTATGCCTTCAACACGGTCATAGGCGTCCTGATCGAGAATGCCTTGGCGTTTTGCAACGATGGTCGGGATAAGTGCCTGACCAGCCACGTTAACGGCAGTACGGCCCATGTCTAGAATAGGATCAACCGCAAGCAGCAGACCAACGCCCTGCAGAGGCAGGCCAAGGGTGGATAGCGTCAGCGTCAACATCACGGTGGCACCAGTCAGGCCAGCAGTTGCAGCGGAACCAAGTACCGAAACAAAGGCAATCAGCACATATTCCTGCACACCAAGCGGGATGCCGTAAAACTGCGCGACAAAGATCGCCGAAATGGCCGGATAGATTGCCGCGCAACCATCCATCTTTGTGGTCGCGCCGAGCGGCACGGCAAAGGCTGCATATTCGCGTGGGACACCGAGATTACGCTCCGTAACCTGCTCGGTTACCGGAAGAGTGCCAATCGACGAACGGGAAACAAAGGCAAGCTGGATCGCAGGCCATGCACCGGCGAAGAACCGCACGGGGTTCAGTCCGTTTGTCGCCAGCACGATTGGATAGACGACGAAAAGCACGATCGCCAAACCGATGTAGATCGCAGCAGAGTACCAACCAAGCGATGCCAGCGCATCCCAGCCATAAACGGCAACCGCATTGCCCAGAAGGCCGATTGTGCCGATTGGCGTCAGGCGAATGACCCACCACAGAATCTTACGGGTAATGGCAAGCAGCGAACGGTTGAAGGACAGAAACGGTTCAGCCTTTTCACCCACCTGCAAGGCGGCAATACCAACGGCAATCGAAACCACAAGGATCTGCAAGACGTTAAAGTTGAGCGATGTGGTGGCACCACTGTCATTGATCCGTGTTGATGCCTGCAGGCCTAGCACGTTGGAAGGGATAAGGCCTTTCAAGAAATCAAGCCACGAACCGGTACTGGAAGGTGCCGCGGCAGCCGTTGCGGCAACACCGCTGTTGATACCCGGCTGGATGACCAGACCAAGCACGATACCGATGAGAACCGCGATCAGTGCCGTAATCGCAAACCACAGCAGGGTCTGCCAGACGAGGCGCGCTGCATTGTTGAGTTCACGCAGGTTGGCGATACTGGCCACAATGGCCGTGAAAATCAGCAGAGGCACCAGGGCGCGCAGAAGCTGCACAAAGATGGAGCCAATGGTCGAAAGCGTCTGTACGAGCCAATTCGGGCCAGCATCGGTCGGGCCGATCTGGCGCGCGATGTAGCCGAGGACCAGGCCGATAGCCATGGCAACGAACACCTGAAAGCCGAACGAAGCGTAAAACGGCTTCTGCGCCCGCGAAGCGGATGTTGAACTAGACATTTTGCATTCCATTTGATGGAGATAAGAAGAAACGTGGCAGCGGCTGATGAATGCGGCGCTGCTGTCTGCCTATATATTTGGCATCTCGCCTTAAATATCAACAGACACAATTGCGCGAAACCGACGCTTCACGAAAATTCATTCCGCCATACAGGCAATTGGCGGGATCCTTTGGCGGTAGCGCCGGCACAACCGCCTTACTGATTGTCACGATTGCCCAGATAGTGAGCTTTGTCGACGCAGAATGAACTTCATCGGTACCGTAATGACAACAAGGCAGCAGATGATCAGGACGACCCCAACCCAACCCAACATAGGCAACCGTTCGCCAATGATTGCAACTGCAAGCATTGCCGCAATCACCGGCTCGATAAGTGTTATCGTCGTCGCCATGCTGGCGGGAATGCGCGCCAGCCCTACACCAAAGCAGATGTAACCCAGGAACATCGGCACCATCGCCATATAGATGCCAACCGCCGCATTGTTCCAAGAGGCGAGAAACGGTCCACCGGTCATAATCAGCACTGGCATTAGCAGTACGCCACCAATACCAAAGGTCGCACCCATGGCTGCGGATGACCGAATGCCCTGCAACATCAACCCGCGCGCCGTCCACGAATAAAGCGCATAGGTCAGGCCACCGACCAGACCCAATCCAATCCCGGCAATTGTCGAATGACCACCGGTGAAGATTTCGGTGGAGGAACTTTCTGCTACGCAAAGCAGCAACATGCCGGCAAGGCCGAGCAGCGCACCGCCCAACCAGCGTTTCGACAAGCGCGCCCCATCGACGAGATTTTCTATCACGGCAGACAGTAGTGGCGCCGAGCCAAGAGTAACCACCGTGCCAATCGTAACTCCGGCCAAACGCATCGATCCGTAAAAAGCCAGCGGATAAAGAGCCACCGCCAGCCCACCGAGGAACAGCTTGCGCCAGTGCAAAGCCAGATCGGGAATGGAGCGACGGATACTTTTGGTAGCAATCGCGGCCTGTAACAGCCCGCCAATCCCCATGGCGGCAGCACCAATTGCAGCAGCGCTAACCTCTGGGGCGAACGTTGCCGCCGTACCGGTCGTACCCCAGACGACGGAAGCGAATAGAACGGCCGCCACACCAATCCTGAAATCTTTTGGCGCAGTATTCATAATGTCTCCAGCAGGTCCGATGCCATGGCACGCGCTTCAATCACCAGCCCGCTGTTGCCTTCCAGCCCGGCGCGGGTAATGGCACCCTCCAGGAGAAAGGCCAGTTGTCGTGCGATCTTGATTGCACGAGGCCTGTCACTGCCAATCAGTTCGGCCAAATGATCGGCAAGCAGCCGTTCGACTTCTTCCTTGTGAACACGCACCGCCTGGCGCCCGATGTCGCCAACGGTCAGTTCAGCCGCCGCATTCAGCAGGCCACATCCACGAAATCCACGTTCATAGGCATATTCGGCATGATCCTGATAGGCATCGAACACCGCCATGATCCGGTCTTTCGGGGACTGCGCCTTGGCCAACCGCACGTCATATAGGGCAAGCCATTCGGCATGGCGAACTTGCAGATACTGGTTTACCAGATCGGCCTTGGAGGCAAAATTGTTGTAGAGGCTTTTCTTAGCAACGCCGGCTCGCTCCACAATGGCGTCAATGCCGGTTCCAGCAATGCCGTTTTCATAAAACAGCACGGCTGCCGCCCGCAAAAGACGTTCACGAGCACTTTCCGGCGCGGTTATCTGCACATCGCTCATCAGCAACCTCATCAGTAGGTAGATCAGTCTACCTACTGATTGCAAAAACGTCAAGCCTCGTGCGTGCCGTCGGCTATCGCCGACACACCGTTGCCGCCTCAACCGGAACCATCCGTCAGGAGCGTTTGGCTATTACATCAATCAACAGAAACAGGGTGACCACACCAATCCCGGCAGCGGTCAGCCAGGACCAGGCATAGAGCGGCGAAAAACCTTCGATGATGAAGGTCAAAACGGGCAGTGCCGCCATCGTCACCATCACAGTATAGGCGTCACAACGTCCGATACCAACCTGCAGAAGATAAAGCGGTGCCAGAACGCCGATCATTGTCACGGCAAGCAGAGCTGCAACCAGATAGACGGACCATTCAATTGCTGGCAGGCCTGAGCCCAGTGTCATGACAAGCGAAATCGGGATGATGAGATAAAACCGATGCGCGAGCACCGACTCGAATTTCCAGCCGCGATTAAGAAGCGCCTTGGAAGCCATGGTGATCAGCACGGCACCGACACCAGCAACCACACTTGCAGCCAGGCCAAGCCAGGCATTTTCTCCAATGGAAGCAAAACCGCTGCCACTCACCGCAGCAAGCGCGAGAATGCCACATCCGGCGAGCACCCCAATACACACAACGGCGCGGATGAGTGACGGACGTTCACCGGTCATTACAAAGGTCAGGATAACGGCGAGAACCGGCCCGATGCCGATATCAACCGCGCCGACGATGGCCGGTTCGATCAGCTTCAGAGCATAAAAGAAAGTAAGAAAGGTCAGTGCGGTGCTGGCATTCAACAGAATGATCGGCCCCCACGCTTTTTGCCCGACGCTGCGGCGCGACAAAAGCAGGAAAAACACGGCGGTAAGCGTGAAACTGACGAACACAAAAAATGCGAGGGCACGGCTGTCAGCCATGTGCCAAACCTCACCTTGCCGACCGCCTGAAACAAGACGGCCAGAAAAATCATCAACCGGCCAAAGCCGACACCTGCAACTGATCCCAATGTCTCCCCCACCTGCCCTACATCAGGGCAGCCCCGCCCGTAGGACACACATATGAAGTGTGCCCCCAGACAGTCATCCGGCCGCACGCTGCAAATTTCAAAACGCATCAAAAGCTTGTTTTAAAGGCCGATTTCCTTGGCCCATGGCGGGTTTGCACCGGCGCGGGAAACGGTGACAGCGGCAGCCTTGGAGCCGAGCGCCAGCGCCTTGGTAATCGCCTCCTCGCTCAGCGTTGCAACCTGCGCCTTTGTCAGCAGTCCCTGCAATTTGAGCGAGGCCAAAATACCCGCATCAAATGTATCACCCGCACCGACCGTATCGACAACCTCAACCTTTTGACTTGGCACGAACACCTTGCGATCCCGGGTGTAACCGACAGCACCTTCAGCACCCTTGGTCACCACCACCAGCTTGGTATCATCCTTTAGCCAGTGCGTGGCCATGGCGTCGAGATCACCATCCAGGCCGAACCATTCCAGATCTTCATCGGAAAATTTCAGGATATCCGACATCGCAGCCATGCGGGTAATGCGGGCCAGGTGTTTTTCCTTGTCCTTGATGAATCCCGGGCGGATGTTCGGGTCGAGCGAGATGACACGACTGGCATGTTCGCGCTGCATCAGCGCTTCATAGGTGCTGCCGCAGGGTTCGGGAATGAGGCTGATGGCACCAAAATGCATGGCCTCGCAGTCATCACCCAGCACTGGCAGATCGTCCTGCGAGAGCATTCTGAGTGCCGTGCCTTCGTCATAGAAGGCGTACGTCGCATGGCCATTGACCAGCTTCACAAAGGCAACGGTGGACGGCCGATCCGAAAGTGCACAAAAGCTGTAATCGACATTGGCAGCCTTGAGGCTTTCAATCAGCACATCGCCCAGCATGTCCTTGGCAATGCCACAGAAAAAGCCGGAGGCAACACCAAGCCTTCCAAGCGCGATGGCCGTGTTGAACACTGCACCACCTGCATAAGGGGCATAACCTGCCTCCCCTTGCGTCGTTTGACGTGGCAGCATGTCGATCAAAGCTTCGCCGCAACACACGATCATTCGGTCCTCCTCACCCATATGAAAAATGAATCTGAAAATTCTTTGCGATTTAAATCGATTTAACCGATGTTACGCAGAAAAACCAGATCAGGACGTTGGCAATTCGCTGACGCCACCGTTGCGGCCAGACCAGGCCAGCGGCGCATCCAGAAACGCTTCTACCTCAGCCAATGTCTTCTCATCGAACAGCTTGTCAGCCTTGGCAACAGCCAGCACATCGCGCCATGTGGCGATATAGTGCAGCTTGACATTACCGGCTGCAAAACGCTGTTCTGCTTCCGGGAAAATGCCGTAATAAAACAGCGCAATACCATGATCAACGATGCCGCCGGCCGCACGGATTGCATCAATGAAGGTAAACATCGAACCACCGGCTGTCGTCAGGTCTTCAATGACCAGAACGCGTGAACCTTCAGGCATGTTGCCCTCGATCTGCGCATTACGGCCATGGCCTTTTGGCTTCTTGCGGCAGTAAATCATTGGCAGTGAAAGACGCTCGGACAGGAAAGCGGCAAAGGGAATGCCAGCCGTTTCACCACCGGCAACACAGTCGAACTTTTCAAAACCTGCGTCGCGCATCACAGTTGCCGCGGCAAAATCCATCGCCGTTGAGCGAATGCGCGGATAGGAAATCAGCTTGCGCATGTCGATGTAAACAGGGCTCGCCATGCCGGACGCGAACTTGTACGGCTGGTCAGCAGAAAAATGCACAGCCTTGATTTCCCAGAGCATTTTGGCGACGATTTCTGCCATGACGGCGCGATCTGTAAAGTTGGCATGGATCATCTGGCTCTCCTTGGGCGTCTTTGGCTTTTCAAAATTCAGTAAATGGGTGTTGCGGCTTAGGCCACATCCCAATGCAATGGGAACATTGGGTCAAACACCGTCACGATGCCGGCACCGGTTTCCCGCTTGGTTGGGAAGGCAACGGGCTGATCACGCTTGACCAGCGTGATCGTCTCATCATTTGGGGCAAGGCCATACCATGCCGGACCGTTGAGAGACGTGAAGGCCTCCAGCTTATCGAGTGCATTGTCCTGTTCAAACACATGCGCAAGGCAGCTCATGGTGTTGATCGAGGTGTAGACGCCGGCGCAACCACAGGCGCATTCCTTCAACGGATCGATATGCGGTGCGGAATCCGTGCCGAGGAAGAAACGTGCGTCGCCGGATGTTGCCGCAGCGCGCAGCGCAAGACGGTGTTCTTCACGCTTGGCAACCGGTAGGCAATAATAATGCGGCTTGATACCGCCGACCAGAATGGCGTTGCGGTTGATGATCAGGTGGTGCGTGGTGATCGAACCGGCGAGATTGGCCTTGGAGGATTTGATGTAATCCACGCCATCTTTTGTGGTGACATGTTCCATCGTCACTTTCAGCTCTGGCAAACGCTTGCGCAGCGGTTCGAGAACCGTTTCGATAAACACGGCCTCGCGGTCGAAAATATCGACCTCAGGCGTTGTCACTTCACCATGCACGCAAAGCGGCAGACCGATCTTGGCCATACGCTCCAGAACAGGCATGGCCTTGTCCATGTCACGCACGCCGCCGTGGGAATTTGTGGTGGCACCGGCGGGATAAAGCTTCACGGCGGTGATCAGGCCGCTGTTTTTACCGGCTTCAACATCATCCGCTTCGGTGTGTTCGGTCAGATAAAGCGTCATCAGCGGCTGGAACTTATGGCCAGCCGGTATAGCCTTGACGATGCGGTCCTTATAGGCCTGCGCATCCTCGGTCGTGACAACAGGCGGCACGAGGTTTGGCATGATGATCGCACGTGCGAAATCTTTGGACGTATCACCGATCACGCCTTCGAGCATGGCGCCATCGCGCAAATGCAGGTGCCAGTCATCAGGGCGGCGAAGGGTGATCGAATTCATCGTGCGGACCTCGGGTGCTGTATGGAATGCGGCAACCGCTTAACATCTTTTGCACCGGGGATACAGCCGCTGAACGGGTTTCAGCGGCTGTAAATGCATTTTTTCCGGCAGGAAGAACCGATCTGAGACCGGCTTTAGATACCGCCTGCCTCTGGTCCCCAGACATCGGTCATCGCAAATCCGTCCGCCAGCGGATCAAACGGGTCCAGACCCACCTGGTGCAGGCCGAATGTAAATCCACGACCGGCAATGGTCGGGATGACAGCCGGGCGACCGGCAACTTTAGTCAGCGCCGACAAGCCCACCTCAAATTCCGAGCCAATGATCGAACGCGATGTGTATTCGTCACCGAGTTTGACCTTGCCGCGCGCATAAAGCGTTGCGAGATTGGCCGAATTGCCAGTACCGCATGGCGAACGGTCAGCACGCCCCGGCCACATGGTGGTGCAGGTGCGGATGGAGCCATCCGCATCCACATCGCGGAACATCACATAGGCAACACCTGAGATCGCCGGGATTTCGGGATGAACCACAGGCACTGCCCGGTTGACGATATCTTTCAGCACCATACCCGCCGCCACCAACTTGGCTGCGTTCGCCTTGTCGATGGTCAAGCCGATCTGCCGCACATCCACCAGCGCGTAAAAAATGCCGCCATAAGCGATATCCATCGTCACCCGGCCCCAGTCCGGTGTGTCGATGCTGACATCAAGCTCATGAACAAAAGACGGCACCATGGTCAGCTTGACCTTTTCACAGCGCCCGTCGCGGCAGGTGGCGGTTGCCTTGACGAGGCCAGCAGCCGTTTCAAGAATGATCACCGTTTCCGGCTCTTTCATCTCCACCATGCCGCTTTCCAGCAGCGCCGTTGTGGCGCAGATGGAGTTCGACCCGGAACTGGCATGGGCCTGATCCGGCTGCAGGATCACAAAGGCCGCCTGGGCGTCCGGATGTTTCGGTGGCAGCAACAAATTGACCGACCCCATGGGCGTGCCACGCGGTTCAAGCGTCAGGAAGCGCCGAAGCTCGGTACCTTTCGGATCGGTATTCATCCAGTGAAGCTGTTCAGCAATGCTGTCGCCAGGGATTTTCGGCGCACCACCCACGACGACGCGACCGATTTCGCCTTCACAATGCACATCGAGAAGCTGAAGTGTGCGTTTCCAACGCATGATATTCTCTCCGAAAATCAACCAAGACGAACAATGCCGCCGTTCACATGACGCGACCTAACCTTAAGCAATACTCAACTGCATGCAGTTTGTATATTGAATAATTGTGTTTCCCGGCGACAGTTTTGCGCGGTCAGCGTCGATTACAGACGGCACGATCGCGATTGACGGAAAGATCGCAATTCACGCCGGACGAACCCATTGCCGACTCGTTGACCACACTGCCGGCCGTATCCCCAACCGAACCAATTGTGTTGCCAAGCGAACGACCGAAGCGTTCAACCTGCTGACCGTAATTGTCGCGTGTGCGTGGATCAAACACAGCAATCGGAGCACTGACCACCACGCTGGCCGCCGTGCCAACGGTTTGCGCTGCGCCAATTCCAACGGCGCCAATTGCCTCACCAAGGCCAACATCAGAATCCGTCACTGTCTGTCCGGCAATCAACCGGTCGCCAATCAACCGCACGACTTCGGGGCTTTCGGCAAATTTACCGTGATTGAGATTGTCTCCTGACTTCAGCTTGGTGAGATCGAGAACCGTAATGCCGGCCTTTTCAAGCTGTGAAGCATAGGGCTCAACCGTTGGATCAATCTGTCCAAGGCGATCGACGTTACCGGAGATGCGGCGAGATAGGGTCAAGGCCCGGTCGTCCTGCGACACGAACAACGTGAACTTCGGCGGCGTCTTGCCGAGTGCCGTGTACTGTCGGCTGAATACGTCCACATCCAGATCAGGTGCAGCAAGAATGACATTTTTGATCTTCGGATTCACGCGACCATTGCGAATGGCCATCTGCCGCAGCGATTCCACCGCAAGCCAGGTGCCCATCGAATGGGCCATCACGGTGATCTCACCAACAGACGTGTCCTTGGCAAGGCGGGTCAGCATTTCCTCCAACGCGTCGCGCGAATAGTTGGTGCTTTCCTTGTCGTAATTATAATCGAAGATGCTGGCGCGGGATGGCCAGGTAAACACCACTGGCACCACGTCCGTACCGGAATCATGCACGATCTGCGCAAATCGATAGACCGATTCCTCGTAGCGGTTGTTGAAACCATGCACGAAGACCAAAACGCGGCGGTCCTTGGAAAGGTGCTTCTTCACCCACGAAAAACCGGCTGCCTCACCGATGATCGGCTCGATCGAAACCGTTGTAAAATCCTTGATCGGGTTGGGTGGCAATTTCTTTGGCCACTGCACCTGCCCGACCTTGCGATTGGCTTCAGGTGGAATGGAGACAGTCACAGCGTCGATCTTGAGGCCGGTGCCACGCTCTCCGCCAAACAGGATTGCGGTATTATCAGAGGGAGCACGGGTCGTCGCAACGAGAAGATTGACTTCAGACGTGCCCGGTACGGTCGTTCCGGTTGGGGTCATCACGCCGATTGGACGCCCACCACAGCCGGTCAGCACGGCAAATACCATAAACACTGCCGCACATTTTGTGCGCATTCCAAAGGGCATAGATTCATTCTCCCCGAACCATGGAGCCTTCGTCAAAACAGCATCCGGCCGGGTCCCTTCTATAGCAAAGCCCAATGAAGCGGAATTGCTTTTTACAATCCCGCATTTTTGGTGATCAGGCAGAAGGCAACATGGTGCCCTTTTCCCGCAGTGCCGTGTGCCAGGAGAATGCTTCTTCGAGGATATGCGGTGTATGTCCACCACGTTTTACAGCCCGCTCATAATAATCTGCCAACTGGTCGCGGTAGAGCGGATGCACGCAGTTGCGAATAATCACCGGAGCACGCTCACGCGGCGCAAGTCCACGCAAGTCAGCGATGCCCACTTCCGTCACCAGAATATCCACATCATGTTCGGTGTGGTCGACATGACTTACCATCGGCACAACGCTGGAAATCGAACCATTCTTGGCAATAGACTTGGTGACAAAGATCGACATGTACGCGTTGCGGGCAAAGTCCCCGGAACCACCAATGCCGTTCATCATATTGGTGCCGCCAACATGTGTGGAGTTCACATTGCCGTAAATGTCGAATTCCAATGCCGTGTTGATGCCAATAATCCCCAGACGGCGAATAACCTCCGGGTGGTTGCTGACCTCCTGCGGACGCAGGATTAACCGGGACTTATAGTCCATCAGGCGCGGCATAACTTTTTCGTTCATCTCGCCTGAAAGGGTGATCGATGAGCCGGATGCAAAGGTCAGCTTGCCACTGTCGAACAATTCAAAGGTCGAGTCCTGCAGAACCTCGGAATACATTTTCAGGTCATGAAACGGCGTATCGATAAAACCGTGCATCACCGCGTTCGCAATGGTGCCGATACCGGCCTGTAGCGGCTGCAGCTCATAACCCATGCGACCTTGCTTCACCTCGTTCAGCAGGAAGTCCGAAAGGTGGGAAGCAATCGCCTTGGTATCGTCATCTGGTGGCAGAACGGTCGAGAAGCTGTCTTCTTTTTCCGTCACCACAATAGCGGCAATCTTTTCCGGCGGAACCGGAATATAGGGCAGACCAACGCGGCTATCCGGGGTCACCACCGGAATGGGCATGCGGGTAGGCCGACGTGCGGGAATGAAAATGTCATGCAGCCCTTCCAGAATGACCGACTGCGAAAGGTTGATTTCAACGATGATCTTGTCCGCCAGAATGGCAAAACTTGCCGAGTTACCAACCGATGTAGTTGGCACGATGCCACCTTCGGAAGTGATTGCCACCGCCTCGATAATGGCAACATCAACGCCGTGGATCTGGCCCGAACGCAGTTGCTCAACGGTTTCCGACAGGTGCTGATCGATGAACATCACCTCGCCGGCATTGATGGCCTTGCGCAGCGCCGGATCGGACTGGAAAGGCATGCGCCGCGCCAGCATATGGGCTTCGACCATGGTCTTGTCGAGATCATTGCCAAGCGACGCACCGGTCATCAGCGTAATGGAGAGTGGGCTTTTCTTCGCCCGTTCCGCCAGTGCCAGCGGCACGGCCTTGGCCTCGCCAGCACGGGTAAAGCCACTCATACCAACGGTCATGCCGTCCTTGATGAGCAAAGCAGCCTCGTCCGCACTGACCACCCTGTCGAGAAGGCTGGCGTTGCGAATACGATCCTGAAGCATGAAACTCTCCTAAAAACGCACTTATGTCATCGTCACGACGACAATATATTGCACTGCAACAGACATCGCGCTTAGTTCGCACCAGCGCAACTTGGCAATAAGTATGGGATAGTTTTAGCCACTCAGAACTGATCCATGTCAAAAAACAAGCAAGATCGCAGATAATAACTACGCCATTAAAACCACGCTATAACGTTATGCGAGACTTCGGACAGGGCTAATCTACAAAGACGCGCACGCTGGACGCACGCCCATCCGCGTCGATGACAGTCAGCGTCGAATAACCGGCACCGTCCGGCAGCCATTGGCTGGTGCGCTTGCGCGACAGGTCGCGAATGGGTTTGCCATTGGCCAGCCAGCGAAACGGCGCCCGACCACCCTGCATCTTCAAAACCAGCGGCGACATGTCACCGCCCTGCCCCGACAGTTCCACCTTTGCCCCCTCGGGTGGGTAGACGATATGCGGCGCAGCTTCACGGGTTGAAGCGGTCACAAGCCCGCTTGATGTCACACTGAAACGACGTTGCGCAGCAGGAAGATCCTGTGCGGCCAGCCGCACCGCACCTGTGGGTGCCGATGGCAAGGGTGTGATCGCCACGCCAGATTTTTCAAAGGCTTCAAACAGAATTGGTGCAGCAGAGGCATATCCCGCAATGCCCGGCACAGCGCCGTTATCGGCACGGCCAACCCAGACGCCAATGACGTGGCGGCCGTCATACCCCACCGACCACGCGTCACGATAACCGTAACTGGTTCCGGTTTTGTAAGCGATGCCGCGCTGCTTCATGCCAAGCGGCGGCAGAACACTGGCCAGTATATCGCTGACATTCCACACCGCGACCGTATCCAGCATTGTCGATGTCTGTTGCGCCTGGGGCTGCGATCGAACGCCGTCGCCGAGAGCGACCGGCACTCCACGATTAGCAAGAGCGGCATAAAGCTGAACCAGATCAACCAAAGAAACACCGGCCCCACCAAGCGCAATGGCAAGCCCCGGCGCCTCGCCTGCTGGCAGCGACAACGACACGCCCGCCCTTCGGAAACGCACCATCAAGGCAGCAGGGCTAACCGCATCCAGCAATTTCACCGCAGGCACATTGAGAGAAAGCTGCAATGCTTGGCGGATGCTGACGTCACCCTGATAACTCATGTCAAAATTGCGCGGACGATAGCCGTAAAAATCGGACGGCCGGTCTTCAATCAGCGTTTCCTGCGCTGCCACGCCATCTTCAAAGGCAAGGCCGTAGATAAACGGCTTGAGTGTCGAGCCAGGCGAACGCACCGCCCGCGTCATATCCACCCAGCCGCGTCGCGACGTGTCGGTATAATCGGAAGAACCGATTTCCGCGAGAATGTCTCCAGTGCGGCTGTCAGCCATCACGATCGCCACCGAGACTTTTGACCCGAGCTTTTCAGCTGCACGTTTTGCCAGCGCCTCCAGCTCTCTTTGAACAGACAGCGACAAAGTGGTTGAGATTTCGCCGGCATCAGGCGCTTTCCGTCTGGCAACCTCCGCCAGATGCGGTGCAAAGGCCGGCAGCTCCATTCGTCGTGAGGGTACCATTGAAAGCGATGCGCGGGCGGCTTCACCATCGCCTAACACATCGGCAACGGCAAGGCGCGACAACACCCGCTCCCGGGCGGCCTTTGCTGCCTCAGGAAAACGGTCTGGTCGTCGCCTTTCAGGCAGTTGCGGCAATGACACTAACAAAGCAGCTTCTGCCGTTGAGAGGCGTTTCGGCTCCTTGCCAAACCATGCGAGGCTTGCAGCACGGACCCCCTCAAGATTGCCGCCATAGGGTGCAAGATTGAGGTAGAGGTCAAGGATTTCCGCCTTGCCCAGACGTCGTTCGATCTGTACCGCGCGCGCTGCCTGCAAGAATTTCGCAGAAAAGGAGCGGTCCGTGCGCGGCTCGATCAATCGGGCCACCTGCATGGACAGTGTGGAAGCACCGGAGACGATCCGCCCATTTGAGACCAGCTGCCAGCCCGCCCGCAGTAACGCCCATGGGTCAATACCGGCATGTTGCCAGAAACGCTGGTCCTCATAAGCAACCAGCATTTTCAGAAACTGCGGGTCAACATCGTTAGCCGTCGTCTTCAACCGCCAGCGCCCGTCCGTCGTGGCAAAGGCGCGCAGCAACTGGCCATTTGCGTCCTTCACTTCGAATGAGCGGCTCAATGCGGCATCAAGCGGCGGCGGATAGGCCTTATCGAGAGCATCCAGCGTATAGGCGGCGCCGATGGTCAGAATACTGACCAGGGCAACCGCTATAGCTGTCTTTTTACACCGCATGCTTTTGATCCGCATCATGGCGAAAGCCTTATTCGGCCTTCACCACCGACATGCGGCCGGTTGCTGTGCGGGCGGAGAACTGCGGACGATACATGTCTTCCACATTTGCCGCCGGATGATCGTAGGTACCGGGTGTGACCGCACGCACCACATAGGCCAATGAAATTTCCGAATTGTCACCGGCCGAGCGATCAAATGCCGCCACGAAACGATCGCTGCGGAATTCGGTGTGTGCTGCCTCGACCTCGCCAATCCATTCGAAGTTGGAAAGCTGCGCGCTATCCACAAGGCTTGGATTGTCGATTTCAAAACCGGCTGGCAACAGGTCGGTAATCAGAATGCGCGACTGCCAGTCATGCTGCGGTGTGACATTCAGCACCACCACATAACGTTCGTTCTGCACGGCCTCGCTAATGTTTACCTCTTCGCCATCAAGCGAATAATAGGCACGGGAAATCGTGAACCCATCGCCACCTGCCGCAAGCGGCGAGGCCGGCGCGGCAACCGTGGTGACCGTTGCCATGACTGGATCGGAAGAGGCATTCGAGATGGTCAGCGGCTTGTGCAGCAGCTCGTCGCCCGTCATCTGTTTGCCAAACCCACCGGTCGACATTTCGCCGTTCACATCAAGGCGAATGTCCTTGTCTTCGCCCTTAAGCGCGCGTGCAGCCAGCAGCATCCACGCCTGTTCCTGCGTGCTGGTGTAGGTCTTGTTTTCCCATTCCTTGGCAACACTGCTGGCCAGTTGCGGCACAACAGGCGGCACCGGACGGCTTTCTGCCGCCAGTGCCAGAGAGGCCGCACCATCACGCAGTGCCGAACCATAATCGGCGCGGGCAAGGCTGACATTGGCGGAGTTGGCCGCCATGCCAAGTGAGGATGCAAAGACCGACTGCGAGCGATTATTATCGCCATAAAGCGAAAGTGCTGCACCGATCTGTGCCTTGGCCAGAGGTGTCGGGAATTCGCCAAGCGCCGTATCTGCAAAGTAGCGCAGGTCGTTGATCGCGGCCTTCTTGTTGCGGGCCAGCACATAGAGTGCATAGGCGATTTCATTGCCACGATCCCGGACATTGTTGTCAATCGCCAGGCCGTTTTGCAGGTTGGTCAAAGCCTGAACCATCGCCTGCTCCGGAACCTCATAGGACTGTTCGCGGGCACGGGTCAGGAAGTCGGTGATATAGGCATCCAGCCAAAGGTCACCATAGCCGGGCGACCAGAGGCCGAAACTGCCCGAACTCGACTGGAAGGACAGCACGCGGAAAATTGCATCCTGTACGCGCTTCTTGATCTCAGGGTCTTGCGAAAGAGCAGTGTCGCTTGTCATTTCAGACAGATAGAGCAGCGGCAATGCACGGCTGGTCGTTTGCTCGGCACATCCGTAAGGATATTTGTCGAGCATCATCACCAGTGCCGGAACATCGAATGCTGCCGAGCGGCTGACATTGACCGCAACGGATGCACCAAGCAGCATGCTGTCAGCTAGCAGGTCACCGTTCACAGTCAGGCTGCTATTGGGAGCAATACGAATGTTGCGTCGTGTGGTCACCGGCAGGGCAGCTGGCCGCACCGGAATGTTCAACTCCTGTTCAAGAGCTGCACCCGTCGCATCCGCCAACCGTATCGTCACTTCGGCATTGCCGGGCATTTCGCCTGTTAACGGCAAAGTCAGATCCGCTTTGCCACCTGTCGCCAAAGTCAGGGTCTGCTGCACCAGTCCTTCACCCACTGTCGCAGCAGTGTTGCTGGAGACCGTCAGTGTGTAATCGCCAGCGCGACCATCAGTATTGGCAATGTCCAGCCGCAACTGGGCCTCGTCACCGGGGCTCAGAAATTTAGGCGCACTGGCGGTAATCACCACCGGATCACGAATGACGACATCAGACACCGCATGTCCAACCCCGGTCTTGGAATAGGCAACAGCCATAACCCGAGCAGTGCCGTTAAACTGCGGAATATCGAAGGTGATAACGGCCTTGCCTTCACCATCCAGTTTTACCGGACCGGCAAAAAACGCCACCAGCTTTTCGGTCGGAGGGCTACCCTGTAGGGCAACCTGCCCGCCATCACCACCGGTGCGCAACCGGCCGGTCGCACCCAGCGAACCGTCAATCAATCGTCCATAAATATCGCGGATTTCAAGTCCCAGACTGCGCTGGCCAAAATACCAGTCATCCGGCTTTGGCGGCTGGTAACGTGTCAGGTTCAATATCCCGACATCGACAGCAGCAACCATCACATAGGCGTCTTCATCAGCACCGGCTCCCGTCACCTGTACGGGGATTTCCAGCGGCTGACGGGGTAGCGTCTTTTCCGGCAGGGTCAGCGAGACATTAAGCTTGCGCTCAGCCGGGTCAACGGCCAGCCATTTGATTCCGATGGCACGCATCGGCATGCGGCTTTCCTGCGCATCACCAGGGCGGAACAGTGTGGCGGTCACATAGGCACCCGCACCCCAGTCCTCAGTAACAGGAATGTCCACTTCACCGCCGTTTTCGCCAATCGAGACATTCTGGACGGCAATCAACGCTTCCGAACCGGCAG
Source organism: Agrobacterium sp. Azo12 (assembly GCF_029193765.2). Classification (NCBI taxonomy): domain Bacteria; kingdom Pseudomonadati; phylum Pseudomonadota; class Alphaproteobacteria; order Hyphomicrobiales; family Rhizobiaceae; genus Agrobacterium; species Agrobacterium sp. Azo12. Next base: position 5,909 of record NZ_JARFYO020000005.1, on the reverse strand, counting down.
TGACCATCAGTTCACCGGAAAATTTGGAAGAAATCTGCAGCTTGGCAGTTTCGCCAACCGTGTAGCGTTCCTTGTCCAGTGCTATTTCGAGGCCATCAGGCGTTTCCGTTGAGCTTGCCTCCACGAACCAGCCAGCATCAAACTCAACGCTGGAAGTCGGGCCATCATTCTGGGCAGTTTCCACTTCCAGACGGTAACGACCCCAACTGACAGGCACGGAAATCTGCCCGCCATTGGCGTCAACGGACACCGTTCCGGTTTCCATCTGACGGGTAAACACAACCGGCTCATAACGCCAGGAATTACCCTGACGATACCACTGGTAGTTCCGTTCAACCTTGATCAACTTCCATGTCAGGCCGCTCATAGCCTGTTTTGCACCGTCTGCCGAAACGCCAATGATGTGGAAACGACCAACCGAATTCTCAGCAAGGTCACCGGAAAATTCTGGCTTGATACCAATCATCGAACCTTCAGACTTGACCGGCAAAGTCAGGGTGCGCTCGACAGCACGGCCACCAGCCTCACGCATCCGCACAATGACATTGGCATTGAGAAGCTGCGTGGTCGACGGAATTTCACTCAACGTCACCGGGAAGGTCGCCTTGCCATCATCATCCAGCACGGGAAGTTCTTCCAGCGGCATGCGGCTTTCTTCCTGACTTTCCTCGTCAGCGAGACCAAAGAAATAACCGGGGAAAGCATCGCTGTTGCGGGTCGGTTTGAGGGCAACTTCGCCTTCAAGCTCAAGACCGGCGGCTGGCGCACCGTAAAGATAACGACCATCGACAGTAACATCAGCTTCCGCACCGGGCACGATTTCCTTCACCGAGCTGGAAAGCTCGAACTCGGTCCGATCAGGCACAAAATCGTCCACCAAGAACGATGTTTCGCTGAGCGATGACGCCTTTGGATCGGTATAGACCCTCATTGTCCAGGTGCCACGCATTGCGGTGGCCTGCGTTTCAAACTGCAGCGCGTGTCCACCAAGCGCCCGGCCATCACTGACCACGCGACGATCCTCAACGCCGTCAGGGCGCGAGAACACGAAGGTTAGCGGCAGATTTTCAATGGCGTTACCTTCAATGTCACGGGCAAGCGCAACAGCATTGACGGTTTCACCAGCACGGTAAATTCCGCGCTCCGTCCAGCTCATCACATCGATAGCACCGGGGGCTGCACGTCCTGTCACACCGCGATCAGAAAGATCAAAACCGGCGCGCGTCATATCAAGGAAAACGTAATCGCTGTCGCCATTACGGGCGGTAATGACTGCCGGTGCCTGTGCTGCCGTTCCGCGGATCAGACCGGCGGCAAAGGTCGCGCGACCTTCTGCATCACTCGTTGCGGTCGCCAGAACTTCGTTGTTCTTGGCCAGCAATTGCAGTTCCACGCCTTCCAATGGCTTGGCGGTGCTGAGTGCACGCACGAAGACATTCAGGCCATCCGTTCCGGCATAGGTCGTTACGCCGGTATCCGACACCAGGAACCATTGGGTTGCGCGTGAATCCCAGTTTTCCGGCGCAGTGCCAGGCGGTACAGCAGTCAGAACATAGATGCCAGGTTTACGCTCAGGCAGCGCTTCATCCACCGGGAAGCTCGTAACCACATCCTTGTTCAACTCAGGCTGAATGACGATATCGCCCTGCCACACCAGTTCACCAATTTCGTTTTCGATACGGTCTGAACTATAGCCATCCATCTGGGTGAGAAACTGCGAATTGGCCAGCAATGGCGCAATGTTGCGATCACCGACGCGGTAGAGTTTCAGAGATGCGCTTTCGATGTTGACGGACACCAGCGGCACACCACGGCGTGCAGTGCCCGGCAATACGAAACTGTCACCGGTAAAACGCACCGAGGCCGAACGGTCACGGACGTAAATGTCGAGATCGACCTGCTTTTCCAGCGGCTCTTCCACGGACGATGGCAAACCGGCACGCAAAGCAAGTTTGTAGCGCTGGCCATGGGTCAGACCTTCCACGCAAATTTCGCTGCCCTTGGCTTCCATAGCCTTTGGCGACGTACCATCCAGCGTCACGAAAGGCGCATAATCGACACCGGCTTTCAACAGCGGTTCGGAGAACTGCACGCAGGCACGCGGCGATGCGCTGTCGGTATCAACGGTGTTGCCGATAACCCTAAAGCCCTGGCGGGTGCGCAGGTCTACATAGGCAGCGCGAATAGCTCCATCATCGACGAGTGCAAGACGCGCCTTGTAGGTGTTGAGGGCAGCACGGTAATTCTGCGTTTTTTCAAACGCTCGCGCTAACGCATCCAGCGCGTCGGTTCTGGCACTTGAGGTACGGCTCAGCTCATAGGCATTGAGCGCAGCAGACGCAGCCTGTCCGGCAATCGAATAATTGTTATCGACGCGGGCAGCGGTCGCAGACAATTGCGCCCACACCGTACCGTTGTCAGGTTCCAGTGACAGGGCAGCCTTAAAGAAATCAACCGCTTGCGGAATATTTCCCGCGCCGCTTTGCATATTGGCATTGCCAAGCAGGGCATCAAAACCCATTGCCTCCTGTTCGTCCGTCGCCGTCAGGCTGGACTTGAGGCGCCGTGCCTCCTGAACCAGATCGTCGGAAATGAACGACAATCGCTTGGGCGCACCGATATCCGGTTCATTGGACACTTCCACGACTTTGCCAGCCACAGCGCCCGGGAAAGCGTTCAACTGGTTGAAGTCCGATTTGAGGAAGCACCATTGCACCTTGGGATTATAGGTAAATGCCTTGCAGGACGCGTCATCAAGGCACGTCGTCTTGCACTCATCTAGTGAAACATTTTGCTCGGTACGCAGGTCAAAACCGAAATAATCGCCATTTTGCGTGGTGACTATTTTACGGTCTGCCTGTTGAGCATTGGAGGGCAGCGTTGCAAAAACCGTTGCAGCAACCACGAAGGAACCGCGAAGCAAGGCGCGCAAGGACATCTGTTCTCTCCCCGACAGATTTTTATATTCGATTGTGTTCAAATTCCTTTTGGCTTGTCAACGCAGCCAAAACAAGCCTCAGAATTTATGGCCGAAATCCATAACGCCGACATGACGATGTTATGCGGCAGCTGGAAGGCTAATCTTCCAGCTTGCGGGCTTCAGAAACTAGCATTATCGGAATTCCGTCGCGAATGGGATAGGCAAGGCGCCCGCTCTCGGAAACCAGCTCGTTTTTCTCGCGGCTATAGGACAGCGTGCCCTTGGTCAGCGGGCAGACCAGAAGCTCAAGCATCTTCGGGTCAACCCGGCTCATTTTTTCATGCATGCAACATCACCTTCATTGCAAAACATTACCGCCATCGCTGCGCCCTTGTGCCAGTACAATTTCGGTAATCGCAATCAGCGTTTCCGCGCGTGAACGAAGATCCGGCGCCTCAAGCAGTGCCTGCTTTTCCGCAGGCCCGAAAGGTGACATCATCGACAGGGAGTTGACCAAAATACGGTTTCCGGCCCGCTCGACACTTTCCCAGTCGGCTTCCAACTGGTTGGCATCCAGAAAATCACGAAACACTCGCAACAAACTATCCCGGTCAACGGCGCTCTCGTCATCGTCTCCGGTGAGGTCCGTCAGCAAAGGCGCGTGTTTGAAAACCCGGTAGGGTTTGGAGCAGGCCACTTCGTCTATCAGCCGGAAACGGCACACGCCCGTCAGGGTCACCAGATAACGACCGTCACCGCTTTCGGTAAACGACGTGATACGGCCAAGGCAGCCGATCTGGCTTAAAACGGGCGTATTGACATCGTAATTATTCGCCTCTGTCAGCGATGGTTGCACCATGCCGATCAACCGTTCCGCCGCCATCGCCGCATCAAACATCGTCAGATAACGCGGTTCGAAAATGTTCAGCGGAAGATTGCCACCGGGCAGCAAAAGTGCGCCGGACAACGGAAAAACCGGAACGGTGGCGGGCAGATCGCTGCCCTTCACATATCTCGCATTTCCCACTTGCATCAGGATAATCCCTCAGCGTGAAAGCCACAACAGGCCAGATACACTAAAGCACCAAATGTGGTGTTTTTGCGCAAAAACGCAAGCCTTTGTCAGCGATCACACCCGGTTCAGGAGAATAGAACGGCAGAAAGTTTACGCCGTGCCGCAACCGTTGCCGGGTCCTTGAAGCCCCATGCATCGAAAAACTCGAGCAGCAGGCGGCGCGCGCCATCATCATCAAAAGTACGGTCCTTGCGCATCACCAGCAGCAGGTGATCTGCGGCCTCGTCACGCTTGCCCTGCACATTGAGGATCTTTGCCAGTTTCACCCGTGCTTCGTGGTTGTCGGCGTTCAGTGCAAGCTCATGTTCCAGCGCTGTCGGGTCGCCCAGCTTGCGGGCTTCTTCATACTGCGCCAGTTTTTTCTGAACAGCCTGAATACCTGCATCTTCGGCAATTTCCGGCGGCAGCGACGACAGCAACTGGCTGGCGCGGTCCTGTTGGCCAACCGCAATCATGCACTCAGCGATACCGGCGATCGCACCGGCATTGTCAGGTGCAGCTTGCATTACAGCGCCAAAAAGCTGGGCCGCCTGATCGTACTGACCATCCGCCAACAACTGGCGTGCTTCAGCCAGTGCAGCGTCAATCTCGGCTGCAGGGTCATCGCCTGCCGGTCCTGCAATCTTGTCGATGAATTCGCGGATCTGGCTTTCAGGCACAGCACCCATGAAGCCATCCACCGGGCGACCGTCCGCAAAGGCGACGATTGCCGGGATGGACTGAATGCCGAGCTGGCCAGGAATGGATGGATGATCATCGATGTTCAGCTTGACCAGCTTCACGCGGCCGGCCGATTCGTTGATGACCTTTTCCAGAACAGGCGTGAGCTGTTTGCACGGTCCACACCATGGCGCCCAGAAATCCACCAGAACAGGCTGGCGACGTGATTCTTCAAGCACATCCTTGGTAAAACCTGCCGTGGTGGTGTCCTTGATGAAACCGCCCTCACCAGCACCGTTAGCGGCACCATATTGGGCCGATGCGCTCATTTGCGCACCAAAAGAACCGCCATAGGGGTTGTCCATTCCGCTCATCGTCGTCTCCAGTTCTTGAAGCCAGCACAGGCCGCACTGTCGTGCGCCAAAGCATTATCGTGGCAAAGATCGTATGTCACTCGCTCACTTTCAAGACAAGCGGTGTGTGACCGGTCGCCTCGAGAAAACGCAACACGTCTTTGGACGTCAAAGTTGTGGTTGCATCATTGGAAAGCGGATGGCCGTTAATCAGCTCGTTTTCCATCAGCGCTTCATCCAGCACAAAGGTCACTGCATTACCGGTATCGTTGATCGCACCAAACACCGTGACCGAACCCGGCACCACGCCCAGATACTCCAGCATCTTTTCCGGTTTGCCGAAAGAGACCTTACTCGCCGCACCGATCGCCTTATGCACGGTCTTCAAATCAACCACCGCATTTTCTTCGACGGTCAGAACAAAATACTGGTCCTTCTTGTCCTTCACGAACAGATTTTTGGTGTGGCCACCAGGAATGAGGTCACGCAAAGACTGCGATTCGGCTACGGTAAACACCGGTTCATGGCTCGTTGTCTTATGGGAAATGCCCAGATTATCGAAGAATTCGAACAGGGCTTCTGGCGTTTTAGGGGCCGGATTTGTCATGTCATCGCTTCTCTGCTGTCACTCGATCTGAAATAGCCGTCAGAGGGTTTTAAGCGGCAAAATCAAGTCACGCAATGGCATCCACAAAACAAACCCCTAAAATTTCCATTTACTTTCAATAACTTGAATGACGAATGCATTTTTTCTCGCTCTTTTTGTCATTTCCCTGTTGCATTTGAAAATCGATTGAGCGATATAGCCCCCGTCGCCGCAACGCAGCGACCCACGGCTCAGCGACTACCCCGGGCCTTGGATTTTTGAGCGGGTGTAGCTCAGGGGTAGAGCACAACCTTG
>NZ_JARFYO020000004.1:0-105909 GCF_029193765.2 Agrobacterium sp. Azo12 | reverse complement strand
CCAAGGTTGGGGTCGAGGGTTCAAATCCCTTCGCCCGCTCCAAATCTCCCAAAAGGAGATAAATGCTCAAAACCGCCGCAAGGCGGTTTTTGCATTTCTGGCCTATGGTTTGTCAGTTTCCTTAACACCGTCCCACTGAATATGCGCCTTCAGCGGCAGGTGGTCAGAGGCGACGCGTGCCAGCGCCGAATCATGCACAGTCACCGAACCAATTAATTCTTTGCGGTTGGCGATGATTCGATCCAGTGCCAAGACCGGCAGGTTGGAAGGAAAGCTCGGCACCGCTGGCGGCAGAAAACCAAATGCATCACGAAATGTATTGAGTGACGATCCCTTTCCAAGCCGCCACTCATTAAGATCGCCCATCAGAATGGTTGGCAGGCCCTCACGTTCGCCCAAAAGCTCCAGCAATGCCCTCGCCTGTTGCGCTCTCGAATGCCGCAAAAGCCCGAAATGCGCAGCAATCACCCGTAGCGCGCCACCACGCTTCAATTCAAGTTCAGTGACCAGCGCACCGCGTGGCTCAAGACCGGGCAGTTTTACCGTGTGCACATCCCGGATTTTGCCTTCCTTGAACAGCAGCACGTTACCATGCCAGCCATGCGCCTTGCCTGCCGGTGCAATGGGCACGGCGACCAAGCCATTTTCGCGCTCCAGCCTCGCCAGATCGAGCAGGCCACGTCGTTCGCCGAAGCGGGTATCGGCTTCTTGGAGGGCAATAATGTCGGCTCCGATTTCCTGAATGACGCGACTGGTTCGCTCAGGGTCAAAACGGCCGTCCCGGCCAACGCATTTATGAACATTATAAGAGGCGATCACCGGCTGTGACGTGTCCATCAACACGCCGTGCTCCTGACGGCGTCGCCGATTTTTGATGGATGCCATTAGTGCGGCTTGCAGGCTCTCCGTCTTGGTCTTTTCCCTGATACGATTCACGAAATGCCATTCTCCTGCAATTACAGATAAGGTGAGGCCAGCCACAGAACCCGCTCGGTAAAGCGGACCAGAAACGGACGTGCACGTAACGCATCAAGGCTGACCGCGGTTGCGTTCTGGCGAGCCGTCTCCATGCGTTCAGCGATCTGGCGGGCGAAGGCTTCATCCAGCACTTCGATATCGATCTCAAAATTCAACCGCAGCGAGCGCGGGTCAAGGTTCGAAGAGCCGACATAGGACCAACGGTCGTCAATCACCATCAGCTTGGAGTGGTTGAAGGCACCTTCGGCGCGCCAGATACGGCAATAGTTCCTCAAAAGCTGGTCAAACTGCGCCGTCATGGCGTGGTCCACCAGCTTGAGATTGTTGCTGGCCGGCACAATCACATCCACCTGCACGCCGCGGCGCGCGGCCGTGATGATCGACGAGATCAACTCACGGTCAGGCAGGAAATAGGGCGACATGATCAGGATAGAGGAGCGTGCGACTGAGAACGCCCCCATCAGCATCTTGTGGCTGGTTTCGATACTCTTGTCAGGACCCGATGATGCAATACGCGCCATCAACGGAGAGCCCGGTTCGGCATCCGGCAGCACGATGTCCCACACAGGGCCGTCGAGAAGCTCGTCGGTGGTAAAACGCCAGTCCTCGGCAGCAATGGTAAACAGGTCGGCGACGATTGGTCCCGTTACCTTGAAATGTGTGTCGAGCGCGAAATCCTTGCCGGCAAATTCTCCGGTAAAACCTTCTCGTATGTTCATGCCGCCGGTAAAACAGAACTGCCCGTCGACAACCAGGATCTTGCGGTGCGTGCGCAGATTGGCATAGGGCAGCCTCAATCCCATCACCACCTGACCGTTGAACACGTCAGTGGTAACACCTTCTCGCTGCAGATGACCGACGATACTTGGCACGGAATAACGGGCACCCACGGCATCCACCAGCACCCGCACCTCAACACCGCGTTTTTTTGCCTGTGAGAGCGCCTCGACAAACCGCAGGCCAATACGGTCATGGTCGAAAATATAGGTTTCCAGAATGACGCTGCGTTGCGCCGCATGGATGGCATCCAGCATCGCCTTGTAGGCCGCGTCACCAGTTTCCAGCGGCGTTATGCTGTTGCCGGACGTCATCGCATGGCGGGTCACGCGGTCGGCCAGCGTCTTCATTGCCGCAAAACGACGTCCAAACAGCCGGGTGACAGTCTCGCCATCGACGTCATATTGCACAACGCGGTCCATTATACCGCCCTGCACCAGGGAGCGGTGCTGAATGATGGAGCTGCGCCTTATGCGGTTGATGCCGACAATAAAATAGATGACCGCACCAACGATAGGTGACAGCACGATCACACCGACCCAGCCGACGGCGGAGCGAACCTCTTCTTTGGTCATCGTGGCGTGGACGGCAGCGATCGTTCCCAGGACCACGGAAAGAACGGCAAGAATATGCGGCCAATAGGTCACGAACAGATCGAGCATTCATTGAATATAATACGGTTGTTGCGGCACGCAATGCGTGCCGCAATCAAAGGCTGTACTATCGCCGGAAATCCGTCGCCCGTCTTTCAGGGCATTTTAGCGCGATGACATTTCGCGAATGGGCGGCTCAGACCCTTCCGGCAGTGGGCTGATATAGGGCTTCCCTTTACGGCGCCTGACCAGATCAGCCCGTGCAGCCTCACGCAACTGTTCACTTTCCAGCGCAGCCAGACCTGTAGCCGCCATGACCTTGGCCACTGCCACCATGCCCTTGTGGGCCGCCGGGCTCTTGCCCTGCGCGACAAGTTGCCAGGTGTGGAACTGTGTGCCGATGGCGCAGGTTGGACCATCCGCCTGCACGGTTGGTACTACCCAGCTGACATCACCTACATCAGTCGAGCCGGTGCTCAATGTCGCGCGATCATGCGAAGGCACGACAAAATCCGTCAACGGAATATCCCGCTCCGGCAAGCTGAATGCGCGCCAGGTCGCCGCGATATCGTCGGGTGACAGCGCCTTGCGGATTTCCGTGGCAAAGGCACGGTCCTGCTCATCAAACTCAGGCACGCCCAACTGCTCCCATATATCCTGCATGACATCCATTAGTGGCGTGTTGGGCAAAAGATTGGAAACGGCACTGATCACTCGGCTCTCGACCGAGGTTTCCGTCATCAGCGTTGCGCCTTTGGCAACATTTTTGACACGCTCGATCAGCGACAGCATACCGTCGAGTTCTGGCGCACGCACCACATAGCGCACCTTGGCGCGTGCTTGCACCACATTGGGGGAAATGCCGCCCGTATCCAGCACTGCGTAATGGATGCGGCAATCAGACGGCATATGTTCGCGCAGATAATTGACCCCGACATTCATCAGTTCCACCGCATCAAGCGCGCTGCGTCCCAGATGCGGGTTTGCGCCGGCATGTGCAGCACGCCCCTTGAAGGTAAAGTCGACACGGGAATTGGCCAGTGTCGTGCTGCGCTGGACCCCCGCGAAATCACTGGGATGCCAGCAGATGGCAACATCGACATCATCAAACACACCGGCCCGCACCATAAAGGCCTTTGCCGCGCCACCTTCTTCTGCCGGGCAACCATAGTAACGCACGCGGCCAGCAATACCTGTTTCCGCCAGCCAGTCCTTCAACGCAGTCGCCGCCAGCAAGGACGCCGATCCAAGCAAATTGTGGCCGCAACCATGGCCATTGGCACCTTCGGTTTCAGGATCGTGGTTGGTGGCGCCCGCCTTCTGGCTCAAACCGGCCAGCGCATCATATTCACCCAGAAACGCAATGACCGGGCCACCTTTTCCCGCTTCGCCCATCAGGGCGGTTGGAATACCCGCCAGATCGGCCATGACGTTGAAGCCCTGTTTTTCCAGCATGCTGCGGTGTGCGGCGGCCGATGCCGTCTCCATGTAACAGGTCTCGGGTGTTCCCCATACGGTGTCGCTAAGCTCTATGAAGTCCTGCTTTTTATCCTCCACAATCTGCCAGATGCGTGGACGGTTGGAATCTTGCTTTGTCATGCTGAAATACTTTCGTGACAGTCCCGGAATAGGTGCTGGGCGTGACCATAGCTTTTCATGGTAAAATGAAAAGTGTCGCTTCAGGCCAGCCATGCGTAAACAACGGTGGAATATAATAAATTGCTATGCCATGAGAGGCGGCAATGAATGCTAAAGCCTGACAGAAGTGGCGCACCATCGCCGCTCCCGGGCTTCGATTGGAATGTGAGTGTCATGTCTGAAACCGTAAACGGCAGCGTCATCGCCATATCCAGCCAGGTCATGCGCGGTTCCGTCGGCAACCGCGCGGCGGCATTTGCCCTTGAAACACTGGGCTTTCCCGTATGGTCCGTTCCCACCATTGTCATGCCATGGCATCCCGGTCAGGGACCCTCCACCCGGTTGCGTTTTCCCGACGCGGATTTTGAAAAGGCGATGGACGATCTGGCCAATGCGCCATGGACCGGTGAAGTCAAAGCTGTACTAACGGGCTATTTCGGCAGCGCTGCGCAGGTGAGAGCCGTTGCACGGCTGATAAAGACCCTGCGGGAAAAGAACCCCGACCTGATTTACGCCTGCGACCCTGTCATGGGCGACAAGGGCGGGCTTTATGTGCCGCTGGAAACCGCGCAGGCCATTCTGGACGAGCTTATTCCACTTGCCTCGATTGCCACACCAAACCGTTATGAACTTGCGTGGATGAGTGGTGCAGACCTTGAAACCAATGCCACCATCATGGATGCGGCTCTGGCGCTTGGTCCTGCACGCATGCTGGTTACTTCGGCAGTGCCGATGATGGCAGGCGGTATCGGCAATCTGTTCCTCAGCGGTAAAGCCGCCTTGCTGGCTGAACACCGTTCGATCGACAATGTGCCAAACGGCCTGGGCGATTTGCTGGGCGCACTGTTTCTGGCGCGGGTGCTGCAAGGCATGAGCGATGAGAAGGCCCTGCAACTGGCAACGGCCAGCGTTTTTGAAATACTGGCACGCACCATGAAACGTGGCATGAATGAGCTGACGCTGGAAACCGACGCCTCAAGTCTTTCTACGCCAATGGCCATGGTACAGATGCGCCACCTGATGCATCCCAGCCGGGCGAAACAAAAATAACAGCTACTCGATCTGCCAAAAAGGTGTAGATCGAGCTCATTCAGAAAATGCGAAAATACAAAATCATGCGCATTTTCCGCAATCGGGCCTGTCCCTTGCTGCTTCGGGACAGACCTCACCAACTGATTGATATTCAGTCAAAGGAAGGATAATTCGAACCCATGCAGAATTTCCCCCCATCTCTTCTGTCTGGCTACAGAAACTTCATGAGCGGTCGCTACAAGGATGAAAGCGAACGTTATCGCGCCCTGGCTGAAACCGGTCAAAAACCTCAAACACTCTTTATCGCCTGTTGCGACTCCCGCGCTGCGCCCGAAACGATTTTCGATTGCGGTCCGGGAGAACTGTTCGTGATGCGCAACGTCGCTAACATGGTTCCGCCATTTGAGCCCGACGGCCAGTACCACGGCACATCCTCGGCGATCGAATATGCCGTTCAGGTCTTGAAGGTGAAGGACATTGTTGTGATGGGCCACGGCCGCTGCGGCGGCATCCAGGCAGCTCTCGACCCCAATCTGGCGCCCTTGTCGCCCGGCGACTTCATCGGCCGCTGGATGGGCCTTGTGAAACCCGCTGCCGAGCAAATCCAGAGCAACGACATCATGACGGCTGGCGAGCGCCAGACCGCACTTGAGCGCGTCTCGATCCGAAACTCCATCAACAACCTCATGACCTTCCCGTTCCTGAAAACCCAGGTCGAAGCTGGCAAAACGAAAATTCACGGCGCATGGTTCGACATCTCGACCGGTGAACTGTGGATCATGGACAGCAAAACGGGCGACTTTCGCCGCCCGGATGTGTGATTGAATTGAAGTGGTGACGGCCAGACTTACTGGCCGTCGATCGCCTGACCAATATGGGCAATCGCCTGCTGGTAAACGCTTGCAGCATTCCAGCCCTGAATGGCGGCATAGCTCGGCTGACCGGGCTGATAACCGGCACCACGAACCCAACCGTGACCCTTGAGGAAGTTTGCCGTCGAGGCAAGTGCATCGGCGCGCGAGCCAACCAGATCAACGCGACCGTCACGGTCAGCATCAACGCCGTAACGAACCACGTTCAGCGGCAAGAACTGCGTCTGGCCAATTTCGCCGTGTGCTGCACCCTTAGCGCTGGTCGACAGTGAGCCCTTGCCGACGAGCTGCAGAGCCGCATAAAGCTGCTCTGTGAAATATTCAGAACGACGGCAGTCATAAGACAGGGTCGCAACAGCAGACAGCGTGTGCTGGTTGCCCATGAAGCTGCCAAAACCGGTTTCCATGCCCCAGATTGCAATCAGCGGGCCAGCAGGAACGCCATAAGTCTTCTCCAGCTGCGCAAATAGCGCGGCATTGTTGCGCTTCATGGTCTTGCCACGGGAAATGATCATTGCGCCACCACGTTTCTGCATGAACTGGTCGAAGGACAGCTTGAAGCTGTGTTGGCCACGGTCGGCGCGAATGGTAGCGGTATTGTAGGTCACATTGGCAAAAGCGCGGTCAAGAACCGACTTGCTGACACCCTTGGCAGCGGCTTCACTCTTGAAGGCATCAACCCACTGCGAAAAACCAGCAGACGTATTGCCACATTGCGCAGCCATTACAGGCGCAGCCACCAAACCGGCAAACATCGCCACACCAAGGGAAAGTACCTTCATTGCCCGCATCAGAAATTCGTCCTCGATTGTTACTTCAGGGGAACTTCGCCCCTGACAGCGCACGGCCTTGTTGCCGCGTATAAATTGTAAAATGCCTGCTCATGGAAGAAGCGGCAAATAAACTGGCCGTGATGCGGCTAATTTAAAACCCGCCTCTTCTTAACTGAACAGGCGGGTTATATTCAACGTTTCTTACGAAAAAGTATCAAGCAGCAGCTTTGCGTGGCTTGATAAGGCCACGGTTGACCAGAAGCTCGGCAATCTGGATTGCGTTAAGGGCTGCACCCTTCCGCAGGTTGTCGGAAACAACCCAGATGTTCAGGCCGTTTTCAACCGTTGCGTCTTCACGGATACGCGAGATGTAGGTCGCATCTTCACCAGCACTCTCGACCGGCGTGATGTAGCCGCCGTCTTCATGCTTGTCGATGACGAGGCAACCTGGCGCTTCGCGCAGGATGTCACGAGCCTGATCGGCAGTGATCTCGTTTTCGAATTCGATGTTGACGGATTCCGAGTGACCGATGAACACAGGAACGCGAACAGCCGTGCAAGTGACCTTGATCTTTGGATCAAGCATCTTCTTGGTTTCAGCAAGAACCTTCCACTCTTCCTTCGTGTAACCGTCTTCCATGAACACGTCGATGTGCGGGATCACGTTGAAGGCGATACGCTTGGTGAACTTCTTGTTCTCGACCGGGTCAGCCACGAACACTGCGCGGGTCTGCGTGAACAGTTCGTCCATGCCTTCCTTGCCAGCGCCTGAAACGGACTGATAAGTGGACACGACAACACGCTTGATCTTGGCAAAGTCATGCAGCGGCTTCAGCGCGACAACGAGCTGCGCTGTCGAGCAATTCGGGTTGGCGATGATGTTCTTCTTACCAAAAGTATTGATGGCATCCGGGTTTACTTCCGGCACGATCAACGGAACTTCCTGATCATAGCGCCATGCGGAAGAGTTATCGATGACAACGCAACCCTGTGCGCCGATCTTCGGAGACCACTTCTTGGAAATATCGCCACCCGCCGACATCAGGCAGATATCGGTGTCGGAGAAATCGTAGTTTTCGAGTTTGGAAACCTTCAGCGTACGGTCACCGTAGGAAACTTCGGTACCCTGGCTGCGTGCCGAGGCCAGCGCCACAACTTCATCTGCTGGAAACCCTCGTTCTGCGAGGATATTGAGCATCTCGCGACCTACATTACCGGTGGCGCCTGCGATTGCAACTTTGAAACCCATAATCAAGCTCTCTTTCTTCTCTCCTCTTTTTGGTGAGGGGGAACCGCATTGCTGCGATTTCCTGTTCCCCAGCCAAACCGGGGAGAGAGCGGTGGCCAGAGACGTTAGACGGTTTTAATCGTCGTTTTGGCCATAATTCGGATAGAATAAGAAAAGCGTGGTAAAGCCCCGGCTTCATCAGCCGGTCTGTTGCATGCAGCAATGTCACAGACATTCAAATGCAAGGTCGCTCTCCCTTTCGAGGCAAGCTATTAGATGGTTTAGCGGTTCTGTCAAGGCTGTATCGGCTGAAAACTGGTCGCGAAACGCCTGTCATCAGGCAAAAGCTGCGGCACTTTTGCACAAGCAAATTAGACTAAAGTCATAATGCGAAAGCATCGCTCTTCCTCTCGTTAATTTTCTGTCAATCTATTCACTGGTGCATCGTGCCTTTTCAGGCAACCCGGAGGAGAGTTGGGTTCACGCGATGCGACCATTTTACATCTGTGGAGGACAGAAAATGGCAAACGCAGCAGCCGTAAGCGGCTCGTCCCGTCCAATGACGGGAGAGGAGAAGAAGGTGATTTTCGCCTCTTCCCTCGGAACAGTTTTTGAGTGGTACGACTTCTACCTTTACGGTTCGCTGGCCATCTATATCGGCGCGACCTTCTTCAGCCAGTATCCGGAAACGACGCGCAATATCTTCGCGCTTCTTGCCTTTGCCGCTGGCTTCCTCGTTCGCCCGTTCGGCGCGCTGGTGTTTGGCCGCCTCGGCGATCTGGTCGGTCGTAAATACACCTTCCTCGTCACCATCCTCATCATGGGCGTTTCCACGTTCCTCGTTGGTGTTCTGCCGGGTGCGGACACCATCGGTATCGCCGCTCCAATCATCCTGATCATCCTGCGCATGCTGCAAGGCCTGGCACTGGGCGGTGAATACGGCGGTGCTGCCACCTATGTGGCCGAACACGCTCCTAACGGACGTCGCGGTTACTTCACCTCATGGATCCAGACAACAGCGACGCTTGGTCTGTTCCTGTCGTTGGTCGTCATTCTTGGCGTGCAGTTTGCCGTTGGCAAGGAAGCCTTTGCTGCCTGGGGCTGGCGCATTCCGTTCCTTCTGTCCGTCGCACTTCTGGGTGTTTCGGTCTGGATTCGTATGAAAATGAACGAATCCCCCGCCTTTAAAAAAATGAAGGACGAAGGCAAGCAGTCCAAGGCACCGTTGACGGAAGCTTTTGGTCAGTGGAAGAACGCCAAGATTGCCATTCTGGCGCTGATCGGTGCAGTTATCGGTCAGGCTGTGGTCTGGTACACAGGCCAGTTCTACGCGCTATTCTTCCTTCAGAGCATTTTGAAGGTTGATGGGCAATCGGCGAACATCATGGTCGCCTGCGCGCTGATCCTCGGCACCGGCTTCTTCGTACTGTTCGGTTGGCTGTCCGACAAGATCGGCCGCAAGCCGATCATCATGGCTGGCCTTCTGCTGGCGATGCTGACTTATTTCCCGCTGTTTAAAACCCTGACATGGGCCGGCAACCCGGCATTGGCACAGGCGCAGCAGGATGTTCGTGCAACGGTGACTGCCGCACCGGGCGACTGCAAATTCCAGTTCAACCCAACCGGTACTGCCAAATTCACCACCTCATGTGATATCGCAACGGCGTTCCTGACACGCAACTCCGTACCTTATGATGTTGTGATGACAGCTCCGGCCGGTACTCCAGCAACGGTTGCCGTCGGTGGCGCCACCATCAACAGCTATGACGCTGTTGCAGCGGGCGATCAGGCAGCGGCACTGAGCAACACCTTCCAGAAGCAGGTCAACATTGCCCTTCACGATGGTGGTTACCCGCTGGTCCGCGGCCCTGCAAAGGTGCCGGATGCCAAGCTGGATGCCTTCATTGCAGCCAACCCGGAACTCAATCTCAATGCAGAAGCGGTTCGCGCTGGCGAAAAGGCCGTGGTCCCGGCCGACAAGCTGGTGGCTGACAAGCTGGCAACGACGGCGGAACTGAACGGCGCATCGGAAATGGCGGTTTACACCATTGCCGGTGGTGGTGGCTTCACCATGGTGTCCGATCCGGCCGCGGTGAACTGGACAGTCATCATCGCTGTACTGACGGTTCTGGTGATCTATGTGACCATGGTCTACGGCCCGATTGCCGCTTTGCTGGTCGAACTGTTCCCGACCCGCATTCGTTACACCGGCATGTCGCTGCCATACCATATTGGTAACGGTTGGTTTGGGGGTCTGCTTCCGGCAACGGCTTTCGCGATGAGCGCGGCCAAGGGCGATATCTATTATGGCCTCTGGTACCCGATCATCTTTGCAGGGATCACGCTGGTCATCGGCCTGCTGTTCCTGCCTGAAACCAAGGACCGCGATATCCACGCAATGGATTGATCACCTTGCACGACCAAAAGAAAACCCGGCGCAAGACGCCGGGTTTTTTATATCTGCCTTTATGTTCAACACACCATCGGGCACACAGCCTTTGAGCGGCAATTCATTGTGTTGGCAGCGATTGGCTTTGCACCTCACCGCCTTGCATCCTGAACATCTGCGCAAAAAACTGTTCATCCGACAGGCGACGAAGCACCGCCGCAATCATCGCCGTTACAACCACAGCAAACACCACGCGCCCGACAAGAATGCCGTAGACGTCAGCGCCAAGCGAAATCATGATCAGCGTATCCTCGATCACGCTATGCGCAAATCCCATGAAGACGCAGGACAAAAAAATTTGACGCGGAGATACCGTTCCCGAACGAGCCTCGCGGATCAGCAGGCCGGCACCATAGGAAATTCCAAGGAATAGTCCGACAGCCGTCAGATGGCCCGCCTCGCCTCGGATACCGGCAAGCCGCAACACCGGCTCAAGGGCTTTCATCATCCATGCCATCACCCCCGTCACTTTCAGCAGTTCAAGCGCCCAGAACAGCGCAAAAAGGATAACGAACATCAAGACCATGGTTTCGCCAAGGCTCCAGAAATATTCGCTCCACTGCGGCGTGACGCTGAGCGGGATCCAGGCCGGATTAACCGGCGCCGACAACCAGTCCATGGCCTGCAAAACATGATGCAGAAGAAAGGCGTAGAGCAGACCGCCTGCAACACGCAGCACGGTGGTGACAACCATGCCAGGACCAGCCTTCTGGATAATCTTCTGCTCGATAGGTAGACCGTGCGCAAACAGGATCAGTGCCGAAAAGACAGTGATATCCGCAACAGTCAGCGACGAGACCGGCACAAGCGCAAAAATAAGCGGCACCGCGCCCCAGATCCCGACCAGCATTGCCGTCAGCCATGCCAGACCAAGTTCATTGGGCAGGCCAACCAGGCTCATCACAGGGGAAAAGGCCGGCGCGACCGCCTCGATCACTCCCATGCGCGACAGAAGCTCCGTCAGAAGGGCGATGGGAACGGTAATCCGGACAAGCACCCAATAAATATCGATGGTATCGCGCGTTTTTAGCATGAAGGTTGATAGCAGTGGCTGCATCAGAGGCTCCTTTGACTGTGCCCTGATCTGCTACCGCAGGCCCATTCGAATTTTTGGTCAAAGATTGCAGCTTCGTGCAATCTTATTGCAAATCCAATTTCATGAGCCTTATGTTGCCAGCATGGACAAGATCGATCAGAAACTACTCAACCTCATGCAACGCGATGCATCACGCACCAATGTCGAAATGGCCGACGAGGTGGGTCTTTCGCCGTCCAGTTGCCTGCGGCGGGTGCAGCGGCTCCACAAATCGGGGATCATTGATCGCATCGTGGCGATCCTCAATCCCTCGAAAGCCGGGCGTGGCATCAAGGCATGGGTGACGGTTGAGCTGAAACTGCATGGCGAACAGCATATGCGCCGGTTTCTGGATCTTGCATCTGCTGAGGCCGCCGTGACACAGGCCTATGCCGTCACCGGTGAAGCGGATGTCGTGCTGATGTTGCGACTGCGCGACATGGAAGAGTTCGATGCACTCTGTGAGCGGCTGTTTCGGGATCAAACCAATGTCGCAAGGTTCTTCACTATGGTCGTCATCCGCACGGCAAAAGAAGAAACCGCCATCCGTCTTTAAAGGACGCTGGGTTACAGCGTCCGGTAACTGCGGTTGAAATAGAGCAGCGCTTCACCCTGCCCGTTATGGCGAATGCATTGCACATCGCAGATCAATATGTCGTGGGTGCCACCATCATGAATGTCACGCACCACGCAATCCAGCGACACCATGGCACCGTCAAGCGCCGGTGAACCAGTTTCAAGCCGTGACCAGACACCGGCTGCGAAACGTTCCACCATCGGTGTCTTTCCGCCAAACAATGCACTGAGGGTCTGGTGCTCCGACGTCAGCGTGTTGATGCAGACGACGCGGTTTTTGATAACCGATGGATGGGCGGACGAGGCCCGGTTGATGCAGACCAGCATGGTTGGTGGATTGTCTGAGACACTACATACCGCTGTTGCGGCAAAGCCAGCCATGCCACCTTCCCCGTCTGTTGTCACGATATTAACCGCTGCGGCCAGATGCGACATGGCATTACGAAATGCCAAACTGTGCTCAGCCGAAGATGGTGTTGTATCCTGCGTGGTCACGGTCAGAATTTGTGCCTGCATCGGTTCATCCTGCTTTCACAACAACAGGCCCGAAATCGTATTTCAAAGGACCTGATTTCAATTTTGAAAATCGCTGCGCCAGTACCGTCGGAACAAGCGCATGGCGCAATCACGTCACGCCAGCACGCATGCCTCTTCAAAAGACAGGCGCGGCAATCGGCCGAACAATTTCGAAGGATCACCGTGGCCGAGATTGATCAAGAAGTTGGATTTCCAGCTGGTCCCGGCAAAAAATGCCTCATCGACCTTTGCCTTGTCGAAACCGGACATCGGCCCCGTATCCAGTCCCAGACTACGCGCCGCCAAGATGAGATAACCTGCCTGCAAGGTTCCATTGCGGAACGCGGTTTCCTCTGCAACGGCAGGGCTTGAGGTAAACCAGGACTTGGCATCCGCATGTGGGAAGAGTTCCGGCAGTTTCTCAAAGAACTGCGCATCGATTGCGGCGATCACCGTGACCGGTGCTGCCATGGTCTTTTCCAGATTGCCCGAAGACAAGGCCGGACGCAGTTTTTCCTTGGCCTCAGCCGAGCGCACGAACACAAAGCGCGCTGGCGAGCAATTGGCCGATGTTGGCCCCATGCGGGTCAGTTCGTAAATTTTCTGCAGTTCCGCATCGGTCACGGGCTGATCGCTCCAGCCATTATGGGTCCGTGCTTCTGTAAACAGCGCAGCCAGCGCGTTGCTATCAAGTGGCAATGTCATGACGTTCCGTTTCCGTTTTGATTGCTGCTTTTTCCTGCAACAGGAAAGCCAGCATATCCTTATTGAAGCGTGTCGCTTCAGTGATGTTGACCGCATGGGCACCGAAGTCGGCAAGCAAAAGCTTGGCGTTGGGCAAGCCATCGGCCAGCCTTATAGAGCGCGTGTAGGGCACAAGCAGATCATCTTTTGTCGCAGTCACCCAGGTCTCAGTGTCGATCGCACCAAGACGGTCATCGATATCGAATGCCCGCAGTGCCGCAATGCGTCGCAACACATTGGTCTTGCCCTGAAAATGGGCGATGCCGTGCGCTTCATCTGCAGCCATTCGCTCGGAATGTTCACTCATCCACACGGCAGGATAGAGAAACAGCGGCTGCGCTTTCACAAACGCCTCGACACCGGAATTTTCCAGAAGCGAAATGCGCGTATCGAAACACCGGCCCGAATGCGGATCCGCTTTGCTCCACGCATTGATCAGCAGCAGTTTGCCAAGCATGTCAGGCTGGCGCAGTGCCAGCTCAAGTCCAATAAGACCGCCCAGCGCATGCCCCATGAAATGAAACCGCGTCAGCTTCAATGCATCGGCAATCTGCAGCACATCGTCGACCATGGCGGAAATACCGCCCTGTTCAGGCACCTCTCCGCCGGTGCGACCAGTTCCACGATGATCATAGGTCACAACGCGGAAATGTTCGGCAAGATCAGCTATCTGTGGTGCCCAATAGCTTCCCGATCCCCCCAGTCCTGAAGACAGGAGGATCGTTTCGACATCGACGCCCTGTTGGCCGTGAACCTCGAAATACATCTGGCCTATTTCCCACCAATATGGGCAACGGTTGCAATTTCCACCAGCGCATCCGGTTTGACCAGGCCGCACTGAATGCAATAGCGGGCCGGTTTGTCACCCGGGAAATATTCGGCATAGACCTTGTTGACGGCCTGATAATTTGCCCAGTCGGTGATGAAAATATGGTTCATCGTCACATCGTCCATGGTGCCACCGGCAGTCTCAATTACCGATTTGATGGTTTCCAACACATGGCGCGTCTGCGCGCCGGCATCGCCCACATGCACAACATCGTTGTTCTTGTCGAAAGGCAGGGTGCCGGACACATAAACAACGCCATCAGCAAGGGTGCCGGGTGAATAGGGAGCAATCGGCTTCTGGGTGCCTTCCGGGACAATAATCGATTTCGGCATTTCAATTCTCCTCTTGGAACGGGTGATGACGACGTTCAGGCGTTTTCCGGTGCAGCCTGCGAAATGACGGCGCAAAAATCATTGACCGTCGCGACCCAGCCGAAAAACTTCTCGATGTTGTAGACCGTGGCCTGCTGAATGAAGTCAGGGCCGAGATGATGGGTGGCGTCTTCCAGCATCACCCCGAAATATTCGAGGTGGAATGCGTCTCGTAGCGACGATTCAACACAAACATTGGTGGCAATTCCCACAAAGACCAGATTGCGAATGCCACTCGCCCGCAGCACGCTGTCCATATTGGTGTTGAAGAACCCGCTGTAACGGGTCTTTGGCACAAGGATGTCGCCCGGCTGGGGTTGCAGCTCATCGACAATAGCGTAGTCCCAGGTGCCTTTGGCCAGTAACTTGCCCTGCAGATCCGGCCGCGCCCGCATGGTTTTTAGGGCATTGGACTTGTGCCAGTTGGGAGAACCCGGGCCACCCGCCTCGACATAGTCCTTGTCCCAGCCATTCTGGAAATAGATCACCTGCACCCCGGCAGCCCGCGCCGCATCCAGCGTTTTGCCAATATTGGCAATGGTGGATTTGGCACCGGAAATATCAAAACCAGCCAGATCGACATAACCGCCTTCGGTGGAATAGGCATTTTGCATGTCCACCACCACGACAGCCGTTTCCGATGGTTTGAGTGTGATCGGCTCTGGTCGCGCCGGCAGCGTTACACTTTGTGTGCGGCTTTTTGGGGCAACATATCCTGCAACAACGGGCTCGCTCATTCTGCAGCCTCCAGTGCAGGCTTGATGTGCTGGCGGCATTTCATCAGCGGCTGGATTTTGGTGCCAAAATCTTCAACGCCCTTCACAAAGTCATCGAAGGTCAGCAACACGCCGCCGGTCCCCGGAACCGTTGGAACTTCATCCAGCATCCTGGCCACCGTCTCATAGGACCCGACCAGCGTGCCCATGTTGATATTCACGGCAGAGACCGGGTCGGCCATCTGGCGGATATTAGTGTCGGAGCCGGATTTGGTGTCGGCAGCCCCCTGCAGACCGAGCCAGGAAATGGCCTCCTGATCAGCACCGGCCTTATAATGTTCCCACTTGGCGCGAGCCGCCTCATCCGTTTCATCGGCAATCACCATGAACAGCACAAAGGACGAGACATCACGGCCAGTCTTGGCGGTCGCTTCTATCAAACGTTCCGCGGCAGGTGCAAAAGCGGTTGGCGTGTTGACGCCAACACCAAAGCAGAAATTGTAATCAGCATATTTGGCGGAAAATTCCATGCCGGCATTGGATGAACCGGCACAGATGACCTTCATGTCAGCCTGCGGACGCGGGCTGAGACGGCAATCCTCCATCTTGAAGTAGTCGCCCTTGAAGTCACTCTGGCCATGTTCCCACAACTCACGCAGCACGGTGGCGTATTCGCCAAGATAGTCATACCGTTTGGAGAAATATTCATCGCCCGGCCACATGCCCATCTGGGAATATTCCGGACGCTGCCAACCCGTAACCAGATTGAGACCAAAACGGCCATTGGAGATGCTGTCGATGGTCGAGGCCATGCGTGCCACGATCGCCGGTGGCATGACCAGCGTTGCCGCCGTCGCAAACAGTTTGATCTTGGTTGTGACTGCCGCAAGACCGGACATCAGCGTGAAGGATTCCAGATTGTGATCCCAGAATTCCGTCTTGCCGCCAAAGCCGCGCAGCTTGATCATCGACAGCACGAAATCGAGGCCATATTTTTCGGCCTTGAGCGTAATTTCTTTGTTCAGTTCAAAAGTCGGTTTGTACTGCGGCGCATTTTCAGACAGCAGCCAGCCATTGTTACCGATAGGAATGAAAACGCCGATTTCCATGTCAACACTCTCCTGTGCCAATGCCTCAAGGGCGAGAATTCTTGACAAAAGAGAAGCAGGTTCCGTGCCAGATTATAAAATCAATATATTTCAATAATTTGGACAGTTGGTATTTTAGAGTTTTTATCAGAAGATAAAATTTTTATCATTTGATAAAATATTTTCGCCCAATAAATCGCCCGAGATCATTATTTAGGCACCTGTCGGAAATCAGCCCGCCGCTACTCAATGAGCGTAGAAATCCGGCGCTTGAAAGCTGGTGATGCGAGACTCAACAACGCACCTGCAGGACCTGCACTTGTTTGCTTCATTCGCGGTACCCAGATAGCGTCTGACATTTATGTTGCATGCGAGTATCAATGAACGACACACCCCATCCGCCCATCCGTACCGAACGCCTGACATTGCGACAATTTGCCAGAGATGATCTGGCCGCCTACAGCGCCTATCACACACGCGCCGATGTCTATCGCTTTCTTTACACCGCACCACCTGCGGCAGAAGCGCTGAAAGCCCAGTTTGAGGCAGTGCTGTCAGCACCTTTTGCAAATGATGGTGACACACTGCGTCTGGCGGTGACGCGGTCCCAGGACGGCGCACTGATCGGTGAAGTTATTTTGAAAATTGCCAGCAAGGCTGCCCTGCAGGCGGAAGTCGGCTACATCTTCAACCCCGCCTTTGCCGGTAAGGGATATGCAACGGAGGCTGTGCGCGCGATCATTGATCTGGGATTTGACCAGCTCGGCTATCACCGCATTTTTGCCCGACTAGATACACTCAATCATGGATCGATTGGCGTCGTTGAACTGCTGAATATGCGCAAGGAAGCGCACCTCATCCAGAATGACCGGTTCAACGACACCTGGGGTGATGAGTTCATCTACGCCATGCTGAAATCCGAATGGCAGGCCTCATACGCCCAAGACATGAGAAGTAACCCATGAACCTCATCGAAGAACGGGTCGCCATGGCGCGCGCCGGTACAAACCCGTTTGTTATTTCCCGCCTGCCTTCCGGCTGGCTGGTTATTGGCGATGTGCAGCCACTTCCCGGATATTGTCTACTGCTGGCCGACCCAGTTGTGCCCAGCCTCAACGCACTCGACACCAGACAGCGGATGGAATTCCTTCATGACATGGCTATGGTCGGCGACGCATTACTCGCGGTGACTGGCTGCGACCGCGTCAATTACGAAATATGGGGCAATAGTGAACCTGCCCTGCACGCCCATATTATGCCACGCTATGCGACAGAAGCCGATGGCAAACGTCAGCGGCCGGCCTGCATGGGATACTCCTGGAGCGATTCCCCCAAATCATCCAGCGATGAATATAAGGACCTCAAGGACAAGCTGCGGGCCTATCTGAAACAGAAATATCAGCCGGCCTGAGACCCAGATAGCAAAAGGGCGGGAAATCCCGCCCTTTCAAACATCAGAATTCTTCAGTCCAAATCAGCCGAGCTTTTCAACAGCATAAGCATGCACGGCGCGGAATGCATCCGACGCTGCAGCAACTGCGCGCTCTTCTTCTTCCTCGGTCAGCGCGATCTCATCGAGCGCTGCGGTGAATGTACGCCAATGCAGACCACGACCCTCTGGCGCACCGGCCAGATGGCGCGCGCCGAATTCTTCGTTCAGGCCAAGTTTGGCAGCATCCTTCAAAAGGAAGGCGGCGCCGAGATTGGAACCCTCGACCACATAAAGCCAACCCATGGCTTCCGGCAGATCAAATGCACCACCCTTGACGAAACGTGGCTCAGCAGATGGCGCAGGAACGTCAAGCCCAAGATCGGCTAGATCCTGCCTGATAAAGTCAAGACGGCGGCGACCCAACAGGTCCGGCAACATGCCATCCAGCTTTTCATTGTAGAAAAATGCATCCAGATCGCGGTGGAAAAGATACTGCGTCTGCACAAACTTGCCGAAATTTTCGCGGCTGGCAAAAGGTGCTGCACCGGTAATGAACTTGTCGAGGACCTCATGCGCTTCACGGGTCGCAGCCTTCATGCGCTTGGTGCGGCTTGCTTCTTTTTCCTGCCCAGCGGCAGCTGCCTGCGTGATGTCCATAAGGTGCCCCTCTCAAATAAGCGTGTTCCGCGACGCAATAAATCATGAGCCTATTACTCCATTTAGAGTAAAAGGCAAACCCGCATCGGGTTGCAGAGAGGTTTCTCACCCGTTTTTGGCGTTCATCCTGCATTCACATTGCAAATCGCACATTCCCGCCCGGTCACACCGCCTATGTGGCCTTGCGAGACCCGGTCGGGGGACCAAAGCTAGATTGGGTCTCGCAGAAGACAGCATGCCGTCACACCAATAAAATATAAGGGAGGACGCTTGTGACGTACGAATGGGACACGCGGAAAGCCCGCAAAAATCTTGCACTTCGAATCTGCACAAAAATGCTGGCCGCCATCGTCATCACAGCCATGCCGCTTGGCATCATGCTGTACACGATCGCGCATTGATTCTGTTTAGGTAGGAAATTTTGAAATTTATCTGGGAATGTTTGGTGGAGCTAAGCGGGATCGAACCGCTGACCTCTTGCATGCCATGCAAGAGGTCATGCCTACCTCCAGTTTCACTGCCCATCATCCACCACCCAAAAACGCTTTCATTGCAACGGATCCGGGTAAACATCACTCGAGATGTTTACCCTAGTTGTCGGAATTTATCGAACCGACTCGACAGTTATCTCAGCCCATGAGCAAATAAGGCACCCTGACACAATCGCGCTGGTGGTCTCATGAGAACTGCTCTCTCCGCTGTAATGATCGTCTGTATGGCGGCTTTGCCCGCTCGATCCGAAACCATCCTTTGGAAAGACGTCGGGAATTGGACGATCCGCATGGACCCCTCCATGGGTAATGCCTGTTACGTCTCTACCAGTTACGAAGACGGTACAATTCTCCGACTGGGGTTTAACTTTTTAGGCAATACGGGCAGGCTCTATTTTTCACTTGGCAACGCGAAATGGAAATCTCTGGAGGTTGGAAAGGATTACCCGATCCGAATTCAATTCGACAAGGAATCCCCATGGGAAGCGACCGCCTCGGTGATAGAGATCGACACGATTCGCCATTTGCACATCAACACTCAGAACACAAATTTTGCCCAGGAGTTTAGCAGGAAGCTCGGGGTTAGCGCCTATTACGCAGGCAAGGAGATTACCTCATTGAGGTTGCGGGGCTCTTCTAAGGCAATAAATGAGATGCTTGCCTGTCAGGACGTAACCAGTCAACTCATCACCAAAAAGAACCAAAAACAAAAAGAAGAAGACCCCTTCGCTGGTGACCCGCAAGTCAAAGCCTCGGATGACCCTTTCGAACTCTAGTTCGACTAAGCGCTGGCGGTTTCAGCCCCCTCACGGAATTTGTAGATGACTGGCACGTGTCAATGCGCTGCCTAGGCGGTGATGATATACCAGACTGCACCGCACCCCAGTCGTTATGACTAGGGGCATAAACCCGAAATTGCTACGCCGCACTTCCCGATTCATAGTTCGAGAATCCACAAAAGCAGTTAAGTTTGTAATGCTTGCATTTCACTGGGAAGATTTGGTGGAGCTAAGCGGGATCGAACCGCTGACCTCTTGCATGCCATGCAAGCGCTCTCCCAGCTGAGCTATAGCCCCATCAAGGGTTCCGGTTTTTCATCCGGTTCCGGGAAACCGAAGCGGTTTGTTTCCGTTCGGTGGCGGCTTATTACTTCCGCTGTTGGAAGATGGCAAGCCAAAAAATTCACCCGATGACATTTTTCTGTCATCGGGTGATTTATCAACAGGATCAGACTTCTTCGTCGTCGCCAGTCACACCAATGATACCGGACATATCGTCATCGTCATCATCTTCGTCGGCTTCGAGGAATGTGTCGTCGTCGTCGTCCAACTCGACGTCATCGTCACCGATATCTGGAATGTCATCGCCGCTGTTGTCGCCATCAGCATCTTCCAGCGACACAAGTTCGACTTCCGTGTTTTCGGTATCGACTTCTGCCACATCCTCTTCTTCTGCCTGCTCCAGCTTGGCTGCTGCTGTGCTTTCCTCGAAGTAGGACAGCGGCCAGGACTTGCCGGTGTAAGGAGAAACGATCGGGTCACGGTTGAGGTCGTAGAACTTCTTGCCGGTATCCGGGTCTACGCGCTTGGTTCCAAGTTCCGCTTTTGCCACTGTCAAAGCCTCAATTTTTTTGAATGAGTTCGGTCTGTACGCCGTGGTTCCGGCAGTAGACGATAAAATTTCTAGCCGGTCCCCATAATCGTTGCAGTGTTGCCTGTCAAAGATAAACTTCAATTACCGCATCATCGACAAGTTTTCGGCACGAACGGGATGAATGCAAGCCTTCTTTATGATATCGCCCCCTCAACAGACAAAATGCCATCAGGATAACTGCAGCATGACCTTTACCATTGCCATCGACGGACCGGCCGCAGCCGGCAAGGGCACTCTTTCGCGCCGCATTGCCGAAACATACGGGTTCCATCATCTCGATACTGGCCTTACTTACCGTGCCACTGCTAAGGCCCTGCTCGATGCCAACCTGCCGCTGGATGATGAAGCAGTCGCGGAAAAGGTCGCTCTCGAGCTGGACCTTATGGGTCTTGATCGCTCGGTGTTGTCGCGCCACGAAATTGGCGAGGCTGCATCCAAAGTTGCCGTTATGCCAGCCGTGCGCCGTGCGCTGGTTGAGGCACAGCGCAAGTTTGCGACAAAGCAGCCGGGAACCGTGCTGGATGGTCGCGACATCGGCACCGTTGTCTGCCCCGCCGCACCGGTGAAGATTTATGTGACAGCATCGGCAGAGGTTAGGGCAAAACGTCGTTACGACGAAATTTTGGCCAATGGCACGGCAGCAGATTACGACGCCATTTTTGACGATGTGAAAAAGCGCGACGAACGCGACATGGGCCGTGCCGACAGCCCTTTGAAACCAGCTGAAGACGCGCACTTGCTTGATACGACAGAAATGAGTATAGAAGCCGCGTTTAAGGCCGCGAAAACCATCATAGACGCAGCCTTGCAAAAGAATTGACGTGACGGCGGAACCGGATCATCCGGTTTCTCATTTCACGGTAATGACCCGAAACGCGTCCCCGCGCCGAATAGCCTTCTTTGAAGGCGGATGTGATTTTCGGGTGTGATCAACACCAACACCGGCGCTCTTGTGTCCTTAACGGGGCACATTCAGGAGATTTCATGTCAGTAGCAAACCCCACGCGGGAGGATTTCGCAGCCCTCCTCGAAGAATCCTTCGCTTCCAACGATCTCGCCGAAGGCTATGTTGCCAAGGGTATCGTAACGGCCATCGAAAAGGACGTTGCAATCGTTGACGTCGGCCTCAAGGTTGAAGGCCGCGTACCGCTGAAGGAATTCGGCGCCAAGTCCAAGGACGGCTCGCTCAAGGTCGGCGACGAAGTCGAAGTTTACGTTGAGCGCATCGAAAACGCTCTGGGCGAAGCAGTTCTGTCGCGCGAGAAGGCTCGCCGCGAAGAGAGCTGGGTCAAGCTCGAAGCCAAGTTCGAAGCTGGCGAACGCGTCGAAGGCGTTATCTTCAACCAGGTCAAGGGTGGTTTCACCGTCGATCTGGACGGCGCTGTTGCCTTCCTTCCACGTTCGCAGGTCGACATTCGTCCGATCCGCGACGTTACTCCACTGATGCACAACCCACAGCCGTTCGAAATCCTCAAGATGGACAAGCGCCGTGGCAACATCGTTGTATCGCGTCGTACGGTTCTCGAAGAGTCCCGCGCTGAGCAGCGTTCTGAAATCGTTCAGAACCTCGAAGAAGGCCAGGTTGTTGACGGCGTCGTCAAGAACATCACCGATTACGGTGCGTTCGTTGACCTCGGCGGCATCGACGGCCTGCTGCACGTCACCGACATGGCATGGCGCCGCGTCAATCATCCTTCGGAAATCCTCAACATTGGCCAGCAGGTCAAGGTTCAGATCATCCGTATCAACCAGGAAACCCACCGTATCTCGCTCGGCATGAAGCAGCTCGAGTCGGATCCATGGGATGGCATCTCCGCCAAGTACCCAGTTGGGAAGAAGATCTCCGGTACCGTCACCAACATCACCGACTACGGTGCATTTGTTGAGCTGGAGCCAGGCATCGAAGGCCTGATCCACATTTCCGAAATGTCCTGGACCAAGAAGAACGTACACCCCGGCAAGATCCTGTCCACAAGCCAGGAAGTTGACGTTGTCGTTCTCGAAGTTGATCCGTCCAAGCGCCGTATCTCGCTCGGTCTCAAGCAGACCCTCGAGAACCCATGGCAGGCATTTGCCTACAACCACCCAGCCGGCACTGAAGTCGAAGGCGAAGTCAAGAACAAGACCGAATTCGGCCTGTTCATCGGCCTCGAAGGCGACGTTGATGGCATGGTGCACCTGTCTGACCTCGACTGGAACCGTCCAGGCGAACAGGTTATCGAAGAATACAACAAGGGCGATGTCGTAAAGGCTGTCGTTCTGGATGTAGACGTCGAGAAGGAGCGTATTTCGCTCGGCATCAAGCAGCTCGGCAAGGACGCTGTTGGCGAAGCTGCTTCGTCCGGCGACCTGCGCAAGAACGCTGTCGTTTCGGCTGAAATCACTGCCGTTAACGAAGGTGGCATCGAAGTGAAGCTGGTCAACCACGAAGACCTGACTTCCTTCATCCGCCGTGCTGACCTTGCTCGCGACCGTGACGATCAGCGCCCTGAGCGTTTCTCGGTTGGCCAGACTGTCGACGCTCGCGTCGTCAACTTCTCGAAGAAAGACCGCAAGGTCATGCTTTCGATCAAGGCTCTGGAAATCGCAGAAGAGAAGGAAGCTGTTGCACAGTTCGGTTCGTCCGACAGCGGCGCTTCGCTCGGCGACATCCTCGGCGCAGCTCTGAAGAACCGCAGCGAGTAATCGTTACGGCTTTCGTCAGAAAGCGTTAGAAACAAAGAACCCGCCGAACCATTCGGCGGGTTTTTTATTGGCTATCGCATAACGGTATCATGTCGAAGGTGACCGATGCTTTAGGCCAATCCGCCCATACGCAAATAATAGGCTTCAGCACTCTCGCTATCGCTGGCTACAGTGCCATCATCAACTGTCTCATCGGTATTCTGCTCAGCCTCGGCTTGTTCATCCGGGGATTGCCCCTCATCGCCTTGCGCGTGAGCATCTTGCTGCCCTTCCTCACCGTCATCACTGGAAGACGGCCACCGACCGCGATGCGGAGACGAGGAATCCGGCTCGTCCTTGGCCTGCGGATTGGCCACAAAGGGCATGCCCAGACCTTCCTTGCTGAGACTAGCAAGAGCTGATTGCAGAAGCGGTTGTTCAAGTGCGGCTTTGGCATCTGCCAAGCCCAGACCCTGCGGCACGCCGTCAGCACCATGACGTGCGGCAGGCAATGGCGTTTCAGGATCTGATGATGAGGAAGCGGCAAATCCCGCAGCATTGGCCGCAACACCCGGTTTGCCGGTGTCCTGCTGCGTGCTTTCCAGCATCTGCGAAATAGCGGCGAGATAGGTAGAAGAACCGTCCGCCCGCTGCGGCAACTTCTGCCCCGCAAGCGATGTCAGCAGCAGGTTTTCCAAATCCGTTTTGGTCAGTGTGCCCTTCGGATCCATGCGCCCGCCCGCTTCAGCGTTTTTGGCGGTTTCAGCCGCGCGGCCATCAACATGCGCTCGCGGCAGAGCGCGTTCGTCACGGGAAACCAATGGCTCTGACGACGATTTCTCTGTCTTTGTTGTCGCAGCTTCATTGATGTTGCGGTTTGCCACCTTTGCAGGATTGTCGCCCGCGATATCTTCTTGCTGCAAAGCCGGTCCAGCTGCATTGATCACGTCCGGTTTGGCACCAGTTGATGACGCTGCAGTATCCTTTTTCGTCGGTGCAGCAGAAGTACTCGCAGACGCCGCTGCGGCAACACCGTGGCGTCCTCCCGTCTTTGCGTCATCAACGGTATCATCAGGTGAAACAACTACGGCCGACAACAACGCTTTTTGCGCCTGCTCTGACGCCTTTGCGCCGGCAGCGTCAGCCTGTGTCGGCGGCCCCTGCATGGTGGCAGGACGAGGCTGTTGTGATTGACCTGCAGCCTGATCTTTGACCGGCAATGCTGCAATAAGATCATTGCCGGTATTCTGGCGATAAGACGATACGACGGCCTTGGCCGCCATATCACCCTTATATCGGGTCATTTCCAAGAGAACAGCAAGCCGCGCAGCATCCGGACCTGCCGGATTTTTCAAAACCTCGGCAATGATCTTCAAGGTCAGTCCCTGCAACACCTTGGCAAGTTGCTGGTTCAGCACTTCACGCTCGCTGGAAGACAGACCGCGAATGGCCTGCACAAGTCGATTGGCGTAATCATCAACACTCTCGGCGTCCTTGCGCGGAATATTGAGTATACGTCCCAGCGCCTCAGCCAGCACTGTCACACTTTGCGATAACTGCAACTGACCGGACAGCGCCAAAACGCTGGCGCGGCCAAGATTGGTGTTTTCCTGTGGGGCAACATTGCTGGAAGCCCCGCTATTGGGCGTCATTGTGCTGGCCGCACCGCCCTGCTGCTGGCTGGTGTAGCTGTTAAACGAGATATCCGTATTCGCAACTGCACGGACAGGCGTAAGCATGACGCGCTCCATTCAGGTTGAAAGACTACCCGCAACAAATGACCTTGCGTCTGTGCTTGCTGAATGAGCGTATTGATGGTGTAAGCCCATCAATAACAAGCCGCACGGACGGTAAAATTCATGACCGCTCATGCGGGTGTCCCGGCCAGTGTCGCCTTTTTCAGCTGAAAAAACCGAACCGTTCCCAACCATGGGACACGCCTGCGAATTCACAGCAGGCGCTTTGTGAATATAAAGAATCACTGATGTAAGGATGCGTTGAAAAACTTAATAATTCGCTAACCATAAGCCGCTGGCTGTAGCTTGAGAGCTGCCACTCTTAAGGCGAGACGCCGACAAACATCCGGTAAAGGCCGTTATCGTCGGAATTGACAGAGGAAATGCTGGCCTTTGGCGGCTCAACGCTGTCAGCCATAGTCTGTTGCTGCGGCAACAGCGCATCGAGCCAACTGGCCTTGGGGTAAAGTCGAACCCGGGCCTTGGGGCGCATGTCTTCCATTTCATCGAGCGGGGTGATCGAATATTCGTCAACCGAAAACGGGTCAGCGGCCATTGATGGTGCCACGACATCCATCATGTTGCCGTTGGTCGTGCTATTATCAGCGTGAAGCATATCCAGAATGTCAGGCATTACAGAACTCACATCATGTTTCGTTCATGGCATCTGCGAATGGCACAATCACGCTGCATTGCGCTTGAGCAATTCGTATAATCCGTTGTCATCCACGCTGACCCAGAAAGGCGCGTCGCTTTTTCCGTCCTGCACGGCATCGAGAGCGTCAGCATAATCAGCCGCCTGCTCATCCAGACCCGTCTTTTCAGCATCATTATTGTCAGACGAGCCTGATGGCTCCTCTTCCGCAGCGTCCGCCTCATTGTCATTATCAGCAGTGGTTGTTTTCTCGACCGACAGTCCGGCCGATAACAGCTGGATCATCTGGGCGGCAGCGGCAGCCTCGGCATTGCCTGTGTCGTCGCCGTCCTTGCCATTCTTCGCCTGTTCCAGGCCCTCACGAACGGCTTCGTGCATGTCGATAACGTCATCCAGCTTTTGCGCGTGCTGGCGCTGCTCGATATCGGCCTCACGCTCAAGCTGCACCTCGGTGTCATTCACCTCGGTCGGGTCGCGTTTGGTCTTTTCCTGTTTTAACTCTTCAAGCGATTTGGGATCAGCCACGTCTTCCAGACGCTGGATCACCTTGCGCATTTCAAGCGTCATTCCCTGGTCGAGCTTGCTCTGCTCGTCCAGTATGCCCTTTATCTTCTGCGCGGCCTCGCCATAGGGACTGGCGACAGCGGAAATCAATTCGTTGATGGAAACACCCATGGCTTTCAGGCCGGTTGTTTCCTCAAGCTGTCTGGTGTTTTCGGGCAGGGCTGCCCGCATTGCCGTCAGATACCCTGCCAGCTGCTCATTGAATGCATCGGGATCATCAGTGGCAAGATTGCCCTGTGTTGCCAGTCGCGCAATCAGTTGCGTCGCCGCATCCGGCTTCAAACCTTTTTCCTGAGCAGTGCCATCCATCACAGAAATGATCGTCGAGACATCAAGGTTCAGCGAAGAGGCGCTGACCACTGTTGCCTCACCGGAAGAATTTGACTTTGGTACCATCTCCATAAAGGAGACGGCGTCCTGCAACCGTCGTGCAAAGGAAAAACCACTTTCATCCACGCCCTGCGTAATGCCAAGCGCAGACGCAACCCGGCCAATCAACGCGGCCATCTGGTTGCCTTCCTGCTTCAGATTACCGAAGAAATAGGCATTGATCTTTTGATTGGCAGCAGCAGTGACCGGATCATGCGTGATCTTCTCTTCAGCCGCATCATCCTTCTTCAGGCCCTTGAGCTCGTTTTCACGCTCCTGACGCCGCTCTTCTGCTTCCTCAAGCATTGAACGCATCAAATCGGATGCAATGATCCCGGAACCTGTCTGTAATGCTGGCAGCATGCGAATATCCCGACTGCATCCCTGTAGAGAATACACCCGAAGATAGGCACCAATCGTAAAGCAAGATTTAAAAGCCGGGCCCCAAAACTACCCGGTTTAAAGCAACGTAGAGCTTATCAATTGCCTTAGTACGCAGTGACTTCACGCTCCGCTACGGCCCTCAGCTATGGGCAAAAATATCAGTCTCTTCCCAGCCGAGAAGATCAAGCTTCGCCCGAGTTGGCAGGAACGCGAAACAGGCGGTTGCATGGTCTTCCCGTCCGTCACGCACCAGTCGCTCGTTCAACTTGTCACGCAAGGCATGCAGGTAAAGAACGTCGGAAGCTGCGTATTCAAGCTGTGCCTGCGACAGCTTGGCTGCCGCCCAGTCGGAAGACTGCTGCGCCTTGGAAATATCAACCTCCAGCATTTCCTTGAGATTGTCTTTCAGGCCATGCCGATCGGTGTAGGTGCGGGTCAGGCGTGACGCAATCTTGGTGCAGAATACTGGGGCAGAGGTGACCCCGAAGGTGTGGAACAGCACGGCAATATCAAAACGGCCATAGTGAAAGATCTTCTGACGCGCCGGATCGGCCAGCATCGCCACAAGGTTCGGCGCTTCGGTCTGCCCTGCCGCAATGCGAATAACATCCGCCGAACCGTCACCAGGTGAAAGTTGTACCACACACAGTCGGTCACGGCGCGGAACCAGACCGAGCGTTTCCGTATCGATGGCGATTGCCCCGGTATAACGCGCCGCATCCTCTGCACTGATATCACCCTCGTGACAGCGGATTGTCGTCGCCATTTTCTGCTCCAGACCTGATCTTTTCATCGTTCCGGCTATAGCGGAAACAGCGGTGCGACGATACCGCTTTTATATATTTTCACCATTGCCGACACTCATCGCCTGGCCTGGGCTTGCCTTCATGCTTCATCGCAAGATAGGTTGGCCGTCTTCCCTCAATTGCGACGAAAAACTCCATGACAAAAAAGCTATATCTTGCCGGACCGGAGGTATTTCTCTCCAACGCGCGCGAAATGCTGGACAGAAAAGCAGCACTGGCCCGTGAAGCCGGTTTCATACCGCTCTCGCCCGGTGATCTCGCCATTCCGCCTGCAGCAACCAAGACTGAGCATGGCTGCAACATCAACGCCATCGACGAGCAGATGATGCTTGAAGCCGACGGTGTGATTGCCAACCTCACCCCGTTTCGCGGTATCGCAGCCGATACCGGCACGACCTACGAGCTGGGTTTCATGTGTGCACTGGGCAAGCATGTTTTCGCTTACACCAATGTCGCGGACAATCATTTCACCCGCATCATGAACCATTATCACGGCATCGCCGCACAGGACGACGAAGGCCGTTATCGTGGCGCGGACGGACTGTCGATCGAGAACTTTGACATGGCTGACAACCTGATGCTGCACGGTGGCATTTTGCGCCGTGGCGGATCACTGATTGTCGGTGATGCAAAACCGGACGAAATCTACACCGATCTCACGGCATTCAAGCAATGCCTGAAGGTCGCCGCTGAAAAACTTCTGTAGCAACGGAACCGGATAACTGGACTTTTGTTGGGAACGACAAAAGTCCAGCAATGGAGACAACGGCATGAACGGAACAATCCTCATTACCGGCGCAACGGCTGGTTTCGGCCGCGCAACGGCAAAGCTTTTCATCGCCAATGGCTGGAAAGTCATCGGCACCGGCCGTCGCGCAGAACGCCTCGAGACCCTGAAACAGGAACTGGGCGACAATTTTTACGGCTCAGTTTTCGACATTACCGACGAAGCCGCCATGCGTACCGCACTTGAGGCGCTTCCCGAGGCTTTCCGCGACATTGACATCCTGGTCAACAATGCCGGCCTGGCACTTGGCACGGGAACCGCGCCACAGGTTCCGCTAAAAGACTGGCACACCATGATCGACACCAACGTGACCGGTCTGGTGAACATCACGCATAGCATTCTGCCAACCTTGATTGAGCGCCGCGGCATCATCATCAATCTGGCATCGGTTGCGGCAAACTGGCCTTACACAGGCGGTAATGTCTACGGCGCAACGAAAGCCTTCTTGCGGCAGTTTTCGCTCGGCCTGCGCTCCGACATGCATGGCAAAGGTGTGCGTGTTACGTCGATTGAACCGGGCATGTGCGAGACAGAGTTCACGCTGGTCCGTACCGGTGGCAACCAGGCTGCGTCTGACAACCTCTATAAGGGCGTCAATCCGCTGACGGCAGATGATATTGCCAACACCATTCACTGGATTGCCACCCAGCCAAAGCACATCAACATCAACAGCATCGAGATCATGCCGGTCAATCAGTCCTTTGCAGGTTTCCAAATCTATCGGGAAACCCAGTAAAACAAGGCTTTTTCGCCTGCAGTGATCAAAAACAATGCAGCAAATACCGACCTATGCAAAAATGCATTGCTGCGTTGCGAGACTTGCGCTATTCATCGGCGGAGATTGGTTTATATATCTAAACATCGAAGCGACGCACTCCTCCTCCCAGCGTCGCTAGATGTGGATCGGCGATACTCCTCCTCCCAATTGCCGATCAAGTTTAAAGCCTGCCGCACCTCCTCCCGCGGCAGGCTTTTTCCGTTTCAGAGCCCTGAAAACAAAAATCCCACGCACCGTACCTCATGCCGGCAACGGAACGATCAAGTCTGGTCGACAGGGAAAATATTCATTGAATGAATTCGGCAAATACCCGGGGGATGACCGCCGCCCAATTTGGTGTGGGCAAATCCCAACAGCCTGAGCCGGGCACACCTTGGCGGCGGCCCGAACAGCAGAGCCTAAAAGGTAAGCGAAGCTATTGAGCGACGTCGAGCGAATAACGATCGATACGACCTTGAAGCGCAGTCACGACAGCAGACAGGAACTCACGGCGGCGGGGTTCGGCGGCTGTCTGCAGCGTCACGTTCAACCGGTCACAAATCTTGCTCATAAACCCCACATGGTCGAAACGGTCAGCTTTGATGTTGACCTCAACCTCATCCATATAATGGGCCAGATGCGGCTCGAACTCCAGGTTCACATCCATCTGGTAGTGGGTGGCCATCTGTTCGGCGAGCGTCCCCATCTGTACGTAGGGTCCAAATTCGTGTCTCATCAAGTCTCCTCTTGTCTGTATGGCGACTTAGATAGGTGTTGCTTGTAACAGGTGCGAGATCAACTGCTTGATGAACATGAGACAGGAGCCGTAATCACAGCTTTGTGATTACGTAGCCGTGTAGTGGCAAGGAAGCCGGATTTCTCCGCCAACCCGCAAACCAATTTGGTGTTTTGAAAATGGCTGTATTTCGTTGGTGTCCACGAGAGGATTCGAACCTCCGACCCCAGGATTCATACCACTTCGGCTTTAGCCGCCGTCATCAGACGTTCGTGGTCTGGACTGTCCCTTCACCATGGACCTTGACGGCCGTTAGGTGCTGCCCATCCAGTCTCTACACCTTCACCGGATTTCTCCGGAGCTTGGCTCGGGATTGGCATGCTGGATGCCCAGCGAAGCGTTCCCCGACTTTGAGCAGATCGATTGTGCGGTTTCCCGGCACAACCCCCAATTTTAACTTAGGAATCCTGTGCTCTATCCTGCTGAGCTACGTGGACACTCAACGCCAGCTTCTTAACCCGCCAAAATGATTGGATCAACCGCCTTGTTGGCGTGCGCCACTGAAAATCAGGGAATGCCTGCCAAGGACCATGGGATCAATCTGCCAGCCTCTGCTCAACCAGCCGTACCCAGTACGAAACACCGTAAGGAATAACTTCGTCGTTGAAGTCATAGGCCGGGTTATGCAGGCCTGCAGTTTCACCATTACCAATGAAGATAAAGGCGCCGGGACGTTCCTTCAACATATAGGAAAAGTCCTCCCCTGCCATCGAAGGATCGACCTCGGTATTCACATTGGTATCGCCAACGATCTGGCGTGCAACCGCTGCTGCGTGATCCGTCTCAGCTGCATGGTTGAAAGTGACCGGGCAGGCGCGCTCATACTCTAAATCCGCCGTTGCACCATGCGCAGCGACAAGGCCTTCCACCACCTGATGGATACGTTTTTCCGCCAGGTCCCGAACCGTCTCATCCAATGTGCGCACCGTACCAGCCAGCACCGCTTCGTTGGGAATGATATTGAAGCTGGATCCGGACTGAAACTTGGTGACCGACACGACAATGGAGCGCGCGGGGTCAGTATTGCGCGACGCGATCAGCTGCAGGCTGCCAACCAGCTGGGCAGCGATGGCGATCGGATCGATGGTGCTGTGCGGCTGCGCAGCATGTCCGCCCCTGCCCTTTACGGTAATGAAAAACTTGTCAGGCGCTGCCATGATGCCACCCTTACGAATGGCAAATTCACCAAGTGCAATGCCCGGCATGTTGTGCATGCCGTAAACTTCATCAATGCCAAACCGGTCGATGAACCCGTCCTCAACCATGGCCAGCGCACCTGCGCCACCTTCTTCGGCCGGCTGGAAAATCACTGCAACGGAACCGTTGAAATTACGTGTTTCGGCCAGATATTTCGCAGCCCCTAGCAACATCGCCATATGCCCGTCATGTCCGCAGGCATGCATTTTGCCGGATGTTTTCGAGGCCCAGGCCTTGCCGGTTTCTTCCACCATTGGCAGCGCATCCATGTCTGCCCGCAGGCCGATAACACGGTCGCTGTCACCCTTGCCACGGATGATGCCAACCACGCCGGTGCGGCCAATACCGGTCACGATCTCGTCAACACCGAAAGATTTCAGTTTTTCTTCGACGAAGGCTGCCGTGTTGAATACGTCGTAGAGAATTTCAGGGTTCTCATGCAGATGATGCCGCCATCCGGTAATTTCTGCTTGCATTTCAGCGGCTCTGTTCAAAATCGGCATGATGAAAATTCCCGGGCCTTCAATATAAAAGTGTGAATCGTTGAGTTCGGTTGCGGATAGTGCGCCGCAGTATTGACGTAATCAATGTACTTTGCCATCCCTTGGTCATATATGGTGAATATTGCCAATCCCGGATTGAATACGGGAATTTGAGGACACGTCTTGCCACACGCACACAGATCACCTGCAGCACGCCGTTTGATAACGGCTCTGGTCGCCGCTTCCACCAGCCTGATGGCAATCGCCACAACCGCGCAGGCCAACCCCAAGATGGTGGTGGATGTCAAAAGTGGCAAGGTTATCGCTCATGAAGAAGCGTTCCGCAAATGGTACCCGGCATCACTGACCAAGCTGATGACCGCCTACATTGCATTCAGCGCCATGAAGTCGGGCAAGATCAGCCCTGAAACGGAAGTGATCGTCAGCAAACGCGCGGCCGATCAGCCCGCCAGCAAGATGTATTTCAAGCCCGGCCAGAAACTGACCATGGACAGCGCGCTCAAGCTGCTGCTGATCAAATCCGCCAACGATGTCGCCGTAGCCATTGCCGAAAGACTGGGTGGCACCAACGAAAACTTCGTGGCGCAGATGAACGCGCAGGCCGCACGGCTTGGCATGTCTTCGACCCATTTCATCAATCCGAATGGTCTGCCCGGCAAAGGCCAGTACACCACGGCCCGCGACCTTGCCGTGCTGGCGCTGATCCTCAAGCGTGAATTCCCTGAATATGCCGGTTATTTCTCGCTGGAAGGCGTGACCACCGGCAAGAAAAACTATGCCAACTACAACATGCTGGTCGGCCGCTTCGATGGCGCTGATGGCATGAAGACTGGCTTTATCTGTGCATCCGGCTTCAACCAGGTATCGTCTGCAACCCGTAACGGCCGCTCGGTGATCTCCGTTGTGCTTGGCGCAGACAGCCTTGGTGGACGTACCGACGCATCTGCAGACCTCCTGCAGATGGGCCTGACCTCGTCGTCGGGGGCAGGAACCTCGATTGCGTCGCTCGCTGCCTACGGCCCGGGACAGGATGCCGTCACCGACATCAGCTCGGAAATCTGTAATCCCAAAGCCCAGAAGGTGCGCAGCGAAGGCCGCGACGATGCCGGGCGCATGATTACCCACTCGCCCTACATTCAGGAAATGACACGCCCACCGCAATATTCCTTTGCTGGCCTCATTCCGGGCAGTGAAACCGTTGCTGCCAACGACACCAAGGGCAGTGCAGTCAATGTTCCAATCCCGATCCCGCGTCCGTCTTTCTGACTGAGCGCATAAGACAACATCGTATCATGGCACAGACACGCATTCCCGTTTCGATCATCACCGGCTTCCTCGGAGCTGGTAAATCAACGTTGCTCAACCACCTGCTGAAAGATCCTGTGATGCAGGATGCCGCCATCATCATCAATGAATTTGGTGATGTCAGCATCGATCACATGCTGGTTGAATCCTCCAGCGATGCGATTGTCGAACTGGCCGATGGCTGCCTGTGCTGCACCGTGCGCGGTGAACTGGTGGATACGCTTGCTGAACTGATGGACGGTATCCAGACCGGCAAGATCAAACCGATCAAGC
Source organism: Agrobacterium sp. Azo12 (assembly GCF_029193765.2). Classification (NCBI taxonomy): domain Bacteria; kingdom Pseudomonadati; phylum Pseudomonadota; class Alphaproteobacteria; order Hyphomicrobiales; family Rhizobiaceae; genus Agrobacterium; species Agrobacterium sp. Azo12. The sequence continues at coordinate 72,625 of NZ_JARFYO020000004.1, read as the reverse complement.
GCGTGGTCATTGAAACAACTGGGCTGGCCGATCCGGCGCCGGTGATGCAGTCCGTCATGGGCAATCCAGTCATTGCCCAGAACTTTGTCCTCAACGGCATGATCACTGTTGTCGACGCTGCCAATGGGGCACAAACCCTCGACAATCATATTGAAGCGGTAAAACAGGCGGCTGTCGCCGACCGTCTGATCATCTCAAAAAAAACACTCGCCGACCCAGAAAAGCTCAAGCAGCTGATGGAGCGTCTGAAGGTGCTTAATCCGCGTGCCCCGGTTCTGGATGCGGATGACAGGGCCAACCTGACATCTGCCATTCTCGAGAATGGCCTTTATGACACGACCAGCAAACATGCAGATGTAAGCCGCTGGCTGGGTGAAGAAGATCACGCCCATCACCACCATGAACACAGCCACAGTCATGGTCATCAGCATGATGAGCATGAGCATGAGCATGAGCATGAGCATGAGCATGAGCATCATGGCCACCACCATCATCACGATGTAAACCGCCATGATGAGAGCATCCGCTCTTTTTCGATCATTCACGACCGCCCGATAGAGCCTACGGCTATCGAGATGTTCATTGACCTTTTGCGCTCCGCCCATTCCGAGCGATTGCTGCGCATGAAAGCCATTATCCAGCTGGCGGATAATCCCGAGCGACCTTTGGTCCTTCATGGTGTGCAGAACATATTCCATGCACCGGAGCGGCTTGCCGCATGGCCAGACCCGAACGACCGTCGCACCCGTATGGTGATGATCACCAAGGATCTGCCGGAAGCATTTGTGCAGGATCTTTTTGGCGCCTTCGTTGGCAAGCCACGCATCGACAAGCCGGATGCGCAGGCTTTGAGCGATAACCCGCTTGCCATTCCTGGCATGCGCATGTGACGCGCCGACTGTCTCATTCAGGGTCGTAATTGCAGCTGTGCTCACCCAACCGGGTGAGTATTTTTTTACTTTCCGACCCTATGCTCAACATTCGAATAATCACCTATTCGAAGATAATGCGATGAACGCATACGATGCACTCGATCGGTAATCGCGCATATGACGACAACGGGCTTGAAGACCGTCTCATCACAGTCGACAGTCACCGCAGCTGATGCGGCAGCGGGTATCCGCGCCATGCGCAAAGGCGATATCGATGCGGCGGAAACATTGTTCAGCGCCGCCTTTTGCAAAAAAACGCCCCCAGCCGGCTCGGAACTGCGCGCTTACATTGCCAGCCTGTTTTTTGACAGCCCACCCTATACGACCGACAATGGCAGCATCGTTCACGACGATGGCAACGGTAACATCGACAGCGCAATCTTTGCCTTGCCCATGACATTTCACACCGTGGACCGCACCACGGTGGCACGTCTGTTATGCGCCTTTGTCTCCAGCGGCGCCAAAGGGGCACTGGGTGCTGCACGTCTGGCCCGCAACGTGCGCGCCACCCAGCAGGACATGTGTTTTTCCGACACGTCATCGGCTACCAGTGCGGACCACTGCATTGCCGCCGGAGGCATTATCCTGCCAATACAAAGCCTCGACTGGCACCGGGTATTCCAACCGGTCGCAGCGCTGGCGCTGCGGCTGCAAAAGCGCATAAACCTGCCCGGCATCGATCTAATGTTACCGCTCTGCCGTATGTTCGATACGGCACTGGCCAAATGGAAGCCCGGTTTCAGACCGGTCGGTGAATTTGGTTTTCAATGCAAACTTGAGGAGCCATCGGCCTTTTTTGAACATATCGCCCCGATGACCCGCCGTTTTGCCATTCGCCCTGAATGGAGGAAAATCGAATTTGACTGGCTGATTGAAAAGGCAAAATTGAACCGTAAACTCGGCAAGCTGCAATGCGGCATCGTCGAGGACCGCCAAGGCACTGTTATCGGCGCCTTCCTGTTTTTCGGCAATAAAAAGCGGGTCGCCACGGTTTTGAACATTCTGTGCCAACCGGGCAAGGAACTGGACGTGACGCGGGAAATGTTCGCGTTTCTCAATATCGCCGGTTACGCAACCTCACAGGGCATGGCGCAACCCTTCCTGATGAACGCGCTTGGTCGACAGCGTTTGATGAGTTTCCGGCACCGCGGATATTTCTGCATCAGCACGCGTCATGACGACCTGAAACAGGCAGCGCTGTTGGGCGACATCTATATTGGCGGTCTGGCATCCGAACAATGGAGCCGGATGCTGACAGATTTCTAGCATCCACCAACGCGTCCGAACTACCACAGGAAACATGAGGGGGGCCCCTCATGCATGCTGCAAACGTTTTTCCCGACGCTGCGCCTGAATATGCGGATCAGGATCAAGTCCGGCAGCCAGAAGACGACGTGTATAGTCCTCACGCGGGTTCTCGAAAATCTGCCGCACGGTTCCGCTTTCCACCAATTCGCCTGATTTCATCACCATCACATGGTCGGCAAAGTCCCGCACTACGGGCAAATCATGCGCGATGAAAATAAACGCGATGCCCAATTCACGGCGCAGCTTGTCCAGCAGGGCGATAACCTGCGCCTGTATCGACACGTCAAGCGCCGACACGGCTTCATCGCATACGATGAGTTCCGGTTCCAAGGCGAGTGCGCGGGCAATGGCAATACGCTGCCGTTGGCCGCCCGAAAACTGGTGCGGATAACGATCGGCATGAGATGCAGAAAGACCAACCTGCAGCAGCAATTCTTCAACGCGTGCCCGCCATTTGTTCTTCGGCAGGATTTCCGGATGGATGACCCAGGCCTCGGAGATAAGTTGATAGACGGACATGCGCGGGTTCAGCGACTGCGTCGGATCCTGAAACACCATCTGCAATTGCCGGCGAAGACCATAAAGCTCCTTCTTCGGCATGGTCAGCAGATCATGCCCTTTCCATAACGCTTTGCCGGAATCGGCATCTTCCAACCGCAGCAAAGCCCGCGCCAGCGTCGACTTGCCAGAGCCACTTTCGCCAACCACAGCCATTGTTTCACCCGGCATGAGGTTGAAGGAAACACCTTTCAGCGCATGAAAGGCACCATAGGTCTTGTAGAGGTTTTCGACCTTCAACAACGGTTCGCCGGTGGCAACAGGCTCATGCATTTCACCCTGACCGGGAGCCGCCGAAATTAGCTTCTTGGTGTAGGGATGGCGCGGGTTGTGGTAGACCTCATCCGGTGTTCCCGTTTCCACGATCTCACCGGAATTCATGACAACCACACGGTCTGCAATTTCCGCCACGACGCCAAGGTCGTGGGTGATCAGCAGCAGGCCCATGCCGGTTTCTTTCTGCAACTCGCCCAGCAGTGCCAGAACCTCGGCCTGAACAGTTACGTCAAGCGCCGTTGTCGGTTCATCGGCAATGACAATATCCGGCTTCATCGCCAAAGCCATGGCAATCATCAGGCGTTGCCGCTGGCCGCCGGAAAACTGGTGCGGATATTTACCCATCGCGGTGTCAGGCGCAGGCAGGCCAACGCGCTTCAACAATTCCAGCGCCCGTGCCCGGGCCGCATCCGCGTCCACACCATGAATGCGCATGACTTCAACGATCTGCCAGCCGACCGTGTAAACCGGATTGAGATGGCTGAGCGGATCCTGAAACACCATGGCGATCCGTTTGCCATTGATGCGCTTGCGCGCATCGTCACTCATTTTCAGCAGGTCCTGCCCGGCAAACAGGATTTCACCACTGGTAATTTCCGCCGGTGGCATATCCAGCAGGTTCATGATGGTCGACGCGGAAACCGATTTACCCGATCCGCTTTCGCCGAGAATGGCAAGCGTTTCACCACGGTCCAGATGCCAGCTGATATTGCGTACCGCCTGCACGATGCCAGTCGCCGTGTGAAACTGGACAGACAGATTGCGAACCTCAAGCAGATGTTCAGCCATTTTTCTTGCCTCCGATTTCAAGTCTCCAGCGCTGCACAGGATCAAGCACGATGCGCATCCAGTTGGACAGGAGATTGAGCGACAGGGTGGTGAGGATGATTGCCAGGCCAGGCCAGAAGGCCAGCCACCAGGCATTGGTCAGATATTGTTTGCCCTGCGCGACCATCAGGCCCCAAGTCACTTCAGGTGGCTGGATGCCAATGCCCAGGAACGACAGAGACGATTCTGCCAACATCACAAAGGCAAAATCCAAGGTGGCAATGGTCACCAGTGTCGGAATGACCATCGGCAGGATATGACGGAACACGATGCGCATCGACGATGCACCCATCACCTGCGCCGCCTGCACGAACATGCGCTGGCGAATTTCCAGCACTTCAGCACGGGTGGTACGCAGATAGATCGGGATGCGGGTGATGGCCAAAACGATGACGATATTGCCGACCGAAGGCGCCAGCATGTAAAGAACGATCACGGCCAGCAGCAGTGACGGGAACGACATGATGACATCCGCCAGACGCATGATGACATTCGACACGCGCGGCGAGGAATAACCGGCAACCAGCCCGAGAAGTGCGCCAATGACACTCGAGCAGATTACGGCGGCCGCCGCAATCATCAGCGTGTTCTGTGCCGCAACAACAATGCGTGCCAGAAGCGAGCGGCCAAGCGCGTCTGCCCCCAGAAACAGCAGCCAGCCATTTTCCAGCGAAAACGGTGGCAGGTTACGTGCCCGCAGGTTCTGCGCCACTGCCGCATCTCTCAGCAGCATCGGACCGAAAATAGCGCAGAATGTCGCGAGGATCAGGAACAGGGCAGCAAAGAACGCGAACTTGTCACGCCACAACATGCCAAGCAGCACCGAAGCCTGGTTGCGAGGTTTGGCTGAAACAGCCTGTACATTTGGAAGAGTATTGGTCATGGACATGGCCTTCAGGTCCGCAAACGAGGATCGAGCAAGCTGTAGATGATGTCGATCAGCAGGTTCATGATGAAGATGGCGAGTGCCGTGACCATGATCGCGGCAAGGATGACATTGAAGTCGCGCTGCAGGATGGAATCGATCATCAGCTTTCCGACACCGGGAAAACCAAAAATCGTTTCAACAATCACCGCACCGTTCAACATGGCAGCGGCCTGATCGCCGATAACGGTGATGACCGGCAGCATGGCGTTGCGCAGTGTGTGAACGAAGATGATGGAGCGGTTACCGACGCCCTTGGCGCGCGCGGTCTTGACGTAAGCCGAACCGAAGGCCGTCAGCATAGAGCCACGCACCACCTGAAGAATGAGACCGAACGGGCGAATGAACAGCACGGCAATCGGCAGGATCCAGTGCCAGATCGTCCCCGTGCCAGAGGTTGGCACCCAACCCAGCGTCACCGAAAATACCACGATGCCAACGATGGCAATCCAGAAATCAGGAGCGGAAGCGCCGATCAGCGACAACAGGGAGACAAGCCGGTCAAATACACCGCCGGGACGGAAAGCCGCCAGCGAACCAATGACAATTGCCGCAACAGTCACCAGCGTAATGGTGATGAGCGCAAGCTGCAACGTCCAGGTGAAAGCTTCCAGCACCACATCGATGGCAGGACGTGCCTTGCGGATGGATTCGCCGAAATCAAGCTGCATCACATCGCGCACATAACGCGCAAACTGCTCGATCAGAGGATCGTTCAAACCATGCAACTCGCGGAACTTGTCGAGCATTTCCTGACTGGCGTCGATCGGCAGGAACAAGGCCGCCGGATCACCTGTCAGTCGTGACAGGAAGAACACGATAACGATAAGCGTGACCAGCGAAAAAAAGCTCGCCACGATGCGCGTGAATATCTTTTTTCCCATCGCGTCTACTCCCGAAAGAAACGGAAGGGCGAAGACAATTCTCCGCCTTTCCTTGAGGGTGGAAAGGCTTATTTGAAGCCGATTTCAGACAGTTGAAGCTGCGAGTTCGTCGCGATGGTCGGGGTGAAATCGATACGCGGATTGACGCGAGCGAAACCAACCATGTGGAACATCATCACATCTGCAACGACATCGTTGTAGAGATAAGCGATGAGGTTCTTCCAGTCTTCCGTGCGCTTGTCTCCAGTCGCAGCGGTCGCGTCAGCAATCATCTGGTCGACCTTCGGGTCGGAGATACCGGACTGACGGCCCTTGCTGTCATACTTGAAGTACATGGAGAACACCGGGTCACCGCGCGAATTGTCGTGCTGGGCAGCAACGAGCTGTGGCCCACGGTTTTCCGGATAAGGCTTGGAATACTGCTTTTCGAATTCTGCCACTTCATACATCTGCAATTTGACCTTGAAACCGACGGCTTCAAACATCTGCTGGGCAGCTTCCAGAACTTCAACGACGTTCGGGAAGTTGTTGGTACGGCCAACAATGGTGATTGGCGTATCAACGGCAACACCGTCAGCCTTGGCTTCTTCCAGCAGCTTCTTTGCGCCTTCCGGGTCAAACGGCAGTGGTTTTACATCCGGGTTCCAGCCAAGTGTGCTTGGAGGCACCATGGCAACGGCCTTGACGGCACCCTTCGGCAGCAGCGTGCCGATGAAGGCGTCGCGGTCCAGTGCCATGTTCAGAGCCTTGCGAACACGAACGTCATCCAGCGGCTTGATGGATGTATCGACGCGCATGTAGAAAGTTTCAGAGTTCAGGTAGCTGAAGTCCATCTTCGGATCGGTGGCGTCGAGCTCCGAAATATTAGTTGCCAGATCGGCTTCGCCGGCGGCCACCATGGCTGCACGAACCGCTGGGTCAGCGCGGAAGACATAGGTTGCCTTGGTCACAGCAGGCGCTGTGCCCCAATAGTCGTCGCGGCGCTCAAGCGTAATGCTCTGGCCAGCCTTCCATTCGGTCAGCTTGTATGGACCGGTGCCGATTGGCTGACGGGTAAACTCGATTGGCGTTTCCGAAGGAACGATCGTTACCAGCGTCATCAGCAGTGGCAGAATTGGCTGTGCGGGCGTCGCGGTAATGTCGATTGTCTTGTCGTCGACAACCTTGGCTTCGATTTTGGTATCACCGAAATAACGTGGCGTTTCGCACGAGATCTTGTCGCTCATCGCGCGTTCGATGGAGTGTTTGACGTCGGCAGCATCAAATGCCGAACCGTCAGAGAACTTGGCATCCTTACGTAGATGGAAACGCCATGTGCCAGGCTGGCTTTCTTCCCACGTTTCCGCCAGTCGTGGCATCAGGCCCTTGTTGGTGCGCACATCCAGTTCGGTCAGCGTCTCGGATACGTTCTGCAGAATGATACGGCCAATGTTCGAGCGCGTTGCCATGCACGGCTCAACCAGATCAACCTCTTCATCCAGAACGACAGTCACATCCTTGGAAGCCTGCGCATAACCGGTCGTGACAACCGAAGTGGCCATCAACATCCCGAGTAAAATCCGTTTGCCTTTCATCTGTTCCTCCCTTTTTGATGCAGCACCTTGCGATTTTCCGCCCACGGCTGCGCTGCGAATGCCGTTACGAATTTTCAAGCTAGATATCGCGCTCGGCCGCAGCCTGCGCACGCCGTTTGAGGCGCCCTCCTCCCGCCACGGCCAGCGTGGACAGGAAAATCACTCCGGCGCCGATCCAGGTTGAAAAACCTGCGACCTCGCCAAACAGAACCCAAGCCATGACCGCAACAAATGGCAGACGCAGGAAATCCATAGGCGCAATATGCGACGCCTCTGCCATGCTGAAGGCCTTGGTCATCAGTGTCATGTTGATCGCACCCATCACACCCTGCAGGGCAAGCAGCGAAAACTGACGAAGATCGGGCGTCGCCCAGAAGAACAGTGCCGGAATGGCCGCCAGCGGCACGGTGACGATGAGGTTCCAGGCCACCAGCGTTTCCGTATTGTCCTTGTCCGACATGCGCTTGAGCATCAGTTGCACCAGCGCCTGAAGCGCCGAACCACCCAGCGCAAACAGCAGGGCTGGCGCAACGGCGCCCGCGGCACCGGGCTGAATAATGACAAGTGTACCGAGAAACCCGGTTACCACAGCAAAGAGTTTTGTCAGCGTGAAGGCCTCACCCAGCCACAACCAGGCACCAATCATCAGAAAGATTGGCGTCATGAACATGATCGCCATCGCATCAGCGAGTGGCGCGGCGGCCAACGCCACGAAATAACAAACGAGTGCTGCCAGCTTCAAAGCGGCGCGGCTGACATGCTGGAACCTGTAACCCGATTTCAGAATGTGCGGTCGCGTCGCGATCAGCGGCAGAATAACTGCCAATCCGAAGACACTTCTGAAAAAGCCAATAACAAAGGGATGCACTTCGCCGGCAAGAAGACGGATCACCGCAGCGTCCGCAGCGGCCAGCGCTGCAGCCAGTGCAACGTAGCATGACGCCACCATAATGGTGCGATCATTTCGCTGGACATCCGCCGTAACCATGATTTCTCCCTGTGCATGCTCCCACATTCACCGACACAAGCTTGCTACAACATAGACAATTTGTCAATTCGTTCGATATTAATGTTCGAATAAGAATTTTTTAAAAAAAATAAATATATGATATTAAACAATAAAATTTACTCAAAACCTCGAAATCGACAAAAAACAAAAACAGACATAACTTGACAACATATCAAATTCAGCAATGATGAACGTGAAAAAAGCATCATAGGGAGGATGCGTAAGTGACACCGGAAGAAATAGCCGCCAGCATGGATGGGCGCATCGCCGCATCCGAAGGCGGACTGACGCAGGCATTTCTGCCCTCACCGAAAATTCAGAACCACGCAGCCTTTTTGCGGTTCCTACCTGACGGCACACTTGCCTGCGCATGGTTTGGCGGCACGCTGGAAGGAAAGTCCGACATTTCCATCCACGTCTCGACGCTGGCACCACAGAGCAATCAATGGTCTGAAGCCAGCCAGCTGAGCGACGATCCGAACCGCTCCGAACAGAACCCGATGCTGTTTGTCGAGCCGGACGGTTCCATCAGCCTTTTTCATACGGCGCAGCCTTCCGGAAATCAGGATGAAAGCCGCGTTATCGCAAGGCCGATCTCATTCGACGGCACAATGACGGCTGGCAACCCACGCGACATTGGTCTTGCAAATGGCACCTTCATCCGCGCGACCATCGTGGTGCGCGATGATGGCGCTTGGATGTTGCCTCTGTTCCTGTGCAATCCACGCCCCGGCGCACGCTGGACCGGCACTCACGACACCGCAGCCGTCGCCGTCAGCACCGACAACGGCAAGACCTGGAGTGTGACGGATGTGCCCGATAGCTTCGGCTGCGTGCATATGACGATCGTGCCACTGGACAATGGCAAGATGGTCGCCTTCTTCCGTCGCAGGCAGGCCGATTTTGTTTATCGCACGCAAAGCCTTGATGGCGGCAGAAGCTGGTCAGCACCAACTGCCACCGACGTGCCCAACAACAATTCATCGATTGCCGCTATTCGACTGCGGGACGGACGTGTGGCGCTGTTGTGCAACCCGGTATCATCAGCCGAATTTTCGCAGCGTCGTGCATCGCTCTACGACGAGTTGGAAGAACAGGACGATCGCCCGAATGCCGAAGGTGGCATCGTGCCGATCTGGGGTGTGCCACGTGCGCCCCTCACGCTTTGTGTTTCAACGGATGATGGCCACACCTTCCCGACGCGTCGTATCGTTGAAGACGGCCCCGGCAACTGCCTTTCCAACAATTCTGTTGACGGTCACAATAAGGAAATGTCCTACCCGGCCATGGTCGAAGACGGACAGGGCAACTTGCATCTGGCGTACACCTATTATCGCCGCGCCATCAAATATGTCCGCCTGAACAAGGGCTGGATAGACGGAGAAACTGCATGAGCACACTCGTTGGAATAACCATGGGCGATCCCGCAGGCGTTGGCCCGGAAATCACCATAAAGGCACTGGCCGAAATGAGCACTGAGGACCGCGCCAATACGCGGGTCTATGGCAATCTCAAACAGCTGGAAGCCGCCAAAGCAGTGCTCGGCATCGATCTGGACCTGACCGGACTGGTCGTTGACGTGGAAGTGGAAGGAGCACCCGTTGCCTGGGGTAAACTCAGCGCCATCTCCGGCGATGCCTCATTCCGCTTCATCGATACTGCCGTGAAAGATTCAATGGTCGGCAAGATTGGCTGCATCGTCACCGCGCCAATCAACAAGGAAGCACTGAATTCGGCCGGCCACCACTATGATGGCCATACCGGCATGCTGACGTCACTGACCGGCTCGAAGTCCGCCTTCATGTTACTGGCGTCCGACCGGTTAAAGGTGATCCATGTTTCGACCCATGTGTCGTTGAAGGACGCCATCAACCGCGCCAAACCAGAGCGTATTCTGGCGACCATCAAGGCCGGAAATGATCACCTGAAACGTATCGGTTATGCCAAGCCGAAGATTGCCGTGGCAGGCATTAACCCGCATTGCGGTGAAAACGGTCTGTTCGGCACCGAAGACGATGAATTCATCGCGCCGGCCGTTGCCCAGGCACGCGCCGAAGGCATGGATGTTTACGGCCCTATTTCGGCGGATACCGTGTTCCACCGCGCCTATCAGGGCGGGTTTGATCTGGTGATTGCCCAGTATCACGATCAGGGTCACATCCCGATCAAGCTGGTGGCCTTCGATACGGCCGTCAACGTCTCCGTCGGCCTGCCGATTGACCGCACCTCTGTCGATCACGGCACCGCCTTCGACATTGCCGGGACCGGCAAGGCCAATCACGTCAACATGAACGCAGCCATCGCCTATGCGCGCAAGCTGATAGCCGGGAAAAATGCACATGGCAAAGTTTGAATTCAGCGGCGTTTATTGCGCGGCAACCACCCCGGTTACGGCCGATGGCAACCCGGATTTCCAGCTGTTTACCGCCCATTGCAAAGCGCTGCTGGACGAAGGCTGCGATGGCGTCGCACTGCTTGGCACCACAGGCGAGGCAAATTCCTTCGGCCTGAAACAGCGTATGGATATTCTGGAGAAGGCGATTGCCGGTGGCGTAGCACCTGAAAAACTGCTGCCCGGCACCGCCCAGACGGCCATTGCCGACACCATTGAAATGACACGCCATGCCGTTCAGGCCGGTGTGCACGGCGTGGTCTTGCTGCCGCCATTCTACTACAAGGGTGTCAGCGCCGAAGGCATCTACCGTGCATATGCCCGTATTATCGAAGGCGTGAAAGACGACCGCCTGAAAGTGGTTCTCTATCACATTCCACAGGTATCGGGCGTCGCCATTCCGCATGAGGTTATTGCCCGCCTGCGCAAAAATTATCCCGGCGTCGTTGTTGGCATCAAGGACAGTTCAGGCGATCTGGAAAACATGAAGGCGATGATTGCCGCATTCCCGGATTTCGGCGTGCTGGCAGGTGCCGATCCGCTGCTTCTGCCGCTGATTCAAGCCGGTGGTGCAGGCTGCATTACCGCCAGCTCCAATCTTGTCGCCGCTGAACTTCGTTTTGTGTTCGACAATTGGAATGTGCTGGGCAAGGAAGCCGCAGTCAAAGCAGCACAAGACAAGATCGTCGCCTGGCGCGAACTGACCAACGCCTATGTACAACTGCCGACCGTGAAAACCATGGTTGCTAAACGTCGCGGCGACAATGGCTGGCTGCGCGTCACACCACCGCTGATCGAACTGTCGGACGCAGAACGTGCAGATGTCTGGTCGCGCATGGACGCGCTTGAAAGAGCTTGAGGGAGAACCGCCATGGATGGAATGGCTAGACCGATCACCCTGCATCAACCCAAGCGCCTTGAAATAGGCGCTGGCGCCTCTGCCAAGCTGGGCGAATGGGCCAATGGCGCATCACGCATTCTGGTGATTGCCACCGAACACACGCTTGGTTTTGTCGACCGACTGAAGCTGACTGGCGCGATCACCGTCTTTGCCGACATTCCACCGGAGCCGGATGACAAAGCGCTCAATGCAGCCATTGAAATGGCACGTAGCGTTCAGCCGGATCTGGTGGTTGGCCTCGGTGGTGGCTCGGTTCTCGATGTCGCGAAACTCGTTGCCGCTCTCTGGGACGGTCAGCAGGCGCTGGATGACGTTGTTGGCCCCAACAAGGTGGCTGGCCGCAAAACAGCGCTGGCTCAGGTGACAACAACAGCTGGCACCGGGTCTGAAGCCGGTATTCGCGCACTGATTACCGACAGCCTTAGCCATTCCAAAAAGGCGGTCGAAAGCCCCTACCTGCTGGCCGACATCGCCATTCTCGATCCGGAACTGACCTGGTCGGTACCACCGGCAGTAACCGCCGCCACGGGCATTGATGCTATGGCTCACTGTGTGGAAGCCTTCACCAATATTCGCGCCCATGACCTGATTGATGGTTATGCGCGCATGGGCATCCAACTGGTCGGCAAATATCTGGCGCGTGCCGTGGAAAACGGCAAGGATACCGAAGCCCGCGCCGGCATGATGCTCGCCTCCTATTACGGCGGCATCTGCCTCGGACCCGTCAATACTGCGGCAGGCCACGCCCTTGCCTATCCTCTCGGCACCAGGCTAGGTCTGCCGCATGGCCTGGCCAATGCCATCATCTTCCCGCATGTGCTGGCCTATAATGTGCCGGTGCGAGCGGAAAAAACTGCCGAAGTTCTTGATGCACTTGGCCTTGCTATCTCCAAGGATCCGGCCGCCGTGCTCACCGCGACCTATGGTTTCTGCAAGGCACTTGGTGTGGAAATGAAGCTGTCGGTACATGGTGCGCAGCAGGAGCACTTGCAGAGCTGGGCAGATGAAGCTCATGCCATCCGTAGACTGATGGATAACAATCCACGGGACATGTCAGCGCAGGATGTGCTGGCAATCTATAACGCCGCGTTCTGAAACCTGCCTGTCAGGCACTCCAAATTCAAAACAGCAAACAAAACCCCGGTCAAAAGCCGGGGTTTTTATATGTGCAAAACAGAAAGCCTTATGCCCCCTGGGCAAGTTCGGGCCTGCGCCCCTCAAACAACCGGTCACGCGAACCACGAAGGTGCTGGCGCATCAGGTTTCTGGCCAGATCGGAATCGCGCGTGCGGATTGCCTCGTAAATCGCGGCGTGTTCATCAAAAACATGTCGCAGTCCACTGGCTGAATTCTTCAGCGACAGGCCATGGAACTGCATTCCAATGGCAATATGATCTTTCAAGGCCTCCATGGCCGTTGAAAAATATGTATTACCCGAAGCCTGCGCAATCGACAGGTGGAACATGAAGTCGGCATCTTCGCGGTGCCTTTGCCGGCTCGTTGCATCCTGCAATGCTTCAAGCGCCAGACGAATGACCCGGATCTGCGTATCGCTGTGCCGTTCGGCAGCGCAGGCCGCCGCTTCCGGTTCCACGGTAATGCGGAATTCATAACAGTTGTGCAGATCGGCAATATTTTCCAGTGGCCCGAACCCAAGGGGTTGCTTGACCCCTTGTATGCGCACGAAACTGCCAGCCCCCTGACGCGAATACACAAGCCCTAGATCGCGTAACTTCTTCAGGGCATCACGCACTACCGGGCGCGAAACCTCAAATTCCGCCGCCAATTCATGTTCGGTAGGCAATCGTTCATCGCTCTGATAGGCGCCGGATTTGATGGCATGTTTCAGCCGTTCAAACACCACCTCGCTCAGGCTTTTACGATGTGAAATCTGCTCCACTGTCCGCATTATTTCACGCCTTCATGTCCGAGAATTTTCTCCGCCACCTGCACCAGTGTTTCCGCATCGCCGAAACCGCCCGACTTGGTGATGAAATGACGATCGCCATATTTGGCAACGGGCAAGCCTGGCATAATCTCACCCAGCAAGGTCAAAATGCGAATACCCTGCTTGTCGAAATAGGCTTCCGCCGACGCACCGCCCGACAGGAGCAAAGTGTCATAACCCGCATCAAGCGCCGCAACCGATGTTGCAAGATTGTCCGCGACTTCAACGGACGACAGTTCCGTTGCACCATCAACCGCCTGAACGAGGGTGAGCGCCGATGAAAGTGGCGCGGCAGCAACGGCTGTTTTCCCAACAGCACCACCTGGCGCAGCAATGTAATTCAGATGAGAAGCCGCATCGCGCAAGGTACCAACTTGCGAAACGGTAATCGGATCGCGCGACCCGATGGCAATCAGCAGCTTGTTGCCTTTCACGCCGACACTGTCCAGTCGCAGGCGACCCGATTGTGCCGCAAGCGCATTTGCCAGCGACAATGCGCCGACCAAAAGATCATTTTCCTGCAAAAGACCCAATGCCGCCTGCATTGCCTCAACGGTGCTGGTGTCTGGAATGATCGATCTTTCAGCAACGGTCCCCAGCCGATCAGCAATGGCGATAGGTGTTTCAACACCAAAACCGCTGATCATGCCATTGGTCACAACCCGACCAAACTCAGGAATGGCAGGCAAAACAACTGCACGCTCGAACTCAAGCGCTGAAATCTCGGCCTCGACATTGCCTTTCAGCCGTGAGTCGACCTTTTTCAAAAGCGCCATGCGGCTGACCAGCTGTTTTTGTGCCAGCGCCACACGGTTGGCGGCTTCATCCGGTGCAATTTCCCGGCTGCGGGTGGTCACGGCAACCACATCTGCGCCACCAGCAACGGCCTCACCCAGCGCAGCCTGATCGATAACGACCGTAACGGAATAACCATGAGCGGCGAAAGGAGCAGCGGAATCCAGCGCACCCGTCAAATCATCCGCAACGATCATTAACCTGTCGACTTCAAACTTCATGCTGCTGTACCGATTTTACAAATTTTCCATAAATTGGACTCTCAAAGGGCCGCAATTCCTTTGGTAAATCATCGCATAACGGGAAATGAAAACAACAAAAATTTACAAGTCGAAAACAAATTATCGCAACTTGTGTGGTTGAATGTGACCTAAATGCACATTCCCTAAACCACAAAAATATTGAGGCAGAAAACACCGGACAACAGCACCGGGTAACGCACAGACCAAGCGCCAGTAATCCCCAACCAAATAGCCGGAGCGTAGAACTCAAAACGCCTTGAATTCAAGGAATCGGACAGCGCCGGAGAAAAAAGAGGCATTCTATTTAAACTTAAAGAAAACTTCGCAAGCGCGACTTCAGAGCAAATTTCATCAAGTAAAAGAATTTCACGCGACAGTCGAAAAATAAAAATCAGGCAGACAAAACCATTCTCAAGCGCTCATATTAGCGCAAAAAACTCATTACCCATATAAAATACAACCCGTAATTTCATATATCAAAAATACCTAACCTTGAATTTCCAATTTACCCGATGACTCGCCACAAAATGAAAAATCTTGAAATATCGGCACGTTAATCACGTTTACAAAATTTTAATTACCTAATCATTTCGGGTCATTTCTTTAATGAGGTTTTCATATTAGCATAATTAACAAGTGATTAATAACAATGGACATGCATCATTTCGCGGATTCGAAATAAAAAACACAATAAGAAAGTAAAAAATGCGTATCGCTCAGGGAGGCATAAATGTTCATGGTATCTTCTAGAATGACTCATGCAGAACGCATAAACAACACATCAGTAACAAACCAGACATTACTTTTAATCGCGGATGCGGATCTGTTTTCCGAATGCCTGGTTGAGGCACTCGGCAAAAAGTTCCCCATGTGTAATGTCATCAGCATTAACCAACCACAAGCAATCGAAGACGGGTATACATCCGATGTGAAACTGGTCCTGCTGTACAGAATTGCTGGCCAGCAGTTGCAAGATGCCCTGAACAACATCCGGGAAAAACATCCTTCAGCATCGATCGGCCTCGTTATTGATGCCGTCGGCATGCTGGAATCCTATCTCAAACAGCTGGTTGAAACACGGATCATTGATGGCGTATTGCCACTCAGTCTGAGGCTGGATGTATTCATGGCCGCAGTCGATCTGTTGATCAAGGGCGGAGAACATTTCCCGTCCGCGCTGCTTGGACGCCTTGTTGAGACCAAGTCACCAACCAATGCTATGCCGCATGCTGGCACGCCCATTGGCTTGGCGTCGGCTGCAAAGCAGCACCACCATGACTTCAACGGCCTCACGACACGGGAAGTCCAGATTTTGGATCTTCTGTGTAAGGGAACCCAGAACAAGATTATCGCGGACAGGCTGCATCTGTCGGAAAATACTGTCAAAGTACATGTGCGAAACATCTATAAGAAGATGCATGTGCGTAACCGTACGGAAGCCGCATCACGCTTCTTCGCATTCGACCATGCAGAAATGACCCATCACGAATGGAAAAACTGAGCGTCGTCGTACAAAAGTTGCAGTTTGCTTTTGTACGAAACTCTCCTGAGCTCATCGCGGCTCAATGAGCTTTTTGTGAAGCAACATTGATCCGCGACACCACGTTATGCCTGACAGAAGCAGATATTAGCGCAGGTAGCAGCGAGCCTTCTGGCCAAAACCGCTCGGCGAGCAGGTATAAGGCGATGAACCGAAATCATTGACCTTGGTAACGGCAACAGCAGGCTCGCTCTCCGCTTCAACGCTTGAGACCAGCGTGACAGACGCCTTGTCATAGGCATAGGACTTCTTCGGTGCGGAAACGCGATGACTGACTTCGTTCTGGATTTTCGGTGCGCTGTTATCGGACAGAAGCGGAGTCTCGACGGCGGAACAGGACGCAACGGAAAAAGCAACAACGGCAATAGAGCACGCCATTTTGGCAAGGCGCGCAGGGTTCAATGCCCCCGCGCGGTGATGAATAATAGACATATTTGTCCCCAATGCCGCAAAGTGCGGCCAGCTGCGATGCGTTTGTGGCAAATAGCCCGTCAAACACACTCGTGTTGATATTTAACTCATGCACCTCTGACCAAGGCAAGCATGTCACACCACACACAATCGCTCCCGGTGGCCAGCACACCGAACGCCGTTTCAGGCTCGGCACGCACGCTACCCTAACCTCATTCGATTGAGTGAGGCTTGCGCTCTTGCTTGATAAGAAAGGCATTATGTAGGCATGGTTAAAAATACGTACACAATGGGATTAATCAATGTATTTCCCCGGTAATCAATTGTAATATTTCAGAATTTTCGCATTGACGAAAACAAATAACAAAATATGATCTTCTTAAAAGAATAAAAAAATGGCATGAATCAAGTAAAGTCGGCCCACAACAATAAGTAATAAAGCCGCCGGAAACTCAAAAAAATCAAAACGAGCGACACAACTACACGGAAACGGTGCTGCTGTTTCCTGGTAGGAAGGAGTGTGTGTAATGCGTAAGTTCGTTCCCGATAACAATGACTCCAACGTAAACATCTATTCGAACTGGAAACCGGGCCTCCGGGCACTTGTCAATGGCGGCGCAGGTTTTCTCGGTTCACACCTGTGCGAAAGGCTGTTGCAATGCGGCCATGAGGTTATCTGCCTCGACGACTTCTCCAGCGGCAGACGCACCAATATTGAACATCTGACGTCCAATAGCCGTTTCACTGTGGTGGAGCACGACGTGCGCAAACCCTATGATCTCGATGTATCTGTCATCTTCAATTTTGCGTCACCCGCATCCCCACCTGATTACCAGAAGGATCCGGTAGGCACGCTTTTGACCAATGTGATCGGTGCCCTGAACGTGCTGGAACTGGCACGTCGCACCGGTGCAACAGTTGTCCAGTCCTCCACATCGGAGGTCTATGGCGACCCTCTTATCAACCCGCAGCCGGAAACCTACTTCGGCAACGTCAATCCCATTGGCCCGCGTGCCTGCTACGATGAGGGAAAACGCAGCGCTGAAACGCTGTTCTTCGATTATCACCGCAATTTTGGCGTCGATATCAAGGTTGGTCGCATCTTCAACACCTATGGCCCGCGCATGCGCCAGGACGATGGTCGTGTTGTTTCCAACTTCATCGTGCAGGCCCTGCAGAACAAGGACATCACCATCTATGGCGACGGCAAACAAACCCGTTCCTTCTGCTATGTGGATGACCTGATTGAAGGTTTCCTGCGCTTCTCGGTCAAAAGCCCAGAATGCTGTGGCCCGATCAACATTGGTAATCCTGCAGAAATTCCGGTGCGGCAACTGGCAGACATCGTCATTGCCATGACCAACTCCAGCTCACGCATCATACACCTGCCAGCCGCAGTGGATGACCCGCAACAACGCCGGCCGGATATTACCCGCGCCAAAGAAGAGCTGAGATGGCAACCGCGCGTCAATCTTGAGCGGGGCCTCGCAAAGACCATCCACTATTTCGATGCGCTGCTCAGCGGTAAAAAAATGGCGGAGGCCGTATGAGATGCCCCGCTACATCCTTGTCACAGGCGGAGCCGGCTTCATAGGAAGCCATATCTGCAAGTCGTTATCGCTGTCCGGCATGGTGCCGGTGGCTTATGACAACCTGTCCACCGGCCACAGCGATGCTGTGCGCTGGGGACCGTTGATCACGGCTGACATTGCCGATCACAGCATTTTGCGGGCAACGCTTGCCGAGTTTGCCCCTTCCCACGTTATCCATTGCGCTGCCAATGCCTATGTCGGTGAATCGGTAACCGACCCGCGCAAATATTACCGCAACAACGTGGCCGGCAGCCTGACACTGCTGGAAGCCTGCATGGACCACCATGTCGAAGGACTGGTCTTTTCCAGCAGTTGCGCCACCTATGGCATTCCGGAAATCCTGCCGATCCGTGAGGAAACGCCACAAATACCGGTTAATCCCTACGGCCGTACCAAGCTTATTTTTGAAATGGCACTGGAAGACTATGCCGCAGCCTATGGGCTGCGGTTTGTCGCCCTGCGCTATTTCAATGCCGCGGGGGCTGACCCGGGCGGAGAGCTTTCCGAACGGCATGAGCCTGAAACCCACCTTGTGCCACGGGCGCTTCTAGCCGCCGCACACAAGGTTCCGCAACTGGATGTGTTCGGGAATGATTACGACACGCAAGACGGAACCTGCGTGCGTGACTACATTCATGTCAGCGATCTGGCTGACGCTCATCTCGCAGCGATCCGTTATCTTGTCGGTGGTGGCGAGACGCTGCGTGTCAATCTGGGCTCTGGCCGTGGCGCATCGGTTGCCGAAATCGTCGGTGCCATTCACCGTGTGACCGGCCAGCAGGTACCTGTCCAGTACGGCCCGCGTCGCGCCGGTGATCCACCCTCACTGTTTGCAGATATTGGTCGCGCCAAAGCCGTGCTTGGCTTCACACCATCACGCTCGGACATCGAAACGATCATCCGCACTGCTGCACCGACGTTCGGACTGGAGACCAGCCGATGAGCACGACACAGTTCATCACAACCGTTAACACCCAAAAGGCCAAACATAAGGTCCATGCCACAGTGTCTGACGCGCTGTTCGACCCGGTCTTCACCGGGTGGAACCGTATTGCCTATCTGCTGGGTATCGCAGGCTGGCTGGTAACCTTGGTTTATTTCTGGGGCTGGTGGCTGGATACTGACCACATGCTGTCGATGCCCTATTTCATCGCCGTCAGCGTCTCGGTGTTCTACGTCACCATCCTGCCTGCCTATTTCGTGCTGATTTTCCTCAATGCGAAAGTCGTCAAACCGGAGACACCCTTGCCCGAGGGGCGTGTTGCCATGGTGGTGACCAAGGCTCCATCAGAACCCTTTTCGGTGGTCAGAAAAACCATGCTGGCCATGCTCGAACAGAAAATACCGATAGAATACGACGTCTGGCTGGCCGATGAAGATCCGACACCGGAAACCAGACGCTGGTGCGGCGAACATGGCGTATTGATTTCCACCCGCAAGGGTGTGGAAGCCTATCACCGTGCACAATGGCCGCGCCGCACACGCTGCAAGGAAGGCAACCTTGCCTATTTCTACGATCATTATGGGTATGACCGTTATGACTTCGTGGCGCAGTTCGATGCGGACCACGTACCGGAACCAGACTATCTCTATGAAATCCTGAAGCCTTTTGCGGATCCCGCGGTCGGTTACGTGTCGGCACCTAGCATTTGTGACGCCAATGCCGATGAAAGCTGGGCGGCACGGGGCAGGCTATACGTCGAGGCTGGCCTGCATGGCGCGTTCCAGACCGGTTATAATAACGGCTGGGCACCCCTGTGTATCGGCTCACATTATGCCGTGCGCACCAAAGCTTTGCGCCAGGTGGGTGGCCTTGGACCGGAGCTGGCAGAAGACCACTCCACCACCTTGCTGATGAATGCGGGTGGCTGGCGTGGAGTGCATGCCTTGAACGCTATTGCCCATGGTGATGGACCTTCAACCTTCACAGATCTTGCCGTGCAGGAATTCCAGTGGTCGCGTAGTCTGGTTACAATTCTTCTGCAGTATTCGAAGCACTATGTGCCGGCACTGCCAGCCAAACTGCAATTCCAGTTTCTGTTTTCGCAGATGTGGTATCCGCTGTTTTCCGTTGTCATGGCAGTCATGTTCGTCATGCCGGTTATCGCCCTTCTCGCAGGCCGTCCACTGGTCAATGTCAGCTACCCGGAATTCATGCTGCATTTCCTGCCGTCTATCCTGATGCTGACGGTGTTCACCTTCTTCTGGCGGGCAACCGGAACCTTCAGGCCGCATGATGCACGGCCGTTCTGCTGGGAAACATTTGCCTTCCTGTTCCTGCGTTGGCCCTGGTCGCTGGCAGGCTGCCTGGTCGCCATACGTGACAGGATGAACGGTTCCTTCGTGGATTTTCGCATCACACCGAAAGGTGGCGAAAAGGCCGGATGCCTGCCGCTGCGCATCGTCGCCCCCTACATCGTGCTGGCCGGCTTCACAGCGCTTGCCATGATGCTGGCGCCGGACAGCCGCAGCACCCAGGGCTTTTACATTTTCGCAGCCATGAACGTGACGGTTTACGCCTTCCTCGTTCTGCTTTTGATGTTCCGACACGCTTCGGAAAACAGCCTTTCGGTATTGCCACGCACATGGGGCACTGCACTCGCAACAGTGTCTTCCTTCATCATCATTGCCAGTGGAGTGGTGCAACTCAACACCCATGGCCTTGGTGGCCTGGAAGCGCTGTCGCACGGCCAACCCTATGTCAGCTTTACCGAAACACGCTTCAACGCTTCCGGTGCAGGCGTTGGTGGTACCAAGACCATAAAGATGAAATTCCGGGTGAAATGGCACGGCATCCAGCCTGAACAGGAAGTGCAGGTAAAGCCGCAGCCCACTCCACCACAATACGGAATCATCATGCTGGCCAAGGCCAGACAGGATGGGTCCCTCGAGAAAGGAAGACTGTCATGAAAACTATAATCAAAAACCTCAGGCTTCCAGTCCTTCTGCTCAGCATGAGCATGCTGACACCAAGTCTGGCGCTTGCCGCAAAAGAGGTCAAAAAATCCCCACAGCTTCTGACAGCATCGGAAGTGGTGAATATGTACAAGGACAAAACCTGGCGCTGGCCAAGTGGCGGCGGACGGTTTGATTCGCAAGGTCGGCGCTTTACCGCAATGACCGAAGAAAACGGCAAGAAGTCCATCGGCGAAGGCACATGGTCAGTCGATAACCTCGGCAAGATGTGCATGAACGCCACCTGGACGACGGACGGCGAGGCCGCCAAGGCAAGGACATGTTTTTCCCATGGCAGGCTTGGCAACGTGATCTACCAGAAGCGTTTGCCAATGGGAGACTGGTACGTGTTTCGCAGTGCCAAACCCAGAGCAAGCGATGAATTTTCGAAACTTGTGAACACCGACAGCGTAACCGTTCAGGCGTTGGCGGCCAAACAGGTCATGTCAGTCAAAAAATAGTTGGAGAGGAGAAAGCCATGAAGAAGCTGAACAAAAAAATCCTGTCCGCAGCGGCTATAGCAATCCTGTTTTCCGCCGCGGCCTACCCGGTGGTCCAGTCACAGGCACAAAATGCCGCAGGCATGACAGCCGCCACCTTGCGTTCCATAACGGACAAACGCCCGACACTGCATGCCGATGGCATAAAGTTCGGCGCCTATGATCCACATGGCGACTTCGGTCAGCAACAGGGTGTAGCGACCGAACACCTCTTCCTGCCCTGGGAAGACGTGGATCTGGATAGTTTGAAAACGGCCGATGCCTATGCGTTGGAACGCAAACGCAATGTGCTGATTACCGTTGAACCCTGGTCGTGGGACGTCAGCTGGCGCCTGACCTCCGATGAGTTGCGGCGGAAAATCCTGCAAGGCGGGTATGACGAAAACATGCACGCCATTGCCCGCATGGTCTCGCAAATGAAAAGCCCTGTCATCATTCGCTGGGGCCAGGAAATGGAAGATAAATCCGGCCGCTTCTCGTGGTCCGGTTGGGCACCGAATGACTACATCACTGCCTACCGTCACATGATGGATATCGTGCGCAAGGAAGCGCCCAATGCCAAACTGATGTGGTCTCCAAAGGGTGAAGACGGCCTGCAGGCCTATTATCCCGGCGACAACTATGTCGACTTTGTGGGGCTGTCGGTGTTCGGTCTCGAGGCCTTCGACAAAATCGAACATGGCGGCCCATGGACCTTCGGACAATCCCTCAAAAAGGGATACAGTCTGGTGGAAAAATACAACAAACCGATATGGGTCGCCGAACTGGGTTATGAAGGCAATGATGCCTACATCAAACCCTGGATGAACGACGTGACGTTGAAAACCACCGAGTTCCCCAAGCTGGAGGAAGTCGTCTATTTCAACGACAAGGACGTCCATCCATGGCCGCATAACCTTGGAAAACCCGACTGGCGCGTGGTGCGCAACGACCAGACCAACTGAAGCGTTGCCATGCCAAACCACCCATAAAAAAGCCCCGCACGACAGGTGCGCGGGGCTTTGTTGTTAAGTGATACAGCCGCGATCAATCCTCTTGGATATGGCTCGTATGCTTGGTGTCGCGCATGCGGATGTAAACGATCAGCGATAGGCCAATCATGATCGTGACGTACCAGAAAAACCAATCTTCATGGCCGATCTGCTTGAACTTCAAGGCCACGAACTCTGCCGTACCGCCAAACACCGTATTGGCCAGCGCGTAAGGAAGCGCAACACCGAGTGCACGGATGTGCGCCGGGAACAGTTCCGCCTTAACGACGGCATTGATCGAGGTGTAACCGGTGACGATCAACAGACCCGCAAGAACCAGAGCGAATGCTGCAAAGGCATTTGTCGTTACAGCCAAAGTCGAGAAAATCGGATAGGTGCACAACAGACCGAGCACACCGAACCCGACCATCAGCGGCTTGCGACCGATCTTGTCGGAAAGCGCACCCGCGACAGGCTGGAACAGCATGAACACAAACAAAGCAGCTGTGGTAATCTCCGTCGCACTTTCCTTGCTGAAGCCCGACGTATTGACGAGGAACTTCTGCAGGTAGGTCGTGTAGGCATAAAAGGCCAATGTACCACCGGATGTCAGTGCCATAACCATCAACGCTTCACGCGGATAATGGCGGAACAGGGCCCAGCCACTGGACTTCGGCTTTTCAGCCGTATCAGCCTTGGCATTTTCAAAAGACTGCGTCTCAACCAGACCACGACGGATGTAGAACACCGCAATGGCGAGGAAGCCGCCAATCAGGAATGGGATACGCCAGCCCCACGAGCTGAGCTGTTCCGGCGTCAGCACACGCTGAAGAACCAAGAGAACCGCCAGCGCCAGCAACTGACCGGAAATCAGCGTGACATATTGGAAGCTTGAGAAAAAGCCGCGACGGTTCTTGCCAGCCATCTCACTGAGATAGGTGGCGCTTGCGCCATATTCACCGCCAACACTGATGCCCTGCAGCAAACGTGCAAACACCAGAATGGCTGGCGCCGCAATGCCAATGGTCTCATGGCCCGGCGTAATGGCAATCAACAGAGATCCGAGACACATCAGCGTCACCGACAGTGTAAGGCCAGCCTTGCGGCCCTTGCGGTCTGCGTAGGTTCCCATGAACCAGGCACCGATCGGGCGCATCAGGAAGCCGACCGCGAAAACGGCCGCTGCGCTCAACAATTCGGCGGTCTGGTTGCCGGAAGGAAAAAAGATCGGCGCAAAATACAACGTAAAGGCCGAATAAACATACCAGTCATACCACTCGACGAGATTGCCTGCGGAACCGCCAATAATGGATTTCAAACGGGTTTTCTGGTCCAGGACTGGAGCACCAGCCGGACTTGATGACATCTTATTCACAGTAACTCCAATTCGTAATTATCTGGAGATGAGGCGCGCGGAAGGTATGAGATGCGATATTTTGCCGCGCCATAAGACGGCTATACACCCGGATTGCTGCGATGCGCAAGTTTATGATGCACTGCAGCAATATCACATTAGACCAAAGAACTAGGCGCGAAAAACCGGTATCGTGCAGAACAGGAATTCGTTCCTGCGGAAATCTTTATCAAATTATCGATGTGAAGATTTTGGTGCCCCTTGCCGGAATCGAACCAGCACTCCTCTCGGAACCTGATTTTGAGTCAGGCGCGTCTACCAATTCCGCCAAAGGGGCAACAGGAGCGAAGTCCTGTGGTATGGCGCCGGACTATACGAATGAACCGGTTCCGGTCAACCGGTTTTTACAAAAATCAGCAATTCACGAAACTTTGCTCGATCACCGTGTCGGGCGGAACATTCACCACATTTACATTCCCGCATGTACTGGATTACAGGTTACAGCATGATGCCGGGCAGGACGGCACCCACATACCCCTCCTTTCCTGTCCCATGCGTGGGCAATTTTCATCACGCAGATACCAAAGCAAGAGTGAAATCCATGGCACAGACACAATCCGCGCAATCCGGTCTTACCATTTCTTCCGTTCTGGTCACCGCAGGTATGATCTTCACCGTCGGCTCGGCGCTTGGCTTTCAGCACATTGGCGGCTACACGCCCTGCGCGCTTTGCCTCTTGCAGCGTGATCCCTATTATTACGCCATTCCGCTCGGCATTCTCGCCATCCTCGCAAGCCTTCTGAAGCTGCCCTCATGGACCGTCAAAACACTTCTCGTGCTGATTGGTATTGCCATGCTGATCGGCGCTGGCATGGGCGTTTATCATTCCGGCGTTGAATGGGGTTTCTGGGAAGGCCCGACGACCTGCGCCACGGGCGCACCGTCGATCACAACCAATGCAGGCAGCCTGTTGAGCGACCTTAACGCCATCAAGGCACCTTCGTGCAACACCGCAGCATTGCGCGTGCTTGGTCTGTCGTTTGCGGGCTGGAACGTGATTGCAAGCGTAGCGCTGGCCGCAATCGCCTTCTACGGCGCAACCCGCAAAAAGATCTGACCGGGAACCGGCTTCATCAAGGCTGAAGCTCGGTATCCCAGTAAAGATAGTCCATCCAGCTTTCATGCAGGTAATTGGGCGGGAACAACCGCCCATTGTTATGCAGGTCCTGCACGGTTGGCTGGTATGGTCTCTGGTGCGGAAGCATGCCAGCCTGTTTCGGCAATTTACTGCCTTTGCGCAGGTTACATGGTGAACACGCCGCAACGACGTTCAGCCATGTGGTTTCACCACCATGCGCACGCGGAATAACATGATCGAATGTCAGGTCGTCATGAGAGCCGCAATACTGGCATTGGAACTTGTCGCGCAAGAAGACATTAAAGCGGGTAAAGGCAGGGTTTCTGGCCGGTTGCACATAGGTTTTGAGGCTTATGACACTCGGTAATCGTATCGAGAAACTCGGCGATGAAACCGAGTGATCATACTCTGCTATGATATTCACACGATCTAGAAAAACCGCCTTGATCGCGTCCTGCCATGACCAGAGCGACAAGGGATAATAACTCAGTGGCCTATAGTCAGCGTTCAGAACGAGCGCTGGCAAAGCCTGTGGGGAGACTGCAATCGTCAAGGGCTTCTCCTGATCGATTCGGCATCTGCATTGTGTATATTAGGTCTGTTGTTACAGTATTGTGAAGCCTATAAATGAAGCGCTCAAAGAAAGGCATATTTCAGGCGACTGGCAGCGCCTCACGCCGGGTTATCGCAGCGTAATAAGACCAGAAAAGCCGGGCCGCCACCGAGCGCCATGGCGACCATTTTTCTGACAAAACAGCCAGTTGACGAGCGGTCGGGCGCGCCTCTAGGTCAAGCGCATGGGCAACCGCAGCCTGCAAAGCGACATCCCCGGCCGGAAAAATATCCGCGTGGCCACCGCAGAACATCAGATAGACCTGCGCCGTCCATGGCCCTACCCCTTTGACGGCTGTCAATTCGGCCATCGCAGTCGCCGCATCAATCTGGCTCAAAGCTTCGAGATCCAGACCACCTTCGGCAACCGCCGTGGCAATACGTTGCAAGGTCTGCGCTTTGGCACGGGAAAGGCCAAAACCGGCGGCAATATCCGGGTGAACAGCCAGATATCGGTCCGCCGTCATCACCTGCGTCCCCGCGACAATCCGACCCCAGATCGCATCAGCACTGGCACGTGATACCATCTGAGACACGACAATACTGGCAAGACCGGCAAAGCCGGGTTCGCTGAGACGTAACGGCACCGGTCCACACCGGCTGGCAATAAGGCTTAAGGATGGATCGAGCGCAAACAGGGCCGTAAGCCCGTTGGTAATATCGTCATCCCCACGAATAACCGTCATCGAATTTCCCAGTCAAACCACAGCCTATTAGAGGGCCCAGGGTCAACACGTCCACCGACCCTTGGCAAACAGAAAAAAATAATGCCTGTAGAGATCATGTCTGATCTGCCACGTCAAAATTGCGTTACCCGTTTTGCTCCCAGCCCCAATGGGCCACTGCATCTGGGTCACGCCCTTTCTGCCTTCATGAACGCCGATATGGCCAGAGAAAACCAGGGTCGTTTTCTGCTGCGCATAGAGGATATCGATCAGACCCGCTGCACTCCGCAGTTTGAACGGGACATTTACGACGATCTGTCCTGGCTTGGCCTGTCATGGGAACAACCTGTCCGGCGACAGTCTCAGCATTTCGACGACTACCGACTTGCACTGGAAAAACTTGTTGCCATGGATCTTGCCTATCCGGCATTTATGACGCGCGGCGAAGTGAAGGCAATCGTCAAGGCATCAGAGGCAGGTGGCACGCCATGGCCACGCGATCCTGACGGCGGGGCGCTTTACCCTGATAGCGACAAACAGCGGACACCGGCCCAGCGACAAAATCGCATGGCCTCGAAGGCACCATTTGCATGGCGATTGAACATGCAAAAGGCCATTGCCCAGCTTGATGAACCATTATTCTGGGACGAGTTCGGCAGCGGCCAGCATCAAACAATCAAAGCCGATCCCGCCCAGTGGGGCGATGTTGTGCTATCGCGTTCGGATGCGCCATCAAGCTATCACCTTTCCGTGGTGCTGGATGACGCGTTGCAGGGTATTACCGACGTGGTCCGCGGAATGGATCTCTATCATGCCACCGCCATTCATCGGCTCTTGCAGCAACTGCTGAGTCTTCCAGCACCACGCTACCATCACCACAGGCTTATTCTGGGTAACGACGGACGCAAACTTTCCAAAAGCCAGGGCAGCACCGGACTGGCAACGTTGCGCGCAGCCGGCAAAACACCCTCAGATATCCACCGCCTGGTCGGGCTCTGAACTTTCCTTGATGGTTTTCCCATTGATGGTGCGCTTGATGATGCGGCGGACCTGATACTTCATCAGGGCTGCATTGACCTCTGCACCCAGCATGAAGATCACCCCAATCATGTAGAGAAACACCAGCACGATCATCACCGACGCCAGACCGGCATAGGTGGCGGTGTAATTTGCAAAGGTGGCAAGATAGGAAGCAAAAAGCAGCGCGCCTGCCACCCAGAACAGCAATGTCAGCACGATGCCCGGCAGCACATCCAGCAAACGCCGCCTGCCGGCTGGCAGCCATAGATGTGCAATCACCAGGCCGGTAAATAGAACGATGATAGTTCCGTAAACACCAAGGCTGGAGATAGTACTGAGAAAATCGGTCATCCACGGAAAGCGCACTTCCGCAAAAGCAAGAGCCACCGGCACCGCCACCAGCACCGTGCTGATTGCAGCAAAGATGATGACCGCCATCAGCACATAAAACAGGCTCCACAGACGGGTCACATACCACCAGCGCGTTTCCGAAACGCGGTAGGCGCGGTTGAGCGATATGCGCAACGCCTCTACCCCGTTAGACGCAAAGTAGGCGGCAGCCAGCACCGAAACTGTCAGCAGTCCCCCGCGCGGAATGGTCAGGACCTGCTGCACCTGGGCCGCAATAGGTGCGGCAATCGCCTCCGGCCAGGTATCAAAAATCAGATGAACGGCTGTTTCCGAAAAACTGTCCGCGCCAAGGAAACCGGCCAATGCCGTCCCGAAAATCAGGAACGGAAAAAGCGCAAGCAAAATGGACAATGCCACGTGACTTGCCATTGCCCAGCCGTCATCCTCCGCAAAATGGAAGTAGGCGTCAAAGGCAACCTTGTAGGCCAGTCGCAGAGTGGCGAACATGTCACCTCCTGATTCATGCATGCTGATTGTAACTTAGTGGCGAATATGGGAAATCAGCATCGCTTTGTACAGGGAAGAGGCATGACAGACAAACCGGTTATCATCATTACAGGTTGCTCCTCCGGCATTGGCGCCCATTGCGCGACAGCGCTGCAAGACGATGGTTGGCGGGTTTTTGCGACTGTCCGGAGAACTGAGGATATGGCGGCGCTGGAAAACCAGGGCATTGAAACCCTCCTGATGGACTATACCGAACCCACCTCGATTGCGGCGCTGGTCGACACGGTTGCGGCCCGCACTAACGGACGCATCGATGCGCTGTTCAACAACGGTGCCTATGGCCAGCCCGGCGCAGTGGAAGACCTCTCGGTTGATACGCTACGCAGCCAGTTTGAAACCAATGTTTTTGGCTGGCATGACCTGACCTGCCGCGTCATTCCCTTCATGCGCAGACAGGGCAAGGGCCGCATCGTGCATTGCTCATCCATTCTCGGCCTTGTGCCATATCGCTATCGTGGCGCCTACACCGCTTCAAAATTCGCACTCGAGGGACTGGGTGTAACCTTACGCATGGAACTGGAAGGCAGCGGCATCCATGTCAGCATGATCGAACCGGGACCAATCGCATCAAAATTTACCGCTACCGCCCTTTCGCATATCGAGGCCAATATCGACCTGAAGAACTCGGCGCATGCGGCGCAGTACGAAAGACAACTGGCGCGCCTGGACGGAACAGGTCCGGTTAACAAGCATAAGCTTGGTCCTGAAGCAGTCTATAAAGTGCTCAAGCATGCCTTGACCGCAACAAGACCGAGGCCGCATTATCTTGTTACCGTTCCAGCCAAACAGGGTGCGTTTTTGAAGAGGATATTACCCGCCGACATGTTCTATCGGCTGCTGCGCAAGTTCGACTAGCCAGAAACGGAAATTCAAAGCAGAGTTTCGCAATGTGCATTGCGAAAACTTGAAATGATGATGCGTATCAAACGCACGGCACCTCAGGGAAACAACAAGGATAAAATCATGTCGGGGTTTACAACAGTTCTTGCCCTCATCGTCATGGGACTTGTCGTTCTCGTGCTGATCCGTGGCCTGTTCAACATGCTCAAGGGAACGGATGGCAACAAATCCAACAAGCTGATGCAACTGCGTCTGGTTCTTCAGGCATTGGCCATTGCGCTGATCATGCTGACATTGTGGATTACCGGTGGCGGACGTTAAGACAGGAAAAACATGGTCAAGCTGAACAAAATTTACACCCGCACAGGCGACAAGGGCACCACAGCTTTGGTGTCTGGACCACGCCGCCGCAAGGACGACCTGCGTGTTGAGACCTACGGCACGGTGGACGAAACCAATTCGGCCATCGGCATGGCACGCCTGCACACCAAGGCATTTCCCGAACTGGATGCCATGCTGATGCGTATCCAGAACGATCTTTTCGATCTGGGGGCCGACCTTGCCGCGCCGGATACGGGAGAGCCGCTGGGTTATGAACCGCTGCGGATCATCGCAGCCCAGGTGACCCGGGTGGAAACCGAAATCGATGCGTTGAATGCAAACCTTTCGCCGCTCACCTCATTCGTGTTGCCCGGCGGTTCACCGGCATCGGCCTATCTGCATCTGGCGCGCACCATTTCCCGCCGCGCTGAACGGCAAATCGTGGAGCTGTCTTTTACCGATGGCGAAACGGTAAGCCCGGCGGCACTGCAATACATCAATCGTCTCTCCGATTTTCTGTTCGTGGCAGCGCGTTTCACCAATGACGGAGGCGCTGCCGATATTCTTTGGGTGCCGGGCAAGAACCGCTGAAAATGATCATGCATCAGAGGAAAATCGATGTTCATACCGTTGCATGATTCGAACTCCCTCAAGCACATCAAAACCCAATACGTCACGATTTCGCTGATCGTCATCAATACGATTGTTTGGCTTGTGACCGGTGCCTTGGTTTCAGACGAAACTTTCGGTCGCGCGGCCATGGGGCTTGGCTTCATTCCGGCAGTGGTGTTCGACTATGCACATCTGGAACCGGCGTTGCAGATGATACCCGATGACGCCACCTTGATCACCTACGCGTTCCTGCACGCCGACTTCTGGCACCTTGCTGGCAACATGGTGTTTTTGTGGGTGTTCGGCGACAATGTTGAAGATGCGCTCGGCCATGTCAGGTTTCTGCTGTTCTATCTGCTTTGCGCTGCGGCAGGCGCCCTGTTCCATGGTCTGGTCGCGCCCATGTCGGAAGGTCCGCTGATCGGCGCATCTGCAGCCGTGTCAGGGATTGTTGCCGCTTATTTTCTACTGCATCCGAAAGTCCGTGTCTGGGTGCTGGTGTTGTTTCGTATCCCGCTTCCGCTACCGGCGTTTATTCCACTCGCACTGTGGATCGGCCAACAGTTTCTGATGCTGGCAGCTGGCATGGACGATAACGTCTCCTGGGCTGGGCATGTCGGTGGCATTCTGGCCGGCAGCATCCTGGTTTTGTTCCTGCGACGCAAAGGCGTACCGCTGTTTGATCGGACAATTGTCACGCCAAAAGCAGTCAAACACACGACCGATGATGTAAAAACAATACCGGTGTCGCAAAATCAGCGCTCCAATGGCGGCATCCGATGGGGTCGCTGAAAAGAAACCGCTTTATTTTATCTTCACGTAAACGTCAGATATCAATCCAACGCATGGCATCATGAGCAATGGTCCGTTGAATTTATGGAAAAAATGCGTATCCATGTGCCCACTCGAAAATATGGTGGTCGTATGCTCTGTCCACATGATTGAAGTTGAAGGAAAGCTCCATGAAGATCCTTGTGCCCGTTAAACGAGTTGTCGACTACAACGTGAAAATTCGCGTGAAAGCAGATGGCACGGGCGTTGAACTTGCCAACGTCAAAATGTCGATGAACCCGTTTGACGAAATCTCCGTCGAAGAGGCTCTTCGTCTGAAGGAAGCTGGCAAGGCCGAAGAAGTGGTCGTTGTGTCAATCGGTCCGGCCAAAGCCGAGGAAACGCTGCGCACGGCGCTGGCCATGGGTGCCGACCGTGCAATCCTGATTGAAACCGATGAAACGGTTGAGCCGCTGGCAGTCGCCAAGCTGTTGAAGGGCGTGGTCGATGCGGAAACGCCGGATCTGGTTATCCTCGGCAAGCAGGCAATCGATGACGACAGCAACCAGACCGGCCAGATGCTGGCGGCATTGCTCGGCTGGGGTCAGGGCACCTTCGCATCGAAAGTCGAGATTGCTGACAGCTCGGTTGCTGTGACCCGCGAAGTCGACGGCGGCCTGCAGACCGTTTCGCTGAAATTGCCTGCCATCGTGACCACCGACCTTCGCCTCAACGAACCACGTTACGCGTCGCTGCCGAACATCATGAAGGCCAAGAAGAAGCCGCTGGACAAGAAGACCCCTACCGATCTGGGTGTTGATATTGCGCCGCGCCTCAAGGTTTTGAAGACCGAAGAACCGGCTGGCCGCAAGGCAGGCGTCAAGGTTGGCTCGGTCGCAGAGCTGGTATCGAAACTCAAGGCCGACGGCGTATTGTAAGAGACGGATAAGGGAGATTTTATTATGGCCATTCTTCTTCTGGCAGAACACGACAACGCAACCCTTTCCGACCAGACCGCCAAGACGCTGACGGCAGCCGCCAAAATCGGTGGCGACGTGCATGTGCTGGTGGCTGGCTCCGGTGCAAAGGCTGCGGCCGATGAAGCTGCAAAGCTGTCCGGCGTTGCCAAGGTGCTGCTTGCTGACGACGCGTCCTACGCAAACCAGCTGGCAGAACCGCTTGCTGCGCTGATCGTATCACTGAGCGGCTCTTACGACGTCATCATCGCACCTGCGACCGCATCGGCCAAAAACGTTGCGCCGCGCGTTGCAGCTCTGCTCGACGTCGCACAGGTATCCGAAATCACCGAAGTGGTTTCCGCTGACACCTTCAAGCGCCCAATCTATGCCGGTAACGCCATCCAGACCGTACAGGCAACTGACGCCAAAAAGGTCATCACCGTTCGCACGGCATCTTTCGCTGCGGCTCCAGCCGGTGGTTCCGCTGCTGTTGAAGCGATCGCTGCTGCGACCAACCCAGGCGTTTCGTCCTTCGTGTCGGACGCACTGGCATCGTCTGATCGTCCTGAACTGACATCTGCCAAGATCATCATCTCCGGTGGCCGCGCACTCGGCTCGTCGGAAAAGTTCAAGGAAGTCATTCTGCCGGTTGCTGACAAGCTGGGCGCGGCCGTTGGCGCATCGCGTGCGGCTGTTGACGCCGGTTATGCACCAAACGACTGGCAGGTTGGCCAGACCGGCAAGGTGGTTGCTCCTCAGCTTTACATTGCTGCTGGTATTTCCGGTGCCATCCAGCACCTGGCTGGCATGAAGGACTCGAAGGTCATCGTGGCCATCAACAAGGACGAAGAAGCACCAATCTTCCAGGTTGCTGACTACGGCCTAGTGGCAGACCTGTTCGACGCTCTGCCTGAACTCGAAAAAGCACTGTAAGAAAACAGGCACTATGCCTTGATTGCCGGGCAGGAAACTGCCCGGCAATATTTATTAATCCCTGCACCCATATATAATGCCCGCATAACTGCACCCGCTTTGCCCGGAGGAAACAGCACCATGACCGTTACATTGAAAAATATCGGCATTATCGGAGCGGGCCAGATGGGTTGTGGCATCGCCCATGTTTCGGCATTGGCCGGATACAAGGTGCATATTTACGACCTGAGCCAAAGCGGCATTGAAGCTGGCCTTGCCACCATCAACGGAAACCTGGCCCGTCAGGTCAGTCACGGCAAGCTGGAAGACGAAAGCCGCAAGAACGCGCTGTCCAAGATCAGCGGTTCGACCGATATCAATGATCTCGCATCGATGGATCTGGTGATCGAGGCGGCAACTGAAAACGAAGACATCAAGCGCAAGATTTACGCGCAGGTTTGCCCGGTTCTGAAACCTGAGGCACTACTGGCGACCAACACCTCGTCGCTGTCGATTACCCGCCTTGCATCCGCCACCGACCGCCCGGAACAGTTCATGGGCATCCACTTCATGAACCCGGTTCCGGTGATGAAGCTGGTGGAACTGGTGCGTGGTATCGCAACCGGCGAAAAAACATTCGACACCGCCAAGGGATATGTTCGCTCGCTCGACAAGGCGATCACTGTCGCCGAAGATTTCCCGGCCTTCATCGTCAACCGCATCCTGCTGCCGATGATCAATGAAGCGATCTACACGCTTTACGAAGGTGTTGGCACGGTTGAAGCCATCGATACCGCCATGAAACTCGGCGCCAACCACCCGATGGGTCCGTTGCAGCTGGCAGACTTCATCGGTCTCGACACCTGCCTCTCCATTATGCAGGTGCTGCATGATGGTCTCGCAGACAGCAAATATCGCCCCTGCCCGCTGCTGGTCAAATATGTCGAGGCTGGATGGCTGGGTCGTAAATCAGGCCGTGGCTTTTATGACTACCGTGGCGAAACACCGGTTCCGACCCGCTAACAGTTCGCCATTACGCGGGGGAGAAAAGGTAAATTCACCCCCGCCATATCATTGGATCACGGCCCCTTGGCCGCCGTGATCAGGGCTTTGGCATCAGGGCTGTCCCATGCAGCCGGCCCATTCATCGATGCCAGCAGACATCCCTTGCCATCAAATAGCAGGGTGGCAGGCAGGCCAAAGGCCAGACCTTCCTTTTTCAGCACATTAAAAACGCCCATCGAACTGTCGCGGTAGTAACCGAGCGCACCGATCTTGTATTCGTCAAGGAAGGTTTTCGGCTTTTCATCGCCGCCCGTATCAATATTGACGGCAACCACTTCAAAGTCCTGCCCACCGATCTCCTGCTCGAGAGCGTTGAGTGCCGGCATTTCTTCACGACATGGCACACACCACGTGGCCCAGAGGTTCAAAAGCACCGTCTTTCCGGCAAAATCCGCCATCGTTAGGCTCTGACCTTCCGGCCCCTTGAAGGTAAGGTTGAGCGGACGCGGCTCCGACGCCGGTGCCATCGCAGCCACCTGCCCCTTGGAAAAGGGCGTCAACGCCGCAATACGGTCGCCTGCACCTTCACATAAACCGGCGACATTGGCCTGAGCCTCTTGAACCGAGCTGCCAGACCCAATATGCCTCATGTAAACCGCACCTGCACCGGCGATGATACCGGCAAGGGCAGCAATTCCAACAAGCTTGGCAGAGGGAAGGCGAAATGGTCTTTTTTCTGTCACTACATACTCCGGGACTGGCAAACCATGGCTGACGGCAACGACACGAAATCCTCTAACCAGATGTGGGGCGGGCGATTCGCATCCGGTCCGGCCGCAATCATGGAAGAGATAAATGCCTCCATCGGCTTCGACAAGAAACTTTATGCCCAGGACATCCGCGGCTCTATGGCGCATGCTGCCATGCTGGCTGAAAAAGGCATTATTTCGCACGAAGATAAAGACAAGATCACTGAAGGCCTGAACACAATCCTGTCAGAGATCAAAAACGGCACGTTCGAATTCTCGCGCAAGCTTGAAGATATTCATATGAATATCGAAGCCCGCCTCGCCAACCTGATTGGCCCTGCTGCAGGACGCCTGCACACCGCCCGTTCGCGCAACGATCAGGTCGCGCTCGATTTTCGCCTGTGGGTGAAGGAAGAGCTTCAGAAAACCGAAGCCATGCTGACGGATTTGATTGCTGCGTTCCTCGACCGCGCCGAACAACATGCAGACACCGTCATGCCGGGCTTCACGCATCTGCAAACCGCCCAGCCTGTTACCTTCGGTCACCACTGCATGGCCTATGTCGAAATGTTCGGCCGTGACCGCGCCCGTGTTCGCCACGCCATCGAACATCTGGACGAAAGCCCGATCGGTGCTGCCGCACTTGCCGGCACCGGTTATCCGATCGACCGTCACATGACCGCCAAGGCACTCGGTTTCCGCGAACCGACCCGCAACTCCATCGACACGGTTTCAGACCGCGACTTCGCGCTGGAATTCCTGTCGATTGCCTCGATCTGCGCCACGCATCTGTCGCGTCTGGCGGAAGAAATCGTCATCTGGTCGACACCACAATTCGGCTTCATCCGTCTGTCGGATGCATTTTCGACCGGCTCTTCGATCATGCCGCAGAAAAAGAACCCGGATGCTGCTGAACTGGTGCGCGCCAAGACCGGTCGTATCAATGGTTCCCTGGTTGCCCTGCTGACCGTGATGAAGGGCCTGCCGCTGGCCTATTCAAAGGACATGCAGGAAGACAAGGAACAGGTCTTCGATGCCGCAGAAAGCCTCGAACTGGCGATTGCCGCGATGACCGGCATGATCCGCGACCTCGAAGTCCGCACCGACAAAATGCGCGCAGCTGCCGGTTCTGGTTACTCCACGGCAACCGATCTGGCCGACTGGCTCGTACGTGAAGCCGGCCTTCCGTTCCGTGATGCGCACCATGCCACCGGCCATGCTGTGGCACTGGCCGAAAAGAAGGGCTGCGACCTCGCCGACCTGTCGCTTGAGGAATTGCAAGCCATCAACCCGGCTATCACCAACGGCATTTTCGATGTTCTTTCTGTCGAAGCCTCGGTTGCCAGCCGCACCAGCTTTGGCGGTACGGCACCGTCTGAAGTCCGCAAACAGATCGCCTGGTGGCGCGCGCGCAACTGATCAATTTAGCGTTACACCAGCATCACAAGAAACAGGGTGCACAAGCGCCCTGTTTTTCTGTATCAGAAGAGCAACTTTTTCCTTTGGACAGACCCATGCTTTCAAAAACGGTTCGTAGCTTCCTTCTTCCCCTTGGCATGACGCTGGTCGTCAGCCTCGTCGTTACCGGTTGCGGCCGTAAAGGCGCGATTGATCCGCCAAGCACGCCGGTAGAGCTGCGCAACAAACGCCCGGCAGATGGCCAGGAAGTCAAACAGGTTACGCCTGAGCGTCCTTTCGTTCTCGACCCGCTGCTTTAACGGAACTTAGACCGTGAACCATTTTCAGTATATTGACGGTGTCCTGCACGCCGAAAACGTGGCCGTGCCAGAAATCGCCAAGGCCGTCGGCACCCCCTTTTATGTCTATTCCACAGCCACGCTGGAACGCCACTACAAGGTGTTTTCGGCAGCCTTTGCCGATGTCGATTCCATGGTGTGCTACGCCATGAAGGCAAATTCCAACCAGGCTGTGCTCAAGACATTGGCCCGTCTGGGCGCCGGCATCGACGTCGTGTCCGGCGGTGAGCTACGCCGCGCACTGGCAGCCGGTGTTCCCGCCAACCGCATCATGTTTTCAGGCGTTGGCAAGACCGTTGTCGAAATGGATCTGGCACTGGAAGCAGGCATTTACTGCTTTAACGTTGAGTCCGAGCCGGAACTGGAAGTGCTGAACCTGCGCGCCATCAAGGCTGGCAAGAAGGCACATGTTTCCTTCCGCATCAATCCGGATGTCGACGCGCGTACCCATGCCAAGATCTCGACGGGCAAAAAAGAAAACAAGTTCGGCATTTCCTACCAGCGTGCCCGCGCCGTTTACGCCCATGCGGCAACGCTTGAAGGTATTCAGGTTACCGGCATCGACATGCATATCGGCAGCCAGATTACCGAATTGCAGCCGTTCGAGGACGCATTCCGCCTGCTGCGCGAACTGGTTGAAGAGCTGCGCACCGAAGGTCATGTGATTGATCACGTCGATATCGGTGGCGGTCTCGGTATTCCCTACAAGGACGACAACAACCCGCCGCCACTGCCAGATGCCTATGCCGAGATCGTCAAGGCACAGCTTCGCAGCTTGAATTGCAAGATCGTTACCGAACCTGGCCGCCTGATTGTTGGCAATGCCGGTATTCTGGTAACCGAAGTGCTGTTCGTGAAGGACGGCGGTGAAAAGACCTTCGTGATCGTTGACGGCGCCATGAACGACCTCATTCGCCCGACCCTTTATGAGGCCTATCACGAAATCCGTCCGGTCAGAATTTCTGCCGCCAATGCACCGCGCATCAAGGCCGATATCGTTGGCCCAGTCTGCGAAACCGGTGACTATCTGGCGCTTGATCGTGAAATGGCGATGCCGAAGCCCGGTGATCTCATTGCGGTCGGTTCGGCTGGAGCCTATGGCGCGGTTCAGGCGGGCACGTATAATTCACGCCTGCTCGTTCCCGAAGTGCTGGTCAAGGGCGATGAATTCCACGTCATCCGTCCGCGTGGCACCTATGAAGAGCTGATCGGACTTGATTCCGTGCCAAAGTGGCTGGATTGAGATCGGCATTCCCGATCACTTTTGAGAGAAATCATCGGAAAAATGAGGGTGAGCAGCCGCTTGCCCTCGTCTTCGCCATAAACAGTGTTATCTTGTAGACATTGCACCAGCACGTCAGGCGTCCGTTTGGACAGCTGATCGGGGTGT
This sequence comes from Agrobacterium sp. Azo12, assembly GCF_029193765.2. NCBI lineage: Bacteria > Pseudomonadati > Pseudomonadota > Alphaproteobacteria > Hyphomicrobiales > Rhizobiaceae > Agrobacterium > Agrobacterium sp. Azo12. The sequence continues at coordinate 35,061 of NZ_JARFYO020000004.1, read as the reverse complement.
GGAAATTTCGATGTGCGTGTCGTGCTTTGCGAAAAGCGATTAGGATTTTCGCACCGATACGCTAAAATATTTTGCGATTCCGGTTATTGCGGGATCAGGTGGCCAGAACCGGGAGAACGGATTGATGACCACATCCAGACAAGGCAGAAAAGGCGCCTTCGAAGGACAACCTGCGCTGGCCCGGAAGGTCGCAGCGAAGCGGTTTGTGGCCAGATTGGTGCTGCTGGCTGAGCGCGCCGCCCCCCTTTCCATTTTACCGCTGTCGATTATCGCCATTTTCCTCTCGCTGGCTTGGTTCGGTGTTTACCGTCAATTGCCGGACTGGCTTCGTCTCGGCGTCGTTTTCATTCTGGTCTTCGGCCTGCTGTCGTCGCTGTTACCGTTCCTGCGTCTGCGCTGGCCATCAGCCGATGAAGCTGGGCGCCTGCTTGAAGAACGTAATGATCTGCCGCACCAGCCTGTCGGCGTGCAGGAAGACGAGCCAGCATTCGACACGCCGTTTGCCCGCGCGCTGTGGAAAGAACACCAGCTGCGCATGGCGCAACGTATCGCCACCCTCGATGCCGGCCTGCCGAAACCCGATATTGCCCGCCATGACCGTTTTGCGCTTCGCGCTATTCCAGCACTTGTTCTGGCAGCAGCGTTCGGCTTTTCCTATTCCAATGGTGCCGGCACCGTTGTTGAGGCATTCCGCAACACTCCCGCAGCCGGACCAATCAATCCTGATTTGCGCATCGACGCATGGGTCACACCACCCTCATACACCGGGCGTGCACCGATTTTCCTGACCGGACGTAACGAGGCTGCGACTGAGGCCGTGGCGGTGCCACAGGCATCGAAACTGACAGTTCGTGTCACCGGCGGTGAAGGTGGAGAGCAGGTCAGCTTTGAGCCGGAAGTGGCAGGCCGTTTGCAACCCCTGCAGCCAGAAACAACCTCAAGCGGACAGACACCACCGCAAGCAGCGGCAAACAACGCCCCTGCTCCCGAAGCAGACAACAAACAGCTTCCGCCACGAACCTACTCGCTAGAAATCGCCGAAAGCGGCACCCTTGTTGCAAATGGCGAACAATGGGTCTTTGACGTTATCCCGGATAAGCCACCGGTCATCTCCTTCGACAAGATGCCGCGTCGTGCCGTGAACGGCGCGCTTGAAATCGGCTTTATCGCTTCGGATGATTACGGCCTGCGTGAAGCGCACGCGATCATCGAACCTGCGGAAACAAACGAAGACGCAACACCTCTTTATCCCCTGCCGGAATACAAGCTGGACCTGCCACGTCAAAACAGCCGCGAAATCAAAGGTCTGACCAGTCGCAACCTGACGGAACATCCGTTGGCGGGCAAAAAGGTGCGCATCACTCTGGTCGCCAGCGATGGCGCCGGACAGGAAGGTCGTAGCCCTTCACATGAAATGGTTCTACCCGGTCGCGGCTTCAGTGAACCACTGGCAGCAGCGGTTGCCGAACACCGCCAGATTTTCGCACTTGATACCCGACAGATGCCGAAAGCCATTGCCTTTAACGAGGCGGTGACAATGCGTCCGGAAGAAACCATCCCCAACAAGACGCATTATCTGCTGCTGCGCTCTGCTCATACCCGCATGAAACTTGCCTACGACGAGGCTAGCCTGAAGGACACTGCCGATTACCTCTGGGAAATCGCCCTCGGCATTGAGGACGGTGATCTGTCGCTGGCCGAGCGCCGGTTGCGCGATGCACAAAAGCAGCTTTCCGACGCGCTTGAACGCAACGCACCGGACGAAGAAATCGCCAAGCTTATGGAAGAACTGCGCAACGCCATGCAGGATTTCATGAGCGAAATGGCGCAGCGTATGCAGAATGCGCCGCAATCCAACATGAACCAGCAGGCGCAAAATTTCCTGCGCCAGCGTGACCTGCAAAACATGCTGGACCAGATTGAAAATCTGGCCCGCTCCGGCAATAGAGATGCCGCGCAGCAGATGCTGTCACAGCTGCAACGCATGATGAACAATCTGCAGATGGCACGCCCGCAGCAGGGTCGTCAGAACCAGCAGAACAGCCAGCTGCGACAGCAGATCGACAAGCTCGGCGAAATCATGCAGCAACAGCAGCAACTGATGGACCAGACCTTCCAGTTCGATCAGGCACTGCGTGACCGCATGCAACGCGGCGATCCACAGCAGGAAAGCGAAAACGGCGAACAGCAACAGGGTCAGCAAGGCCAGCAGGGTGACCAGCAACAGCCAGGTCAGGGTCAGAATCCCACCGACCAAATGACGGCGGAGCAGCTTCGTGAAGCTTTAAAGCAACTGCGCGCGCAGCAGGACGCACTTGGCAAGCAGCTGGGTGAATTGCAGCAGGGTATGAAAGATCTTGGCATGCAGCCCGGCGAAGGCTTCGGCAAAGCCCAGCAGGAAATGCAGGGTGCCGGTGAAGCCTTGGGCCAGGGACAGGGCGACCGCGCTGTTGAGGGTCAGGGCAATGCCCTGAATGCTCTGCGCCAAGGTGCACAGGACATGATGAGCCAGATGATGCAGGCCATGCGCCAACAGGGTCAGGGCCAAGGTCAGGAAGACGGCATGATGGGTCAGGGCGGCCAGAACGGCCGTGATCCGCTCGGTCGTCCACGGGCCACCAACGGTCCGGACTTTGGCGATCAGGTGCGTGTGCCCGATGAAATCGATGTGCAGCGAGCCCGCGAAATTCTCGAAGCAATCCGCGAGAAACTGGGACAGAACCCGCCGGGCGAAGCGGAACGCCGCTACCTCGAGCGTCTTCTGGATATCCGCTAGGACCTTATTCCAAAAGCGGTTGGACCGCTTTTGGAGAGCCCAGATACTGTCGTCAGGTCAGATCGTGCAGTTCTTTGCCAAGTGGCGCGGTGAGTTGAAAATCTGAGAAACGGACCTTTAACCCTGCCCGTTCAGGCGTGCAGGCCATCGGGCCCACCAGATAAAGGTCAGCGACATCAAAAGGCGCGAGCCGCACGAGCGGCCAGAACTGGCCATCGGCAGACACCTGCACGCGGATAACACCCTTTTCAACCGTGACCCGCATCCAGAAATCATCAGCATTGCCTTCGTATGGCGCAGTTGACCAGTCGGAGCGACCGTTGGTCAATACACTCGCCAGCATCGCGCGACCGTCGGAAAGCTCGATCCCGGCCTTGATCCAGCGGCGCTCATCAATCCGCACCATGATGCCAGCCTGATCGTAAAGCGCCTGATAAGCGCCGCGAATACGAAACTGGCATGTAAAAGCCGGTGGTGTCTGGACGCCGAAAAAATGCCCGCTGTCACGCGTGAAGCCGTAATAGGTCTCACGCCAATAATCAGAACCCTCGTCCGTCACCAGATCAAGAATACCATCCTTTAGCGACCAATCCTTCGGCTCATTCAGCCAGACACCGTTTTTCAAGTCACGCTCCTGTCAGCAATGTTGGGAAGGTTTTAAACTGCACCGGTTTTAAATGAGGATATAGAAAAGGAAAACTGCAATGCCTACGACACAAACGCAAGGCAGCTCAAGCCGCCGTGCGGGCCGCCAAGGCACGTGCAACAGCCATGCGAATATCGGGCAAGGCAAATGGCTTGGAAACCACGTCTACGACCTTCTCCATCAGGTCGTCAGCCCGCTCCCGCTGTTCGGCATAACCGGTCATCAAAAGAATGCGCATGTCAGGAAACTGCGAGGCCGCGCGGTGGGCAAGCTCAATGCCGTCCATAACCGGCATGCGGATATCAGACAAAAGCAAATCAAAGTTATGTTCCTGCAGTTTCTCCAGCCCCTCGGCGCCATCAGCCGCCTCATGGGTCTCGTGGCCATCTAGGCGCAAGGCACGCGCCACAAATGAACGCAGCGAATCCTCGTCTTCGGTAATCAAAATTTTTGCCATAATAACCATTGCTCCTGGCAGTCATCTCCAGCCGTGAGCAAAATCGCCGCTGCACCTTTTCAATCGGTAAAGATTGCGCCCTTTGTTACAAGATAAGACGCGATGCAGCGGACATGGTTAACAAGCGGTCATCAAAACGGAGGCGCTTACGCCTCCGCATCACCCTTCACGACGCCAACAAACGGCAGTTCGCGGAAGGCATAGGCCACGTCCATGCCGTAACCAACGACGAAATAATCGGGGCATTCGAAACCGACATAATCAGCCTCGAGGTTTTCCTTGCGCTTGACCTTCTTGTCGAGAAGAACGGCGATGGTCACGTTGCGGGCGCCACGCTCATAAAGCAGTTCCTTGGCGAACAGCAACGTGCGGCCAGATTCGAGAATGTCATCGATCAGCAGAACGTCGCGGTCCTTCACATCGCTGTCTATGTCTTTGACGATCCGTACACCTTGCGAAACCGTGCCAGCACCGTAGCTCGACAGGGTAATGAACTCGACTTCAGGCGCAAGACCACTGTCATGCAGCGAGCGAATGAGATCGGCAGCGAAAATGAACGAGCCTTTGAGAACCGCGATGACCAGCAGGTCTTTTGTTGGACCCGAAGCGATGCGCTGCGCCATATCCCGGTTACGCTCGGCGATTTGTTCCGCCGTATAAAGCGGCTCGATGATCTTTCCACGAACGACGGGCAATGCAATCTCCTTGACTGACTGTCGGGCAGACCTTGACCTACCCGTTCAACGAAAGGAAATCCGCTACCACAATCACGAACCGGAAACACCCGTTTCCATGAAGGAAAGCTTCACACGTGGCGTTTTTCCACCGGGATGGCGCAATTTTGTCGTGAATCCGTGGCTTTGACGCCCCAGAATTTCGCTAACCGGTGCTTCGATGACAACACTGGCAACCAATTGGCCATTTTCGGACAGAAGATCAGCACGGATATCTGGAACCGCCACCACATCGCCGCCATGGTTCTCGACAATACCGTTGATGGACAGCACTTCCATGCCATCTGCATCCTGCGGTGTGATGGTGACATGGGAAAGCCCAAGCGGATTCACCTGTTCCTGCGCAGCAGACGGGGTGCCCGAAACGAGTGTGAAACCACCGGAAACGCCGAAGACCACGATGACAGAAAGCGCCACCAATGCCGAATAAGCATCGACAGACAATTTGCCAAGGCGTCTTTCCACGCGCTGCATTACGCCGGAGACCGGACGAGACGGCATCACACGCTGTTGATAACGGCGTTGCCGATTGTCATTGCCATAGCCGCGTGCCGGTGTTTCCTTTACCGTCACAAATTCGGCATCGACCACATCGTTTGCTGGCGTGCCGGAACGGGGCGCTTTTCGCGCGGGATGTTCAGGCAGGAGAAGATCGAAATCGAATGTGTCATGACGACGCGACGAACGGAACATACCCATGGAATTTCCTCTATGGTTTTCCGCCCTTTGAAAACTGGGCATTGAAACAAATACTCACCAAACGTAAATTTAAATGGTTAATGCTTCGCAAACATCGGGTCATCGCAGACACCGCACCACGGGCATGAAACCATGCAGCGACCTGAAACGTTCCATGCAAAATTGCCGTTGTGAAAGAGAAAGACTGGAAGTCCGTTGATCCATTTCGAAAATGTCGGGTTACGCTATGCTATGGGCCCCGAAATCCTCAGGGACATGACCTTCGATATTCCCAAAGGATCATTCCAGTTTCTGACCGGCCCTTCCGGTGCTGGTAAAACTACTCTTCTACGGCTTTTGTTTATGTCACTGCAGCCAACCCGCGGCATGATCCGCATGTTTGATCGTGACATTTCCCGCATTCCCCGCGCAGAACTTCCACTTTTGCGCCGGCGTGTTGGTATCGTGTTTCAGGATTTTCGCCTGCTTGAACATTTGACGACCTATGAAAATGTCGCGCTGCCGCTGCGAGTGCGCGGCAAGGACGAAAGCTCCTATCGTTCCGATGTGATTGAGCTTCTCAAATGGGTGGGACTGGGCGAACGCATCAACGTGTTGCCACCCATTCTATCCGGCGGTGAAAAACAACGTGCAGCAATTGCCCGTGCCCTGATGGATCAGCCGGAAATTCTGCTGGCCGATGAACCGACCGGCAACGTCGACCCTCCCATGGCCAAACGGCTTCTCAACCTTTTTCTCGAATTGAACCGGCTGGGAACCGCCGTTGTTATCGCAACGCATGATTTTGCATTGATGGATCAGATCGACGCACGCCGCATGATCCTTACCGAAGGGCGGCTCGACATCTATGAATGAGATCAACCGCCAACAGCTTTCACCGCAACAGAACCGCAAGCAGCGGCCTGCCATGCGCATCCGTCCGATGGGCCCGATCCTGCCCCCGTCCAATATTCAGGGCAACGCACTGATCGTCGTTATCGCCATCATGGCATTTCTTGCCTGTCTGACGCTGGGTGCTGTCAGCATGATCCGCGCAACGGCATCATCTTGGCAAAGCCAGATTTCCCGTGAGATTACCATCCAGATAAAGCCGGAGGACGGTCTGGACATGGCCGCCGCGCTGAGCAAGGCGCGCAACCTTGCTCTCACCTTCGTCGGCACCCGCGAAGGCACCATTCTCGATGACGCGGCCACAGCCCGCCTGCTCGAACCATGGCTCGGTTCGGGCCTTGATCTCAACGAACTGCCTGTGCCACGCCTCATCGTCGTTACCATCGACGAAAACAATCCACCTGACTTTCAGGCCATGCGTGACTTGCTGAAAACCGAAGTGCCGCAAGCCTTTCTCGATGACCACCGCACATGGGTAGACCGTCTGGTGTCTATGGCGCGAACAACCGTGATGATCGGGATCAGCGTGCTGGGTCTGGTTTTCATTGCTATGGTGCTGACCGTGGTCTTTGCAACACGCGGCGCACTTGCCGGCAACAGACACATCGTGGAAGTTTTGCATTTCGTCGGTGCGGAAAGCAAATTCGTTGCGCATGAATTCCAGAAACACTTTCTCAAGATCAGCTTCAAAGGTTCAGCCGCTGGCGGATTGCTCGCCTCAGCTGTGTTCCTGCTGGCGGGCTTTTGGCAATCACGCTCCATCGCCACTCCGCAAAGCGATCAGGCTACAGCACTGTTCGGCACGTTTTCGGTTGGCTGGACCGGTTACCTCGGCATCTTCGGCACGATGATCTTCATCGCGCTGCTCACCACCCTGACGGCAAGGATGACCGTCATTCGCACGATTGACGATATTGACCAGATGCGTTCTGACGCTTCCCGCACTGATGGAATTCCTCCGGGCTGAAATTGATTGGCTTGGAAATGCCTGTTCCTTGCCTCAATCTGCCATTATTGATTAGACATGCTGATGAGTCGGTCGCAACGCAACGATGAGACAAATATCTCACGGGAAAGCAGATCTGGAAAGGATTTGCTTTCGCGGCGTGGACCATTGCGCCGCACGGCGCGTTATCTGATCCTCATTATCCTCATCATTACAGCCGTTGTTTTTGCCGGTTTCCTGCGCTTTGCCGATGCGGTTGCGACCATGCGACCGCCAGAAGATATCAAGGCAGATGCGATTATCGTATTGACCGGTGGCTATCAGCGGATCGATCAGGCCGTCGAACTTCTACGCTCCGGTGCTGGTACACGGCTGTTGATTTCCGGAGCCAATCCTTCGACCAGCCGCGCCCAGATCCGCAAGATGACACAAAGCTCGAGCGATCTGTTTTCCTGCTGCGTTGATGTTGGTTATGACGCTATCGACACCATTGGTAACGCCAATGAAGCGGCGCGCTGGATTACCGATCACGACTATTCGAGCGTTCTGGTGGTGACGAACAATTACCACATGCACCGCAGCCTCTATGAACTGCGCCGCGCAAGCCCAAAGACCGAATTTGTCGCCTACCCGGTTGTCAGTTCGGACCTAACCCGAAAGAACTGGTTCGCCGACCCGGATGTGTTGCGCACCCTGCTCTATGAATATGCAAAATATGTTGGTGCAGCCGCCCGTGATATGGTTGGCATGGGCAAAAGCAATGGCCTTCGCGGCACAGCCTCTCAGGACGCAAAATAAAACGGCACTTGCCGTAACTGCGCCTTTTCGTGTAGGCGTGCGGTAATTGCACCCGATATTGTGGTTTCGAAATATCTCCCCTCGAAACAGCGGATGTGCCCGGAGAGTTGCCCTTTATGCTCAAGCTGCGTTCCGCACTGTTCAACACCCTGTTTTATGCCAATCTCATCCTCAGGATGGTCGTGCTGACGCCGATCTACTTCATCCTGCCGCGCAAGATCGCCTATGAGATTCCCAAGAACTGGGCCCGTTCCAGCCATTGGCTGATGAAAAACATTGTCGGAACAACCTTCGAGATCGAAGGTCTGGAAAACATCCCGACCACTGGCTGCATTTTTGCGCCCAAGCACCAGTCCTTCTGGGACACCTATGCATTGCTGCCAAACCTCAATGATCCGGTTTACATCCTCAAGCGTGAACTGCTTTGGATCCCGCTGTTTGGTTGGTACGCGATGAAGCAACGCATGATCCCGGTCAACCGTGCCGCACGCGGCAAGGTTATGTTGAAGGTGATGGAACGCGCTAAGCAGGAAATGGCGAAAGGCCGTGAGCTCATCATTTACCCTGAAGGTACTCGCCGCCCGCCGGGTGCTGAGCCACAGTACCGTTACGGCATCGCCCGCCTTTACCGTGATCTCAATGTTCCGGTCGTTCCCGTTGCCATGCATCCGGGCCTGTTCTGGCCACGCCGTTCGACCATGCGTTATCCCGGCCACTTCAAAGTGCGCATTCTGCCGCCGATTGAACCGGGTCTAGATCCGGATGCGTTTTTCAAAAAGCTGATACAGGTCACCGAACAGGCAAGCGACGAGTTGCTGGTCGAGACGGCAACCAGTAATCCGAACCTTCCCTTGCCGCCAACCGCCATCAAGCGTCTGGAAGAAATCAAGGCGATGAAAAATCCACACGGCTGAAGGTCGCTTCCAAACCTGTCACGGCAGGAAAGCGACCCGTCTTGCTAGCACTTTCATGACAGGGACGTTTGTTACAATATTGTGTACTAGTCACGGTTTTGCCGCTTATGGCCGTTCTCATTGTAGTTGTCGCCCTGCGCTGCTGCATCCATAAGAGTGGATTACCGTTTGGGCGACGAATCGCCCAAACGACCCCGGGAGAGACGACGTCTATATGATTGTAATGAAACAGATGAGGTGGGGCGGAGCGGCCTTGCTGGCCTTAAGCTTCGCATGCGCTGGAATATTACCCGCATGGACTGGCTATGAAAATGGCCCGATTGAGAATGCCCAGGTTTTGATATTGCTGGGTGGCGCAGTCGTGGCAATGGTTTTCGCCGCAGATCAACAATCAACGCTGCGATGGTTCTGGTTGGCCGTCATGCCTGTCTGGATCGTTATGGCGCTGCGCGAATTGAGTTGGGGGGGCGTCTTCATGCCGGCCCTGTCCGTCAGTGAACACGGACCATATTTCTCATCCTCTCAGCTTTGGTATAGATCTTACATCGTACCAATGCTGGTGGCAGTGAGCCTTCTGGTTGCCGTGCTTTTTATCAAGGCCAAAGGCCCGCATATTCTGAAGTACTTGGTCACTACGCGGCAGCTTCCCTACGCTGATATTGTGCTTGTTATTCTCGCAATGATCATTTCAGCCGGCGCCGAGGGGCATATGGGCCTGAATTTCGGTGATTGGGGTCACATGCTGGTTCTGGAGGAGATGTCAGAAACGGCGGCTTATGTTTTCCTGCTCTCCGCCCAGGCGCGGGTGGGGCTGGCGCTTCGGCACTACAGCCCCAACTAATCCCAATACGGCGACAAATGGGAGGGAGATAGCGGCTTAACCGCCGCTCTGCTCTAGGCCAGATGCAACATTTTCCAGCCATGGATCACGAATACCGATATCCGCCAGATGCTGGATTGTGTTGACCACGTAATCAGTGTTGGGGCCAGACCGACCAACACTTGATCTCACGATCCGGGCGGCATCTTCGGCGCTCAAGCCACCGGCATATTGTTCGTGCAGCGGGTCGGCCACATAGGTCACGGCACTGACCTTATGCCCGGCCGCCAAGCTAACCGGGACAATACGTTCTTTATAAACATTGGTGACAAGTTCGCGCTCGCGCAGGTAGCCGATAACCTCGCCGTGATTGCTTCCCTTGACACGGAAAGCCACGCCACGGCAGGAGCCACCGCGGTCCAACCCCAGAACAAGACCAGGCTTTTCCAACGTACCACGGTAAACGCTCGACCATATGCACAGAGAGCGTCGGTAACCATGCAAACGGGCCGTCTGACGTTCCTCAAACGCAAAACCCGGGTTCCACATTAAGGAGCCGTAGCCAAATACCCAAAAATCGTCCATATCGCACGCCAGATCATTATTATGTTTCGTCGCCAGCCTTGGAGAACATCATGGCAGCATCAAGCCAATCGACAAGCAACAAAAAATTTCTCTTGCTCGGTTCGGGCATTGTGCTGGCAATCGCTGTTTATACCGGCGGCTGGTTCTATGCCGCATCGGCCTTGCGTGAAACGGTCTTGAAAACCATCAGCCCGGCCGGTGGCAAGGAAATCACCGGCGAATGCGTGGACATGGATTTCCGCGGTTATCCATTCCGCATCGGTCTGTTCTGCTCCAAGGTGAATGTCGATGACAGCACCAACGGCATTTCTGCTTCGTTCGGCTCGCTGCGGTCGGCAGCGCAGGTCTACGCCCCCAATCACATCGTCATGGAACTAGACTCCCCGGCGGAAATCCGCACGGCTCACGGCCTGTCGATCAATGCCGCATGGGAAAACCTGCAATCCAGCCTGATTGCCAAGTTGAAGGGTGTTGATCGTACCTCAACCGTTATCGACGGGTTGAAGGCCACAGCGGTCTCTTCCGTCAGCGGCCAGACAATCAACTTTAATGCTGGGCACACGGAAATTCACCTGCGACAAAACAATGCCGATCTTGATGCCGCCATTTCCATGACCGATTCGGCAACCGTGATTGAAGGCTGGCCGCAGGTGCTGCCGCGCCTTTCCACCAATCTGGACGTCACGCTTGTCGGCAAGGCCGGTATGATTGATGGCAGCGACGAAGCGGGGCTTTATGGCGCAACCGGCGAACTCCGTCAGGCCGTTGCAGATATCGGCGAAGGCCGCACCATGACGCTGACTGGCCCGTTTTCTTTCGATGAAAGCGGTTATCTCTCGGGCAAGTTCAAGCTGGAAGTGCAGCAGCTCGGTAAATGGGGCAACAGCGCCAAGGAAGTGTTTCCGCAGCTGGCACCGACCATAGACAGCGCCACTAAGCTGCTGCGTGCGCTTGCGGGCGGCAGCCAGCGTGTATCGGTCGATCTGGTGGTGGATCGCGGCCGCGCGACCGTAAGTGGCTTTATTCCTCTGGGAAATATACCGCCGATCTGAACCGGCGGCAGGGTTTTCCAAATTACTTCTTGTCGAGGATATGCCGGCCGAAATCCGGCGTATCCACATCCTGCCCCGCCTGAACGATAGAACGGCGGATGGCACGTGTGCGGGTAAACAGCTCAAACAGCTTGTCGCCCTCACCCCAGCGAATGGCGCGCTGCAAATAGGCCAGATCTTCGGAAAACCGTGACAGCATTTCAAGGATGGCATCCTTGTTGTGCAGGCAGATATCCCGCCACATGGTTGGGTCGGACGCGGCAAGACGCGTAAAGTCACGGAAACCCGACGCGGAATATTTGATGACTTCCGATTCCGTCACCGTCTCCAGATCGTCGGCGGTGCCAACAATATTGTAGGCGATGATGTGCGGAAGATGCGAAACGATAGCCAGCACTTTATCATGGTGCTCGGGCGTCATTTCATCGACCATGGAGCCGAGTGTCTTCCAGAAGGTCTTCAACTTTTCCAGCGCCTGCGGATCGGTGCCTTCAAGCGGCGTGAAGATGCACCAGCGGCTGCGGAACAGTCCCGCAAAACCGGCATCTGGGCCGGACTTTTCGGTACCGGCCAGCGGGTGCCCGGGAATGAAATGAACACCCTGTGGCATATGCGGCTGCATCTGCGCGATAACTGATGCCTTGGTCGAGCCCACGTCGGTAACGATCGCACCGGGTTTCAGATGCGACGCAATCTCGATCGCCACGCGTTCGGAAGCACCAACAGGCACCGACACGATCACCAGATCGGCATTCTTGACGGCCTCGGCCGCCGAAATTGTATAATGCGTGCCGAGTTGCAGTTCTTCCGCACGCTTCAGCGTCTCGGCACTGCGGGTCGACACCACAACATCGTTGGCGATGGACAGTTCCTTGATATCGCGTGCGATGGACGAACCGATAAGACCGATACCGATCAGGGCAATTCTCTCGAAATGAACATCGCTCATGCGCTGCGTCCCATAAATTCTTTCAGAGCAGATATAACGCCAAGATTGGCCTCTTCCGAACCCACGGTCATGCGCAGCGCATTGGGGAAGCCATAGCCGCGCACAGCGCGCAGGATGAAGCCGCGGCTGGTCAGGAATTCATCGGCATCCGTTGCCCGCTTGCCGTCAACGTCAGGGAAATGAACCAGAACGAAGTTGGTCACGGATGGCGTGACAGTCAGGCCAAGGTCGGTAAACTCCTGCGCCAGACGCTCCAGCCAGATCTTGTTGTGGGCGACGGCCTTTTCAACAAAAGCCTGGTCACGAATGGCAGCGGCACCGGCAGCGAGCGCAGGTGCGCTCATATTGAACGGACCGCGCACGCGATTTACCGCATCAACAACGTCAACCGGTGCATACATCCAGCCAACACGAAGTGCAGCAAGACCGTAAACCTTGGAGAAGGTGCGGGTCATCACCACGTTGCGGTTGGACGACACCAGTTCAAGCCCGGCCTCATAATCATTGCGGCGAACATACTCGGCATAGGCCGCATCAAGAACCAGCAACACATGTCTTGGTAGGCTCGCCTGCAGCCGACGAATTTCCGCAACGGGAACATAGGTGCCGGTCGGATTGCCGGGATTGGCGATGAACACCATTTTTGTCTTTGGTGTAACAGCTGCCAATATTGCATCGACATCAACCGTGCAGTCACGCTCTTTCACGGTCACTGGCGTTGCGCCAGCACCCATGATCTGAATGCGGTACACGAGGAAACCGTGCTCGGTGATGATCGCTTCATCTCCAGCGCCGAGATACACATGGCACAGCAGACCCAGCAGCTCATCGGAACCATTGCCACACAGAATGTTGGCAAAGTTCAAACCATGAATGTCAGCAATCGACTGCCGCAGAACGGTGGCCTGACCGTCCGGATAGATTTCAAGATGGCTGGCGGCCGTGCCAAAAGCTTCAATCGCTTTGGGGCTTGGGCCAAGCGGCGTTTCGTTTGACGAAAGCTTGTACACCTTGGCGACACCCGGCGCATGTTCCTTACCCGGAACATAAGCGGCAATGTCCAGAATGCCCGGACGTGGAACGGGTTGGCTCAGCTCTTCATGCATGGAAACGACCTTTAGAAAAACGCCTGCTCAAACGGCATGGTGAATACCGGAAATTACAGCACCCAATCTGCGATTGCTCCCATCGCAATTAGGAACGCCATAACCTGTTGAATGCCGATTGCTCCTAGACCGGAACGCAGGATTTGTCGAGGGTTAGGCCGTGTTGACTGGTCGTGTTTGGGCCGTTGCCTGGAAGGAAATGACGCAAGCCTCAGCAGCACGACCGAACGTCGCGCCGATATCCACTCATTTTCGCGACACAAACCTGGAGATTTTCACCGAGCTCAGCGCCGTTTTGTCTCGCTCGACCGCGTGCGGGTGGTCGGTATTCCCTGCGGCGCCAGCACCGGCACGAATACGCGGCGGGAGGCGCGCTGTGAAACCGGCAGGCCCTGATAAAGGCGCTTCTGCGCTTCCACGATAATCACGCCGGAAAACACCGGCCACAGCTTGCGGCCAATAGTTTCAAAATAGCGCCGCAGCTTGAGAATGAATTTGAGCTTCGACGGCGGAAACAGCAGCGCTTCCGTCGACACACCCGGCGTGAAGTTTGCCTCGCGCAGCAAAGTCGTCAGCTGCCCGCGTGAATAGGGTCTGCCCGAGCCGAACGGTGTGTGCTCCATACGCGCCCAGACGCCACGACGATTGGGAACAACGATCACCAGCCGTCCACCGGGGGCCAGCACACGCCAAAGCTCGGTCAGCGTTTCACGCGGATTTTCGGCAAACTCCAGCGAATGCACCAACAACACACGATCAATCGACGCGTCCGGTAGCGGCAATTCTTCGTCAAACACCAAAGCAGTGGAAGACAGCTCTCCGGCTGGCCAATTCACCGCGCCCTGCCCGGCAGGCATGAAAGCAAAGGTCCGCTCGGTATCGGCACGAAAACGATCGAGATAGGGCACAGCGTAACCCAGCCCCAGCAGGCGTTCCTCCGGCAGCGGCGGCCACATGGTGGAAAGCGCCATCACGATGGATTGCTCAGCCAGCCTTCCCAGTGTGGAATGATAAAATTCGCGCAGATCGACAATATCGGTGTTCATAGCCAGAATGTAGCAGCAGCCGGTTGGACTTCAAGGACAATGCACTTACATGAAAGAACGCACAACCGTAAGCCAAGGAGGAGCCTGCCATGAAACCTTTGGAAATAGAAACCTTCCTGTGCCGCAGTGATAATTTCGGCGTGTTGTTGCACGACCCGGTATCAGGCGAGACGGCTTCCATCGATGCGCCGGAGGAGCAGCCGATCATCGAGGCGGCAAATCGCCGTGGCTGGACGCTCACGCATATTTTCACCACACATCACCACCACGACCATGTCGATGCCAATCTCGCGCTGAAAGAGAAGTTTCGCTGCACCATTCTTGGGCCTCACGGCGAAGCAGTTGCGATTCCCGGCCTGGACAAAACGGTGATGGATGGCGACGAGTTCGAATTTTCCGGACGCAGCATCACGGTGATCGAAACACCCGGCCACACCGCTGGGCACGTTTGTTATTACCTCCCCGAGGACGGCTTGCTGTTTGCCGCCGATACTTTGTTTGCGATGGGGTGCGGCCGCCTTTTCGAGCGCCCAGCAGCCGATATGTGGCACTCCTTCCAGAAACTGATGGCCCTGCCCGATGAAACCAAAGTTTATTTCGGTCACGAATATACCGTCTCCAATGCCAGTTTTGCCTTAACTGTCGACCTTGAAAACCCGGCACTGAAAACGCGTGCCGCCGAAGTATCCGCCCTGCGAGACGCCGGCAAATTTACGATCCCCACAACGATCGGCCTTGAAAAACAGACCAATCCCTACATGCGTGTTGGCGATGCGGCGATACGCCAACACCTGGGTATGATCGATGCCAGTGATGAGGACGTATTTGCAGAAATCCGGACCCGGAAGGATAATTTTTGATGACAGCGCAGGCCATCATCAGGGAGCTTGAATTGCAACGCCATCCGGAAGGTGGCTGGTATCGCCAGACCTTTCGCGACACGCAGGGCAGCCAGCGCGGTCACTCAACGGCCATTTATTATCTGCTGGAAGCCGGTGAACGCTCTCACTGGCACCGGGTGACCGATGCGGTGGAGGTCTGGCACCATTATGCTGGTGCACCGCTGAAATTGCATATTTCGGAAAATGGCACGGATAGCACCACCATCAATCTCGGCCCGGACGTTCTGGCGGGCGAGCGGCCGCAGGGGCTTGTTCCGGCGGGCTGGTGGCAATCGGCAGAAACAACGGGAGAGTTTACCCTCGTTGGCTGCACGGTGTCGCCGGGCTTCGAGTTTTCAAGCTTTGAAATGGCTGCACCGGACTGGCAGCCTGAAAGCGCCTGAGCGCCGTCAGGTCAAACCGTCAGCCGCCATATTTGGTCGCCGTTATGTAAACGGGGCCAACCTTGGTTGGAATACGTGCGTAGACTGGCGCGTAGAGATCCATGTTCTCGGCCTTTGCAAACCAGACTTCCATGGAAATGGATTTCAGGTACTCGATATCGGCGCGTCCCTCACGAAAGCCTGATTTCGGCACATAACGAAGGGTGCAAACGATAGCATCACCACTAAAGCCGGTTGTCGAAAACGGCCGTGTACCCTTCGAACTCAACACCAGATCCATGCGCGATTCACCGTCATAGATCGGCAGACGGCTGGGGCATACGCGGCCACCAGCCGGAATGATCAGACCGGAAATCGGATCGAGAACAGAGCGCAGGTCTCTGTCACGCACCTCAACCCAGTTTTTGGGTTTGGTCTTTGGTTCAGGTCGCACGACCGTCGCTGTCACGTTGCCGTTGCGATAACGGACCTCGTAGGTCCGCGTGCGTTTGCCATCCTTGTAAACCAGCGTGTATTGGTTTGCGAGCATACGGTTGCCACGCTTGATGCCGGATACCGTGGTACGACCGGAAATGTCCTTGATGACGCTGGCTATGCCGGCGGCGTTGAACGACCCGGTGATCGAATAATTGCCATCAGTCATCTTGGTCGAGAACGACGCCTTGGCAATCGGCAGAATTCCTAGGTTAATGCTGTACTCGCTTTTGTGATATGTATCGGCAGCCTGCGACACGCCAAATGACGCCAGCAAGAAAGCAGTGGCCTGTAGATATTTCCGTCCGATGGCTATCATTCTCGCCTACCTTTGGCCCCGCAACCGTTTCGGACTGCATCATATAGCTGCACTTATGGCAATAAAATAGCAGTGAATGGCGGGAAAACTCGGAAATTCCGCCTCAAAGCCAATGAGCGGCTTGACTGCGCCGCCCCACCTGACTATAGAACCGCAACTTTCCAATCATGGCCAATTGGATTGCCTTCCGGTTTTTGCCGGGAAGCTGGTTCAAAAGGCAAACACAAGAATAGGTGTACCCATGTCCCGTGTATGCGAATTGACCGGCAAGGGCGTCCAGACAGGCAACAACGTCAGCCACGCCAACAACAAGACCAAGCGCCGCTTTTTGCCAAACCTCTGCAGCGTTACGCTGATTTCTGATGCTCTTGGCCAGCGTTTCAGCCTGCGCGTATCCGCTGCAGCGCTGCGTACGGTTGAACACCGTGGCGGTCTCGACGCTTTCCTTCTCAAGGCAAGCGAAAACGAACTGAGCATGCGCGCTCGTCTGCTGCGTCGCCAGATCGCAAAGAAGACTGCTGAAGCAGCCTGATCTGCCCAAGCAAGAAATACAAAGGCTTGATGGGCACCGCTCATCAAGCCTTTTTTATTGAATAAACATTGTTATCCCTCCAACTGGTGGCATCACCCAGGATAAAAAAATGCCCTACCTGCGTTACACATTTATCTATGTCGTCCTTATGACGCTTGTCGTCGTGGCTTCGAACATCCTCGTTCAGTACCCGCTCAGCGGCACACTGTACGGTATCGCCCTTGGCGATCTCCTGACCTGGGGTGCGTTCACCTATCCCATCGCTTTCCTGATTACCGACCTCACCAACCGCCAGTTCGGACCATCCATCGCACGTCGTGTGGTGTTTGCCGGTTTTGTCGTTGGTGTCAGCCTGTCATTCTGGACATCCATTCCACGCATCGCCGTGGCATCGGGCACTGCCTATCTGATTGGTCAGCTTCTGGACATCTCGGTATTCAACCGTCTGCGCCGCCAGAGCTGGTGGCAGGCACCGCTGGCAGGTTCGATTGCTGGCTCCGTGCTCGACACCGCGCTGTTCTTCTCGATATCCTTTGCACCGGCATTCGCCTTCATTGGCCCCAACGATGCCTTTGCAATCGAGAATGCTCCAATCTTCGGTGTCATGGCAGCAGAGGCTCCACGGTGGATCTCCTGGGCACTGGGTGACCTCAGCGTCAAGGTCCTAGTCGGCTTGGTCATGTTGCTGCCCTACGGCGCACTGATGACCACGCTGAAGCCAATGCCCCCGGCAAAGACTGCATAACCCCATAAGAACAAAGCCCGCTTCTGCGGGCTTTATTCATTCAGGCGAAACTCCAGCATCATATTGCGCTGAAGAAATGAGTGGTTGTCATCAGACACCAGAATGATGTGCGTGGCACCATCTGGCCCAGCAATCACATCCATACCTTCCATATTGTCGATTTGGCTTTCCATGCCAGCCTCAAAGATCACAGGACCGTCGAGAACTGCGCCCGGCTTGATAGTCGCAGCTGGAATGCGGCGAATACGAACACCCACACCTTCGGCAAGGTTGAAGCGGCGTTCCAGTAATAGAAGACCACCATCAGGCAAAAACGCACTGTCTGTCACATCAAATGAAGGATGGCGCGAAACGGTAAAAGCGCCCTTCAGCGGACCTTCCAGAATGGCACCGAGAAGATTGCCATCCTCATCGATACTCTTTTCAGCCACCACGACCAACGCCCCTTGCAGGGGAGAATTTGCGGGTGAAAGGCCAAGTGCTTCCATACCGCCATTGGCACGCAATTCCCCCGATGGAATAAGATGCGGAATACGTTTGACAGGCCGCGACGTGGCAAAGCCTGGATCAGGATACACATCAATCCGGTGACGCTGCTCGTAGCTGACGATCACCTGCCCATCCCTCAGAACCAGCCCTTCGGCATCCATTTCCATCTTGCGATGTGGTTCGCGTCCTGCGGCATCCAGCATCGGTGTTATTTTAACGCCGGTGACACTGAAGAGCTTTCCATTAGTATCGCGCTGGATTTGCCCCGTCAGCCAGTGGCCGGTATCGAGAACCGCAACAAAATTTCGACCATCGGGACGGAAACGTATACTGGACATGGCGCCGAACAGTGGCTCGCGCGAACTGAGCACCAGTCCGCCGACAAATTCGAGCTCTCCGAAATGGGTCTCCTTGCCGCTGACCTTGAAACCCTGCAACACCCGCGCACTGACAGGCGCGTCAATACTGTTTGCAGCAAAAACCGGCAGCGGCATGAACAATGCGACACCGGCGACCACCGTCGCCAGGACGCCAGTCAGAGATGCCGTATTTTTTGTCTTGCTGTCTGTATACCGCGTGCGCTGCTTATCCCGCACGGCGCGCTCGTCCGGAAGCCTTTGTCGTGCCCTGCTCCTCAAACAGCGAGGCAAGCTGTTCCGTCATCGCACCAGCAAGTTCATCCGCATCCACAATCGTCACCGCGCGGCGGTAATAACGTGTCACATCGTGACCGATACCAATGGCCAGCAACTCGACCGGCGACCGTGTCTCAATCTGCTCGATAACAGCGCGCAGATGCCGCTCGAGATAATTGCCCGGATTGACCGACAGTGTGGAATCGTCGACCGGCGCACCATCGGAAATCATCATCATGATCTTGCGCTGTTCGGGGCGGCCGATCAGACGGTTATGCGCCCACATCAGCGCTTCACCATCGATGTTTTCCTTCAGCAGGCCTTCACGCATCATCAGACCGAGATTGCGGCGTGAACGCCGCCATGGCGCATCGGCGCTCTTGTAGATGATGTGACGCAGATCGTTGAGACGACCCGGCGAAGCAGGTTTGCCATTGGCAAGCCATTGCTCGCGTGACTGGCCGCCCTTCCAGGCCTTGGTAGTGAAACCGAGAATTTCGACCTTGACGCCTGAACGTTCCAGCGTCCGTGCCAGAATGTCGGCGCAAGTCGCAGCAACAGTGATCGGACGACCACGCATCGAACCGGAATTATCGATGACAAGCGATACGACGGTGTCCCGGAACTTGGTGTCGCGTTCCTTTTTGAAGGACAATGGTTGCATCGGATCAATGATCAGACGCACCAGCCTTGCAGGGTCCAGGTAACCTTCTTCGAGATCGAAATCCCAGGAACGGTTCTGCTGCGCCATCAGGCGGCGCTGCAAGCGGTTTGCGAGACGTCCGACAGCACCCTGCAAATGGGCAAGCTGTTTGTCGAGGAATGCGCGCAGCCGATCCAGTTCAGCCTCTTCGCACAGTTCCTCGGCATGAATTTCTTCATCGAATTCCTGCGTGAAGATACGGTAGTCGACCTTCTCGTTAAAATCGTCAAACGGACTGTTGGGGCGACGTGTTTCACCCGGCGTTTCGGAGTCGTCATCGAGATCGTCGGACATTTCGTCCTCCGACATCTCGGCGCCATCCATCTCGCCTTCTTCCATTTCTTCCTGTGAGGCTTCACTGTCCTCGGCAGGGGCAGCATCAGAACCGGCTTCTTCTTCTACCTGCTCTTCTTCTGTCTCGTTGCTGCGTGGCTGATCTTCATCGCTCTGCGCTTCCTGATCATCGGCCTCATTATCAACGTCGCCAAGATCTTCCGCCATCTGCATCGAGGTCAGCATATGACGCACGAGCTTTGCGAAAGCCTTCTGATCGTGAATGGCCGAACCAAGATTATCGAGATCGACAGAGGCCTTTTCTTCGATGAAAGGACGCCACAAATCCAGAACCTTGCCCGCACTTGCCGGCGGTTTTTCACCAGTCAGACGTTCGCGAACCAGCAAGGCCACAGCCTCGGCAATGGGTGCGTCATCCTGTTTCTCAATCGTCGAGAAATTGGCTTTGGAATATTTCTCTGTATTCATACTGCGAATGTTGGAGGCAACACCCGGCATGCGCAGCGAACCGATGGATTCGACACGCGCCTGTTCCACAGCATCAAAAATGACGCGCGCATCTGCACCCTGCGGTGCGAGGTTTGCGTGAATATCATTGTCGTGGCAGGCCAGTCGCAAAGCCATGGAATCGCCAAGACCACGCGTGATTGCAATTTCCTGTGCCGTCGGCTTTTTGGAGATTTCCGGAAGACGCATACGCTCGCCAGCAAGACCCGGACGCTCATTGGCGAACACGACCTCAACCTGCGCACTGCCGGCCACGGACCGCACACTGCCGGCAATTGCATTGCGCAACGGCTCCGTATCGATCACCGTACCGCTTTTCGCTCTGGAATTATCGCCACGCATTGCCATGCTATTACCCATTCACCTGAGAAGCTCCGCCCCCGCACGCCGTGACGGCAAAACCGTCACACAGTTTCACGTGGCATGCCATAAGGGGCGTAAAGCATTCTCATCCCTTGATAATCCGAATGTTCGATCAACCCTCAAAGAGGGGTGGTCTCACGCGGAGAGAACGATGTTTGCTGCACTTTCTTTCAGCTCAACGCCAAAGGCGCGCTGATAAAGTTCGGCAACCAGAGTGCGCTCAAGTTCGTCGCACTTGTTGAGGAATGTCACGCGGAAAGCAAAGGCGACATCGCCAAAGATTTCAGCATTTTCTCCCCAGGTAATCACAGTACGAGGGCTCATGACGGTCGAAAGGTCGCCATTGACGAAGGACGAACGCGTGAGATCAGCCAGACGCACCATTTTGGAAGCGGTTTCGCGGCCTTCCTTGGTGTTCAGCTTCTTCACCTTGGCAACAACGATATCAACTTCCTTGTCATGCGGCAGGTAGTTCAGCGTCGTGACGATAGACCAGCGGTCCATCTGTGCCTGGTTGATCTGCTGCGTGCCATGGTAAAGACCGGTGGTATCACCAAGGCCAACCGTGTTGGCGGTTGCGAAAATGCGGAATGCAGGATGAGGACGGATAACGCGGCTCTGGTCGAGCAGCGTCAGGCGACCGGAGGATTCCAGAACGCGCTGAATAACGAACATCACGTCGGGACGGCCGGCATCGTATTCATCAAACACCAGCGCAACATTGTGCTGGTAAGCCCAAGGCAAAATGCCGTCCTTGAATTCGGTAACCTGTTTGCCGTCCTTTAGAACGATAGCGTCCTTGCCGACGAGGTCGATACGGCTGACATGGCTGTCGAGGTTGATACGAACGCATGGCCAGTTCAGGCGCGCAGCAACCTGCTCGATATGCGTGGACTTACCCGTGCCGTGGAAACCGGACACCATGACACGGCGGTTGTGAGCAAAACCCGCAAGGATTGCCAGCGTCGTCTCGCGGTCAAAAAGGTAATCCGGGTCCAGATCCGGTACATAGGCATCGCCCTGGCTATAGGCAGGCACGACCAGATCGGTATCAATACCAAAAACATCCCGAACAGAAACGGTTGTGTCCGGCAGGTTGGAAATATCAAGATCAATTTTGCTCATCACGTCTCCAAGGCGGGTAGCAAGCACCCAACCACATATCATCAGGCAATTATCAAGCGAGTTTAAGGTTCGCAGACCCTAACAGAAACCAGACTGCTTTAACAATTGATACGCTTGAATAACAGTCCGAAAACGCTCTTCCGAACCGCGATCGCCACCATTAGCATCAGGATGATGCTTTTTGACAAGTTCCTTGTAGCGGCGCTTGATTTCGTCCTGGGTTGCACTGGCTGCCAAGCCGAGCGTATCAAAAGCCTGGGCTTCCAGTGTTTTCAACTTGCGGTTCTGCTGGAACCGTTGTCCGCCGCTACGCGCGCCACCGGAGCCGGTAAAACCAAACGGGTCGCGAATACGTGCATTTGCGCCGGCAGCGCCTGATTTCAGCGTGGAATGCAAAGGGCTATCGCGGGCGGTCTTGTTGACCCCAACCGTCCAGGTCGGACGATGACCTGTAATCGCCTCTTTTTGATAGCGCGCAATGTCGCTATCAGACAGGCCGGAGAAGTAGTTATAACCCTTGTTATACTCCTTCACATGCTCGAAACAGAACATGAAGAATTGCCCCTCGGCGTTGCGGCCGACGGGTGCACGATGGGCACCAGGGCGCTCGCAGCCGTCCCATTGACAGGTAGGAGCTTGAACCTCCTGCTGACTGTCCTTTTTCCGGCGCGTGCGGATGCGATCAAAGTATTTCGAATCCAGTTTCATGATAGCCTGATTATGGGGTACGCAAAGGTACACAACAAGAATTGACAAACAGGAATGTTGCTGGCTTTTAAAGAGCCCCTTTTAGAATGGAATGAGACGATGTCACTGACCGCCCGCATAGAAAAAAAACTGAACGACGCTTTCGCACCGCAACGCCTTGCCGTCATCAACGAGAGCGGTAAACACGCAGGCCACCAGCCAGGAATGACCGGGGATGGGGAAACCCATATGCGTATCCAGATAGTGTCAGAAAGCTTTTCCGGCAAGTCTCGCATCGACCGCCACCGGGCAATTAATGCCCTGTTGCAGCCTGAACTGGACGAAGGTCTGCATGCTCTCGCCATCGAAGCTGCGGCACCGGGAGAACCCACCCGCTTTTAAGATATGTGGCCGTCAATCTGAGCAGCAGCAGGATTGGCATCGTAAGACACGATGCCAATCTCAAAAACATCAAGCCGGATGTTTTTCTTTCAGGAAGGATTCGACTTCGGAGGCGGCAACATTATCCGCAACGAAGGACTGGCCAATACCATGGGTCAGGATGAAGGTAAGCTTGCCGCTTTTGACCTTCTTGTCCTGTGCAATCGCCGCCATCAGCATTTCAACCGGTGGCAGGGTGCCGGGAATTTCATTCATCGAAACAGGCAGACCAACCGCTTTCAGATGCGCCTCAACCCGCTTAGCGTCATCCGGGCTGGCCAGATTGAGCCGCGACGAGAACTGGTGCGCAAGAACCATGCCGATGGCAACACCTTCGCCGTGCACCAGACGTTTGCTGTCATATTCAGTTGCCGCTTCCAGCGCATGTCCGAAAGTATGACCGAGATTAAGCAATGCGCGACGTCCGTTCTCGAATTCATCTTCGACAACCACATCGGATTTTGCCTGGCAGCTGGTGGCAATGGCTTCAATGCGCGCCGGACCACCGGCAAAAACCTCCTGCCAATTTTTCTCAAGCCACTCGAAGAAATCCGGTTTGTCAATAAGGCCGTATTTGACCACTTCCGCATAACCGGCGCGGAATTCGCGCTTGCTCAACGTATCGAGCACCGACGAATCCGCCAGAACCAGATCCGGCTGATGAAACACACCAACAAGGTTCTTGCCGTGACGGGTGTTGATGCCGGTTTTGCCACCGACCGACGAATCCACCTGTGAAAGCAGCGTGGTCGGTATCTGTACAAACCGCACACCACGCCGCACTGTGCCGGCGGCAAAGCCGGTCAGATCACCGATTACACCACCGCCCAAGGCAATGACTGCATCATTACGTTCAATGCGTGCCTCAAGAATGAGGTCGCAGACTGCCATGTAATGTTCGAAGCTTTTGGTCTTCTCACCCGCTGGCAGGGTCAAGGAAACGGCCTCAATGCCATCGGTCTGCAGGCTATCCATCACCATATCAAGATAGAGAGGTGCGACATGTTCATCCGTAATGATCGCCGCACGGCGCCCTTTGAGACGCGAAGAAATTTCTCCGCCAGCCTTGGTCATCAGACCTGGCCCGATCAGAATGTCGTAAGCGCGCCCTACCAACGGCACATGCACGCGCCGCTCCTGCGATGATCCTGTCGAGGTCGTCATGATTTGGCATTTCCATTCTTGGAGGTAGCGAGGTCACGTCCGGCCACTGCGGCCAGAACCTCAGTCACAATGATATCTTTGCCCACATCGCGGGATTCGATGACCAAATCAGCTTCGGCATAGATCGGGTATCTCTTTATCATCAGGTTTTCGAGCGTGGCTTTTGGGTTCTCGGTTTTCAACAACGGCCGATGATCGCGCTTGTTGACGCGCTCCCACAATACATCCAGATCAGCCCTCAGCCACAGAGAAAGACCGGCATTCTTGATATGATTGCGCGTAACGTCGTTGATAAATGCGCCGCCGCCTGTCGAAACCACCTTAGGGCCACCGCGCAAAAGCCTTCTGATGACACGAGCCTCAAGTGCACGGAATTCGTTTTCGCCGTATTTTGCAAACAGGTCAGTGATCGTCATGCGCGATACGCGCTCGATCTCCGCATCCGTATCGACAAAAGTAATGCCAAGTTGCTGCGCGACCAGACGGCCGATCGCAGATTTACCAGCGCCCATAAGACCGACAAAGACGATATTGCGTCTTCCGAGCTTCGCCCGTGCTTCCTCAGCAAGCGTGGGAACGGGAAATGTGAAAGATTCGCTCATTAATGTGCAGGTCCGGTTCGATTCCGGTATCTGCAAATGTTTAGCCAGCGTCAAGAGATATTCCTTATGGCTCAGGCTAAAAGCCTCAGACATTAACGGTCAATGATTGAACGCGTCTGGTTGCCCTTTGCTTTCATCTTTTGCATATGGGACAAGACAAACCCAATCTGGCACAGCAATGATAGATGGAGGGCCAATGCCAACCCTGTTCCGCTTTTTGTTTATCTGCGCCGCCATTGTCGGAATTGTTTACGGATCCATGGTTTCACTTGTGATGCTGGTTGAACCCCGAGAACGCGATATAACCGTGCGCATTCCTTCCGAGCGCCTTAACCCGCCGGTCCAGTGAGACCAAGAGACCGCCAATGAGCAAGATGGACAGTGCCCGTCTGGAAAGTTTCCTGGAAATGATGAGCGCGGAACGGGGCGCAGCTGACAATACGCTTCAATCCTATGAACGTGATCTTTCCGACCTCTGGCAGTTTCTGATCGATAACGGCACTTCGCTGATGCAGGCGCAGCAGAGCGACCTTTCAGCCTATCTTTCTCATCTGGCCACACTTGGCTTTGCCGCCTCGTCACAAGCACGCCACCTGTCCAGCATGCGCCAGTTCTACAAATTTCTGTATGCCGAGGGTCTGCGCGACGATGACCCGACCAGCATCCTCGACGCACCAAAGAAAACAACGCCGCTGCCCAAAATCATGAGTGTGGCCGATGTGAACCGCCTTTTACAGCAGGCCTCAGCTGAGGCAGAGCAAGAAGGACCAGGGCAGCTTTCGCGATTGCGTATGCATGTTCTTCTGGAACTGCTTTATGCCACCGGCATGCGCGTCAGCGAACTTGTATCTCTGCCGCTCACGGCATTGGCACAAAAAGAGCGGTTCTTGTCGATCCGCGGCAAGGGCAACAAAGAGCGGCTGGTCCTGCTTTCGCGCACGGCAATGGACGCGATGTCAGCCTATGGCAGCGCCCTGAAGGCCAATAGCGACCCGAAAAACGAAAATCCCTGGCTTTTTCCTTCTTATGGTAAATCGGGCCACTTGCCGCGTCAGGTATTCGCCCGTGACCTGAAAGATATTGCCATTCGTGCCGGTATAAACCCTTCTGCGATATCGCCACACGTCATGCGACACGCCTTTGCCAGCCACCTTTTGCAAAATGGCGCCGATCTGCGTGCGGTACAGGAATTGTTGGGTCATTCCGACATTGCAACGACACAAATCTATACACATGTACTGGAAGAACGCCTGCAAGAACTGGTACAAACACACCACCCCCTTGCCAAACAGGGCAAAAAACACGATTAGAGCCTGCGGAACCGCCGGTAAGGACCGGATAAACCTTGGGCAAAACGATCGGAAACGGATCTCATGCACAACTACCTCGACTTCGAAAAACCAATCTCCGACCTGGAAGGCAAAATCATAGAGCTGAAAAAGCTCGCCACCGAGGACGAGAGCATAGACACCTCGGAGGAGATCACCCGTCTGGAAAGCCGTGTTCAGGATGCGATGCAGGACATCTATTCCAAACTGAACCCCTGGCAGAAGACGCAGGTAGCGCGCCACCCGCAGCGTCCGCATTTCGTGGACTATGCAACTGCGCTGTTTACAGACTTCACACCATTGGCGGGCGACCGCAAGTTTTCCGAAGATGCCGCCATTCAGGCAGGCCTCGGCCGCTTCAATGGCCAGCCGGTTGCCATCATCGGTCAGGAAAAAGGCAACGACACCAAGTCGCGCCTCAAGCACAATTTCGGCAGCCCGCGCCCAGAAGGTTACCGCAAGGCTATCCGCGTGCTGGAACTGGCTGATCGCTTCTCGCTTCCGGTCATTACGCTGATCGATACCGCAGGCGCCTATCCCGGCGTTGGCGCCGAAGAGCGCGGACAGGCCGAAGCCATCGCTCGCTCGACCGAAATGTGCCTGAACGTCAAGGTCCCGATCGTCTCCGTTGTTATCGGCGAAGGTGGTTCAGGCGGCGCCATTGCCATTGCAACGGGCAACCGCGTTTACATGCTTGAACACGCAATCTATTCGGTGATTTCACCTGAAGGTGCAGCATCCATTCTCTGGCGCGATTCCACCCGTGCAAAGGAAGCCGCCACCAACATGAAGATCACCTCGGAAGATCTGAAGTCGCTGGGCGTTATCGACGGCATTATTCCAGAGCCGATTGGCGGCGCACATCGTGATCCTGCCAAGGTCATCACCGCGACCGGTGACGTGATCAACAAGGCACTTTCTGACCTGTCGTCCCATTCTGCCAACCAGATTCGCGCGGAACGTCGCCAGAAATTCCTCGATATCGGCAGAAATCTCTGATTATGTCCGCATTACCAGCGAATATGGCCTAAACTAGGCCATATTCTGATCACAGACATGTGTGCGACGGAGGCAACCGGGGTGGATTGCCGATCAGTTAAGAACATGTAAACGGTTAACGCTGTATTTTAAATGACATGCTGTTGACGGAACAACGCCAACGGCGGCTTGTTTTTTCGGATCGATCTTCATGCGTTTGATACATCTTGCTCTTCTGGCGTGCACAGCCTTCGCATTGACAAGTTGCAACGATACGCTCGACACCGTCGAAGCGGACGTCTCGCACATCAAAAACAAGGTCGGCCACCCGCTTTCCCCGGCAAGACTTGCTGAAATGCAGAAAAAGGACATGGAGCGCAATGCGCCCATCATGATCCGCATTTTCAAGGAAGAAGGCGCGCTTGAAATCTGGAAAGCGAAACGTGACAACCGTTTCGACAAGATTGCCGAATATCAGATCTGCGCATGGTCGGGTAAACTTGGACCGAAGGTCAAGGAAGGCGACCGGCAAGCTCCGGAAGGTTTCTATAACCTGACACCTGGCCACATGAACCCGAATTCCAGCTATTATCTGGCCATCAACACCGGATTTCCGAACCGCTATGACCAGGCCAACGGGCGTTCAGGTACCAACCTGATGATCCATGGTGCCTGCTCCTCATCCGGTTGTTATTCGATGACCGACGCGCAGGTCCTGGAAATCTACGCTTTTGCCCGTGATGCGTTTACTGGCGGCCAAAAGACCATTCAGCTGCAGGCATTCCCCTTCCGCATGACAGCGGAAAACATGGTACGCCACCGCCACAGCGAAAACCTTGATTTCTGGAAAATGCTGAAGGTCGGCTACGACAATTTTGAAGTGACCAAGCGCCCACCGGAAGTAAATGTCTGCGATAAGAAATATGTCTTCAACCAGCAGACCGAAGGTGGATCGTTTAACGCTTCGGCACAATGCCCTGCCATGAGCACACCGCCAGCATTAGCGAGCGCACTGGCAGGGTATGGCAAGACTTATGATCTTGCCTATGAAAAGGCAGTCAAAAAATACGATGGCATGGCGTGGTATGACCCAAGCGAGGCTGAGCGCAAGGCAGTTGTTGCCGACAAGCGCAAGGGCCGCGAAGCCGCTTACGCCCCAACCGGTTCTTCGCTGAAGGCTGGTAAGCTCATGAAGGAAGCGGAATTCGCTGCCCTCATGGACAAAAAGAACCATGTCACTCCGGTTTTGACACCACAGACGCCTGCGGCAACAGCCTCGACACCACGACCGGCCACACCGCAACTGTCTACAGTCAGCACTGGTCAGACGGCTATCGCTTCGAACACGACGCAGCCAGCCGCCGGCATGACAACCGCTTCGGTCCCTGTTCCGTCGATGAACCCGCTCGCCTTCGCGCCACAGCAGGCACCAGAGCCAGAAAAGAAGAAACCATTCTGGAAGCTTTGGGCAACGGAATGACCTCCAGCGGTCCGGAAGTGCTTGACCTGCGTGGGCTGCGTTGCCCCCTGCCGGTTCTGCGAGCCAGAAAGCTACTTGCCAAAAAACAATCCGGATTCGAATTTATCATCGAGACCACTGATCCTCTCGCTGTGATCGATATTCCCCATCTTTGCAATGAAGACGGACACGCACTGCTGGACAGTACTGCGCTGGAAAACAGCCACCGCTTTCACATTCGCAAGGGTTGAGCCCTCAACCTTGGCAATGCGTTGAAGATAACAAAGCCAAGATTGCCTTGCATAGCTGAAACCTAAAAAATCAGGTTGTCAGACAATGAAGAATGGTTTCTTATAAAACTGACTTCCCGCCTTTTACATGCATTTGGCACGCGCCCTACACCGGCGTCGGTCAGAACCCAAGATATGAGCTTTCAATGCAAGCCAAGACCACCGGCCTCCTTTATGCGCTGATTGCTTTCAGCATTTTTGCGGTTCAGGACGGTATCTCGAAATATCTTGGCACCCATTATCCGCCGGTCTTCGTGACCATGATCCGCTATTGGGCGTTTGCACTGTTTGCGATCTTCATGGCCATCCGATCCCGCGAAGGGTTACGGGCAACAATCGCGGCAAAGCGGCTAGGCCTGCAAATCAGCCGAGGCGTAATCCTTGCAGTACAGATCTCTCTGTCGATCACATCTTTCGCCATTGTCGGCTTGGCACACTCCCATTCGATTCTGGCCTCCACACCACTGATGGTGGCAGCGCTGTCCGTCCCCATTCTCGGGGAGCGTGTCGGCTGGCGTCGCTGGTCGGCTATTCTCGTCGGTTTTATCGGGGTGCTAATTATCCTCAAACCGGAAGGCGATGGATTTGACCCCATGCTGATCGTCACCTTCATTGCCGCATTTCTGCTTGGGCTTTATGGCGTTTTGACACGGCTAGCCAGCCGTACGGACAGTGCCATGACCAGCTTCTTTTATACCGGCGTTGCGGGCGCAGCCGCGCTGACCTTTGTCGGCCCCTTTTATTGGGTTTCTTTTGCGCCGCATGATATTGTCTGGATGCTTGCATTGTGTGCCACCGGCATGAGTGGCCACTATCTGCTCATCAAAGCCTTTGAACTGGCCGATGCAGCCTCGGTACAGCCGTTCTCTTATTACCAGCTTGTTCTGGTCTCGATCATCGGCGTGACGCTGTTTGGCGAGAGCCTGAGCACCAATATGATCATTGGCGCTGTGATCGTCGTTGCCGCGGGTATTTTCACCATTTGGCGTGAACACATGGCCGCACGCAAAAACCGCAAGACGGAGGGCTGACAGCCCTCCTGTTCCTTATGCGGCTGGGGCATTTGCTGTAGTTACCATATAGGTCTCAAGCACTTCAATCTGCTCTGCGGTGAGGTGGAGTCCAATCTTGGTACGGCGCCAGACGACATCGACGGCATGGTTCGCCCATTCCTGCGTCATCAGCCAATCAACCTCTTTGGCGTAGAGATCTGCGCCAAAATGTTGACCGAGGTCGGGAAGCTGCGTGGCCGAGCCAAGCATTTGGGTGGCATTAGTGCCATAAAGCCTGACCAGGCGTCGTGCATGTGATGTTTCCAGAAATGGATAAGTAGCGGAGAGCTTTTTGACTTCGGTCTCATAACCCGTAACTACAAAATCACCACCCGGCAAACGGCTCTTTGCAGTCCATGGCGAACCCTTGATGACCAAGGCCTTGCCAATGATTTCCATCGCATGTTCAGCAAGACGGCGATAGGTGGTGAGTTTGCCACCGAACACGTTGAGAAGCGGAGCTTCGTCAGTGGCTCCATCCAGTTTCAGCACATAGTCACGGGTCGCTTCCTGCGCCTTAGAGGCACCGTCATCATAGAGCGGACGAACAGCGGAATAGGTCCAGACGATATCTTCTGCGCGAACCGGCTCAGCAAAATATTCGCTGGCGGCATTGCACAGATACTGAATTTCCTCGTCACTGATCTTCACGTCCTTCGGATCAGCCTTGTAGTCACGATCTGTCGTGCCGATCAGCGTGAACTCATTCTCATAGGGAATGGCGAAAATGATGCGGTTGTCAGGGTTCTGGAAGAAATAGGCACGCGGATCATCGAACTTCTTTTTCACGATGATATGGCTGCCCTGCACAAGCCGTACATTATGCACGGCATTGCGCCCCATGGCCTGCCCCAGCACATGGTCAACCCACGGGCCCGCCGCATTGACCAGCATGCGGGTTTTAACCGCCGTGACCTGCCCGCTGACTGTATCGGTCAATGTCAGCGACCAGAGCTTTCCATCACGCTTCGCCGACGTCACTCTGGTGCGGTTCATGATGTGCGCGCCACGGTCGGCCGCATCCCGCGCGTTCAGGACCACCAGCCGTGCGTCATCCACCCAACCGTCAGAATATTCGAATGCCTTGTCGAAAATCGGCTTCAGAGGTTTGCCTGCCATATCGCGGCGCATATCCAGCGACTTGGTCGGTGGCAACAACTTGCGGCCACCTAAGTGGTCATAGAGAAACAGGCCGAGGCGAATGAGCCAGGCAGGACGCACACCACCCTTGTGGTAAGGCAACACAAACCGCATCGGCTTGATGATGTGTGGCGCCATTGCCCACAGCACTTCACGTTCCATCAGCGATTCACGAACCAACCGGAACTCGTAATGTTCGAGATATCGCAAACCACCGTGAATGAGTTTGGTGGCACCAGATGACGTACCTGCAGCAAAATCGCTCATTTCAGCAAGGCCAACCGAGTACCCACGGCCAGCAGCATCGCGTGCAATGCCGCAGCCATTGATACCGCCACCGATAATGAAGAGGTCGTGTATTACTTCCTGCTGCAAGTCCGTCTCCCCAAAGGAAAATCTCATTGTATCCGGAACAGCTTACAGCACCGAAGATAATGAAATTCAAATGAAACTATGACGAATTTCAGCAGAATAACGTCATGAGTGTCAATCTGGCCAATGGGAGGCGTAAACAGATTACCCGACCTTTATCAGGCCATCGCTGCCTCACAACGCAGCAACATGCCGAATAGATCGCGAGGATCATCCGGGTCAGCAAGGAGATCCAACTCCTCGAAAAGCCCTGTGTCGTGCAGTTTGGCACGCACATAACGCAGAGCCGAAAAATCCTCGGTCGCAAAACCGACGCTGTCAAAAAGAGTAATCTGGTGATCGTCCACCCGGCCGGCCGTCATGCCAGCCATCACCTGCCACAACTCCGTGACCGGATAATCGGCCGGTAACTGCTGTATCTCGCCTTCGATGCGGGTCTGCGGCGGATATTCAACAAAGATATCCGATCGCAACAGGATATCCTTGTGCAGTTCCGTCTTGCCGGGGCAATCACCACCAACAGCGTTGATGTGTACGCCAGGGCCAACCATGTTGTCACTGAGGATGGTGGCATATTGTTTGTCTGCCGTAACCGTGGTGATGATATCAGCACCTTCGACAGCATCCTGCGCAGTCGGACAAATCACAATATCAAAACCCTGTCCGGCAAGATTACGCCTGCATTTCTCACTCGCGGCGGGATCAATGTCATAGAGACGCAGTTGATCGATACCGAGGATAGCCTTGAAGGCACGCGCCTGAAATTCGCTTTGGGCACCATTACCGATGATCGCCATGTTGCGCGCGTTCTTGCGGGCAAGATGTTTGGCCGCAACGGCTGAGGTCGCAGCGGTTCTGAGCGCGGTCAGGATCGTCATTTCGCTCAGCAGCATCGGATAACCGTTGCCGACGTCAGAAAGTACGCCAAATGCCGTTACGGTCTGCCGGCCTTCCCGCGTGTTCTTGGGATGGCCGTTGACGTATTTGAAGCCGTATAAAGTGCCATCGCTGGTCGGCATTAGCTCAATAACACCATCGGTCGAGTGCGACGCGATGCGGGGCGTCTTGTCAAAACTCTCCCAGCGCAGGAAATCTTCTTCGACAACTTCCGCCAGTTCACGCAGGAATGTATCGATGCCGATCTTCAAAACCAGCTTCATCATGTGATCGACACTGACGAATGGAACGATATTCAGATTAGGTACGATTGTCATAGTCATCTCCTCCGCAATCAGCCTGCCCGGTTCGGGCGATCCATCACACTCTTGCCCATCAGGCTGGCAGCAAGATCGACCATCAGCGTTGCCGTCCGTCCTCTTTCATCCAGAAACGGATTAAGCTCGACCAGATCAAGGCTCGAAACCAGACCGCTGTCATGCAGCATTTCCATCACCAGATGTGCCTCACGGAAGGTAGCGCCACCGGGGACCGTTGTGCCGACTGCCGGCGCGATGGCGGGCTCAAGAAAATCGACGTCAAGGCTGACATGTAGCAGACCGCTTGCGGCCTCAACCTTCACCAGAAACTCGCGCAGCAGCACGGCGACACCATGTTCGTCGATCATGCGCATATCATGCACGGTGATACCAGAATCCTTCAAGGCGGCGCTCTCAGCCGGATCGACGCTTCGAATACCGATCATGCAGATGCAGTTTGGATCAACGGGGTGTTCAAGCGGTGGGAAATAGCCCGAAAAACTTTCTCGCCCGCTGTAATAAGCAACAGGCACGCCATGCAGATTACCGCTGCGCGTTGTCTCAAGGCTGTGATAATCCGTATGGGCATCAAGCCAGAGCACAAAAAGCGGACGGCCCATTTCTGCAGCACGCTTTGACACGCCGGCAACCGTTCCCGCCGATATCGCATGGTCACCGCCCATGAAGATCGGCATGCCAAGCCCGCTTTCACGATAGGCCGCTTCACTCAGAGCTTCCGTCCAGGCAACAGTCTCACCGAGGTGGTGAACGGCGGCGTTGGGATGTGGGATTTCTGCGAACGCCTTGGGCGCCACATTACCGATATCAGTGACCGTGTGACCAAGAGCTTGAAGCGCGGCTATAAGACCTGCAATCCTCAGAGCACTAGGCCCCATCTCGCAGCCCAACTGCCCTGCTCCAATCTGCAATGGTGCACCAATCAGTCTGCATTCCATGGCCATCACTCCTCTTGAATTCTATTGAGGGGATCAAACCATGTTTAACTGGCGAGATGAACAATAATTATTGGCAAATAGCGCCAATAGCTTTACCATTTTGGTCACTCATGGAGACAAAGTGGCAACATGGATCCGCTCGACGAAAAACTCATCACGCAATTGCGCCATAATGGACGTCGCAGCATTTCGGATCTGGCCGCAGAAACCGGCGCATCGCGTGCCACAGTGCGAGCGCACATAGAACGGCTGGAAAAGACAGGCGTTATTCTGGGCTATACCGTCATTCTACGGGCTGACGCCGTTGAAGAGGCGGTGCGGGGCATCATGATGATCGAAATCGAGGGGCATGTGACGGATCGCGTGATCCGCGCACTCGAAGGCATTGCTGAAATTTCTGAAGTTCATACCACCAATGGCCGGTGGGATCTGATCGCTGAACTTAGCGCTCCAACACTGGCCACCTTCGACGCGATCCTACGCCGCATACGTCTTATTCCCGGTATCACCGGCAGTGAAACCAGCCTGTTATTATCCTCGCCACACTCAACACGGGCGAGATTGTAAGCAAAGCGAATTTCCTTTGCTAAAAACGCATTTTGAGCTTGCATCAGGGGTTAAATCATTTATATGACGCCCTATCAGAGCGGCGCAGCCACTTCGCAGCGTTGGGGAATAGTTCAACGGTAGAACGACGGACTCTGACTCCGTTAATCTTGGTTCGAATCCAGGTTCCCCAGCCAACTCTCTTTTCCAAAAAATATAATATAATACAGTGAGAAAACGCTTCAGTGAGCTGGCATTATATGTGTCTGCGTATGAATCGTAACTCACACCTTTCCCAGAACTTGCATCCTGTGACCTGCCATAACTGGGTTAGTTAATCACATTATGTCGCGTCTGATTCGGCAGCTTTTTCTTGTAGAATCCGTTGACGTCGCGGGCACCCGACCTGCCTTTGAAGCGGCCGAATTATGTTGGCCCATGCCTCAACTTCTATTCCGTGCGGCTTTGCATGTACTCTCTTTAATTGGCTGCTCCCGCCTTTTAGATGCTGGCTGTATTTTGCGCGCGATTATATCGGGACCTATTCTGATACGCTGGCCGCCTGCTTTCAGCTTTTGCTTCATTGCGATGTACGCCTCTCTCTGATCCGTTCGTCCGCCCACGACGACATAGGAGCTGGCCTGTTGCAGTGCCGTTCCTATGCCTCTGTGGCCCCCGTCCGACTTTTGCTTTTAGGTGATTGCGGTTTGCCCGTGATGTAGGTTTGCGCCTTCCAGTTCGCCTCCAGAGGCCGATTGCGCAGAGTTATTCTGCAACGGGTTGACAGACGCCGCTTAAATTGCGGTCATTATCGGCGACTGCGATGTGACGGAAAGTCGATCGATCAGCTCTATTACGCCCTGCTTTTCGCGCCAGCCGATCATAAGAAGTGGTGCAGCACGTTGTGCTGCCTTTTTTGGCGCCGGCCGTCGTGTTGTGTCGGTCTCCGCTGCGTGCCTT
>NZ_JARFYO020000003.1:517500-890869 GCF_029193765.2 Agrobacterium sp. Azo12 | reverse complement strand
ATCGGCATGGACGTCGGCTATATCGGCGATGGCGGTGATGCCTACAAAAGCGAATATGAGAAGACCTACGGCGAAGGCTTCCTGTCTGCCTATGGTGGTTACGCACATGACGCCGTCCTGTTCGCAGCAGCCGCGCTGAACAAGGCCGGAAACACCGACAAAGCCACCGTTCTCAAGGCGATCGAGGATCTGGGCAAAGAAGGCGTCAAAGGCGTGACCGGTGAGATCAAGTTTGATGGGGATGGCCAGCGCACGCATCAGCCCTATCTGAAGTTCAAGGTCGAGGGCGTAAATCTCGTTCCATACGATTGATGTCAGCGTTGCCCGCCGCGATTGCTGCGGGCTTTTTCATCCAAGCCCGCAGCCTGCCCAATGGCGGGAATGACGACCAGTCGCCTTCCCTTTTTACACAATTCCGGATTGGCGACTGCAACCTCGTCCGGAATTGCACAGATGGACATGTCTATGTTTCAATTCCTTTTCGACCTCCTGATCAGGTCCGTCGATCTGGCTCTCATCGCCGTTGCCTTGAGTGCCGTTTACTCCCTGATCAAATTCCCCAATGTCGCACTTGTGCAATATGCCGTGGTGGGCGCTTTCGTGGCGATGTCACTGCATGCAATTGGCCTGCATCTGTTTGTAGCTGGCCTTGCCTCAACGCTTTTCGTTGGTCTCCTCGCAGTCATTTTTAATATTCTGATCTTTGAACGCTTGTTAAAGTCGGATTCCGCCATTGCACTGATCGGCTCGCTGGCGCTCAGCATGATCCTGTCGGCCGTTTTTCTGCTGACCTATGGCCCGACTGCCTACCGCTTCAAATTGCAGGTCTCCCCTGCAATGCGCATTCTCGGTGCCCGCATTACCGATCACCAGATCACCACTCTGCTCGTAACGGCGGTTTCGCTCGGCCTTTTCGCAATTATTTTGTTCAAGACTGGCCTCGGTCGGGAAATGCGCGCAACGGCAACAAACGGCGTTCTCGCCGCTGCGACAGGGATCAACACGCGCCGCGTCACCAATATTGTGGTTTTTTTCTCCGGCATACTTGCAGCCCTTGGCGGCATTACCCTTGCGATGCGCGGCAGCGTCAGCATCGATCTTGGCACGAACATGATGCTACCGATCTTTGCCGCCGCCATTCTCGGTGGGCTTGGCAATGCGCTCGGTGCGATCGTCGGTGCAATCGTCATAGCTGCCGCCGAAACAGCTATCACCAATACCAACATTGGCCCATTCATTGGGGAGGATTTCTACTTCCTGCCCGCAAGCTATGCTCCTGTAGCGTCCTTTGCAATTCTCGTCGTGCTCCTGCTGTTTCGCCCGCGTGGCCTGTTTACCAGCGAGGTGAACCGTGTTTGATTTCTTTATTCATGTCGCCTCGATCGCCTGTCTTTATGGGTTACTGGCGCTCAGCCTCAATTTGCAGGCTGGTTTCACGGGGCTCATCAATTTTGGTCTCATCGCCCTCTTTGGTTGCGGCATCTATGGTGCGGCACTTTCAAAAGGTATGGGCTGGCATCCGCTCGCCGGCCTACCCGCCGGTCTTTTTTTTGCAGCCCTTCTCGCTCTGTTTTACGCTCGGCTCGGGCGCAAACTGTCGAGCGACTATTGGGGTATCGCTACCCTGTCGATCGCTGAAATCCTGCGCATATCCATCACCAACGAGCAGGCACTAACAGGTGGCGCACAGGGGATATCCGGCTTGCCGCTCCTCTTCGCCGAACTCAAACCCTTCGATGGAACGGCCCGACTGGCAGTTTATGTGGTCGTACTGGCTCTTGTCTGGTTCATCTGCCAACGGATCGTTAATAGTTCATTCGGACTGGCCATGAAACTTATGCGTGAAGAACCGCAACTTGCCCGCTCGCTCGGTTATGACTTGGATGCGATCCGCCGTATGGTCATGCTCATCAGCGCCGCCATCGCCGCCTTATCAGGGTTTCTTTACGCTCACTACCTGACTTTCGTCGGCCCGGATCAATTGTTTTCGCCCGAAACCTTCCTGATCTGGTCGATGGTAATCATTGGCGGCATCGGCAACAATTGGGGCGTGGTCGCCGGCGCCATCGTCATGCAATTCGCCATGGCCTATGTCCCGTTTGTCAAGGACGCATTGGACCTGCCGACCGACTTCGTCGCAGCCGCCCGGCTTGTCATCGTCGGGGGCGGCCTCCTTGCCTTTCTTCTCTGGCGTCCGAAAGGGCTTTTCCCTGAAAGAGTAGGAGGCAACCATGGCCGCTAAGCTTCTGGAACTAAAAGACGTCTCAAAAGCATTCGGTGCGCACCGGGTTCTGAATGCCATCAATTTCAACGTCGCGGAAGGAGAGATCGTCGGTTTGCTCGGACCGAACGGCTCGGGCAAAAGCACGGCACTGAATGTCATCTCGGGGTTTCTACCGGTCGATAGCGGCAGTATTCGTCTTGCCAATGCCGAGATAGCCAATGCGTCGCCTCAACGCGTAACGATGCAAGGTCTAGTGCGCACGTTCCAACTTCCCGCAATGCCGCACAAGATGACAGTCCGTGAAGTGCTGCAGGCCGGGGAAAGCCGCAAAGCAGGATTACGCACCATCTTCAGTCCGTTTCGCTTTGACGAGGAGCTGGAAACTCTGTTGGAAGCATTCCGGCTGACACATGTGGCCGATCTTTCCGCCAGCGCGCTGTCAGGTGGACAGAAAAAACTCCTTTCAGTGGCCACCGCTTTGCGCAGCAATCCCCGGCTTCTATGCCTTGATGAACCAACTGCAGGTGTCCACCCCAATCTCAGGGCAGAGATGGTCGCGATCCTCAAGCGCTACAGAGATGCCGGTGTCGCCATTCTTGTGGTCGAGCACGACATGTTGTTCATTCGCGACCTTTGCTCGCGTTGTATTGTCTTCGATCGCGGCGAGATCATTGCTCACTGCACCCCAAGAGAACTTGAAGACAATCCGCGCGTGGTCGAGGCCTATCTCGGCAAGGCCGTTGAAAAGGGAAAGACCACGCTATGATCCATGCCAAAGACATTCGCGCCGGTTATGGCGATGGCGCCGACATTCTCACAGGCATTTCGCTGATGGCAAACCGTAGGGAGATCGTGACCATCCTGGGACCAAATGGCTGCGGAAAGTCAACTCTCCTGAAGACCATTGCCGGCTACGTCCATCCACGCTCCGGCAGCATCACCTTCCAAGGCAAGGAGGTCAGCGACATTCCAATCCACGAAAAGGTTCGCCATCACAAGGTCGGTTATGTACCGCAAACGGACAATGTATTCGGCTCTTTGACGGTCGTTGAAAACATAATGCTGGGGGCTCGCCTGGTCGAAAAGGGCGAGAAGGAAAAGCGTTTCGACGGACTGATGCAGCAATATCCGGCGCTCGCCGCCAAGAAGAACCGAAAGGCCTCAGCACTCTCTGGTGGCGAACGCCAAATTCTGTCGCTGGCTCGGGCGCTGATCTCTGGGCCGGAAATCCTACTCCTGGATGAGCCCTCGGCTGGTCTGTCGCCATTGATGATGCATGACGTCTTTGATGCCATTGCCTCGATCCGCGACAGCGAAAATATGTGCATTCTGATGGTGGAACAGAACGCCTTTGAGGCACTTGGGATTGCAGACCGCGCCTATGTGCTTTCGTTGGGAAATGTCGCGCTGACAGCCAATGCATCTGAGTTGCTAGAAGACCCTGCCATGCGCAAACTCTATCTCGGGGCGGAGATTGAAACGAACTAGACTTCAGGAGCTACAGCGTTGCACGGCGGTCAGCCGCCTTGCAACGCTCAGCCTTACAGGAAAAGCGGAAGGGCTCCGTCGTTCTTGATCTCTTCCATCACAGCGTAGGTGCGCGTTTCGCAAACACCTGGCCAACTGAGCACAATGTCGCCGAGAAAACGCCTATAAGCACTCATGTTCGTTAGCCTGGTTTTTACCAGATAGTCAAAACCGCCGGCGACCATATGGCATTCCAGCACTTCCGGAGCCCGCCTTACGGCGAGCGCAAACTTTTCAAAAACATCCGGGGTCGTCTTGTCGAGTAGAACCTCAATGAAAACAAGCAAATCAAAGCCGATCAGGCCTGGATCAAGTCGGCAACCAAAACCTGTGATAAACCCCTCTCGCTGTAGCCGCCGAAAACGGTCACTCATCGAAGTTTGAGGAATGCCGAGACGCTGCGACAGCTCGGTATTAGAAATCCGTCCATCTGATTGAAGGATAGTCAGGATCCGGCGGTCGGTTTTATCTAGAGAAGGCAAAACTGGCATCCATTAAATATACGAAAAAATATATATTGATATCGAAGGATGTCAATTGCTGTAACTGCGCCGAGATTAAGATTGCTGCGCTGACGCTTCGAACATCGCGGCGTGGAAGCCGGCGCTGATTTGGGAAGTCAGGAAAACAACCGTTTGCGAACACCGCGACTTCTGCTCGGAGCTCTTGAACAGAACCGAACCAGCGGCGGATGATTTTCATCCAAAGCACCTCAAGTGTTCAATGAACTCATTGGGTTCTTTCCAAAAAACAAAACGGGAAATACATTCCAGGGATAACATCGGAGCTCAACATCCGGCTATTTGCAAAATGTTGTGGCAATACAATCTACAGCATTATCGGACGCTCGTACTTTGGCTTCGCTTTGGAAAGGGCAGAAGCCCTGAGACCATCAATTGCGAGCACAACGTGCAAGCCTAACAAGATGAGGAGTTTCACGCAGCTCGATCCGCGACCTGCTTGCTTTTACGTCAGAATATATGTTTGGTCATCGCACGATGACGACACGCACTGTGAAACAGTTGGTGTTTAAAGGATGCTGCATGGGTCAGCAGGGATAGGAAAGCGTATTTGGTGTGATGTGCAAAGATGCCGTCTCGTATCTCGATTTAGGCAATATCGCCACCCATACGCAAGAACGTAACTCGATGATCGATCTTAGAGACGCCAATTACTTTGTGACGATCGCTGAAGCAGGAAGTCTTGCGCTCGCTGCCGAAAAACTTGGGCGAACACAACCAGCTTTGACGAAGTGTATCCAGCGATTGGAGGACGATCTTCGGGTCGAATTGTTTCGTCATGAAGGCCGTCAGCTAGTTCTAACGGAGGCCGGCGATGTATTCCTAGTAAGGATGCGAAGCCTTCTTGGATCCGCATCCGAAATTCGCCGTGAGATATTTGATCTGGGCAAAGGTGTCGTCGGCTCGATAAAGATCGGTAGTGCAGCGACAACGGCTGAGTACATGCTCCCGCATCTGGCTGCTCAACTGATCGATAGAGCCCCTGGTGTGACACTGGAATTGACGGTTGGCATGAATGACGTTTTGGTCCGTGCGCTTGTCGAAAAGTCCATCGACCTTGTGTTTGGTCCTCTGACAACATTGACCAGCGACGGTCAAAAATTTGAATCCTTTTCGCTGGCTACAGACGACGTTGTGGCAGTTGCCAGCAAGGATCACCCTATCTTTGAGCGTCCGGTTATGCTCGACAGCCTTTCGCAATTCAAATGGGTGCTCGCTGGACCAGCAGTCGCGACACGCCAGTGGCTCGACAACAAATTTCGCTCATTGGGGCTTGAAGCACCGCAGGTCCAGATGGAAACAAGTTCGATCTTTCTGCTACCGAGGCTGATTGCTGAGACAAAACTTCTCAGCTTCATCTCCAGGCGGAATCTTGCTCTTGGTGCAGTCGGCGAACATTTGCGGGAGATCCCCCTCGACGCAACAGTCATGCGCCGCGAATTCGGAATCATCCGCTTGCGTGAGGCTTATTTCACACCTGCAGCCAGATTATTGATCAAGATTGCCGAAGAGACCAAGATAAAATTCAATGATGTGCCTTCGCACGCAACTGACAGCACTTTTTGAGAAAACGTGCCCGGCGATAGACTTTTATCGCCCCGCCGGGAAACCAATTCATCTAGCAGATTGAGCTGCTTCATAGGTGACGTTACATTAGACTGGCAAACCTTTCGCCCTCAGGATCGCATCGAAACGCTCCGGGTCAGAAGTCCCTCTCATGTTGCTTTCACGGATCTTCGCCTCCCGATCCAGATGAGCGAGGGTTTTGGGAAGAAGTGTTCCCGCAGCTTCCGCAGGAATGGCGATCACGCCGTCTGGATCACCGAGAACAAGATCTCCCGGTTGGACAACAAGTCCGCCGACAGAGACCGGAACATTGATCTCTCCCGGGCCTTCCTTGCTTGGTCCCCGATGTGTATGCCCGCGAGCGAACACCGGCACGTCGCCTTCGGCCCACTCCGCAAGGTCGCGGATGGCGCCGTCAATAACGAAACCACCGAGTTTCTTGGTCAATGCGGTTGTACGGATAAGCCCACCAATAATAGCCTGAGTGAGATCACCGCCTCCATCGATGACGATAACATCACCAGCCTGCGCCATCATCAAAGCCTTGTGAACCATGAGATTGTCCCCAGGTCGGACACGTACAGTGACCGCCTGCCCGCACATTATCTTTGCGCCGTGATATGAGTTCAGACCCATGGTGCCGATGGATCGCCCCATGCAATCCCCCGCAACAGCGACGGGAACCTTTCCAAATGCCTCGAGAATATCCCGCGGGAGGTCCTCATGTCGCGGATTAATTTGATAACCAGCGGGCCAGACGACGGCCGTGTTGAGTTCAGCGTTCATTGACCAACTCCCATATTGATTTGCATTGCATCTGGATTGATGCAGGCCGATATTGGCGGGTGTTTTCCCTGCAAAAAACCGAGAACATTTTCCGCCGCTCCCTTTGCCATGCCGGCGAGTGCTGCCGGCGTAGATCCTCCGACATGAGGCGTCAGAACCACATTCGCGAGCGTTAGAAGTTCGTTATGCGGCGAGATCGGTTCCTCGACGGTGGTGTCGAGTCCCGCTGCAAAGAGCCTTCCGCCCTTCAATGCCGCCACAAGAGCCTTTTCATCAACGACCTCGCCGCGGGAGGTGTTGATCAGGATCGCATCTTTCGGAAGGGTTGCAAAGGCGCGTGAATCTATTAACGCACGCGTGTGTGCGTTAAGCGGCACATGCAGGCTCAATACATCGCTGTGCGGCAGCAGCTCCTCGACTGATCGCACCATTTTTACACCGTCCAGCGGCGAGACGTTTCCGTAACCGGGATCGTAAGCTGTGACTTTCATGCCAATCGCGAGGCAGGCTCTAGCGAGACGCTGCCCGATTTGGCCACAGCCGATTAGGCCGAGCGTTCGACCACTCAATTCTAGGCCGTCCTGCGCGCGACACCAGTTGCCGCCTCTAATTTCCTTGTCCATCCATGCGATCTTTCGAGAGCAGGCAAGCATCAAACCGAGTGCCATTTCAGCAACCGACTGTGCGTTCGCGCCAGGCGTGACAAAGACCGGAATGTTGCGGGCCGTCGCAGCTGCCACATCAATGTTGCTGACACCTACACCGTGTTTTGAAATGACTTTCAGACTTGGGCAGCTTGCAATGGCCTTGCCAGATAGATTGACCGTGCGAGAGATGACCGCATCGACAGCATTGTTCGCCAAGATACTGCCGACAGTTGCCTCATCGCCGTCTTCATTGAGATAGATCAGGGCGCAGTTGGCCGCTTCCAGGATAGCGACGCCATCGGGATGCAAGGTCGATGCAGTGATGAAAATTGTGTACGCCAAAGATACTTCCTCCATAACGCCGAAGCGATCCAGGAGTTTGGACATATCCCCAGGATGCCTTGGATCGTGCCATTACGGAGCC
Organism: Agrobacterium sp. Azo12; assembly: GCF_029193765.2. Classification (NCBI taxonomy): domain Bacteria; kingdom Pseudomonadati; phylum Pseudomonadota; class Alphaproteobacteria; order Hyphomicrobiales; family Rhizobiaceae; genus Agrobacterium; species Agrobacterium sp. Azo12. Next base: position 883,174 of record NZ_JARFYO020000003.1, on the reverse strand, counting down.
AGTAAGTGCCCGGTGGTCGAGATTACCTAGTCAATATTGACCCGGCGTCACCGCACGATCATTTGATCCCTACCCACCATTCACATGAAATCAATTTCATTATTTTTATTTTCATATTCCCCACGGGAATATTTTATTCTTTCGCGCGCCATATCGATGGTCTGATGGCGGCAGTCGATATCGAGCACGCATTATTGCCGAAAACGCGCCGATCTCTGTTGCCTTAACACCAATCATTCGACCTCGGCAGTCGCTTGTATAATACGGTCGACGAGCACTTGGCTGGCCGTTGGAATATATCCTCCCTTACGTGTGAAAATTCCAAAATTTCGCTCAAGGGTCATTTCCGAAAAGGGAAGTTCGATCAAATTTTCACCGCCATTCGTTCGCGCGAGATTTTGGCGGGATGTGAAGCTCAGTAGATCGGTGCGTGCGATCAACTTCGGCATCAATGGCAGCGAATTGATTTCCACCTGGACCTGTGGTGGTGGCAGCGAGAGCCGCTCAAAGGCACGCTCTAGCCACACACGCATGCCGACGCTCGATTGCGGTAATATCCATTTGAACTGCTCAAGGTCCTGTAGTGCCACCTCCCGCCCAGCGAGAGGATGATCGCGGCTGGCAACAATGACCACATGATCCTTCATGATCGGTAGACAGTCGAATTCGTCGCTTTCGTAAACCGGACTGATAACCACATCGAGCTCATCGCGTCGAAGATTGTCCATCAAAAAGTCGGTCATACCGATGGTCAGCTTGAGGGTGACATGCGGGTTTGAGCGCGTGAGGTCCTGCAAGATATTGGGCATCAGAAACTCGGTGATAGTCGCCACGACACCGAGGCGGGCATGCCCGCGGGAGCCGGAAACGTAGTCGTGGATTTCGCGCTGCGTCTCGTCAATCGACTGGATAATGTGTCGGGCACGGCGGATCAGAACGTTCCCGACGGGCGTTGGGACGATGAGGCGCCCCTTGCGCTGAAACAATTTCGTGCCTGCCTCCTCCTCCATGCGCATGATGCACTTGGTCAAGGCAGGCTGGGTTATATTCATGCGCGCAGAGGCCAACCGCAAATTGCCACATTCACTGATGGCGACGAGATATCGGAGATCACGCTCATTCATCTAACTCATTCCCACCGGTTATTGAATTTGGAATATTATACATTGGACGTCATCGATTTCTTCGCGATACTCCCATTACATTGAGATTTCAAGCACGATGCAAAAGCCTGTCGGCAACTTGCTTCAATAGACCATGCTGAGGAGAGCAAGTCGTCGCCTTGATGTCACGAAAAAGCAGACACCTGGTTGGGAGGACCATATGAACGCGTTCAGAAAATATCTCGTTTCGACGGCAGTCGCCGTCTCTATAACTGTCGGTATGACAATGTCGGCCACTGGCGCGGAAATCCGCGTTGCTGGTGGAGTCGGCATTCTCTTTGCGCCGATCCACGTGATGAAGCAGGGGCAACTGCTCGAAAAGCACGCAAAGGAAATGGGGCAGGATCTAACTCTTCAGGTGCTGAGCTTTCCGAGTGGCAGTGCTGTGACTGACGCGCTTCTGTCGGGCAATGTCGACATTGTCGCCGCAGGCGTATCCAACGCCGTGCTGCTCTGGTCACGCACCCGCGGCGACGTCAAGAGCATAGCCGCGGTCAGCGGCACGAAAAGCGTGCTGGTCAGCAAGGATCCGGACGTCAAAACTCTAAAGGATTTCAAAGAAACGAGCCGTATTTCGGTGACGTCGCTGAAAATCTCCAATCAGGCGATCTATCTTCAGATGGCTCTGGACAAGGAGTTTGGTGACGCCAAAAAATTCGACCCAATGATGGTTCAGTTGGGTTTTGCAGATGGCGTTCAGTCGATGATGAACCCACAGGGTCCTACGGATGCGATGTTTGCGGGGCCGCCATACTATCAGCAGCTACTCGAACAACCCAATATGCATGCGGTCCTGACCACACTCGATGTTGCAGGACCGACGACCAACCTTTTGGCCTTCAGCACCACAAAATACCACGATGACAACCCCGAGGCGATCAAGGTGTTCCTGGCCGCACTGGAAGAGGCGCAGGAGATGATCAACAAGGACCCAAAGAAAGCCGCCGAACTGTATCTCGCGTCAACCAAAGAGAAGTTCACGGCAGATCAACTGGCCGGCATGTTCGCGGAAGAGGGAAACATCTTCCAGTCTCTACCCCTCGGCGTGCAGCAGACAGCGTCCTTCATGGCCAAAATCGGTCTCATAAAATCTGGACCAGAAAGTTGGCGGGAATTCTTCTTTTCCGATCTGCAGTCTGTACCTGGGGCGGAGGCCGCCAATTGATCGCCCGTCACAATACGGAGGAAACAGCCATGAACGTCAATCTGACGATGCCCGCAAATCGAGTTCAAGAAATCGAAAAAGCGAGACCCATTCTCGATATTTCAGATGTCACGCTGCAATATACGGCTGGCCAGTTATCGATCCTGGCAACCCACAAGGTCAGTGCCCAGGTGTTCAAAGCCGACCGTTTCGTTTTGCTCGGACCATCCGGATGCGGAAAATCAACGCTGTTGAAAGCGATAGGTGGGTTCCACAAGCCGAGTGAAGGCGAGATCAAACTCAACGGCAAAAAAGTCGTCGGTCCCGGTCCGGACCGCATGATGGTGTTTCAGGAATTCGACCAGCTCCTGCCATGGAAAACCGTGGTTCAGAACATCATGTTCCCTCTTATCGAATCCGGAAGGCTAAAAAACCGGAAGGAGGCCGAGCAACGCGCCCGGCACTATCTCAACAAGGTCAATCTGACGAAATTCGCGGATAACTATCCGCACATGTTGTCAGGCGGCATGAAACAGCGCGTGGCAATCGCCCGGGGAATGGCGATGGAACCCGATATTCTGCTGATGGACGAGCCATTCGCGGCTCTCGATGCCCTCACCCGCGTAAAAATGCAAGACGAGTTGCTTGAGCTTTGGGACGATACGCATTTCACTGTCCTTTTCGTCACGCACTCCATCGCCGAAGCCATCAAGATCGGCAACCGAATTCTGCTTTTGTCTCCGCACCCCGGACAGGTGAAGGCGGAACTAAATGGCCTTTCACGCGAGGATGCCGCCGGCCCGAAGGGCAGTGCACTTGAGCGGGACATTCACGACATGCTGTTTGCCGACAACGCGAGCCCGGAGGTTGAACACCATGGCTGACATTAGCACAACTTCACTCCACAATTATCGCCCGGAGATACGACGCGAGCCGGCCAATGCCGAGGCTTTCGGGATGGTAGAACGCAAGTTAACATTCTGGGAGCAAATCTATGGCTCCGGTCCGGCGCGGAAATTTGTTATTCTCGCGCTATTGGCACTGATCTGGGAAATCTACGGACGAACCATCGACAATCCATTGCTGTTCCCCACTTTTTCGGAGACTGTTACCGCGCTTGTTGCAGGCATAGGGTCGGGCGAACTCTTGCAAAGGATATGGGCGTCGCTGCAGGTTTTGCTGACCGGTTACGTCATCGGCATCTTTGCGGCTGCAGTGCTAACGATGGTAGCGATCAGCACCCGCATTGGCGAAGACCTGATGGTAACGTTGACGGCTATGTTCAGCCCGCTACCGGCGATCGCCCTCCTGCCGCTTGCGCTCATCTGGTTCGGTCTCGGATCAGGAAGCCTTGTATTTGTGCTGGTACATTCGGTCCTTTGGGCAGTGGCACTCAACACATTTTCCGGTTTCCAGTCGACATCACGCACCCTGCGGATGGTTGGCCGCAATTACGGGCTTAAGGGGTGGCGTTTCGTCAGCAGGATTTTAATCCCGGCAGCCCTTCCCAGCATCGTGACCGGCCTGAAAATTGGATGGGCCTTCGCATGGCGTACGCTGATCGCCGCCGAAATGGTCTTTGGCGTCTCGTCAGGCCAAGGCGGTCTTGGTTGGTTCATTTTTCAAAGCAAGAACATGCTCGACATTCCGTCCGTCTTCGCGGGTCTTCTCAGCGTCATACTGATCGGTCTGTTCGTAGAAGGCATCCTTTTCAAACTGCTCGAAGACCGCACCGTTCGTCGCTGGGCGATGCAAAATTGATCGTCTGCGACACGCAGATCCAAACACACTGGAGGAAAACAAATGAACACCAATGTTGCGAAAAAAGACGTCGCCTTGGAAAACCGCGATATAGTAGAGACCATCGCCGCCTATTTCCGCTCTGAGCATTGGCTGAAGGTGGTCGAGGTGCTGAGCATAACTGCCGAGCCGATCTACCATGCTCATGCCTATATCGAGACGCAGATCCATCCTCTCAGCTTGGAAGAAATCGTCAAAGGGTATTTCGACAAAATCGGCAGACCCGTGCATCGCAAGATCGAAATTTTCACATCCGGACAGATTGCGGACTCTGGCTCAATCCATGGGATCGAACCGCATGGCATGCCGCATTTCGATCTTTTGTGGAAGTATTCCAGGACGGCACTCATCGAGCCCGCCAAGCGTGACCACAACGTTGAATACTGGGGCCAAAGCTACATGGACCAGTTCTATACAAAATATCCGTTCAAGACCGAACTGGATGCACAGGAGCAGGCAGAACTGGAAGGTTACTTCGAAACAGCAGCTTTCCAGAAATATTGCGAGCTTAATGAGCACCCCGACGTCGTACACATCCATGCCAATGTCGAAACCTCCGCCCATCCCGACCTCATACGCACCGCTGCTTTAAAGGCGATGGCAAAGCGTGGCTGGGATATTGAGGAAGCTGTGCCCGTAGCTTTCCAGATGCGCGGCCAGATGCATGGAAAGATCGTCTTCATCGGCAACACGCCCGAGAAGATCTTCGACATTGCCTGGTCATTCAATCCGGCGATTACGCTCATCCCGAGCACGCGCTACTGGCTGACGACGGAAAACCCGACCTACGATGCCCGCACCATGCACGAGTTGCCATTGCTCCTGAAGCGCGATCCCTACCTCCAGCTTTCGTTCAGGGAAATCGAAGCAGTCGTTGCTGCCATCTGAAAAAAACCATCAAGGAAAAATCAATGACCTCTTCCCACTTTTCATCCGCCAGCGGCCAGGGCGGCCGCGTTGTCGCGGCTCGTATCCATCCAAACCGTGACGTGTTGCAGTCGATCGAGGAAATTTGCCTCGCTCATAAGATTTCCTGCGGACAGATCACAACGACGATCGGAAGTCTGAAGCGCGTAGCCTTACACTATGTCAGCCGAGTGGAGCCAGATCCCAAGCTCGGCTATACGACGCAGCTCATCATGGAAGGTCCCTTCAGCCTCCTCACAGGTCAGGGGCTGGTTTCGCCGAGCGAAGAACCCGGGCGTCTGAACATCCATTATCATGCAGTGATCAGTGGTGAAAACGACGTCGTGTATGGTGGCCATATCGAGCCGGGAACGATCACCTTGACCACGCTCGATCTTTTTATAAGCGAGGTACAAGGCGTTGATATCATCCGTGGTCGTGATCCCCAGACCGGTGTGATTGTCACAACCATTCAGGCTGCAGCCGCATGAAAGGCACGTCCATGAAAGTCTTCATTACCCAGCCTCTGGAACAAGAGGCCATCACGATGCTGGAGAATGCCGGCATCGAGACAGTCTGCAGCGGCGTCAGCCGTCCGCTGACACGCGGCGAGTTTCTCGACGGCATCAAGGATGCTGACGGAGTGATTTTTGTCTGGCACACTGAAGAGCTGGACAAGGAAGCTTTCGATCACGCTCCTAAACTGAAAATAGCCGCACGACGTGGTGTCGGCTATGACAATATCGATATTGAGGAGGCGGCGCGACGCGGTGTCGATGTGACAGTGACCCCGGTCCATACCCACACTATCGCGGACCTGACCTTCGGCCTGATGATCAATGCGGCCCGCAAGTTGCACCATGCAGACGCGTTCGTCCGCGGCGGCCATTGGACGGAGGCTGGCACTTGGGTCGCGCAGCGTTTTATGGGCTTCGACGTTTCCTACAAGACCATCGGGATCATCGGGTTCGGAAAAATTGGCAAGCATATGGCCAAGCGTGCACGTGGTTTTGACATGGAAGTACTCTATAGCGATGTCATCCGCCAGCCAGAAGCCGAGAAGGAATTAGGCGCTACATTTGTGTCGCTTGATGAACTTTATGCCCGTGCCGACTTCATTTCGGTTAACTGCGCACTGACGGAAAAAACTCGCCGCATGATAGATGCCAAGGCAATAGCAAAGATGAAAGAAACGGCGGTCATCGTATTGTCGGCACGTGGGGGCATCGTAGACGAGGAAGCCCTTTACCAAGCGCTATCGACGGGAAAACTGGGTGCTGCAGGTCTTGATGTTTTTGAAGAAGAACCCGTGTCACCAGACAACCCACTTTTGAAGCTGGAAAACACGGCCTTCTCACCCCACCTGGGTACCAGTGTCATGGAAACACGCATTCGCATGGCGACAACAGCAGCGGAGGACGTCATCCGCGTTCTGAACCAGCAGGAGCCAATCTACTCTCTGCTCAAGCGTGCCGGTTGACCAAAAGCGGCATTCGAAAGAAAGTCGCGAGTGGTTTCCGCTCGCGACGAAGGACCGTTATAAAAAATAATCCAACAAACTAGTGATGGTTGAAGGTCGCCTTGAAGGGATCTGAATTCGCGACACCTACACAGTTATCTGAACCAGGGAGTGATCACTGTCAGCCCCGTAGCCTCGAAGGGGCTGGTGTCGCGAGTTGCAATCGCCAATCTGTTTGCTGCCGCTGTCGCTGCGATGAAGCCATCAGCCGTGCCGATAGCTTTCCCGGACAAGCGAGGACGTGCCATCAGTTCGGAATAGAACTGGGAAGTAAGCGAGATCGAAGGACAGTACGCGCCCGGAAAAGTGGGGCCGCACTTCGCCCTCGAGGCGGTCGCAAAGGGTATTTTGCCGTTTCCCTGAAGGCATCGTAGCGATCCCAAGCGAAGCTCTGCAATGGTTATCGTGGAGAGGCAAAGCGTTTCGATAGCTTCGGCGTCCAACTCTTGTGGGGTCGTGCTTTCGCGTTCCAAAGTAGATTGATGAGTAGTCAGTGATATTGTCACAGCAGTCGCATATAATAGACTCAACTGTCCGTTCCGCCTTCATCTGCCATCTAAGCTGTCCTTTTGTTGGCACGATTAATAATGTTTGGGAGATGGGGACGGAATCTCGATGCAGGGAAGGCGAAAGCAGTCTCGATTAGGACGATGCTGAGGATGTCTGGCGGGCGCTGGCGGGGACCCCGGTTCCGATCGTCCACCCCGACGTTTCACCTGCCATTCCTATGACGACATCCTCATAGGCCGTCATCTCGGCCGCCTCGTCGGCAATTTCATCTGCAATGTCAAAGGGTATGACGATAACGCCGTCATCATCACTCACCAAGATATCTCAAGGGAAAACGGCAACATCACTGCAGCCGATCGGCACCTTGATATCAATTGCCTCATGCAAGCGTCAGATTGGTCGGGCTGGATGGCCGGTTGTGATAGGCTGGCATATATAGTTCACCAATTGTCATCGTATCCGCACCCGCATACCCTTCCACAGGTGTCTGCGGATCCTGTGTTTGCGGAACTTATCGTAAACTGCTGAGTTTGGATTTTGATGCCGTGTAGGAAGACCAGAAGTCGGGACACCGACGTTTCACGGTCGATGACCATTATCGTGATCTATCGACTAGTCGAAATGACTACCGAGCCTTCTTTTACCGGCGTCAAATTGCGAGCCAACTCATCAAGGAACGTTTAAATGCAAATAAATACAGTCGTCTGGGGCGAGAATATTCATGAGCATATCAGTGAAACTGTTGGCTCGATCTATCCAAACGGCATGCACTCCGCCATAGCCGAAGCCTTGAACAAGCATTCAGATATCACTGCGACCACTGCCACCCTTCAGGAAAATGAACATGGCCTGCCGCAGGCAAGGCTTGATCAGACGGATGTCCTTATCTGGTGGGGACATAAGGATCACGGAGCGGTTGAGGACGAAATCGTCGAACGTGTGGTAAAACGCGTGTGGGAAGGCATGGGCTTAATCGTGCTTCACTCCGGTCATTTTTCAAAGCCGTTTAAGCGCCTGATGGGCACTCCTTGCGCGCTGAAATGGCGCGAGGCCGGCGAGCGCGAACGTGTCTGGACCATCAATCCCCGTCACCCCATTGCAAAAGGGCTGCCGGAACATTTCGAGCTTGAAAACGAGGAAATGTACGGTGAGCAATTCTCGGTGCCAGAACCGTTAGAAACGGTGTTTATCTCTTGGTTTCAGGGTGGTGAGGTGTTCCGCTCCGGCCTAACCTGGCGGCGGGGCGCGGGGAACATCTTCTATTTCCGACCGGGTCATGAAACCTACCCCACCTATCACGACGCCAATGTCCAGAAGGTCATCGGCAATGCGGTCAAGTGGGCATATAATCCGTCAGGCGCGTTAAAGACGATCCACGATGCGCCGAACGTCCCCGTCGATCAGGCACCCGAGCCAATCGAGGAACGTGGCCCCAAACTGCACAAGGCGGGTGAAGCAGGTTACAGGTAATCAATTATGAAGCTTCTTATTCTTGGAACCGGTGGAATGGCGAACAGCCATGTCATGCATTTCTCGCAGATCTCAGGAGTGGAGTTGATTGCGGCGGTCGATGTTGATGACGTCGTCGTTCGCGCCTTTGCCTTGCGCCATAATATTCCTCTCACCTTCACATCGCTCGACGACGCGTTGGCCTGGGGTGAATTTGACGCAGCGGCAAATGTCACACCGGATGCGATACATCACCCCACGACGTTGAAGCTGCTCGCTGCTGGTAAACATGTGTTTTGCGAAAAGCCGCTGGCGGAAACCTATGAAAAGGCCGCCGAAATGGCGGAGGCCGCCGAAACAGCGGGGCTTATCGGAATGGTCAATTTGACCTACCGCGACGTCGCGCCGCTTCAGGCGGCACGGCAGATGGTGATGGAAGGCCGGATCGGTAAGCTAAGGCACCTCGAAGCTTCCTATCTTCAGAGCTGGCTTGTATCCAAAGCCTGGGGTGATTGGATGACGGAGAGCAAATGGTTGTGGCGTCTTTCCACCAAACATGGCTCTAACGGTGTACTCGGTGATGTCGGCATCCACATTCTCGATTTCGCATCGTACGGAGCAGGCAGCGACGTGGAGCGAATTTTCACGCGCTTGAAGACCTTCGATAAATATGAAGGCAACAGAATAGACGCCTACGATCTGGATGCCAATGACAGCTTCACCATGACGGCTGAATTTGAAAATGGAGCCATGGGTGTAATCCACGCAACACGCTGGGCAACCGGTCACCTAAATGAACTGCGTCTTCGTCTTCACGGTGACCAGGGAGCCCTGGAAGTCATTCACACTCCCGATTACTCCACGCTCCGCGGTTGTCTGGGCGACGATGTGGACAAGGCCATCTGGAGAGACCTCCAAGTAGAGCCCGTACCCACCAACTATGAAAAGTTTGCGTCAATCGTCATGGACGGAGGGATGGCGGATCCTACGTTTCGACACGCCGCGAACCTCCAAAAAATACTTGATCTGTCAATCGTGACTGACCGGGAGCGACGTGAACTTAGCGTTATCCCTTAGCAACTGAAAGTTAACCCGTTCAATCGGGATTACCAAAACCGCCAGTGAAGAATGTGGAAGCTGGCTTCATACCCGCTTCCACTGTCAAAAAGGAATTTTGGTTATGACACAGACACTTCCAGAGTAATTGGCACTGCAGACAGAGCCTTTGAAACCGGGCAGCTCTCCTTGGCCTTATTCGCGATTTCGCTGAAGACGGCGTAATCGGCGCCTGGAACAGAACCACGGAGCGTCAAGGCGATTTCGGTGATCGCAAAACCCTCACCGACCTTGTCAAGGGTGACCACGGCCGTCGTATCGAGATCGGTCGCAGTATATCCGGCTTCTCCAAGCATTTTGGAGAGGGCCATCGTGAAGCAGGCTGCGTGAGCTGCACCGATCAACTCTTCTGGGTTCGTTCCCTTGACACCTTCAAAGCGAGTGTTGAACCCGTAAGGATGCGAACTAAGAGAGCCGCTCTCTGTCGATATTTCGCCCTTTCCGTCCTTGATGCCGCCCTTCCAGTGAGCCGAACCGTTCTTTTGTATAGCCATAGTAATGTTCTCCTCAGGTTTGATAAATTAGCTGACGCCGAGTGGCGGGCCGGTAGGTTTGTAATGCAGAAATTAAGACACGTCTCAGCTATCCAAAATGACGTGCAGCTAGGTAACCGCACGCACTGGCTACGCCAGTCAGCATTGTCCCCCAAATGAGGTCGACGACACTCATCAACACTGGCCAACCGCGGATGGTGGAGAGGTTCGTCATATCGTAAGTGCCATAGGCGGCCAATCCAAGCACTGCTCCGTAACAAATGGCGACCCAAAGTGAGCCAGCTTCAAGTCCGGGCAGAACTGCAAGAATGACGATTGCCACCGCGAAAAACGCGTAGAAGATAGCCGCAACTGCAAAGTTCAATTTGGGAAGCATCAAGTGGCCAAGTTGGCCCCGATAAAAGTTCTTCGCTACAAAACCTAGCCAAATGGCATCTATCAAAAGAAAGGAAATCAGAGTTCCAGCGTAAGCAAGACCGATCATTCGTCGACATCCTGACAGGTTGTTTCAGCTACAAGAGAACACAGCAGCGTCGGACTTGTTCCGGCTTCGTGGCGTCAACTCGATCAGAGCCTTCGATCAGAGCAAAGAGAGCGGCTGGACGGAGAAGGACGGAAAGGAAACGATCGGACATCATTCCGGTCGCCGCATTGTTGAGATCAAAACGCAAAAACAAAGGTGAACTCACTGAAGTCGACTACGAAGTCTCGACACGGTCGACGGCTCCCTGTTGACTGATGCCCTTCCACCGGTCGTCGTGATCGAGCGCGAGGAGACTGGTCCCATCACTTTCCTGCTCGAACAGCTTGATCTCGAATGGAACGGTGCAGCGCCTGGCTCGCGCATAGCCTGCAACGATCTGCTGCGGTTGGTATTCATCCACGTTCTGCGCGCCTACCTGGCACGCCAGACCTCGCAGCATCCGGGTTGGCTTGCTGGACTTGCCGACGCACGCCTTGCGCCATCCCTGCGGGCGATCCATGCGCAACCGGCGCGCAGATGGACAGTAGATGCACTGGCCGAACTTGCAGGACTGTCACGCTCGGCCTTCGCCGAGAGATTTCGCGCTACTGTTGGATCCTCACCGATAGATTATCTTGCCAACTGGCGGATGCGGCTTGCGGCAGCAAGGCTGCGTCGTGGCAATGAGCCATTGTCACGGATCGCTCAATCCTTCGGTTACAACTCAGACAGTGCCTTTGCCGCCACATTCCGGCGCGTTGTTGGGCAGTCTCCTGCGCGCTACCGCAGCCTGCACCGAGACCAGGCGGACGCTTAGCCGTCACGGTCCCATCAGCGCATCGGAGCGCACCGCTTCAATGATAAAATCAAGCACTGTCCGTACACGAGGGGGAAGGTGCCTGCGCGACGCGTAGACGACATTAATCGGCACGCGCGCCGGCGGAAAATCAGGCATGAGATTGACCAGCCTTCCGGCAGCGATATCTGGGCTGGAGAGAATATGTGAAAGCACAGCTAGTCCGCCACCAGAAAGTGTGGCGCGATGCGCCGCGGTCGCATTGTCGAAAATCATCCGCGGAGCCACTTTGACTTGCACCAAGTCAGCACCATTCAAAAATGTCCAAAGCCGTCCCTCTCCTCCGCGACTGTAACAGATGATGTTGTGCCCAAGGATTTCGTCGGGCGTCACGGGCGCAGCGTGTGCGGAAAGATATTCGGGCGTCGCAACCAGATAGGCAGTCGTCCAGCCGATCCTCCTGCAGATCAAACGATTATCGGTAATTTCACCGAGCCGGACTTCTAGATCGATCCCTTCTCCGATCAAATCGGACGCCTCTTCTCGGAAGGTCATTTCGATCGTCAAAGCCGGATATGCATCAAGGAAGGCTGGAAGTTGCTTACTGAGATAGAGGCCGAGTGGCGCCGGGAGACAGACCTTCACCTTGCCAGAAGGAAGGATTCCCTCGGGAGGCCCTGTTTCGCCAAGCGCTTCAACCGCCTCGATTGCCCTCAGCGCCATCGGCAACATCTGCTCCCCTTCGACTGTAAGCGATAGCGCATTGGTACTCCGATGTAACAAACGCATGCTGAAATGCGCTTCGAGCGCTGACACCTGACGCGAGACGGCTGGCTGCGTCAGCCCGAGGTCCAGAGCCGCGGCGGAAAAAGAACCTGTTTCCACGACCCGCACAAACGTTTTCAAAGCACAAATCACGTCCATCGCCCGTCCCCTCATACTTCTAAGCATAAGCGTTATGCGTTCAGCTTAAGCAGCTTTTGATTGCACGTCCAGTAATTACGGATATTTTATATCCATAAGGATATTATGAGTCCTTAATAACGGAGATAACTATGTCACAGCGCCTGAACTACGCCGCCCAGTCCCCGGAATTTTTCAAGAAGATCTCTGAGCTCAGCATGTCGTTGAAGGACAGTGCGATCGAGCAGCCAATCCGCAATCTCGTCAATATTCGTGCCTCGCAACTCAATGGCTGCGCTTTCTGCGTCGACATGCATATCAAAGAGGCCAAGATCAGTGGCGAGCGTGAACTGCGGTTACATCACGTCTCAATCTGGCGCGAATCCACCCTATTCGCTCCACGCGAGCGCGCAGCACTTGCCTGGACAGAAGCGCTTACAGAATTGCCCGCGGGCGGCATCCCGGATGAACTCTACGAGCGGGTTCGTGGTCAGCTTTCGGAGAAAGAAGTATCCGACCTAACCTTCTCGATCATGACGATCAATGCGTGGAACCGCATCAGCATTGCTTTCAAGTCGGTGCCAGGTTCTGCCGACAAGCTCTATGGTCTCGAGAAGTCCGGCCTGAACTGAGCGGCTGGCGAACGGCTACCCCAACAACGAACAAAACGTCAGCGCGTCTGACAAAGGAAAATATCATGAAAATCGTTATCATCGGCGGGACCGGACTGATTGGTTCGAAAACCACCGAACGCCTGAGAGCGAAGGGTCACGAGGTCATTGCCGCGTCCCCTAACACCGGTATCAATACGATCACTGGCGAAGGTTTGGCAGAGGCACTGATCGGCGCCGAAGTCGTGTTGGACCTCGCCAACTCACCATCGTTTGAAGACGGGGCCGTCCTTGAGTTCTTCGAAACGTCTGGCCGCAATCTGCTCGCAGCGGAAAGAACAGCGGGTGTCAAACATCATGTTGCCCTGTCGGTTGTCGGAACCGAACGCCTCCAGGAAAGCGGCTATTTCCGCGCCAAATTGGTTCAGGAAAAGCTGATCAAAGACGCTGGTATTCCCTATACGATTGTCCATTCAACCCAGTTCATGGAGTTTCTGGCGGGCATCGCACAATCAAGCATGGTGGGTGGAAAAGTTCATCTTTCACCCGCTTTCGTCCAGCCGATCGCTTCGGACGATGTCGCCGATGCCATGGCCGACGTCGCCTTGGCCGCTCCGGTCAATGGTGTGGTCGAAATCGCTGGGCCAGAGCGTTTTCATCTTCACGAGCTTGTCGCGCGCTATCTGCAAGCGACGGCTGATGGCCGCGAAGTCGTCCCAGACCCTGAGGCGCGGTATTTCGGCGCACGGTTGGACGATGGATCGCTGGTCAGCGACGCCAACCCGCGCCTCGGCGCAATTGATTTCGACACGTGGTTCGCCACGGCACCACGCAAGTAACCACCGAGCGAATTCCTAGAAAGGATAAATCCAATGGTAAGACACGGCATCGCGGTTTTCGCCAGTGTGATCTTCTCCACCTGCACCGCCTCCGCCCACGACACCAAGACTGGGCCGGCATCGAATGTCACGGTGGTGTATGAGCACCAACTGCCCAACGTTCCCGGCAAGAGCATCAAGGGTGTGCTGGTCGAGTACGGCCCAGGTGGCTTTTCGGAGGCCCATACCCATCCGCAGTCGGCATTTATTTATGCCACTGTACTCGAGGGCTCGATCCTCAGCCAGGTTAACGATGGCCCGGTCAAGGAATACAAAGCTGGCGAAAACTTTTCGGAATTACCGGGTGACCGTCACGGGGTCAGCAAGAATGGCAGTGACTTCAAACCTGCAAAGCTACTTGCGGTGTTTGTGGTCGATAATGACCAAGATGATTTGGTCTTCCCGATTAACAAATAAGTTCTCAAGGGCGAGATGTCGCTACATCTGGCCTTTTCTTCTGTTTTTTCTCCAGTTGATCGGAGCGTCACGCCATGTCCAGTCACTTTGGATTTTTCGCATTCGCGGTGGTGAATGCACTCGGCGTGATCGGCATCATCATCTGGCTCCTCCAAGGTCGGAAGAGACCTACTGCTCGGTTGATTGTCCAGATCCTTTTTTTCCTGTCGATGACCACCGTACTTGTTTGCGCCGGCATAGTCCCATACCGGGTCACCGCAAGCGAACTCCCAGGTGCGCAAAGTTATCTCGCGACATCGGCACGGGTTTTCTGGTGGGTACATTTTGCTTGGGCAGCGATCGGCATTGTCCGGCTCTACATCGTCCTCGACCGTCGGCCACAAGAAGCGCGGCTGATTCAGGATTTGATTATCGCCGGCGTTTATGTCGGGGTAACCTTATCAATTATCGGCTTCGTTTTCGGAGCACCGATCGGCACACTCGTTGCAACGTCCGGAGTGGTGGCGATCATAGTGGGTCTTGCATTGCAAAACACGCTAAGTGACGTATTTTCCGGGATCGCGCTGACAGTGGGCAAGCCGTTTTCGATCGGAGACTGGATTAATCTTGCCGATGGCACGGAAGGACGCGTGGTCCAGAACGATTGGCGCTCCACACAGATCCTAACACCTGCCCACAATATCGTCGTTTTGCCAAACAGCACACTAGCCAAAATCGGGCTTACCAATCTCACTCGCCCCGACGAAACACACCTGATTGTGTTGCCGATGAGGATTTCTGCCGGCCGCAAGCCTTCAGAAATCGAGGATGCTCTAATATCCGTTTTGCAGACATGCCTTTGCATCGTTCAGGATCCAAAGCCGGTCGTAGCGCTGAAGGGCATTGATGCCATGGCACTCGATATTGAGCTTCAGTTCCGTGTTACGAGCCCGGCCCAGCGAACGCCGGCGCGCAATGAGGTCATAAATGCTGTTCACCAGCAACTAGCACGTTCAGGATTGTCATTTGCAATGCCTTCGCACAGTTTCCTCGTGTCTGCCGCGACGATATCGGGAAATACCGTCGCGCGATCTTCAGCCCGCGCGCTTTAGCACCCATTCAAACGTTCCTGCCCATATTGCCGGATCAACCTCCTTCTCCAGCGTTCTGCCGAGATCCGCAAACGTCGCCCTACGCAACGCGGCACGCCAGGCCTCGTCCGCCTCCCACATGATACGGGCGATCGCGCACGGGCCACTCTCGCAGAAGTCCTTCGGACGGCAGGGACTGTTGGCGCGAATGTTTTGGCAGACAAAGGTGCGGCCACTGCCCTCCACTGCTTCGACAACGTCGAGAAACGTCAGTTCTCCGGCAGGCTTGGCAAGCCGATATCCACCTGATGGCCCCAGCGTCGTATGGACGAGACCTGCTTGAGACAGACTTTGCAGTGCTTTAGAGAGATACTCCTTTGGCAACCCATGGAGTTCAGCAAGCGCCTTTGTTGAGAGATATCTCCCCTCCGGCAAACCCGACAGGATGGCGCAGCAGTGTAGCGCCCACTCAACTTGGCTTTTGAGGATCATGAAAGCATTCCGGTAACGCCAAAGGACGGCAATTAAGGATATATAATATCCCTATTGTGGCAAACTGTAAATGCCGTCCAACGCCATTTTAGCTTTAGCAGACGTCCGGCTCGGCGTTGATCCCGGCCCGCGTCCGAAAGGTCGAATTGATTAGTAGTCAATAATCTCACGCTGCCCTTAGTTTGCAACGGAGGCTGCCATCGAAGTAAATAAAATGTTGAGGGTAACCGCCGTTCAGCAAATGGTCTTCGTCATAGTCATCTGTTTGGGGTCTGCCCGTTGCTTGAATTGAAGTGGACGGTCGAGGCACAGAGCAAGCCATGGTGATCGAAGATACCGTTGACACGGCTGGCCAACCCTTGCCGATCGCTTTGAGGTTAGAAGTTCTGCGTCCCGAAAAAAATAGCTCATCCAGCCACAGCACAGGCGAACTGAAGTGCCTCCCCCCATGGCAACGATGTCGGATGAAAACCACAGGCTTTGAGCTGACGATCAACGAGCAGCCAACGCGTCGGCAATCCAATGATGAGACATCAGTAACGTCACATCTCCGTGTAACGGTATTAAACTGTCTCATCCTTGAGTCTACAGAGCGCCGTTTCCCATAACGAAAAGATTAGGTTGAACTGAGGACGTGCCGCACCCAAGGCAGGTTGCGCCGTGCTCCTTCGCGTCAAGACACCGATCACATTCCATAAACAAGCATAGGGACCTTCATGACAAGGCGTCTCCGAAGTTAATGATTTTAGCGGTGTTGCTCACCACGTGGGTCGTCATCATAGCTCTAGTCGTGTGGCTTTTCTCGAGGCAATGAGCTGCGTATCCTCTTTGCGAAGGACCCGGTTGTCGATCGCCTGGACAAATAGGATATCAGCACTGGAGGTGAAACTAGGGACTTGGAGGAGCAACAGCGAGCCCGGCTTGACGCAATCCTTCGGCAAGTTGCTCTGTGACAGGTTCAGAAATGTTGTTAAGCCGAAACTCTGCGTAAAAATTGGTCCCGTAGTTTGGGCGCTTTTCGAGCAGCTTTCCGATTGCGTGGCCCGCCTCTGATAAGGATGTCGAACCGTCGTGAGAACAATTGCTCCGTCGTGATTTCGTCCAAAGTATTGCTGGCACCTTCAAGCCGAACCACAACTGTACCCCCAAGCAGCATGGCAGCAGCCCGGCGCATTTGCCAGAGAACATTATAGGATCAGATTATCGGAGCCGAAGTTGATTAGGCTTAGGCCCGGTTTATGGCTGAGGAGCGAACGAGATAATACGGTCGACATTCAACACGTCGGCCAACCTCCCTGCTCCAGCCTCTGCAATGGCCACATCTTCCGCGACAGTACCACCGCTGACGCCGATCGCACCGATTGCGTGGCCTTAGAACTGGATCGGTATCCCTCCCCCGAACACGACTACGCACCCGTTGTGGGAATGCTGGATCCCGAATAGCTCCGCGCCCGGCTGAGCAAGCGCGTTCAGCTTGTCCGTCCTAACGTTGAAAATCTGCGCGGTGAACGCCTTGTTGATTGCCAGTTCAACCGATCCGGATATCGCATCGTCCCTACGCTCGGGTCATGTGAAGCCGAAAGCGTTGGTTTGAGGCAGGTCATTTCACTATCCATTTTCGGGTGGCCGACCGCCGTTTGTTGGCGGCCGTCCACAATGCTGAATGATCAGGCTGCGCGAACCCGCGCCTGTCTCAAGGCGGTGAGTAGTGCTTCAGCAGCCTCGCCGGAAGATCCCGGGTTCTGGCCGGTGATGAGCTGGCGATCGACGACCGTGTGAACGCCCCAGTCCTGCACCTTGGAAAACACAGCGCCTTGGGCGATGAGTACGTCCTCGACCAAAAAGGGCACTACCTTGGTTAGGCCAACGCCTTCTTCTTCGGTGTTGGTGAAACCTGTGAGGTAACGACCCTGAGCAAACGGTGTGCCATCTGCATTCTTGACGTGGCGCAGCACGCCCGGAGCATGGCAGACAAGCGCGATGGTCTTGCCGGCAGTGATGAAGGATTCGATTAGCGCGATGGAATTCGTGTCTTCAGCCAGATCCCACATCGGGCCGTGACCGCCTGGATAGAAAACCGTGTCGAAGTCCTTCTGGTCGACGCTGTCGAGGCGCACCGTCTGGGCGAGCTGCGCGTTCGCTTCAACGTCTGCCTTGAAGCGGGCTGTCAGTTCCGTCTGAAACATCGGCTCGTCACTCTTCGGATCAAGCGGTGGCTGGCCGCCCTTTGGCGAGGCGAGCGTGATCTCGGCGCCAGCATCCTTGAAGACATAGTAGGGAGCGGCCAGCTCCTCGAGCCAGAAGCCGGTCTTGCGGCCGGTGTCGCCGAGCGTGTCGTGCGAAGTCAGTACCATGAGAACTTTCATCGTCTTATCCTTTGATGGTCGCGGCCGGATCGGCCTGGCTTGTCGATCAGCGCTGCTGGCCTTTCGATGAAGTGATCATGTCATCTGCAGAGATATATGAGAAATTTACTTATTGGATTTTAGATATTCACGTGCCATTATAACTCGATGAAATACGATCTGAACCTTCTGCCCGTGTTCCTGGCCCTCATGGAGGAACGAAGCGTTACGCGTGCCGCCAGCCGTCTCGGCATCACGCAGCCTGCGCTGTCGAATTCGCTCAACCGGTTGCGTGACATGCTGAAAGATCCACTGTTTATCCGGGAACGGTACGGAATAAGGCCAACACAGCTTGCCGAAGAGATCGCGCCAACCATCGAGGCAGCCCTGGCACAGATCGACAATCTCGTCGTCCATCAGCAGGGTTTCGATCCGGCAAGTGCGGAGCGGCTGTTCCTAATCGCGCCGAACAGTTACGTAGAACTGATCCTGATGCCGGCGCTTGTAGCGAGGCTGCGGGAATATGCTCCGGGGATCAAACTTCGCATGACCCCATACGGCAACGATCTGGCCGAGACTGGCGTCATCTCAGGGACGACCGCCATGGTGCTGGGACGGGTAATCGATCCGCCTGACAACCTCGTCGTCCAGCATCTGATGGACGATGGGCTTGCTTGCATTGTGCGCCGTGACCACCCGGACGTTGGTGATAGACTAACCCGAGAACGCTATGAGAGCTTGAAGCACGTTAACGTCCTTCCACCGGGTCGCATCAAGGCTGGAGTTTTCCAAGCCCTCGGGCAACAAAACCTCAAACGTGAGGTCGCCGTTTCCGTCACGCATTTCCTAGCAGTTCCCGAGATGGTCGCTGTGACCGACTACTGTGCTACGCTTCCACGGCTGATCTGCCGCAGCCTCGAGCGTGACCCTCGACTGAAGATCATTGAAGCGCCTGTCGATCTCGGAACATTCCCGGTCGAGATGGCCTGGCATGTGAGATATCGCCACGATCCCGCACACAGGTGGCTCAGAGGCGTGGTGAGTGAACTCGCCAAAGACTTGGTCGCCTCATAGAAACCGTCGCTGCGTTTCACAAAAAGCGATACAGCATTCGTACTGAACCAAATAGAACCACCGCCCCGTTGTAGAAGCGGCGATCTCAATCCTGGCTCTTACGAACAAGTTACCGGCTGTAAGAAAGTACGCCGACGGCGCTATAGCGCGCCGAGGGTCGGCCGCTTCTCTGTGTCAGTGACCTGTAACTCGGCTGGTGGAGTGCCGAGGACCCGGTGTGAAGCCGCGATACTTGGCTGACCATGCGGTGAAAAATCCGACAGTCAGAAATGCGGTTAGTGCCCATGGAAACGACGAAGCACCCCATGTATCGAGAAGCAGGCCGCCGATCACGCCGCCTCCTGCGATTGCTCCGTTCCAAGCAACAACATTCATTGACAATGCTACGTCCGCTCCGTCACCGGCGGTGTCAGCCAACGCAGTTTGAAGGAGTGTCGCTGCCCCTCCAAAAGTGACGCCCCATATCACGACACCTATGAAAAGAACCACTGGAGAACCTGCCCATACTCCGAATGCGATTGATGTAGCAGCAAAGGCGAGCAGGCTCGTGAGGACAGCCTTGCGGAGATAGCGGTCTACGAGTTTGCCAGCAATCCAGATACCCATTAATGCAGCCACGCCGAATGCAAACAGTACAAGGTCAACGCGATCTGACAGTCCCGTTTGCACGACGAAGGGTGCCACGTACGTATAGAGAATGTTGTGAGCGAGCATCCATGCGATGACAACGCTCAACACCGGACGGACCCCATTTGTGGTGAATACACTTGCAAGCGAGAGCCCTCCGCCTCGTAACTGACCAGGATAGTCAGGGACCTTAGCGACAACCCAGACGATGAGGATGAGCGTCAGGAGTGACATGATTGCGAAAGCAGTGCGCCAGTCGGTGAGTGTTCCGAGCCATGTTCCAAGCGGCACACCCAACGAAAGTGCAACAGGAACTCCCACCATCGCAACCGCCATGGCCTTGCCTTGGCGGTCTGGCGAGACCATGCGACGCGCATAGCCTGCGAGCAGGCTCCACGCCAAACCTGCGGCAACGCCGGCAAAGAACCGTGCCACCATCGTCAGCCAGTAATTCATTGAGAGCGCTGTAATGGTGTTGAAGATCAGAAAACCGATGATTGTCAGGAGGAGAACGTTGCGTCGGCGCCAGCCACTCGTAGCTATCGTTAGCGGAATAGCCGCGACCAGCGAGCCGATGGCATAGGCTGTTATGGTCTGCCCCGCAAGCGACTCCGATACACCCAGGCCCTCACTGATCTGAGGCAAAAGGCCGGCGGGTAAGGCCTCTGTGACGATGCAAACAAAGCCTGTCATAGCAAGGGCCAGCAGGGCCGCGACCGGCAATCGTTCAGTTTCGGTTGTAGCCTTAGCGGCCATTGGGAACCTCATTATATATATGGATCATTCGATCCATATATTGCAAGCGCCTATCCCTTGGCAATGACTTATGGATCGAATAGTCTATAAAAAGACAAGGAGACTTTCATGGTTCGAACAGGACGTCCGAGAGAATTCGATAGAGACAAGGCACTCGACGCGGCATTAGCCTTGTTTTGGGAACATGGGTACGAACCGACGTCGCTTGCGCAACTCAAGACGAGTATGGGAAACCTTTCCTCCGCTAGTTTCTATGCGGCGTTCGGTTCAAAAGAGGGTTTGTTTCGCGAGGTCGTCGAACGGTACCAGTCCACTTACGGCCAAGTTACAGCGACCCTGAAAGATGAGACGTTGCCTCCCCGGGAAGCGATAAGACTTGCCCTGATACGGTCTGCTGAGATGCAGACTGATCAGAGCCACCCGCCCGGCTGCCTGATGATCCTCGGCGCCAACAATTGCGCTTCGGAAAACCAACATATCGATGATCTTCTTGCTGCTGATCGCGCCAGAAACCGCAAAGATATCGAAGATTGTATTCGCCGCGGTGTTGCCGGCGCAGAGTTGGCGACGACCGTCAACGCCGAGGCGCTGGCCACAACCTTCCACACATTCTTACTCGGCATGGCCATGGAAGCGAGAGATCAGGTTGATCCGAAAAAGCTCCGCTCCTCCGTCGAGGCCATCATGCTCCTATGGGATGCAAACCGCGCGCGTTAGATTTTGGGCTCCATGTTTCTTGCGAGTAAAGAAGCTGCTTGAATTTCTTTGGTACCGTGCGCGACGTGAGCCGACGGCGCGTTTTTGTGAGGGAAGATAACGCGAGCCCCACGCGGAATTGCTAGAGTGGCGTTAATTGGTTCTCCAACCAATTGAGCGCCGCCCGGTTGAGGCTTTGGATTTCTTAGAAGGCCAATTGCACTTTCATTGACTTTGTTCTGTCTGCGGCTGTTTCGAATGCGGTGACGGCTTCGTTGAGCGGGAAGGTCCCGGTCAGAAGTGGTTTGAGATCAACACGGCCCTTGTTGATGAAGTCGACCGCAAGCCCGAACTCCTCATGGAACCGGAACGTGCCCTTCATTTCGATTTCCTTGGCAACCACCATGTTTTGCGGAATGGAGACATCGCCACCCAGCCCAAGCTGCACAACGGTCGAGCGCGGACGAAGAACCTCAAGCCCCGAGCGCACAGCGCTCTGGTTGCCCGACGCCTCGAACTGAACGTCAAAATATCCCTTGTTGGCGGAATAGGCAGAGAGCTGATCGGCATTGTCGGCAACATTGATCACCCGGTCAGCACCAACATCCAGTGCCTTCTTCAGCACCGCATCCATCACATCGGTTGCCACAATCTCGCGCGCCCCATGCGCCCGTGCTGCAATGATCGCCAGTGCTCCAATGGGTCCACAGCCGGTTACCAGAACCCGCTTGTCAGTTAGAGCTCCAGCCCTCGCCACGGCATGCAGTGTGACGGCAAAGGGTTCAGCCATCGCCGCTTCATGGATTGATACACCCTCTTCTACCCTGTGGCACTGCCAGGCCTGTGCCACCAGTCGCTGGCGAAACGCGCCCTGGATATGCGGCATCGGCATGGCACTACCGTAGAACCGCATGTTGAGGCAGTGGTTCTGTTGCCCCTTCAGGCAATACTCACACTCATTGCACGGACGGCTTGGCGAGACCGCAACACGGTCACCCACGGCAAGTCCCGAGACACCCTCACCCAGTGCCTTGATCGTACCGGCAACCTCATGGCCGAGGATCATCGGTTCGCGGATGCGCACGGTGCCAAAACCACCGTGATTGTAGTAATGCAGGTCAGAGCCGCAAATGCCGCCCGCTTCAATGGCAACCTCTACCTGACCCGGACCAACAGGTTCGACGTCTCTCTCCTCGATACGCAAATCCTTGGCGGCATGTATGACGACGGCTTTCATGGCTTCTCTCACAGAACAGGCGTTAACAGGGCAGACCCGGCAAAATGCGCGGCGAGATTGTCTCGTACCAGCTTGCCCATGGCCTTGCGGGTCTCAATGGTTCCAGACGCATGGTGCGGCTGAACCAGCACATTACCAAGTTGCAGGAAACGTGGATTGAGCTTTGGTTCACCCTCAAACACATCAAGTGCTGCCGAACCAAGCGTCCTGTTCTCCAGTGCTTCCAACAGGGCCTCCTCATCGATGTTCGAGGCCCGCGAGATGTTGATCAGCATGCCATCAGGTCCAAGTGCGGCAATCACATCCTTTGATACGATATGGCGGGTGACAGCAGAAGCGGCCAGTGTGACGAACAGGAAATCGGCATGACGGGCAAGTTCCACCGGATCGGCGATGTAGGTCAGGCCGTCCGCGAAGGATTTTGCCTCGACATCGCTATAGGCGATATCCATATCAAAGCCACGCAGGCGCTTTGCGACTTCAAATCCAATACGGCCAAGTCCCAGCACACCAGCTTTGCGGCCCCAGACGCGGCGCTTCAAGGGATAAAGACCTTTTTCCGCCCAGCTTCCGTCCCTGACCCAGGTCTCTGCGCCGATGATACCGCGTGACTGCACCAGCATCATTGCCACACCAAGGTCGGCCACATCATTGGTCAACACATCAGGTGTATTGGTGACACGAATGCCGCGGGCACGGCAGGCTGCTAGATCAACCGCATCAAAACCGACACCATAGACGGAGATCACTTCCAGCTTTGGCAGCTTGCCGATCAGCTCGGCAGACGCCCCCAGTTCACCACGGGTGGCAATCGCACGGATCTTGGCGCCATGCTGGCTCAGGAATGCATCGCGGTCGGCGGCTTCAAACAGCTTGTGCACCGTATAATGTGCATCGAGTTCAACCTGATCCCATTCCGGATATGGACCCGTCATCAGAATATCGGGTTTGCTCATGGTTTCCTCCAAAAGATAAACACCGCTCACGCGGTTATGGCCAGTGGTCATGATCAGTAGTCATGGCCGATGGGCATGCATCTGCCATCATCGTCATTATGGGATCTCAAAAAGGGCTCTTTGGCTCACGGAGCCAAAACTCAAAGGCTGGTGGTAATCCCACCATCGACATAAAGCGTGTGGCCATTCACGAACGACGATGCCTTGCCCGACAGGAACACAGCCGCACCGACCAGTTCATCGACATTGCCCCAACGGCCAGCCGGTGTGCGCTTCTCAAGCCAGGACGAGAACTCCTCGCTATCGACCAGCGCCTTATTGAGCGGTGTCTTGAAGTATCCAGGTGCAATCGCATTGATCTGCAGGCCATGTTTGGCCCAGTCAGTGCACATGCCGCGTGTCAGGTTCTTCACAGCCCCCTTGGTGGCCGTATAGGGCGCAATTCCCGGACGTGCCAGTTCGCTCTGCACCGAGGCGATATTGATGATCTTGCCGCGACCACGGCCAATCATGTGACGGGCCACCGCCTGACCGACATAAAACACGCTGGAGATATTGGTCTTCAGCAATTGTTCCCACCGGTCGGCTGGAAACTCCTCCAGCGGTGAGCGGAACTGCATGCCGGCATTGTTGATCAGGATATCGATCGGTCCGATATCCCGCTCGATCGCCTCGACACCGCGCTTGACCGCGTCAGCATCCGTCACGTCAAAATCCGCCGTATCGACAGCAACACCCGTTTCAGCCTTCAGCGCTCCCGCCGCTTGACCAAGTCGCACCGTGTCACGGCCATTCAGCACAACAGATGCGCCATGCTCGATAAGACCCTGCGCAAGCGCAAGACCAATCCCCTGCGACGAGCCCGTCACCAAGGCACGCAAACCGGACAAATCAAATAGTCGAGACGTCATCATTGCCTCTCAGGACAGCGCATTTTTGACGGCCGCGAGACCACGGCGCAAAAACGGATCGGAATGCACGTAGAAGAACTGGACACCGCGGTCCCGCCAATGGGGGATTTCTTCAAGCGTCGCGAGTGTTCCCGCAATTTTGCCCGCTGCACGGATCTTGTCGACGGCAACAGCGACCTGTTCCATGACAACATCAGGCCGTGGCTGGCCAAATGGTGGCGCCGGCGGATATCCCATATCCTGCGAGAGATCACCAGGCCCGATGAAAAACACATCGATGCCCTCGACTTTCAGCATATCGCCAAGATTATCGATAGCATCGACCGTCTCGATCATCGCGATCACAAGTCGCTTCTCATAATCTGACGGCAATGCGTAACGAACAGCATCCACGATGGCGCGCGCTTCCTCAGCATTGCCCACCATCGGCACCATGACACCATCAGCCCCCGCATTCAGGTAGCGGATGATGATGGGTCGCTCATGGGAATGCGGACGGACAATTGCAGCGCCGCCCACGGACCGCACGATCTGTCCCGTCTCGCGCACATCCTCGAAACTCCAGGTTCCGTGCTCGCAATCCACGAAAACCGCATCCCCACCAAGCTCTACCAACCGGGCAGAAAGACCCGATGATGCATGGTGCGGAGTGAACATGCTGATAGCTTCACCCGCCTCAAGACGGGTGCGAAGTTTGGCTCCATTCACGACGGTGGTCTCCTCAGTTCTTTTTCGGCATATCCGGCGTATCGTCCGGTGCTCCCACCCAGCGCGCGATCTCGATATCCTTCGATGTGTCACGCATATAGGTTGGGCAGATGTGCAATTCGGGAATGACAGCGCTCTTGTTCAGGCTCGCGCACAGCACGATGGCCCGTGCCACATCATGTGGGTCCATCATCACAGCCCGCTCCTCGTCAAGCGGCGGTCGCGCACGATTGTCCATGATCGGCGTATTGGTTTCACCGGGCAGGATCGTCGTCGCGCGGATACCCTGATTGCGATAGGTGTTGTGCAGGAAGGTCATGAAGTTCTTCACACCCGCCTTTGCTGCGCCATAGGCCACACCACCCAGAAGGTTCGGGTTTACGACCGCAAGCGACGAGACCGTGATCACCGTTCCCTCACCTTTTGCGATCATCTCGGGCAACACAGCCTGCGTCAGATTGAAAACTGCAGTCAGGTTGACATTGATGGTGGAGTTCCACTCCTCCTCGCTGATGAAACGGGCATTCAGCACCTTGCTGGCACTGCCGGCATTGTTGACGAGAATATCAACTGCACCGATCCCGTCCTTGATCCATTTCACCGTCTCGAAAATTTCGTTGCGAGACTCGATGTTCAAGGCGCGGGTGAAAGCCCGCCCTTTGGTCTTTTCAATCAAGAACGCAACGTCACGAAGTGGTTCAAGACGCCGCCCCGTCAGGACAACGGTTGCCCCCTCCTTGGCCAGAAGCAGGGCGGTCTCGCGACCAATCCCTGAACCAGCGCCTGTTACCAGAGCAATTTTTCCTGCAAAAAGTCCCATGTCTGTCCCCTATTCCGCCGCGACTGCTGATGAGCCGGAATATCCATAGATATCCTTGGCCGCCTTGGGTGTAACGAGGTTTTCCAACAGGTCCTGTGCAATAAGGTCACGCGCACGGTCTGCTGCACGGCCCCATCCGCCGCCGCCGGGTGTCTCCACTTCCAGTTTTTCGCCAGTTTTCAGGACAACCTTGCCTTTGGGAAAATGGGGCTTGTCTTCCTTGAGCACCTTTCCAGCCGACCCGCTTTGCCCTTCGACAACGCCGAAGCAGGGATGACGGACACGTTCGGAGGCAAGATAGATGCTCATCGGATTTTTGCCGATGTTGCGCAGGATAACGCGCTGGCCGAGGCCACCGCGATATTTGCCAGCACCACCAGAATCGGCAATCAACTCCTTGCATTCGGTGAGAGCCGGCACTGCTACCTCGAACATCTCGATTGCGGTAACCTTGCAGTTTGACGGGAAGCTCAGCGTATCCAGCCCGTCAAATTCTGCACGTGCGCCCTGCCCGCCATGGAAGTTCTGCACGGAACCATATTGTGAACCGTCATTGCGCTGGCCGACGCAGTTTGCAGCCCAGATTGGTGCGCCACCGCTATCGCCCATCACCTTGTCCGGAACGACGCCTTCAAGTGCCTTGAAAATCAGCGACGGAATGACGTGACCTATCAGGTTACGGGAGTTGCCCGCCGTCCATTGTTGCGGGTTAAGAATGGAGCCAAGCGGAGCCTCATCGGTGATCGGAACGATGCAGCCTTCATTGTTCGGCGTTTCCGGATCAAGCAGACATTTCAGCGCATAGACGGAATGTGCATAGCGATAATTCGTGCGGCAATTGATCGAATGCAGCACCTGATCCGATGTGCCCGTATAATCGACATGGATGGACTCGTCCTGAACGATAACCGAGGCCTTCAGCGTGACATCGACGTCATAACCATCAAGCAAAACCTCGGCGCTGTAGGCGCCGTTCGGCCATTCCCGGATGGCCTTGCGGGTCTGTGCTTCCGAGCGTGAATGAATAGCCTGCGCCAGACCTTCAACGTCATCAAGACCATATTCATCCAGGAACTTTACCAGTTCGCGACCCATGACGTTGTTGGCGGCAATCATCGATTCCAGATCACCACGCACTTCGGTCGGAAGGCGGACAGAGGCTTCGATGATATCGAACACATCTTCGTTGGGAACACCAGCTTTCAACAGCTTCACAATCGGGAAACGAATGCCTTCCGCGAATATGTCGCTGGCTTCAGAGTGCAGTGGCGCACCGCCAATATCTGGCAAGTGGGCAATCGACCCGGCATAGGCAACGACTTTGCCATTCTTGAAGATCGGCGTGATCATCGTCACGTCGGGTAGGTGTCCCGTGCCTATCTCCGGATCATTGGTCGCCAGAACATCACCTTCAAGGAGATTTGCAGCCGGAAACTTCGGCAGGAAGTATTTTTGCGCAGCCGCCGGCAGCGAGGTGATGAACACCGGGATCGACCAGGTGCACTGGGCAAGGGCCTGTCCCTTGGCGTCGAGAAGCACGGTCACATAGTCGTGGTTCTCACGAACGATCGGCGAAAAGGCTGTCTTGCCAAGCACATTGTCTGCCTGATCGGCGATAAAGATCAGGCGGTTCCACATGACCTGCAGATTGATCGGATCGTTAAAATCAGTAGCGGGTTTCGACATCGGATCGCCCTCAGAGAATATTGATTACAAGATTGCCATGCGCGTCGACATGGAAGACGCCGCTCGGACCGACCACGGCAGTAGACTCCCGCTGCTCGACAATGGCCGGGCCTTGGACCGGCTTGCCAACAGGCAGCTTGTAATGGTCGTAAACCGAAGTCTCGACATAGCTGCCAGCCTCCTGGAAATAGACCTGACGGCTGCCTTTGCGAGCGTTGGCAACAAGCGTTTCGTGCGGACGTGTAACCTGGTCTTTCTCGCCGCTGGCACGCAGGCGCCAAGTAATGACCTCAAGGGGTGCAGCAACAGTGCGTCCAAAAAGTTCGCGATAGAGCTTGAAGAAGGCATCACGCAATTCCTGCAGGAATTGTTCCCTCGGCAACGTGCGATCCGGCAGAACAACCGTGATTTCATGGCCTTGACCGACATGGCGCATATCGACAGTATAACGGTTGCTGATGGTATCCTTGGGAACACCGGCAGCGGAGACGACTTCGGCGCCCTGCGCCGCAAGATCATCCAGCAGGCGGTTCATTGCCTCGCTATCCCAGCCATCCAGTGCCATTGGATGGCTTGCCGAAAGATCGACAGCGACCGGCGCAATCAACAGGCCAATCGCAGAACTGACACCAGCGCCGGTCGGGCAAATGATGCGGCTGATGCCCAGCTTGCGAGCGATGCCATAGGCATGCACGGGTCCGGCACCACCAAACGCCACCATAGGCAGCGAACGGGGATCGACACCCAGATCGGTCGCATGCATGGCGGCTGCCTTGCTCATCGATTCATTGACGAGATCATGGATACCCCAGGCGCAACGCTCGATGGACACATCAAGTGACTGGGCCAATTTGCCCATCGCATCACGCGCTGCGTCTTTGGACACCTTGAACGAGCCGCCAACAAAGGATTCGGTTCCCATGTAACCAAGCAGAATGTCGGCATCCGTGACAGTCGGCTGGGTGCCGCCACGCTGGTATGCTGCCGGTCCGGGCATGGCGCCAGCAGAATGCGGGCCGACATCCAGCAGACCGAGCGGGTTTTTCGCAGCAATCGAACCACCGCCTGCACCGATTTCGATCATCTGGATCGACTGGATTTTCAGCGGGAAACCCGAGCCCTTGCGGAAGCGCTGGTAGTGGGCAACCTCCAGATCCGTACCGACATTCGGTTCGCCATTGGGAATAAGGCAGAGCTTGGCAGTCGTGCCGCCCATATCGAATGACAAAACGCTGTCTTCACCGGCGGTCCGGCCAAATTCTGCTGCGGCAACGGCGCCGGCGGCAGGACCCGATTCAATCAATCGCACCGGCAGATCAGCAGCACGACGGCTCGGCACCAGACCTCCTGACGACGTCATCCACAACACTTGGCGATCAATGCCCTTGGCTGCAAATTCGCGCTGCAAATGCGCTACGTGACCCGCCATCTGTGGTCGTGTATAGGCGTTCACAACGGTTGTCGACGCCCGGTCGAATTCGCGCATCTCCGGGCAAACTTCCGACGACAGCGAAACGAACACATCAGGATATTCTTCACGCAGCAAAGCGGCGACGCGTTGTTCGTGCTGTGGGTATTTGTAGGCATGCAGAAGGCATACCGCGACAGAGCGAATGCCCTTTTCTTTTAGGCGACCGGCTATTTCGCGAACCGTTTCTTCCTTGAGCTCGGTAATCACTGAACCGTCAGCAGCAATGCGCTCCTTTGCGCCGTGACTGTTGGCACGCGATACTAGCGGATCGGGATATTTGATGTTCAAGTCGTAAAGGTCGTAGCGACCTTCATTGCGAATGCGCAGCATGTCCTGGAAACCGTCAGTGGTGACAAAGCCTGTTTCCACCCCCTTGCGTTCCAGAACGGCATTGGTCACGACGGTTGTTGCACCAAGAACCTGCAGATTTTCGATCGAAATCGTGTCAGCAAATTTTTCCAGAAGTTCCGACACACCTTGAACAACGGCCTCGGCCGGGTTCTTTGGAGTGCTGAGAACCTTGTGGAGATGGAGGTCGCCCTTGTCGTCCAGGAGCGCGAAATCGGTAAAGGTACCGCCGGTGTCGAAAGCCAGTTTTGCCATGTTTCCCTCTGAGCGATCATGCGGCATTTGCTGCCGATTTCCAGACCTATCTGGCAGGTCTATTCACTGAGAGTGAGGTTAGGTGAGTTGGGTCAGACTTTGCCAACACAACCTCTGTCTGGCGCCATAGGGTTTGCTTATGACAAATTCAAACGGCGCGAATACCCGGGAAGTGTTCGCTTTTCAGTTTGGTGACGATTTCGAGAAGGACAGACCTAGCCGCAAGTGCCGGTTCGGATAACGGCATATGGTCCGATACACAGAGCGAAACGGTCGCATCGATGACAGGGGTTGTCAGCGGATGCAATTGCGCGCCCTTGAAGCTGGCCGTTTTTGAAACGACGGATGAAGGCAGGATCGTGGAGCCCAGACCATCCATCACAGCCGCTTCAAGCGCCGGCACGGATTCGAGTTCGGAAATGACATCCGGCTTGGAACGGGCTCTGGCCAGACCATCATCGATAAGGCGTCGCAGAAAATGCGCCTTGCTCGGTAGCAGCATCGGTAAGCCATCCAGCGCGCTGAGCGGCAGCGGTTCGCCCGGCCCGTTTGGAAGCACCATGTCAGGCGCGGAAACAAGGAACATTTCCTCACGGAACAATGGCTCCAGCGTCACGCCCTTGATGGGATCTGACGTGTAAATCAGCGCCATGTCCATTTTACCGGTCATGATCAGTTCGCTCAGGATATGACCGAAACTATCATTGATATGTACCGTGATGGCCGGAAACCGCGCTCGCATTTCCTTGATGAGCGGCAGAGACAGGGCACTGGACGAAGAATAGGTCGCAAGCCCGATGGACACGCGGCCTGAAATGGAGCGTGCCGAACGGTCTATGTCGGTTTGCGCCTGCTCGATTTGTTTGAGCATGATTTGTGCATGGCGATACAGGATCAGGCCTGCTTCGGTTGGCGTGATGCCAACATTGCTTCGCAAGAGAAGCTGGTGCTTGAAATGCTGTTCGAGCGATGCAATCTGCTGCGAAAGCGCTGGTTGGGCAACCCGAAGAATGCTGGCCGCACGCGATACGCTACCGGTGTCGACCACCTTCACGAAGCTCTTCAGTTTTTTGAAATCGACGCTCATCGGTCCCCACTTTTTTAAGGGAGACCCTAGGGCGCGCAAAAGGGCCTGTGCAAGCCCTTCTGCAAGAGGATTCCCACTTTTTAAATCAAGGCATTCACGGCACGTTCGATACGATCGCAGGCGTCCTCGATCACCTCCATCGACGTGGCAAACGAAATACGGAAATAAGGCGACAATCCATATGCCGCGCCCTGAAGAGCCGCCACGCCCACACCATCAAGCAGATACAGCACAAAATCGAGATCATTTTCGATTATCTTACCTTCCGGCGTCTTTTTGCCAATCACACCGGCACAACTCGGATAGAGATAAAATGCACCATCCGGAACAATGCAGGATAGGCCTGGAATGGCGTTCAGGCGTTTGCACGCAAAGTCACGTCGCTGCTTGTAGATTGCCACACTTTCACTGACAAAAGTCTGGTCCCCGGAAAGGGCGTCAGCCGCAGCAGCCTGACTGATGGACGACGGGCAGGAAGACATTTGCGACTGGAGCTTGTTGATCGCCGCAATCAGCGGTGCCGGTCCAGCTCCGTAACCGATACGCCAGCCCGTCATCGCATAGGACTTTGAGACGCCGTTTGTCAGAAGAACACGATCCTTCAAGGCCGGAACAACTGCGACCAGTGTCTTCATTGGCTCATCTCTGAACCACACCTGATCATAGATATCGTCTGACAGTACCATGACATGCGGGTGGCGCAGCAAAACCTCGCCAAGCGCCTTCAGTTCGTCTTCAGAATAGGATGCACCGGTCGGGTTGGATGGTGCATTGAGGATCACCCACAGGGTTTTCGGTGTAATGGCCGCCTCAAGTGACTCTGCCGTCAGTTTGAAGCCGGTGTCTTCATTGCAAGGGACGATCACCGGCGTTCCGTCATTGGCAATCACCATATCGGGATAGGACACCCAATAGGGAGCGGGAATGATAACTTCCGCGCCGTTCTCGACGCTTGCCATCAGGGCAAGGAACAGAATCTGTTTGGCACCGCCGCCAACGCAGATCTCGTTTTCGGCATAGGTCATGCCGAGGCGTTTCTCGAAGTCTCCGATGATTGCCTTGCGCAGGGCGGGCGTGCCGTTCACCGCGGTATATTTCGTTTCACCTCGATCAATGGCGGCATGCGCCGCGGCCTTGACGGATGTCGGCGTGTCGAAATCGGGTTCACCAACCGTCAAATCAGCGATATCGCGCCCGGCGGCCTTCAGTTCCCGTGCCCGGGCGGCAGCAGCCGTACTTGGAGAAACCTTTATTCTGGACACGCGTGATGCAGGCACAAAAGTGCTCATTGTGAATTCCTCATTCTGGATCGTAATAGCTCAGAGGTTTAGTGCGCGCCTTCGAGCTCGCCGCGCATCTTGCCGGTCAGAAACAGTTCGCCCAGTTCATCATGCGTGATGTCTGCCGGCTTGCCGTCCCAGATGACCTTGCCAAGGCGCAGGATGACTGCACGCTCAGCAACTTCCATGGCCTTCTTGGTGTTCTGCTCGACAAGCAGAATTGTCATTCCGGCCGCATGCAGGCGCAAAAGCTCATCAAAAACGATCCCGATTGCTGCCGGAGACAAACCGACCGATGGCTCGTCGACCAGAAGTACCTTCGGACGTTGCAACACGGCCATCGCCACTTCGAGCAGTTGCTGCTCACCGCCGGACATGTTGCCGGCAAGGGTTGAACGGCGTGTCTTAAGGATCGGGAAAAGATCGTAGACATAATCACGATCTGCCTTCACCTTGGCATCACGGATCGTGTAAGCCGCCATCTGCAGGTTCTCATCGACCGTCATGACCGGAAAATTGCAGCGTCCTTGCGGCACGAAGGAAACGCCCTCCCCCAGAATGGTCCGCGACTTTGCTCCGGCAATATCCTTGCCGCGCCAATTGATGCCTCCACCCTTAATTGTAGTCATGCCATAGAGCGTTTTGAGAAGAGTTGATTTACCGGCACCGTTGGGGCCCATGAGCGCCACGAACTGCCCTGCCGGTATATCGAGATCGACGCCGTTGAGAATGTCGAGATTACCATAGCCCGCCCGCAGATCACGGATCAGAAGATTGGAATTAGCCACCAAGATAGGCCTCCCTGACACGCTGGTCCTGAATGATGTCGTGTGGCGTGCCTTCAACAAGCTTGGCACCCTGGTCAAGCACGATGACGCGCTGACAAATGCTTGTCACGACATCGATATTGTGTTCGATGACAAGGAAACTGACGCCCAGTGATTTGTTTGCGTAGAGAATTGTTTCCACAACACGCTCGATGATCTTCGGATTGATACCGGCCATCGGCTCATCCAGCAGAATGAGTTTTGGCTCCGGCATCAGCATGGAGGCGAACTGGATAAGCTTTTGCTGCCCGCCAGAAAGGTTGCCTGCCTGCTGGTGGCGGACATCCCAAAGTCCTGCCATTTTGATCAGCTCCCGTGCCCGCTCACGAAGGCCATTGATGCGGCTCCTGGACAGTTTGCCTAACCCGAATGTCGAGGCAAGGGTCGGAAAGGAAAACATCTGACCGGCAATGATCAGGTTTTCTTCCACATCAAGAGACTTGAACGTTACCGTCTTTTGAAACGACCGTAGCATGCGGCCTTCGCGGGCAATCCTGTTCAACGACCAGCCGGTGATGTCCTGACGGTCAAGTATAACGGTTCCGGAATCCGGCTTAGCAAGACCGGTGCTGCAATCGAAAAAGGTCGATTTTCCAGAACCATTTGGACCGATCAGCCCGGCGATTTCTCCTCGATTGATATGCATGGAGACATCATTGACCGCGCGGACAGCACCATAGGATTTGCTGAGATTACGGATTTCGAGAATGGGCAGATGGCTTGTCACTTTGCACCCCCGATCGCATTCCAGAAACGGTTGATCAACGGCGCACAGCCATTCTTGAACCAGAACACCAGAACCAGCAGGCAGAGCCCATAGGCAATCATGCGCAGTTCAGGGGCGATCCGCAGCGCTTCGGTCAATCCGACAAACAGCAGGCTACCGAAAACCGTGCCGGAGATCATGCCGGCACCACCACCAAGCACGATGATCAGCATGGTTGTCGAATAATACATCTGGAAGGTCAGCGGGCTGACAACAGTGAGATAATAGGCGTAGAGGCAACCGCCGACACCGGCAAAAACCGCGCTGATCATGAAGACGATCAGCTTGTAACGCCATGTCGGTACACCCAGGGACTCCGCCAGGGTTTCATTCTCACGGATCGCTACCATGTTGCGACCGGCCGGGGAACGTACCAGCGCCCAGACGGCGAGTGTTGCCAGCACACCGATGGCAAGTGCCAGATAGTAGAAGTTGGTTGTACCGCTGACGGTGAACGACAAGGGCCCGAGTTCGAAATAAGGCTTGGGGATGCCCGACAGGCCCATATCGCCGCGTGTCAAGGAAATCCAGTTCTTCGAAATCGCCTGGCCAATGATGACGAAACCAAGCGTACACATCACAAAGGATGTCGAACGCAACCGCAGTGCCGGAATACCGAGCGGCAGTGCCAAGGCACCAGATACCAGGCCTGCAGCAATCAGGTTGACGTAAAACGGTGTTTCGTAGTGGACAGCCAGCAAGCCAGCTGTATAGGCACCGATACCGAAGAAGGCTGCCTGCGCAAGGGAAAGCAAACCGGTATAGCCCACCAGCAGGTTGAGCCCGTGTGCCGGCAACATGAAAATCAGCGCGATGATCAGCGCATGGGTGACGTAGCGTGTCCCAATGAACGGGAATACCAGCGCCAGGATGGTCAGGATAATGGCCAGTGGGATCCGCAGATCGCGTCGACGCAACTTACCTGCTGTTTCTGTGAGTGACATGTCTAGTCCTCAAAGTTCGAGTACATTCGGCGGGCGCGGCTATCAGAAGCGCGCCTGCGTCGAGAAGAGGCCATGCGGACGCCACATCAGCATCAAGATCAGTGTTGCAAAGCCGACGGTGTCTCTGAATTGCAGGCCGATATAAGTCGCGACGAGGCTTTCGGCGATGCCAAGGATCATAGCGGCAAACAGGGTACCGCGAACGTTTCCAAGACCGCCCATGATGATGATCGGGAGCGTCTTGAAGGTGATCAATTCGCCCATGCCACCATAAACGCTGACATTGACCGGGGCAGTCAGCACGCCAGACAGCGCGGCGAGAGCGGCACCGAGAACGAAGGTGCGCAGCACGACTTGCGGCACATCAATTCCAACGACCCCACAGCACTCCACGTTTTGAGATACAGCCCGCATCGCCATCCCCAAGCGGCTGTATGTCACCATCAGTTCAAGTCCGATGAACACCAAGATGCAGACGACGAGGACGATGATACGCTGCTGCGCAAGGCTGAAACCGAGGATGGAGACCGCTTCGATGTAACCTCCGGCGAAGAACTTGTAGCCGCCGCCAAAGATGAAGATGACAGCGTTTTGCAACACCAGCGCGATGCCGAGAGTGGCAAGCACCCCCGACTCCGGAGGTGCTCCCACCATGCGGCGCATGACCAATTGGCCGACGACGTAAGCGACGACAATTGTCGAGAGTACGCCGACAACGATCGAGGCTTCATAAGAAAGGCCAAGATAATCAATTGCAAACCAGGCCCCGAATGTGCCGAGCATGTAATATTCGCCGTGAGCGAAGTTAATGGCACGCAGCACGCCAAAGATCATGGTCATGCCGACGGCAACGATCGCGTAGACGGAACCAGTGACGATACCGTTTACGACCTGCTCAATGATAGTCGAGAGCATGGCTGTACCCTTTCTTCAGTATCAATTTGCAGGGTACTGGATTTCTGCTGTATAGGCGCCTTTGATGCTCGGGACACCATTTTCGATTTGGAGCAAAATCATTGGCAAGCGCGCCTGATTATGATCATCGAAAGTCACTTCGCCAACCGGACTTTGGTATTTGATCTTGGAGAGAACATCGCGGACTTTGACTTTGTCGGCTGAGCCAGCTTCCTTGATTGCCTTGGCAAGCAGATTGACCGTATCCCAGTGAACATAGGCGTGGTTGTTCGGGGCTTCGTTATAGGTCTTGGTAAACTCTTCGACGAATGCCTTGCTGGCCGGAGAGTCAAATTGCGGAAGCCATGCTGCCGCCTCCACAGCGCCTTCCATTGCCTTAGGAGCGGATTTGATGGTTTTTTCGGTATTGAATTCACCATTGCCGATCAGTGTCACCTTACCGGCCAAGCCAAGCTCCAGCATCTGACGAGCAATGATCGGCGTGGTATCTGCCAAACCATAAAGGATTATTGCTTCTGCGCCATTATCACGGATCTTCGCGAGAACACTCCGGAAGTCGACTTCGCCCTCTTTGTAATAATCTTCGCTCAGAATTTCGCCTTTGAAATCAGGCAGATATTTCTTTGTGAATGTGATGGCAGAACGGCCATAATCGCTATCGACCGAGAGCACTGCGAATTTGGTGAAACCGCGTTGCTGTGCGGCATATTTTGCGACGATCAGTGCACGATTTTCATCGGTCGGGTAATTGCGGAAAGTCCATTTGAAACCGCCAACGCCCGCCTGATACGTGATCTTCGGGTTGGATGACGCTGCGTTCAACAAGAGCACTTCGGCATCCTCAGCAACCGGCTGCATCGCCAGTGTTACAGAGCTGGATACGTCGCCAATGATAAAATCTACGCCATCCTGGTCGATCAGGCGACGGGTCGCAGAAACACCTTCAACGGGTGTTCCCTGGCTGTCTGCGCTGAAAAGTTCAATCTTGGCACCGTCGATGCCTCCAGCATCGTTAATATCTTTCACGGCAAGCTGAGCACCGTTCAACGAGAAACCGCCATAACGGGCATTTGGGCCGCTCATCGGAGCAACAATGCCGAGTTTAATCGTGTCAGCTGCTTGGGCCGCCGAAGACATGAATTGTGCCGGGCCAACCGCGGAAACAACCGCTGCGGAAACTAAAAGTAATCTGCGAGTTATGTTGTGTGTCATGTTCCCACTCCGTTTTCGGATTTATCTGTTCCGGCCCAGGCCGGGCGGTTTGCCGCTTTTGCGGTTTGTCTTGACCAATCTTACGCTGATCTTTCAAGCAGAGTAGGTTCATCTCCCCGGGTTTTGCCAACACAAGTCTATTCTGCCGCTATAGCGTTTCGTTATGGCGATATTTTTCGGCATCCAAGGTGGAAGTAAGCTCGCCAACATTTGCATGCCACCGGTGCAAGCAGATGCCTACTAGTTCCCCTCAACTTGCTTATTTTACAGGCAACAAAGTTATTGGAGAACGATCATGAAATTTCGTGAAAAGCTTAAGAAAATGGTTCAAAATCGCCGCGCATTCCGCGAACAGTCGTCGCTCGACGATCGCACATTGGAAGATCTTGGTGTATCGCGTTCGAACATTCTCGCGGTCGTAGAAGGTCGTTTTTGAACTTCGAAATGGCCAAAATGGTGAATTTTGTCTCAGTTGACGCCATTCTTCACGGGGCGAACGATCGCCCCCTTGTCGTAAATCGCAATTTTTATGGCACCCATGTGTGGAAACGTAATGACCAGAGTTTCAACTTTTTGTGGCGACGTTGTTGGTGAATTTATCTAGAGTGGTAGTCAATAATCTGGAGGAGCTCGTCAACGGGCGATGCCATATTCGTATCGGCTTGACTCAAATAGTTATGCTTGGCATACATATCGCGGCCCTATACGCGGGCCGGTGTGCCCGCCACGCAAAGCTATGTCAGCGTTTTATTTCTGAAGTGTCACTCCATGCCAACTGGCAGGACCTGACCATTAGCGGGCACATGGTCGGATCATTTCAGGATATGGATATGACCGAGACAACAAAATTTAACAGCCTTAAGCATCTTGCTAAGCAATACGCGCGCGCTAAACGGATCACGCAAAACCAAGCGCTCAACTTGGTTGCGGAGAAACTGGGTTTCGCCGCGTGGACCAAACTCGTCTCAGCTCACAAGGGGAATTGGATACCCAGTTTTGAACAGATGGCTGGCGTCGAAGCCTTCGTGGCAGATGCATTCCCGAAAGCAGATTTTCAAGCCGGGCACCCCGACGCGATGGCTCGCCGGTCGGCTTATTTGGATAACGCTGAGCATGGCATGATTGGCGATCACCCGTATCGCCTTCTCGTGGCTTTGCACGACATCCTCATGGTCGGAGACGGGTGGAGCATCAAGGTGCGAGAAAACCCCAGCGCGCGGCCAATCGTCCAGACAGTTGCCGAAGACGATGGACAATGCCCTGTGTTTGACCCGGTGTTCCTCCACAAAGCACTCAGCTTGGCGCGAGATCGCGCTGATCGGGTTCGTGGCGGAATCTCTACGGATTGGCCCCGACGCTCCACGAAACCCGACCATGACGGCGTTGTTCGTCACCCCCTCTGGGGCGATGCGTCTGCTGTCTGGTACTGCCTACATTGCGATGGAAAAATCACTGGTTCTCAGATCGCTCAGAACCTTTGGCATTGCCCAGGTTGCGGCGCATCCCCACTCGACATCTTCAACACGGCGTTCTGGTGTGAGGATGAGGGAAAATCTCTGCCGCCAGTGAAAACCGACGGAGCCAATCACAATGACAAACCTGATTTCCGGGTTGTCGATGACAGACCCAAACTTGAGCTGACTGCGGAGAGGATCACTTTGCTCATTCGAAGCGCCTTGCTTGATGATGCGACCAACGTAAGTGAAAAGCTGGGGGCGCTTCATGCCGAAATCACTGTTGATGACGACAATGACGTGTGGATCTCACTTGAGGAAGACTTGTGGCCTTGCGACAAAGAGCCGGCCCAGGCCGTGAGAGTTGCGGCACAGTTAGGCATTGAGGTAGCACTCGAATGCATGGTTTCAGAGATACCGTTCGCTTGGCCAGGGCTGGGTGAACTAACTTCTAGCACAAGTGAATATACGCAACTGATGCTGGACGCATACGCCCAATATAGTCGTTCCGACGATAAAAAATCATAGAACTGCTGCGACCAGCTTTCCTGCTCGGCAGGGGAGTTGGTCGCATTTGAAGTTACCCTCCATGGAAACACGTGGTCGGGTGATCGCCACGACGCACGTGCATTTAGCGACCTATCCATCGTGTGGTGGCAGTGGGAAAGATAGCTCTTGAAGGGACCTGAACCACTGGCCGTCATTATTTTGGTCCGTGCGTTGCGGTAAGCTGCTGGGAACTTCGGAAATATTCAACGCTCGCGTCAAACGGCTGGTTCCTGTAGAGCGAGAACAGCTAAGTGGATGGCAGAAAACCTTCGGAGGCGATACTGACCACCTTGCAGCCCGTTGGCGTTTTGCTGCGGCCCATTCGAAAGTAATCGTTGCTACTCAAGGTTCCCCGTGAAAGCATAAATGTCACCTTCTTACGAATTTTCGCAGTTCTGCGATATCTTTCGGTTTGGTGCCGGGACACCAATTATGCGACTGACGCGGTTGAAGCGCGCCCCTGAACAGGCTCGCATACGATAACTGATCCTCGACGGCCCGAGTTCATGAACCACTTTGAAACAAAACGGCAAAGTAGAGCCGCCCCCTCCTTCTCCAGCGTCGCTCAGTAATTGAAGCGTCGTCACGGCGGGTCACGCTTCTTATTAATCTGCCAGATGTGAAATTGAAGGCACCTGAATAACCCTTCAAAAACTCGCGCCGTGCACGATATGTTCTTGTGCACGAGGGCAAATCCTGGCATTGTGACAAAAAAATGCCCAGCGAGGATTGCATGGCCGATTCGACCACCGAATTTTCTAGACTACGTCAGGTGGTCGGGATTTCTCTAGAGGAGCTAGCTCCCATTGTTGGCTTTAGCCTTTCAACTCTTTACCGGTGGGAGCGAGGGAAGCAGGAGCCGAGGCAGGCTGCAATGGTGGTGCTGCAGGGTCTACTGAATGCCCGTGCACAGATCGTCAATGATGACCCCACATTCACGTTTATCGACCTGTTTGCAGGTATTGGGGGACTGCGACGTGGATTCGATCAAATCGGAGGAAAGTGCGTGTTCACGTCCGAGTGGGATAAATACTCACAGGCGACGTACAAGGCCAATTATCGTGGCGATAGCCATGAAGTTCAGGGCGACATCACGAAAGTTGATGCCGCCGATATTCCCTCACATGACGTGCTTCTCGCCGGTTTTCCATGCCAACCTTTCAGTATCGCCGGTGTCAGCAAGAAAAACGCACTCGGGAGGGCGCATGGTTTCGCAGATGAAACGCAGGGGACCCTGTTCTTTGACGTTGCCCGTATCATCAAACACCACCGGCCCAAGGCTTTCCTCTTGGAGAATGTCAAAAATCTAGTGAATCACGATAAGGGTCGCACGTTCGCTGTGATAATGAAAACACTGAAAGAAGAGTTGGGGTATGAAGTCGAGGCGCGTGTTCTTGATGCGAAAGGATATGTGCCCCAGCATCGCGAGCGGATCTTTATCGTCGGTTTCCGTAAAGACCTCGGTGTAGGTTTTTCATTTAACGATTTCGAGATGCCTGATCGTTTTTCTGGTCCCAAGCTCAAGACCATACTGCATCCAGAAGACGGATCAGAAGGTCCAGACAAACATTATACGCTCGGTAACATAGGTAGCGTATCTGAGCGCTACATCCTTACAGATCATCTTTGGAAGTATCTCAGGGAGTACGCTGCAAAGCATGCAGCAGCTGGGAACGGTTTCGGCTATGGCCTCGTGGGGCAGGAAGATGTCGCGCGCACTTTGTCCGCACGTTATTACAAGGATGGTTCCGAAATTCTGGTGGATCGCGGATATGCAAAAAATCCCCGTCGGCTCACGCCCAGAGAATGTGCTCGCCTTATGGGATTCGATGAACCGGGCAAGGCCGAGTTTGTAATTCCTGTCAGCGATACGCAGGCTTACCGACAGTTCGGAAACAGCGTGGTCGTACCTGTCGTCAAGGCAGTAGCGAACCACATGTT
This sequence comes from Agrobacterium sp. Azo12, assembly GCF_029193765.2. NCBI lineage: Bacteria > Pseudomonadati > Pseudomonadota > Alphaproteobacteria > Hyphomicrobiales > Rhizobiaceae > Agrobacterium > Agrobacterium sp. Azo12. The sequence continues at coordinate 842,578 of NZ_JARFYO020000003.1, read as the reverse complement.
GCCATTCATTGAACAAGCACTCGCCATGTCCGCCGGAGAGCATCTTAAGCTTAGGGCATGATTGAGTTGGCTTTATACACCACCCCAGATTTTTGCCGGATGACTTGACATGACGGATGTCGTGGATCCTGCGACTCGCAGCCGTATGATGTCGGGTATCCGTGGTAAGAACACGAAACCTGAGATCGCTGTAAGACTGGGCCTGCATGCGCTTGGTTTCCGTTACAGGTTGCATCCGAAACAGATTCCCGGAAAGCCTGATTTATGGCTACCCAAATACACTGCAGCCATATTCGTCCATGGTTGCTTCTGGCATGGGCATGATTGCTCTCTTTTTAAAATGCCGGCCATCCGTGAGGATTTTTGGAAAGCAAAAATCAGCGCGAATCGCGCTAGAGATGTACGGGTGAATGAGTTGCTCGCATTTCGCAACTTACGTCGGCTTGAAATATGGGAATGTGCGTTTCGGGGGCCGGGCCGCATCGGACTCGACAAGACCCTCGACCAAGCAGCCAAGTGGTTGCGAGGGACAGAACTTAGGGGCGAGATACGGGGGACACGGTAAATGATGGAGTTGGTTGACTGGCTGAATAAATACAGCGGTCGGGATTATACATGGTACATCAAACGGCTTAGTGGAAACGACACCCTTGCCAATAAGACAAACCAGGCTGGTCCCTACATTCCCAAAGAACTGCTGTTCGAGGTGTTTCCCAGCTTAGCCCGTATCGATATAGAACGCCCAGATCTTTGGTTCGAGGTCTATATCGATAGTCACGCTGACGCCCGTCGTATTCGCGCGGTCTACTACAATAGCAAGCGTTTCAAAAACCAAAGCAATGGTAGAGACGAGACCCGATTGACAAACTGGGGTGGTAGCGAATCGGCTCTACTTGATCCGGAAAGCACTGGCGCTCTGACAGTATTCGCCTTCGCAAAAGCATCTTCTCAACCAGAATGTCACGTGTGGGTATGCCGACATGAAACGGAGGAGGACCTTGTCGAGGACCGAATAGGCCCTATTGAACCCGGAAAGACCGTAATTCAGCCAGTTGGCGGCACGTTTCAGACGAACTCCATAACGTCTCCCGTGCGGGCCAATTGCTGGCTTGTGCCTGCAGAAATCCCACCGGGTTGGTTGGCAAAATTTCCCAGTGGTGCAGAGATCATTGCCAAGGCTGCAGAACTCCAGTCGCACGATAGCCTGATGCCAGATAAGCGCCTGATGAAGCGACGCAATTGTGAGTACGAAATTTTCCGCAGTATCGAGGAAACAATCGAGCTACCGCTTATCAAGGCTGGCTTCAGTGACATTGATGGTTTCATAGCTAGGGCGCAAACCATCCTCCAGCGTCGCAAGTCACGCGCGGGCCGCTCGCTCGAGCTGCATGCACGCGAGATTTTCACAGAGGAGAAGCTTGTCGAAGGAAGAGATTTCTCACATCAGCCAGAATCTGAGCCTGGCAAATCACCTGACTTTCTTTTCCCCTCCGAGACGGCCTACAAGGATCCGCTCTTTCCTCAGGAAAAGCTGCGGATGCTAGCCGTCAAGACTACGATGAAGGATCGCTGGCGTCAGATCCTCAATGAAGCAAATCGCGTTGAACAAAAGCATCTGCTGACGTTGCAGGAAGGTATTTCGGAAACCCAGTTCAAGGAGATGATGGACGCAAAAGTCACTTTGGTCGTGCCACAGCCTATCATCGAAAAATTTCCCTTATCGGTTCAACCGCATCTCCAGACACTTGAATCGTTTATCGGAGATATTAGGCTGCTACAGATATGATTTTTACAAGCCATTTTAATTATTCGCCTACGTCGCGACGATAGCCGCAAGATAATCTGACATGTCGACGCATATCACGTAATTCTATTGTGAAATGTCCAACCTTGAACGGTCAGTAGAACCTCGTTTCATCCGTTACATTGTGGGCCAGTAGCGGTTTGGGCTGTCCATGACTTTGAAATGACGAGTTAACTGAGGCTTCGATTTTCACGTCTGCTCCGCAAACGTCAACAAGATAGTTAAGGGCTTTATGAGATCAGAAGAACGTCTTGCAATCATGAAGCTGGTCAGAATACGGACACTTTCCTGTTGGCAGAGCCGCGACATTTCCAGTGATCGTTCCAGCGCGGCAATCTGTCCGAGCCGAAGTTCACGCGGCCCGGCGTCCATCGGAGCATTCTTTCTCCTCTCAAGCGCCAGTTCACGATTGCGGCACTCCTCCTGCCAATGAAAATTTAACCTCGACTGTAGAGAGCCGAAAAGTGGAGAAATGATAGACTTGGCCTGATAATCCAGCTCTTCGACCTTGTTGCTAATCATGTCGATCTGTTGACGCCTAATTGCGCTAACGATCTCTGGCTTTAACAGCGGTCTGACAGGTAAACGCCCTTTGGCGCATCGGACATTCGTGCCAAATACCAGCGGCCCCAAGAGGGTATTGATTTGATCAGTAGCTACATCTGTCCATTCCCCCGCTTTCTCATAAGATGCGACTTTGCAGAGTTGTGCGGACACATTCAAGCGAACCCAACGTTGAGCCGCGCGCGCCATGAAATGTAAGGACAGTCGATCCCCCGTCAGCCCCTCGCGCTGAGCATGTGTCGCAGCAGTTGCGAGAATTGCTTTGGCAGCTGGAGACCATAGCGCCGGGAGCATTTCGTCAGGGAATGGATCAAAGTCCGCCACGGTGACCATTGTAGGGGGCTGCCCTTTCACCGGGTGTCCCTCGGGAAGTGTAACAGTGGAATGAACGACGGGCTGGGCTCTCCCGAACATCTTCTGGCCTTCGGAAATGTATCCCTCAACCAGTGCATCGTGAAGCAGGTTGCCATGATCGAGAAAGTGAAGAGGTCGTGCGGCGTCTTCACCGGCATCTGTGACTACAGTTTTTCGTGGCGGTGACTGTATCCGGGAGCGGTGGATAATATAGGGCTGATGATCGGACATCCAGTTCTCGGTTCTGAGACCGGGAAGGGTAAAAGGTATGTAGGTCGGGCGCCCTCTCCCGTTTGGCCGATAGTACCAGAACGTTCCGAACCGAAAATCGGGATACTCACTGTCAGACCGGGTTCCAATTTCAAAGTCACCTGATCTGGTAATGGTCTCGAGCCAAGAGCGCATCGCACCCTCCGAATTCTCGATCTGCCCATATAACTTTCTCTTCAGCATCGCCGGTTGAACGACAGGCCGTTTTTGCCAGGCTTCGAAGTAGGCAATTGCGTTCTCTGTAGTAAACGGGTCCAGATCCTGTAGAGAGGTGACAAGGCCGGTAGATGCAGGGTTTATCTTGGCAAGACCTGCGGGCGCAGCGCGGCGGATGGCGGCCTGTGACATGACTTCATACACGGCTTTCCGTTCATCATCAGACAGCGGCGGCAACGGCGCGTCAAAAACCCCCAACTGCGACGCAACATCGGCAATCGCCGCCTCCTGGGCTCCCTCGTGCACAAGTTGCCATATGCGAACCTGTCTTTGCCGTCTCCCGCGCCTGGATCCCGAGTCCAGTCGGTCAACGCGCCCTATCAACTGGTCGATGCTCTCCATTTCCCAAGGGATCGAATAAAATACAACCCGGCTTGCCGCGTGATGCAAGTTCAGACCTGCCTGCACCCAGTCCCCGACAAGGAGCAATCGGGTTGAGCCATCCAGAAACGGCGCGAGTGTTTCCTGGACCTCGCGTAAGTTCGTAACCGCCTCAGTTTCTCCAGTGGCCGGCCGCCTCAGAATTCCAATGCGATCCGTCAGATCAGGGAAATAACGCGGGAGGGCGGTTCGCAGCATGTCAATTGTCGGGTTGTCCCCACAAACAATGATGAAGGCTTTTGTCGAGTCTTTTTGCCACTCTTCGGACAGAAGGTCCAGCAACGCCTCAAGTCTGCTGTCACCGGGGTCATCAAGGGATGCAGAACGAGCGCGCTCCGCTTTTTGACCCAGCGCTCCGCCTTGGCTGGCAATCTCTGACAGAACATCTCTTGCTGCCCTGGCACTTCTTTGTAAGGCGCGTACAGACGTCCACGGTCGACCTTGTATATCCCCGCTGCGGTCATTGCCCACAAGCAAATCCGCAGCAATTTCATGACGTTCACGTTCCGCCGCCAGTGGCTGGATGAGGACCTGTGTGTTGCGCCTTACCGGGAGGTAGGCTCCCCAGCCATCTCTGCCATTCCTGATAACCCTGCGCGTTGCTGCAAACTGCAAATAGGTTCCGGAAGGATCCAGATCCTGTCGTGAATGCGCCTGAGACTCACGGTCAGACAGAATGTCTGCGATCGCGCGATCTTCAAAGCGGGCCCTGAAGGCGGCCGCCGGCTCGACCATCCGCATGATCAGATCACGCCATGCTGTATCGCCCAGTCTCGGTGTTGCCGAAAGGACAAGTACTTGACGGAAGCCATCCGCAGCTTGAGAGATAGTTTGTACAATCTCCCTCGGCATGGTCTGGGGCTCGTCAACAACAAGCAAATCAAACTTGCGGCCATCGAGCTCTACGACCCGCTCGGCGTCTCCTGTATGACGAACAAGATCACGAGGCCTTGCGAGCAAAACCGGCGTCTTTTCGGAATCATCATCAGAGACGACACCTGCCAGTGCTGGCATGACATGACCACGTATCCAGCATTCCTCCTGCCACTGCGCGAGCAGGTTATCAGGCGCGACAATCAATGTTCGATGCTTTGGATATTGCCATCTGAGCGCGTTCATTATCATCAGTGCCTGAACCGTCTTGCCGAGGCCTACCTCGTCAGAAAGAAGGTGGCGGACATCTGCGTCAGAAAGCACGCGGTGCACCGTCGCGATCTGATGAGGTAACGGATCAGCCGCGACACCCAAGGCACCTCCCATCGCGATCCCCAGCGCTTCAGTTCGACGCCTCAGGGCCTGAACGCAATTCACGAAACGTAGGTAGTGATCCATCACGCCAGGCTTTCTTCAGTGAAATCCAGTCTCGACAGCTTTCGCCTCAGGGCTGCGTATCGCACCGCCCTCGCCGTTTGCATGTCGGAAAGGCTCTTTGCCAGATATCGCTGCCATTCTCCCGCCTCGATAAGACTGCGGGGTGAGATCCACAGCTCCAGGATTGCGCGGAGTTCCGGCCGCCCTATCCAGCGCAGTCCTGGTCGACGAAAAGCGTCGACATGGCAGCTGTCGAGCAGATCGATGATCTCATCCTCAGTCGCTGTTTCGTAAGAAAATGTGGAAAGCGACTCCCACCTCGGGCTTGGAAGGACAAGCGCTTGGAACATCGACAGACGAGGGATGTCGCGCGCGCGCTCCAGTGCAAGCAACCACGTGCGAGCGTCGCGCGTCATGTCAGGTTCTTCAAAGGCATCGCGACCCTCGTCAAGCATCTGCTTGCGCAGATCATCGTAGGCTTCGATGACAGCGAGATCGAGTTCGCCTCCGAGGTCGTCACTCCATTCGGCTATCGCGGTCTCGTGATCCTGGATTGCCTGATGGAGGCGCATCCTGATCCTTCGAGCAAGAAAGTCAGCATCAGGCGAGCGAACAACCGATGGCAGATCATCGCCGGACAACAGACCGTGTTGTTCCGCACTGACGTAGAGTGCGCCAGCGGGCGATAGGACTGAAAGATTCAGGCGCTCTTCGATCTGTCGCCACTTGTCCCCACAGAGGAGACCCACCAGACCGGCTTCAAGGCTGTCAGCACCTTTATGCTGCAACCAATGAGCAACCGGATCACCGGCCTCTGCAAGGCGCCAGGCAAGATAGGCGCCTGTCATCTCAGCGAGACCGGGAACACCATCCCTCGAGGATGCGTCTCTCACTGCGCGAGGAGCTTGCGGCTGAACGTAAGCCATCTGCCCCAAACGAAACACGTTCTTCTCACGAAGAATCTTGCCTGCTCCGAGAGCTCCCCAGTTTTCACTATCAGGGAGAAGCAGCGTAAGTTCATCTTTTGTAGCAGTTGACTTTGACGGAAACAGCTTTGAAAGCGTTGCCACCCGCGAGGCGACCTCCCGCTCGCTGTGCTGCGCTTGGCTCCACGACCGGCGGTGCTCATCGTAGAGGAAAAGATGTGTCGTCGGCTGAAGCACAAACTGCTCTGCTAGCACCCCTTCCAGACGTACCTGCATCCGCGCGGCCGCAGCAGACGCAATGCCTCGCTTTGTTAGCGATGTTCTCAGATCCCTGAGCAGCGGCATGCGTCCAGCGATGTGGACTGGCAACCGGTCTAACGTGTCTTCCGATACGAGATCTTCTTCACCCGCCACCATAAGTCTGATCTGGACCGCAACATTTTCAAGTGGAAGAGGCGCGCGGATCCGGATTTCCAGTGTTCCTTCCATCAGGTCGGCAAGCGTGGCACCAACGGGATGGAGGGCAATACTCGCCGCGTCGATGTCAGGCGGATCGACCATCCAGAACGGCAAGTGGGAAGCCTCATCAAAACCTTCCGGACCTACTGTATGCTCTCCGGTCTCAGGCATGAATACTGCCCATTCGCATCCATCAATTGCCAGACAGTCGTTCGCCGTAGCATTCTGATCAAGTACCAGCGCTGTCTGATTGGATGTTTTTCTTGCCAATAGAGGAAAGCCGGTCGCGAAATGACCGCCGGCCCCTGCCATAGGCAATCCCGACAAGACGATGGGCCGTCCACTACGCACACTCAGACCGTGCTTTCTGAGTATCTCGACATCGTTGGTCGAAGATGCGTCAAGCCTCTGGATGACAGACAGGCCGTTGCCGTCATTGCGGATCCTGACAATCTTTGAATCTTGCGCGATCTGCTCACCGTGCATTAGCGCAACGGCTGCTTGCGTTTCTTTCTCCAGCCGGAAAAATTCTGTCTGTTCGGGCTGCAGGCCGTCTAGGAGCTGTGCGGCCTGTGACGACAGGGCTGTCGTTACATGGCCGCGCTGCAAAGGTGAATCGGGCCAATCTGCGGTCGTACCGAGATCCAGCTCTCCCCCCGCTAGAAAGTGGCGAAGGTGGATGACGTCCCGTGACATCGTAGTCCCGAGAACATCTCCCTGCAGTCGCAGGGTAGCGACAACATGATCACGAAGTTCAGCAGTCAGGACAGGCCCTCTTACTGAAAGCCTGACGACGATATCGCCGTCGAGCGCAACCAGGAATCTCGACGCCGGAACTTCAGCCTGCCGCCCGGATCTTCGCGCTGTCAGGCGCCTCGCTTCGCCGATAGCCCTCCGTGACTCGACATCGCGACGCACGTCTGCGTCCAGCCGGCGGACAAACGTTTCGGTAAGCCAGCCATCTGCAGCGGGATCAAGCAGTCGCGCCATCACCTCGCGCGACAGATCGCTTCGCTGCAACCAGTTTTCAAAACGTCGACCCGACTGCCCGGATGCTAAATTGCGGACATAGCCGAGAAGAGTATCCTTGTTGTCCGGGGAGATACCGGCCCGGACAGCGGCTCTTAAAGCCGAGGCGAGCGGCCCTTGCACCTCAAGGGGAACTGCTGCATTTCCGATCGGCCAGGAAATATGTGGGAAATGTTGCTCCCAAGGACTGTCACCGGGTCGGGCAAGGCCAAAATTCCGATGCCCCAATTCAAAGAGTTGCGAGAGATTTACTGGAGAAATTGATCGTGGATCAAGGTCAAGATCCTGCGTAAGTAATGGCCAGAAATCGGTGCCAGTTCCCCGGTATCTGTAACCTACTTCAGCAGCGAGCACGACGAGTGGTAGGTAGCTGACACCCCAACTCACGCCTACAAGATTCGGATCTATTTCAAGCTGTCTCGATACCTGCCGACGGAGCATTTGCAAGGCATCAGCGTCGAGGCCGTGCTCGATCGCGAAAACCGGCAGACCTGAGCGATCAACTGACAGTTGCCTGAAGCGATCACCCAACGATTTATGGCAATCCTTCAGGTTAGCATCAACCGGCATGGGAGAATTCCAACAACAACAAATTGGCGACGAGTAACAATTTGCGTGTCCTGCAACTGAAATTCATTGACGCGAATCACTCATGCAGACAATCTTTGCAATGTGTGGTTGTTGAGTAAAGGCCTTGGAATTAAAATCGTATTACTTTGCCGGACTGGATAAAATCTACAAGGACAATGACTTCGACCGGGGCATTATTGCCGATCTTGTTCGCGCGATGGTCAGAGCTCGAAGAGGCGTCAGCAGATATTCTGTTTGCGAATGGATATCGGGTTTCATTGGTGAAAATCATCGTGCGGCCTGCCGGCTGGTTATTGAAACCGTTATCGATGTACTCTGCGGAGCCGGGGATATTGGCACCGGGCTCGTTCATGGTGAGAAAGTTCTTATCGCTGTGCCGCACCGGCGCATTGCGCTGCCAGATGGTCGGGTCATTGGGCTTGGCGATCATGGAGAAGTTGTTGATCGCGGACGTCACGAGCTATTCCCGACAGTCTCTGGACAGGCCACCGCGACACTTCTTGACTTGCTTGAAACACGGCGAACGACAACAGAGGCGATCCCGTCACGCTTTCTGACCGCTGACGGCCAAGTCTCTTCTAACGAGGTAGTTCCGTTGGAAACTATCATCCTGCTTTCGCTCTGCGGAAGCTTCAATCCGAGCTTGGGCTCTTGGTCGATAGGGGAGGATAATGCTTTGTTCCTGCGAGACTGGTGCGGTGTGCCGTCGCAGAAAGAACCAAGAACCGAATATGCGCCAGATAGGGAGCAGCTGCTTGTAGCGGCGGCTGGCGGTAATGAGCGCATTGTGGTGGAGGCAGGACCAGGTGCCGGCAAGACGAACACTGCTGCAGAGCGCGTGATGAGGCTTATAGAGGAAGGATTAGCGCCTTCCCGGATTGTTCTGTTAAGTTTTACCCGTGTTGCAGTCGCCGAGCTGAGAGAGAGGATCAAAAATCGCCTTTCGTCCATCCCGGGCGTCGCAATGGTGCAGATACATACATTCGATTCATATGCTGCACGACTACTTGTGGCCGTCGGCGGAAGAATGGCAGGCGCTCATGATACGACCGTTCAGGCCGCGGCGAGTCTTCTGCGAACGCGAGACCCCCTTGTGGGAAATCTCATCGACCCGCTTGAACACGTAATCATCGACGAGGCGCAGGACCTTGTCGGATCGCGAAAGGCGTTTTGTGAAGCACTGATCAACAAAGTCCATCCGAAATGCGGCGTAACAGTATTAGGGGACTTTGCCCAAGCGATCTACGGATACCAAAGCTCCCGGAGCGAGAGCGATACGCTTCTTGATCATGTCCAGCAGTTATCAGAATTTCGCATGATGCGGATATCGACGGATCACCGCGCCAGAACTGACAGTCTTCGGTCATTCTTCCGGTCAGCCCGCGATTTTCTTCGCGATCACGACCCTGTAACCCGGAACAAATATTTCGAACTCCGTGACCTGATTGAAAAAAGCGCCTCGGAGACACGGATTCGCGACTACACCGTACACCCGTCAACATCCCGCGGCCTGATCCTCACCCGGTACCGGTCGAGCCTTCTTGAAGCCGCAGAAGCGATGCGCATGAAGAAAAGGCCCTTTCGCATCCGACTTAACGACAGGCCGTTGCGTATCGAACCTTGGATTGGCGCCTGCCTCGGTGGACTGGATCCGGATACAAGAATCAACAGAGAAACATTCGGCCAGATGTATGCAGGCTACCGAGACTCGATTTCCCGATCGCCTGATGAATGCTGGGAGATCCTGCGCGAGCTCGACGACACAGGTCGCAGCGAGCTTGCCGTTGGCCGAATCGCCGAGGGGCTTGAATACCCACCACCAGACCTAATCAGTGATTATGAGGGAACGTCCGGACCGCTTCTGTCGACCGTACATTCCATTAAAGGGCGGCAGTCAGATCGTGTCCTGGTGCTGTTTAACGCGGAACGTCGGGAGGAAGGTGTTGACTGGTCAGAGGAGGCACGCATCCTCTATGTAGCGGCCACGCGTGCCAGCGATGAGCTTCGTACGGGATGGGCGCCCACAGGTCGCTTCTACACAGCCGGGTCTCCCGAACGACACTGGCGGGCGCGACGGGATTATCGAGAGATTGAAATCGGTCTTGAGGGGGACCTCATCGAATGGAGCAGATTTATGAAATCTGGCCACTGTGCCCCTCCACAAGTTGTCTTCGACTCCATCTGGCGTGCGTCAGCTGATCGATTGACTGCCGATGCCGTGCCAATCAGCAGTGACCAGTTACTGGTTCGGTTGCATACCGACGGAACGCCGATTGGCATACTTGGCCAGCAATTTACTGACGTGCTTCGAGAGATAATCAAGGCTCCGGAAGAGTCCGCACTGCCGGAGGTATCCGGGATTTCAATTACAGGGGCCACAACAGTTGTGGTGCCTGGAACAGCCACGAGGGAGTCATCCCTGGCACTGATGCCCTTGCTGGGTGGCTTCGCCAAAGTTTCGGGATGAATTTAAAGGGGGGACAACTATGTCCGATGCGCGAGACACACTAATTGACCGGATGAAAGCGGATCTGATGGGTCCGCAGGCACCCGAAGAGGTGATATCTGACCGTCCTACCGATCGCTACCTTACCGGCATCCTCTTTCCGCCGAGAACGGCGATCCCCGCCGAAGAGGACGATGAGGCGGCTGAGAGTGAGGATGCGGAGATCAACGGCACTGCCCTTGATAGCGTAAAGGCCGCGTCCACCTTTCGCCCGAGCACAGCTGGCCTGTCCTTTGCAATAGCGTCTGCGGGAGACAATCCTTTTCTGAGGATCCGGGTTGATGGTGCTCGCTACGTCGAGCACGAGGCAAAAGAAGATAAGGAGCCCGAGACACGAAAGCAGCAGAACTGGAAAAGAGACCCGCGATGCGCCGAGATCCTTGTTGACCTCCATGTTGCGTCGCAACCGGGCTTTCCCGGAATAAACCTCGGCGACAAAGGGCAACCGGGTGTAACGCTTCATTTTCGGATCGCACCATGGAAATCATTCTTGCTGGTCACGCTAGCCATCAGCAACGACGCCTGCCCGTCAGAGAAGGTCAGTCGTTCTGCTAATGAGAAAGCCGCGCTTTTTCAGGTAAAGATGACGGTGTGGTGTGAGGCCGATTGCAGCTTCGTGCCGAAACCGGCTCCCGCGAGCGCGCCGGATCTGGACGATGAAGATCGATCGAGTTCTGCCCTGTTGTATCGTCAGGCCCAGCAATGGGCGGTGGGGCATACATGTTCGGCAATCTGGGATGAACCGACTGGCGGTACCGTAGGTTGGATTTCCACGAGCTGGTTTCCGGAATCAACCGTATACGTTGTCAGCGCAAGCGGTGCTGGCACCTTTCGGGGAGGTTCCGTTGACAAAATTCTGTCCGCATTCGCCTTGGCAGAAACAGATGATAAAAATCTGGTCTCGGGACTGAACTCATTCGTCGATGCCTACGGCGACTGGATAACAGAGGCTGAAGGCCGGGTCCCCGATCTGCCGACGAGTCTCGCTGGACAGGGCGATGTTCACATGCGCACCTGCCGTACTGCGGAAAATCGCATGCGTTCGGGGATCGACCTTCTCCGCTCGGACGAAAATGCGCTGGCGGCTTTCCGTCTGGCCAACGCTGCCATGGCGCTTCAATATTCCTGGCGGAGTGACGCCAGCCCGGACGGACTGAAATGGCGACCCTTCCAGTTGGGCTTCGCCCTTCTATGCCTATCTTCGATCGCGCGGACTGAGGATGAAGACCGGGAGACCATGGACCTGCTCTGGTTCCCAACGGGTGGTGGTAAAACTGAAGCATATCTACTGCTGACCGCATTCACTATCTTTCTTCGCAGACTCCGGGCAAAGGGCGATCCGGCTGGAAGTGGTGTTACAACCTTCATGCGTTATACGCTTCGCCTTCTCACGGTTCAGCAGTTCGAGCGCGCCGCAGCTCTCGTGCTCGCGTGCGAAATGATCCGGAAAGGTAGGGCAAAAGCCGGTGCTGCAGAGGTTCCTTCGCACTTCGCTACCGACACACCGATTTCGCTCGGCTTGTGGGTGGGTCAGGGCGCCACTCCGAATTTCGTCAAGGATGCCGAGGCAGCCCTCTTTCCCGAAAGCGAGAACTCTCCAGCGCAGCTTCGCGCCTGCCCGTGCTGCCACGGGACGCTCGACTGGAGGGTTGCTCGGGACCGCAGCTGCGTAGAAGTGCGATGCGAGACCACGGGATGCGCCGTTTCTTCCGGTATGGAGCGCCTGCCGGTGTGGACAGTCGATGAAGATGTCTACAACAGGCAGCCAACCTTGGTGATTGGCACCGTGGACAAATATGCGCAGATCACCCGTAATCAGCACACTGGCAAGCTGTTCGGGATCGGTACTCCCGCAGCGCCGCCGGATCTTATCATACAGGACGAATTGCACCTTATCTCCGGGCCGCTTGGAAGCTTGGCAGGTCTTTATGAAACCGCTGTTGACGAACTTTGCCGTACGTCCGACGGGCGTCGCGCCAAGGTTATTGGCTCAACCGCAACAATCCGGCGCGCATCCCAACAGATTCGCGCGCTTTTCGACAGAACCTCCTTCCAGTTTCCGCCACCCGGTTTGGACTACAGTGACTCGGGATTTGCCGTCGAGGACAGGACGCTACCCGGACGTAGGTATGTCGGGATCAGTACAGTCGGCCGGTCTGCCAAATTCACCCAGCAAGCCGTCTCAGCTACTCTGCTGCAGGCTACGACGGATCCGGCAATCCAAGATCATGTCCGTGACGGCTACTGGACACTGATCAACTACTTTAACTCTTTGCGTGAGCTCGGCGGCGCACTCGTTCTGATGCGTGATGACGTGACGAGGAGCATTGGCGACTATGCTGCACGCAGCGCTGGCGAGACTGAACGCCTTACCGACAACCAGATCGAGCTTACCAGCCGGGTCCGGTCAAACGACATCCCCCGATATCTCAAAAATCTGGAGCGTGGCTGGCAGGATGAAGAGCATGTCGATATCGTGCTCGCGAGCAATATGATTTCTGTTGGAATGGACGTATCACGGCTCGGACTTATGCTTGTGAACGGACAGCCAAAGACAATCGCCGAATACATCCAGGCGACCAGCCGCGTTGGTCGAGATCGGCGCTGGCCGGGGCTTGTGGTCACCCTCTTCAACGCGGCAAAGTCCCGGGATCGAAGCCGCTACGAGACGTTCGCAAGCTGGCATAACAGTCTCTACAGAGAGGTCGAAGCGACAAGCGTTACCCCCTTCGCCCCGCGCGCCAGAGACAGGGCGTTACACGCTCCCTTCGTTGCACTGGTTCGTCATCTTGTGGCCGGCATGGCAGATCCCGGAGCGATTGACGATCACCAGAGAGAAGCGGAAGCCTTGCTGGAACGCATCGTCGAACGCGTACGCAGAATTGATCCCGGTGAAGCAGACGCATCACGAGAGCAACTGGATGAGTTCCTGAATGACTGGTTCGATTTCCAAGGGCTCAAGTCATACTGGGACGATTACAACCCCGCTCTTCTGACCTCCGCCGAAACCGCTGCAGCCCGGGGAAACAAAAGCCGGTATCGGTACCAGAGGCCCACACCCAACAGCCTTCGCTCAGTTGAGGCATCGACTCCATTTGTACTGGTCGAACAGGCCCGCAGCAGAGAGGACAGACAATGAAACCAATCGGGAACATCAGACGGAGCCAAGTCCTTTCAGGCAACGGACCGGGTGCCATTATCGACTTTCGCGGAGACGGAGGCGCGCCACTTTCTGTTGTCGCTGCGGGGCTCGAGGCGTGGGATCAGTTTTCAGCCCGGCAAGGGCTATTGAACGACCAGCGCATCTCGCACGAACCACTTCAGGCTCGACTGGGCGTTCGAGGATTTCGCCTTCCTCCTGTGGGCCAGGAGCGGGTGAACAATGTAAATCGTGACCGGCTATTACCAGCCTACCGGTTTCCCGACTGGCATGTGTGCCCTAAATGCGAGCTTCTACAACGTAGTCACTCGTGGGGAAAGGAAACCGATCGGCCCGAACTTTTCTGCTCTGCCTGCAGTACGGGTCGCGGGCGACGAGCCAAAAAAGCATTTGTTGTCCCAGTCAGATTTGTGGTCACCTGCCTTGATGGACATCTCCAGGACTTCCCGTGGGCATCCTGGCCTCGCCATGCCGAAGGGTGCCGCAGGAAACCGCTAAAGCTCAAGGGCGCCGGGTCCGGCCTAAAGGGATTGCGGGTTCACTGCACCGAATGCGCGGCAGAAAGAGATCTTGATGGAGCGTTGAGCCCCGGCACGCTCAAATCCATGAAGATTCGCTGCGATGGTCTTCAACCTTGGCTCAAGGGCGAGGGTTGCGAGTGTACAAACGAGCCCGTAGCCATTCAGCGTGGCGCGTCCAACGCCTATTTTCCGGTTATTGCCTCAGCACTAGATGTGCCGCCGTTCGGTGGTTCGTTTCGCGACGACCTTGAGCGGTTTTGGGACGACCTGAAGGAGCTTGACGATCCGGAACAGCTGCCCCGCTATGTCCGTCAAAAAATCCATCCTGAATGGCCGGATCGATCTGTGACAGCGGATCAGCTTACCGCGAAGATAAAGACCTTGCTGACAATACTGTCGAGCGACTCAGCCGATCTCCGCCTGAACGAGCACATGATGCTTTGCTCTGGGCCTCGACGGGACGAAGAATTTCCAGAGTTCAAGATCAATCCTCAGCGGGTCCCCGCCTCACTTGAGACCTACTTTTCCAACCTAGTCTCGGTCGACAGACTTCGTGAGGTTCGTGCACTGCGCGGTTTCACGCGTCTGAGCCCGGCAGAGGCCGAGGATCGGAATGCAAAAATCGCTCCCTTGTCTCGCGAAAAGCTGAACTGGCTCCCTGCAGTGGAGGTTCGTGGAGAGGGTATCTTTCTGAATTTCGCTCCGGACAGCGTGAGTGAATGGGAAAATAAAGAGGAGGTCAAAGCTCGCGCTGCCGCAGCTCATGCGGCCGCCAAACGCGCCTGGGAGGAGCATAATGGCTCGGACCGCCCATTTCCAATGGAAATTTCACCGAGATTTCTTCTTGTTCATACAACGGCTCATGCGGTGGCCGAGCGTCTGTCGCTCGACAGCGGATATTCGACTGCCTCGATACGCGAGCGGCTTTATGTATCTTCGGGGCAAGGCGGGATGTGCGGTTTCCTGCTTTACACTTCGGCCCCTGACGCAGACGGGACGCTGGGCGGTCTTTCGCGCAAAGGGCGAGCGAACGAGCTGGAGCCGGTACTTCTCGCAGCGCTTCGCGATATGGAGTGGTGCTCCTCCGACCCGCTCTGCAGCACCGGCATCCTGTCTTTGTCTGAGGGATCCGGATCTGCTGCGTGTCATTGCTGCGCCTTCGTACCGGAGACTTCGTGCGAGCATTTTAATCGCCATCTCGATCGGAGTCTGCTCGTAGGCACTCCCCAGAATCCGTCACTCGGCTTCTTCCGCAAACTCTTGGAAAAAGGGAACTGAAATGGCTCGCATGCATCCAAAGACACTGGCCCCACATATCCTCAGTGATCCAAAACGCTCTTCGGAAATTCGAGTGTACGATCGTATCCGGGACCAAGTCCCGGACGACTATGTTTGCTACTATTCTCGCTCCTGGCATCAGGCTGACACGGACGGCGCCGAGCACGATGGAGAAGCGGACTTCATTCTGGCCCATGCGCAGTACGGGTTGTTGTTTATCGAAGTGAAAGGTGGGCGCGTGAGTTGCCGCGAAGAGGATGAGCAGTGGCTAAGCACAGATCGGGATGGGTTCCGGTTCAAGATCAAAAATCCCATTGCTCAGGCAAGGAGCAGCAAGCATCACTTTTTGAAGCGGCTGAACGACAACAGGCGGCTGGGTCGACGATTTATCCGCGCTCGCCATGCCGCGGTTCTGCCGGGGAGCGCCAAACCCACGCGCGCACTTGGTCCTGACGCACCGCTCGACATCATAGCGTTCGGCGATGACATGGATACTCTGGGGAAATGGCTGGTTGATCGGATCAGGGAAGGTGGAGATACCCGTGAGCAGCCACTCGGCCTCGACGGTATGCATGCCTTGGACGAGCTGGTAACAGGTCACTTCGAATTGCGCGCTCACATTGGAACGAGTCTTGCCGAGGATGCACAGGTGATCGAGCGGCTGACAGCCGAACAGGCGTGGCTCCTCGACTCGCTCGAAGACAATCGTGAGATGGCGATATCCGGTGGCGCCGGAAGCGGAAAAACTGTTCTGGCCATAGAGAAGGCATTCCGGTCTTCGGCGGACGGTCGACGGACGCTCCTGACGTGTTTCAACGCTCCCTTGGCTAACTATCTCAAAGAGCTCTGCAAGGATCGACAAAACCTGATGGTTGCGAGCTTTCACTCAATCTGCCGTACAATCGCCGAACAATCAGGCACGCCACTTCCACGGAATAGCGGTCCGGGATATTTCGAAACCTTGCTTCCGGAAGCTCTTGTCGAAGCCGTTACTTCGAGCCCCGAACTCGGATTTGATACAGTCATTATCGATGAGGGACAAGATTTTCGAGACAGCTGGCTCAACGCTCTCAGGCTGTGCCTGCGTGATACTAACATCGGTGAATTTTATGTGTTCTACGATGACAACCAACGGCTTTTCGCTCAGGACGACACTTTCATTCGCGCTTTGCCGCAATCCAGTATCTCGCTTACCCGCAATCTCCGAAATACTCGCAAAATTCATGCCCTCATGTCGAGGTGGTACCAAGGAAAGTCGAACCGTGCTGCTGGACCGGAAGGAGAGGCCGTTGGTGCAATCGGCGTAAAGCGGTCCGATTTGGCTTTTGCACGCCTCAACGAGCGCATTGCACATCTGGTGCGTTCCGGCCAGGCAACCCCTGGCCAAATTGCCGTTTTGACGGGTCGGGCGAGCGATGTTGAAGGCGGCTTGTTTCGTATCGCAGGCGCTGAATCGTGCCGGGCAGATAATATCCATGCGGAGCGAATTATTTTCGACACCGTCCGGCGGTTCAAAGGTCTATCCCGTCCGTGCGTCTTCATCGTACGAATAGAGGATATCCGTGAACCGGAACTTGTATACGTCGCGACGAGTCGTGCAAATTTGCTACTCGAAGTGGCGGGCACCGAGGAAGAAATTGCGCGATTTGGCATAGCGTTTGGGGAATAGGTGGTCTGCTTTAAACAAAGCACTTCACTTATCAGCAAAGCCAGTGGAAGCAGTATGGTGTACGCCCGTACGAAGATCTACGAATTTGCATATCGTATCTGCTACGAAGGTACTTTCAGATAAGCCGACAAGTTTTGTATGGAGCGGCTATCGCGATCGCTTTACGGCTTCTATGGGCCTCAACTTCGGCAATTTTCCCGGTTCTGGGCTTGGAGTGGCCGCCTGATCGTATGTGACAGTGGGGAGACGCGTACGGCGGGGTGAACGCCTTGTTTCCTGCTTTCGCGTTCATTGCTATACTTCTGACGCTACTATCGGCTTTCCTCGGTCGTGATGTTGCGCCAAATATACAGCCTCGCTTTTGAGGATGTGAACCGACGACCCCCATCGTGCAGCACGATGTTCGCACCACTTTCCTCAACCCCTTCAGTTAATCGACTCTCAGGAACCACAGGTTTGGGGGGGGAACTTGACAACGGTAAAACGGATGGGCCATCTGTGGCATCTGCAGACAAAGATGCGTGTAACGCCTATCGCACGGCGCTTGTCGAAGGTTACGGACGAATGGGGGAGCAAGCTAATGGCGCACCTTTTCTGCGCTCAGCTGTTGCACACGATGCTCAAATCAACGTTGATCGTCTGCTTGAGATAGGTAAGAGCTGCTGCAAGTACTTGTGACTGATCATCGGTCACGCTCCCCTTTTTAAGACCAGGCTGCACGATCAAGATTTCAGTGATCGCAGGCTTTAAACGGCTGACTTTGACCATTTGAGCGACAGTAGCCACATCACCTTTGAGGAATCTTGTCGGACGAGTTCCCGTTTTAAGTGCGTCTTCTCTCCTTCGGATATGCGCGCAGAGCTGCTGGAATCTCGCGTTCCACTTTGTCGAGCGGACAGCTTGCGATGCAACTTCAACAACATCTTTGACGCGCTCTCCCGGCTTAACTCCTCCAGAGAATTTACAGTGGACGAGAACAACACGAATACTATCCTCTAAAAGCTTTAGGCAAACAAGGTCGGCGGCTTCTCCACTGGCGTCGTCATCGAATACGACATCGAACTCACCATCTACGAAATATTTTGCGGCGTGGCCTTGGATTGAAGTTTCTCGCTGTACACCATCCTTCCACATCGACTCCTTCGTAATGTCCACGCCTTTCCAAACCCAGGGCTCATAGCGATCGTCTGGGATCGCAAGTTCCTGAGGATTTTGCGGTCTGATATGCAGATTGGCGTCGAGTTCAGTTAGGTCGACGAACCGGAATAGAGGGGGGCGTTCGCAGAAAAACTCTGCCAGCAGCTTTGACATTCTTCCGATTGAAATTGTAAGTGCGTGACCTTTCTCCTGCTTCACTGAGAACGCGTTCTCGCCGCCTAACTCGAACAAGAATGTCCCCAGCTCACCTGCGGTCGCCTCAACCAATCGGAACTTAATGGTGTTAGCCTCGCGGTCGATAGAGAGGTACTCGATGTCGCACATCATCAACGAGTAGGTCACACCCGCACGGATGATTTCCACACGCTCTTCCGATTCCCGAACAATTTCGTACGGCCATTCCATGCAGAGTAATTCTGCATCTGGAAGTGTCGTCACTTCCGTCGGAATCAGGACGTTTGCGAGTAGGTCTTTGAGATCGATCTTTGGATCTTGCAACTTCTCGCCAAGTTTTTCGCTCCACTCGTTGAATTCGGGTATCGTCCCTTTGTCGCGGGACCATATCCGACCCTTGACTGAGCATCCGATGCTGACCTGCTTCCCGTCCTCCCAGCCGATGCCGCTCAGGTTCGATTTAGTTGAACCACCTTTTTCGGTGAGGCCCAGCGCCTCTTCAACCTGTGCACCGGTATACATCGCATAGGATAGATTGCGCCTGCCGTGCTTCTTTAAGCCAATGTTTTGGAAGAGTAGTCGCGCAATCTTCCCGAGTGACTTGAAAATTACTTCACCGGATATCAGATCATCCGCACCGACCGCCGTTGCCAAACCAACAAAATCCGATGAGTGGTCACTAGACGAGAGGTAGAGTAGGCTGCGGGCTTTGTCGAAATGTAATACGAACAGTGCCCACTCCGTGTCTCGCACAGCTTTAGAACGACACCATTTCAGGTAGGGTTGAGACTTCGTTACGAAGAACAATGTGTCCTCGCCATGCAGCCACGCCCTATACGGAACAAGCTGCTCCGGTAATCCGTCGACAAAGGCTTTGGGCCTGAATGTCTTGGCGTTGTAGACAAGCGTGCTCAAAGTCGGGCGCAAAAGCCTGCGGGAAATTTCAGTATCGCTATCATCTTCTTCACCGACGATAGGCTTCGCGTTTTGAAGAAATTCGATAAGCTTGGCGTGCTCCTTGGCAGCATCAGAACTTAGCTCAGAAAGTAGCTGGTTCCAGTCCGCGTCCTCGCTATAGAGCCGTTCAAGCGCAGTAGAGACATTTGGCTCGGCAATGTTGGCAATGATTGTGGCATCGCCGATGTTCTCGCCGCTACTCCGGGTAAAACGACCGGCAAACTGCAACAGGATCGCTAGACTCTTGTGAATATCGTGAATCGCCGCGATTTTCAGTTCAGGTAGGTCAAAACCTTCGCCCAGCATATTAACGCAAACTACGATACGGCTCTCTCCTGCGCGAAGCTGTTTTATAAGAGCATCACTATTGCCAACTTTGGAAT
The DNA here is from genome assembly GCF_029193765.2 of Agrobacterium sp. Azo12. Lineage (NCBI taxonomy): Bacteria > Pseudomonadati > Pseudomonadota > Alphaproteobacteria > Hyphomicrobiales > Rhizobiaceae > Agrobacterium > Agrobacterium sp. Azo12. The sequence goes on along the minus strand of NZ_JARFYO020000003.1, from coordinate 822,867 downwards.
GGAGAAGAAGCGGCTTTAGGTCCTTTGCTAGACTGTCGTAGATTTCATGAACTTTTCGAGCTTTGGTAATGTTCTTGCAGCGGACCATCATTAAATGGTTGAAGCCCTTAGCGAGATCGTCTCTCAACCGCGCAATTGCGGCCTCTGCAATAACCGCATCAACTTTAGATGAAACCGGCTCGTAGATCGGCTGAAACGTGATAGGCTTGAAATAGTTTTCTTCCTGCGCACGGCGCAACGGGTAGTTGAATATAACCTGTCCGTCGACCAGCAGACCATCTCGCCGAAACGGCGTGGCGGTAAATTGTAAAACCTTCCGATCGCGAAAGGCACGGCGAAAAGTACTCCAACCTTTAGCTGCAACGTGATGTGCTTCATCTACGAACAAAACCTTGACGCGTTCAGCGATTTTCTCCGCCAAATTAAAAGGGGTCGTGTCGATGGCGTCGTCATCCGCCTCACCAGCAATCTCGTCATCGGGTTCGTCCTCATCTTCGCCGTTCTCCTCAGCACCCTTGTTGCCTTGGAAGGCCGACATGGTGCTGATCACGACATGGCAACGCTCAAATATTTCGAGGTCTTCTAGACATTTCGGCCGTTTACTTATGATGCCAACAATGGGGTTGTGTACGTCTTCATCCAACGCGTGGAGTCTCCGCAGCCAGCCAAAATTCAGAAACTTTCCTGCTGTTTGGCTGCGCAATGCATCTGTTGGGACAATGACTAGAACGCTTCGACAATCGTAGGCCGCAAGAGTCGCCAGCATTGTTTCTGTTTTGCCAGTGCCGGTCGGCATGACCACAGTTGCTGGTTGGCTGGTTAAACTCCAGTGAGCGCCGATGGCATGTAAAGCACCGATCTGAGGAGGGCGAAGGCCCTCATTCCCACTGGAAACAGTGCCATCTGCGTTTTGCTTTTCGTGATGGAAGTGAAATGAAGAAGGCCAAGAACTGGCGATAGAATCGAGAAGAGTTTGCCATCCTGACTTCGCGGCGATCTCAATCATCTCGTCGATGACACGATGGGATTTCCATGAAAGACTCCCATCTAATTTCCGATGCAGAACTCCATCTACATTTTTTGGTCGGGCCAAATTCGAGCGTTCAGTGATGAGAACGGTCTCTCCGTCGTTTATTGTGTAAACAGTTTCCTTAGACCTCGATGTTACCGCGACTTCGCCAGACGGCTGAGCAGAGACAGTTTGCTGGACCCGGAGACAACATTGTATCGTACCGACGGATGTCTTGATCGGTCCGTAGTTGAGTGGTGGCAAGCTGATCTCGATCGGTTGATCGATTGCTAAAGTATTAATAGCATCCACGTCAGGCGGCCCCGTAATTGTCCCTATTCGAGACAATAAGCTACAGGTTGTATATTTTCTAGGCCCTTCTGTTCCATATGCTTGCCATCGTCACCAATACCTTGACGAAGCCGGCCTATGAAGGCTACCTCTGCTAGCGGCCTTGGACCAGCGTCGCATGCTGCTCTGCGCCGGAGCCGGCGAGTTCCTCCACAATCAGTCGATGCTGCTTCGTTTATCTTCCTGTTTCATATTCTTCGTGGTTGGAGAAAGATAGGTAGTGAGATCTAACCTGCTGCTGAACGGAAGTTCGCAAAATGTCGGCATATTGTCTCAACCTCCTAGAGGCCAATGAAACAATAGAATGCTGTCGCGAGTAATTGAACTAGAAGGCGTAACAGGTAAGGTGCGCACCATAGGTCTTTCAGCGGCATCCCATTTCGCTGCGACACAAACGATTGTTAATTTCGCTTCAAACCAACCCCCACGCCCGAAACCTTCCCCTACCGGTCATCTCGCGGAGGCCGAGTTCCTGGACGATGCGCCGTGCGGCCTGTGGCGTGACGTCGAGGGTTTTGGCGATCATGCCGGCCGACACCAGCGGCTTTGCCATCACCAGTTCGATAAGCTCGGGCAGTTTGGACGAGGCGCGGCGCCCCAAAAGTTTGCGCTCCATCATCTGGCGGGCCAGTGCCAGCCGGTCATGTTCCTTTAGACCGATCTCGGCTGTCGCGACAAATGCCTCGGTTATTGCCAACAGCCTGACTTCGCGACTGCGATGGCGGCGGCGGTCGACCGAAATGGTTTTCAGGCCGGTGTTGATGGCGGCGAGATGATTCTGGGTGGTGATGCTGGCCTGCCGCAACAGCGCGGCCGACAACAACCGCCCCAACCACGGCGCGTGCTGCAACACATCGACACTGTTCCAGGCATCAAGGACCACAATCGACTGCAGCATCGGTGGCAAGTCTCTGGCCTGCCGCAGCACGGTGCGCCATTCATCCAGCCGGGCATCTTCATCCCAGTCGAGATCATAGACCAGCGGATCTTTTTCGGCCGGGCCGACCCGACCCGGTGTTCGCGCTTGGGCGATGGCGGCTTCCGTGCGGGCCAAGAGCGCATCAATCTCGGCAAACTCGCCAGACGGCTGATCCGCATCGCCGTCTTCAGACGTCCCCTGCCCTGCCGCCGGGTCGTCATCCACGATCTTACTTGCCACGCCCATTCCTGCTTTGCCCGACGATGCTACAGACCACGCCTGCTCGGTTCGGTCCTCGCGCAGACTGCGAATACCGTCTGGCGACAGCGCCCAGTCGGGTGGCTGCGCGACAATCCGCCGTCGGGTTTTCAGAACATCGCGGGCGATGGTCAGTTCATGGGTCGGGGCACGCACATCGCGAGTGGCGTCGTGCAGCACCAGGTCTTCGAGATGCACCAGCTCACCATCGATCCATAGCGAAGCACACGCGTCGCTAAAATTCTGGCGTTCACACCAGCCGACGCCGACGGTCGAGCGTGCAATACGCTCGTCAAGACGACAAAACGCTGCCGTGGCGTTGCTGAGCGGTTTCAGCAGGGTGTGGATGGGCAATTTGGCAAGATCGTAAACCATTGAAATCACGGTAAATGATTTGTTAAACGAATGCTATATGTGTTTTAGTGTTCTCCAGTGGGTATGGTTAACAGTTGGTATATCTACCATCGATAAGTGTACCTTATCGATGGTAGATGATCTGGAGTCGCAGATTGCTTATTTCGGCCATCTTCCCGGTCGCGATGGCTCCTGTGTATCGCCAATTTCCGTCTCAAGATGAGGATCGTGGCAGATTTGATAAGATCTGATGGAGTCAATTGCATCGCCGGGAGAATTGAGCGGAACTATCTAGAAAACCAACTCTGCCAGTCGCCTTGTCGGGAAATCTAACGCGCCACGTGACCGGCTGCATGAAAGCATTTATGCCGCCTGTCCGCCGTTCGTCTTATCGCGTTGCTTGATCGACCATGCGTGCCCGAAGTGATCGAAGATCACGATCACCTTATGACCTTCAGCAGCTATTTGCAGTTCATCACGTTCGGTGGCGCCGGTGGCTTTGTGGCCGCGACCGCTGATGCGGCATTTTTACATCGAGCCGTATTACCGATACTTATAGATCCCGGCACTTTAGGGGGCCGCTGCGCCACTGCTCAGCCTCACGTCGCGGATTTGAACGGACCGCACTTACGGCCAGACCATGCAACATGATATCGACCGCAATCAATTCACCCTGATGAGGGTGTTTTCTCAAAACTTTTGCGCGGAACGCAGTTTTGTAAAATAGAGCAGCCTTTGCCGACTGCCGTGGTGCACGGAGATAGTCGAGCTCACTGTCGTCTTCACTTCCAGCAGTGCCCTGCAAGTATTCCAGTTCGGGAAACCGAGTTGCTGCGACATGATTTCCAGGCAGTCACTACGCGAAAGTCAATGTTGCGCCCAGCCAATGACGAGCGCAACGCCTTCACCATAGCTTTCGAATTGGGTATGTCGATCGTCTGATCCCTCTTTGGGCGCTATCGATGTCAGTGCTCGACAACAACCCCGTCGGGTCAAACCATTTGGGGGTACGTTCGCCATTCCAGTTTGAGCGAGCGGCAGGCCGCCGCAGGCCACATCCACGATAGCATTGCAAATCAAGGTGGGGTCAACCAACACGACCGCAGCAAGCCTCGCAGCCTGGTCATGCCGTGCACAGGTTTAAACTGGCTCATTCTGCTCGCTCAATCGGCATTCTGCGGAGCGACACATAAACGAAATGACACACCGAAACCCATGTGGACACTCACTCGTTTCTGAGGACCGGCGGTCGACACCAACGACACAATCCAACTCGCCGAGCAGACAGTTCCCCCTAAATCACGTTTGATGACATTTATCGTCCTTCGTGTAGGCTCCCCAACAGGCAGATTTTGCTCACAGCGCATGGTTGGAAGAGATGGAAAGTTCCGAACATCAGGACGTAATCGACAATGTCAGTCCATCGGCCATCAGCGCAATCTGCATTCGTTTAGCAGGCGGCCTCGAAAGTCCATTGACCACGCTGTTCGAAAAAAACGCTGACAGACCTGCGTCACCAGCGTCGATCACCAAGCTGCTCACGGCAGTGACCGCGCTGACTGTATGTCACGCAAAGGATATATCCTTGGCAAAGGAGTTATTAGTCCTGCCAGAGGATCTTGTAGAGGGATCCGGAAACAATCTCCGCGCAGATGATCGGTTAAGCGTTCGCCATGCTTTGATTAATCTCCTTCTGGCGTCGTCAAACGTTTCGGCCAATGTCATAGCCCGTTCGCTTGGCTCAATTCTTCTCAGTGACCGATCAATCGGACCTTCCGCGTTGGATGCCCAGAGCCGTTTCATTGATGAGATGAATTCAGTCGCGGCACGCCTGCAGATGCAGTCATCGCGCTTTCTGAATGCTCACGGTTTGGCGGTCAAAGGGCAACGTTCCACCGCTCGGGATTTGTCGCTGCTGGTTTTGGAGTGCCTTCGGCACAGCATGATTTTTGGCGTCTGGGGTTTGGAAAAATACGGAATTCAAATAAATGGGCCAAACCCACGGCGGCTTATCGTACGATCAGTCTTCATAGGCTCAAGCCGCAGAGCACTCCCAGATTTTTCCATCCCTCAGTTCAGAGGTGGAAAGTCCGGATCCTTGTGGCCATCGGTGTTCAATCTTGCTGCTGTCTCGACACTCGAAAATGGCAATTCAATCATTTCCGTCACTCTGGGGTCCCCTACCCTTACCGATCGTCATCAGGATTACCTCCTTATGCTGAAGGTCGGAAATGATGAGCCTTCGCACTAGCAGCCCGATTACCACCAGATTTCCAGCCATCGGTGATCAATTCATGGGCTCCTAATTCTAGTTAGTCGATCAAGACTACCTATACGCCCAACAGAGATCATCAGCCGCATGCAAAAACCGTCAAATTCGACCGCACAGACGAAGAGACGGCTAGGATGAGGAATTGCTCGTCTCGAGCGCCAAAACGCGCGCAGGGCCATCCTGCGGCCGAAACTGAACGCCCTTAGCATGACGCTGAGATCACGAGATGTTCTCCACTGATGGTGAAATGTCTAAAAACACTCTGCCGCACCTGGTTGATTGAGCCTATTCGAGCTTCGTCTGAATAATGAGCCGGTGACAGACCTGGCGTCACATTCCGCGGGTGAGTTGATCTGTCATGGCAAATCATCGAAAATAACCGCCATCGCGGGTCTTGAAAGTACGAGCGTAACCCGGAGCAGGAGCCGTAAATGTCACGACCGGAAAAAACCGCTGTCCAGCTTCGAGCAGAAGAACTCGACACGATTGCAGCCGTTTTGCCAATCGAGCGCCGAGACGAACTCGCAGAGCTTCTAACGGATCAGGATGTCGAAACATTGCGGCATCTCGTCAACCAGGGCATGGGAGAAAATACGCTACGGGCGCTTACGTCTGATCTTGCTTATCTCGAAGCCTGGTCATTGGCTTCAACCGGCAGCCCCCTGCCCTGGCCAGCGCCAGAGGCATTGCTTCTCAAGTTTGTTGCTCACCATCTATGGGATCCGGAAAAGCGCATAGCCGATCCCGACCATGGCATGCCTGACCCGGTGTCCCAAAGTCTGCGTGACCAAGGGTTTCTGCGCGCAACGGGCCCACACGCACCAGACACTGTACGTCGAAGACTGGCATCATGGTCGACATTAACAAAATGGCGCGGTCATACTGGTGCATTCGCCTCCCCTGCCCTCAAATCCGCGATACGGCTTGCCGTTCGAGCAACGCCACAGGCCCGTAAACGCAAAAGTACCATGGCCGTTACAGCTGATGTGCTGTCAAAACTGCTGGCCACCTGTGGAAGCGAAAGTCTAAGGGATCTACGTGACCGGGCAATCCTCATGCTTGCCTTTGCATCAGGCGGTCGCCGCCGCAGCGAAGTTGCCACCCTGCGCTGCCAACAATTGATCGCCGAGCCTCCTGTCACAGCGGAAGATGGCAGTTCCCTGCCCTCTCTCGCCATTCATCTTGGCCGCACCAAAACCACCAACGGCGAACAGGATGACATCGTCTATCTCACGGGGCTGCCGGTGGAAGCATTAAATGCATGGCTGGTCGCTGCGAAAATTGAAAGTGGAAGTGTGTTCCGGTCGATTGGCAGGTGGGGAACGGTATCACGGCGCGCCCTTGATCCGCAGTCTATCAATGCCATCATCAAACAACGCGCCGTGATGGCCGGACTGGACCCTACGGAAATCTCAGCACATGGTCTGCGTTCTGGCTATCTGACCGAAGCTGCCAATAGAGGCATTACTCTGCCCGAGGCCATGGAACAGTCCAAACATCGCTCTGTCCAGCAAGCTTCAAGTTACTACAACAATGCCACACGCAGAAGCGGTCGCGCAGCGCGGATCCTGTAACGCATTTATATTTCTCGCATCACACGCCCAGACCGGGCGGGTATTCAATCGTGAAGGAAAAACTCATCCTCGCAATCGGCGCTTTCCGGAATCCATTACAGTTATGACGATTTTTTCTGGCGGGCGAACTGCGATAAAGCATTCAACGCAGCTCTCAGAGCCTCATGCGGATTGGGGACACCAATCGGCGTTCGAACTTCGAGTCCGTCTGATATTTTCAAGTAGGATATTGGCATGTGATCTTTCTCCTTATCGGGTCAGATCCGATTTTTTCTTGCTTCGTTCGGCGCTGGTTTTCCATCTCAGCCAGCCGCCTGGCAGCTTTTTTTTTGCAAGATTGAAGACGCAAAGCTTCCCCGTTGTGCCACCGATCGAACAACTCCGAGCTATCAATTGCAACGGCCACTTCGCCACGATAATTTGTGGCCATGAAAATACTCGCAATTTCCGGCAGCACCCGCCAACAGTCCACGAACACGGCTCTGTTAATGGCAATAAAAGCCGCCTCCCCCAATGACATTGCTATCACTGTTTTTGACGGTGTCGGAAGTTTGCCGGTGTTCTCACCTGACCTTGAAGGTCCCAACCTTCCCGAAAGCGTTCAAGATTTCCTGCGTTTGATCGCCCAAAATGACGGTCTGCTGATCAGCAGCCCGGAATATATCCGAGGCATTCCAGGTGGCTTGAAGAACGCGATCGATTGGTTGGTGTCTGGCGATCAGATCATCGGCAAGCCGATTGCTCTCGTCCACGCGTCGCATCGTGGTGACGACATGCTGGTCGCTCTGCGCAAAGTGCGTCCACCATTAGCAGCAATTCAATGAAGAGCTGTTCTTCCGACTGCCAGTGATGAAGGAAACGCCAGAAGCGATCCAGGAAATTTGAAAGTTGCGGAGAACAGGCAAAGAGTGGAAGCGTTTTTGAGGGATTTATGTCCTTTTGGCAAAATCAGCTGGGCTCGCAACCGCTACAATAGTGCTGCGAACTACAGTCCGAAGCGCGTTCCGTCCCGAGAAATTTGTACCAAAGATCGGCGTACGCGATCACTCAACACACTGTTCCAGATGCTGCAGCCTTAAAAAAATGGCGGCCATTTCGACAATGACCGCCATTCTCAACATCACCTTACGCCGGCAGGCAAAACTTCCCACTTCCACAAGTGTTCCGTTTGGAAATATTTCTGAGCAAACTCACGAACCTGATCCGCCGTTACCTTTCCATAGCCCTCCATGGTATAGCGGATAAGTTCTAACCGGCGTGGGTCCGTCTGCGCTTGCTGCAGATAAAATGCCCAGAAGTCATTGGTCTGCTGCTGGTGTTTGAGCGTCTCAACTGCCGGCTCCCGCGCCCTTGCCAGTTCGTCGTCAGATACGGGATTGGTTCGCAGATCGGCAGCAACCTTGTCCAGCAGCGTGTAAAAACTGCCAACCTTTTCGGGCGTCGTCTCAAGAGAAATATAACCGAAGCCATATCCCGGTAAATCTCGCGACAGTTCAGCACTGACTTGCAAACCGTAAGTCGAACCCTCGGCAATTCTGAACTGGTCAATCAACCGGTTTTGCAGAATTTGGGTTGAGATATCTGCGATGAAGGAACGCGGAACGTCCGAGAAAAGATCACCGATCGGGACGCCAACACTGATCGCGGCCGTGTCATCTCTTCCCGTATGGTTGGAAATCAGCGGCTTATCGTTCGCATCGGGAAACTTCACGACAGTCTGATCGCTCTGCGGTGAGGTTTCGGCCCGCTGCGGAAGCGCACCGAATGTACCGGCTGTGAGGCGAATAGCGTCATCAACCGTCACATCACCGACGATGGTGATTTCAATCGGCCCCTTGGAAACCAGCGGTTTGAACAGCGCCCCGACATTGCCAAGCGTCGCGGATGACAGTTGTTCACGGCTCGGGAATGCCCAGCGCGGATCGTTGGAGTGTACCAATCCGGCAAAATCTCGGCGCACAACGCTTCCAGCGGTGGCATCATATTGGTCCAGGCTGCTCAGATAAGCCTGCTGCACTCGCTTGAAAACTTCGGGGCGGTAGGTTGGGCGAGATGTGTAGGCAGCCATCAATTGTAACTGGGTCTCCAGATCTTCCGTACGTGTGCGCCCATCGAACCGTACGGCACTATCGCCAACCGAGAAATCGATGCCAAAAATCTTTCCAGTCAACGCTTTCTGGATGTTTTCAAAATCCAGATCCTCCGTGCCAGACAGTATGACGGCCGGAGAAGCCCACAGGGGCGGGTAGGGGTCACGCGCAATTTGCGATCTGCCACCACTGATATGTTCGCGCACCAGAACTTCATTGGCCCGCAGCTTTGTAGGTTTGACGGTCAGGCGCACACCATTGGCAAAACGCACCATGGTCAGCCCGAGATCTTCAACGGCCTCGCGCTCCACAACGGCCGACGATTCACCAAACGACGTGTAAGGCCAAACGACATCTTCTGCGCCAGCAAGTGCGGAAACGCTAATGGCGCGGGTTGTGCTATAGGCAGATCGTACGGCTTCTTCGCCACCTTCAGGGGCTTTTGCTGCCTGGAGCAAGACCTGCGGACCATTGCCGGTAAATGCAGCGCGCAGCGCAGCGTTGACTTCATCAACCGTAACGTCACTGGTTATAGTCTCAAAAAGCGAAAGGTCGTCCTTCGGTGATGTGAAGACCTGATCGGCATCGACACTACCAGCCAGCATGGAGGCGAGGGCAGTGGAATTTCGTGTCGCGGCACCTGCAGCGTCGGCTTGCAGGGCCGAGCGGAACTCGACAATCTCACGCTGGAGTTCAGCTTCTGTGACACCAAACTCCTGAATACGGCGTTGCTCCTGATCTATCGCAGAAAGCGCGGCCTGCCATTTGTCGGGTTGAGAACTGGCGGAAACCACCGCAAGTCGGGCAGATTTCAGCAGGCCTTGCGTACCGGCATTCGCGCTGATGAAGGGCGCATCAGCTCGACTCGCCATGACACTCAGACGACGTTGCAAAACCAGAAAGCCAAGATCTTCGATGAGATCATCGCGGCGCTTAGCCACAGAATCTTTCGTCTTGTCGAATGGACGTGTCCAAGCAATCTGCACGCGCGTCATGTTTCCCGGACGGGCCACAACATTGACCGTTTCACTCTTGCTTTTCAAAGTGCCAAAATCCGGCGCTGGTTGTTCTGGCCCACTGGCTTTCCAGTCACTGAAACGCTCACGGATTTCGGTCTCCAGAGCTGCGGGATCAACATCGCCAACGACGATCAAGGTCGCGTTATCAGGACGATAATTGGCAGTATAATATTCTCGCAGCAGATCGACGGACGCATTACGAATGATCTCGGTTTTGCCAATTGGCGAGCGCATCGTAACGCGCTGGCCTTCGAGCAAAGAATTGAGAACACTCACACCAGTACGGTACTGTGGCGTATCGCGCAGCCTTTCTTCAGAAAGAATAACGCCACGTTCGCGATCAAAGGCAGCAGCATTCAGCGTCAACTCGCTCGCGGTTTCACGCATCAGTTTCAAACCGGTCGAAATCGTATCGGCATCGACCTGCGGCAGATCGAGCGAATAGACCGTCTCGCTATAGGACGTGTGCGCATTGGTATCCGGCCCGAATGCCAGACCCTTGCGCTGGAGCATACGCACCATCTCGTCTTCGCCTACATTTGTTGAGCCTTTGAAGGCCATGTGCTCGAGGAAGTGGGCGAGGCCCTGCTGATTATCATTCTCGTCAAGGGAGCCGGAACCAATACGAAAGCGGATCGCCGCTTGATTTGGTGGTGTAGTATTGCGCTTGATGGCAAATCGCATACCGTTTGCAAGCACGCCAAACTGGACATCGGGATCTGCTGCCAGATCACTCTGGGCCTGCGGCCAGGACGTGGCGACATTCTCGGCCCGAACCGGCATTGCCAAGCCAATGCCTATGGAAATTGTCGCAAGCGCAATAAGCGTCTGGCGGGCGGAGTTTGTTATATATTTGAAAAACATCAGTGTTCCGGCAGATTGTCATTGATATGCAAGGGAATATCTCAAAGCGACTGGTTCGCTTCAAGTGCATATTCTCAGATAGCGAAGTGTTGAATATGTGACTTCTGCCAATTTGGTCTCGCCATCCTACTTCGGCTGAGCGCAGACATGCTTGGATTTGGAAAGTAAACTCGGGGCCAAAAACATACCCGAGAGAGATAGCGGGAAATTTCCGTACTGAATTGAGGGCGCAGGCGAGGGCAGGGGAATAGGCATTCTCAAGCATCACGCCCTTATCGAGGTGGCTCGAGTATAAGAAGTCAGGTCGTCTTGCCGTCTACCAAGCCGACGCGGAATATTGCCGCAATTGTTGAAGATCACCACGTGCTCCTCATTCCAGCCAACGGTCTCATTGTCGCGTGTCAAAGCATCCGCTGGGCCGCAAGCAATGAGTGACGTTGGTACCAAAATTTCAATGATCAAAAGCGACAAAGGGTTTTAGCGAGTGTGCATTTTTCGACGGTCCTTTTAGCACTCTTCAGGTTTCCGGTCTGATGCTGCGGCATCGATGAGCTCGCTAGCTCATTTGCTCATCAAGTATAACAAAAGGAGAAGGAGACGCTAAAGCAGGGTAGGGGACTGCAGTCATTCACCACAGTCATATGAGAGCAATGCGCAGCGACAGCCCAAGGAAAAATCTTTCCGTTGTTCTCGTTTCGGGTGGCGGTCGGGCAAGTCCCCTCCATTTCAAACATGAGCGTGGTGAGGTGTCGGGTAAGACGCATCCGAAAGGCACGCAAGGAAAAGTAACAGCTGTAACTTTTCCTTGCTCACTTGCTGGCGGGTGAGACGTCAAGAGGCTGGCGCAAAACTTTGGCAGGGCACTAATTACAATATGATCACCGCGACAAAGTTCTAAACGACGTCCTCGTTCATCCCTCTGTAATTCACACTGAGCTCAGCCGAGAATTGCGTCATTTCGAGATTGCTCAACATCATCCCTTCAAGCATGTAATCGAGTTGAACGACCTGTGACTCTTTTGCTGACCATCAATCCGGATGCTGCCCCAGTTCTTCCCGATATCAAGTTCAAACTTGAGCCGGGAAGGGGAGTGCAACATCGGTGTTCTTAGACAGCACCCAAAAGTTACAGCTGTTACTTCTGGGTTTTGCCGTATCGGTTATCGGCCAGGCCAAACAGACTGCGCTCCAGATTCAGTTTCCCTTCAAGGGCACGATCGATCATCGCTCGGAAATAACCACCGGGTTTGCTGATTTGTTCGGGATCACGAATGGATTTTTCGAGCACTGTGGCGAGAATTGCCGCGGCAGCATAGGAGCCAACCTTCTGTTTGCCGTCCGCCCAACCTGCTTCTGACAGTCCAATCATTCGCCGCAACACCTCACCCGAACGAGAAAGTGTCGCCCAGGAGTCGAATTGAGTACCTATCATCGCCTGCGCTTCGGGGCAGGCGGCTTGGAGCAACCCCACAGATACGGAGCCAAGAATTTCACCTTGAACGGCATCAACACCCCGTTGGGCCACACCAAAAGTTTCTTGCTCAACTGCTGGATTTGCCGAAAGCTTTTTTTCAAAAGCTATATCGGCCGCGTAGCGGTCGCTACGTAAATTATCTTCGCGCTCGTTAGAGCGTGTCCTTTCATTCTTACTTTCAGTTGGAGATTCTAGGGTTGTATTAATAATAGCGGTGACACTGATGTCACCCTCGGATGTCATATTAAAAGGAATATGCTCGGATGGGAGACTTTCTACTACCCTATCATGCAGCAACTGAGTCTCTCTTGCTCCTGCTACAATATCGACCTTCAGGAGGCCAATGGCCGCAAGCTCGGCACGAACATCAATTGTTTCGTCGGGAAATGCTACGCACATATCCTCAATGGCCCGAGAAAGCCTGGCGATGTCGCGCTTTGCCGCAAGCTCGATTGCCAGTCGCTGTTGGTAATGGGTGACGGCCTGCGTCAGCTCTTCAACTCTTACACGCGCTGGCGTGAAGTCGATGCCAAATCCAGCGACAACCTCGCCTTGATCGTTGCGATAAACAAAACGGCGGCCTGTAGAACTGTCGCGGTAAGCTGCGATGCCTGCTTCGACCAACCGACGAATGCATCTGATAACAGTGCGTTCCGAACGCATGGTGTATTCCGCCAGCTTTGCATTGGATATGGCGACGATCGGCCGACCTGAGCCCTTCCAGTCATCAGCACGCGACAGGCCAAGCAGGATATCCATCACATGATAGGTTGTTCCATCAATGCCAAGCACGGGCGCTGCCTTTTTCAAAAGCAGTGCGATTTCGGATTTTGTAGTGTCTGGAACGTCGTTTGCCATCGCCAATCGGGCGCTCGCAACGATCCCAGGAGTGACGCGTCTAAAGGACGCTACTGCAGAAGCTTCAGTCATAGCTTACCCGCTGCGATCGCAAGATCACATTCCCAATCGGTCGATTTTCAGGAAGCCATCGGAATTTAGACGCAAAAAAACGGTCTCTGCCAGTTACAGAGACTTGATTAACGCGTTCGTCCGTCTTAGAATCAGATCGTTACAGCTAATGTTGACGGTGCTTCGTGTTCCGTTGGCCAATGGTTTAAGGGTCTATCGATTGCAGTCGATGGGCCCTTTTCCGTTCTGGCGACTAGCTCATCCCAGAATCCTTTCGTTGTTGGTCCTGAAATTCCGCAACAAGTTCGGGTAGCCGTTGCAGCAGCCAGTCCGAAAGCCCGGGAAGGCGATTGTCCGGAATTGAAATCCGTGTCGATGTATCTGTACGTTTCGCCGCGATGACGACGCCATTGGCCACCGTCACGTCGACGGCAACCGGTTCGCGCTTCGCTGATTGATCGAGAACATCAAGGATCAATGAAAAACGCTGATCGCTTCCAGTAGCAGCCCAGGATGGAGATGTGGTGAGTTCGGCAACCGCGGCGGCCTGCGCTCCATTCAAACGACGGTCCTTGATGAAAGAGCCCAGTTTTTCCCATTTCGGGCGTCCAATCGACGAGGCTGGCCCGATCAACCGGATAATGTTTTCCGGGATCAACGATGCGGTGTTTGTCAGGATCGAAATATAGGCAAGGTTTCTGCCCTCTTTCCGACCCAGCGCATCAGAGATAACTTCTCTGGAATATTTACGATCGCGAAGAGTAAGGGCAAACAGCGCCTGTTCGATAAAAGACAGGTTCAGACGCTCAGAGTTTTCGATGCCCTGAGAAACGACAAGTTCCTCATCACTCATATCGCGAACGATCGCCTTGACCGGCCGTTTCAGAATCTGGCAGGCGCGAAGCCGTCTATGTCCGTAGGCGGCTTGATAATGGCCTGGACGGTTTGCGAGCGGACGCACCAGAATAGGCAGCTTCTGACCCGCATCCCGGATGCCCTCGACGAAGGCCTGAAACGTTGCATCGCCTTCAATATCAAGGCGATCATTCACAAACGAACCCACAATGTGGTCCGGATCAAGCTCGACAATCGACTCCGCGGACAGCAGCTGATCGTGCAGGCGCTTATTCTCGTCCTCTATCGAAACGAAAGCACGGTCCATGGATTTGACGGCCGTTGAACCGACGCGTCGCTTTTCATGATCGACAACGGACACTGGCGTATGCTTTGCAAGCGCCGCCGTGTCGACATTGGCGAACAGGCTCTTCATGCGCTGATTTCGTTCTTTGGGATTTGCCATTATCTGCCCCACACGTCTTTGATGTGAAGGAAAATTTCACGGTTCACGGAATCCACGGACTCGATCGCACGATTGAGCGTGTCGCGCCCGACACTGCCTCGTGACAGTTCGTAGAGACTCTTTTTTTCCAGACCCGCACTCGCAATGGCCGTGGTTTCCACAACAGCCGGCGCCAACACATCTTCCTTGAAAAGAGAGCGCAGCAAGGTGACGACATTCACCTGCGGCCCATCATTCGGGTTGTGACGGGTAATGACATAGCGAATGAAATCGTGACTAAGCGTACCGCCGCGATCTTCGATAACGCCCATCAGATCGCTCATCATCGCCAGAAACTGGTTCATACTCGCGACATCGATCATTGCCGGATGAATAGTGATCAACAGACCGGTTGCCGCGCATAATGCACCGAGCGTCAGATAGCCGAGCTGCGGCGGCGCATCGATCAGCACAACATCGTAATCTGCCTCAACTTCCGAAATGACGGATGATAAGCGGCGGAAGAAAATCTCGTCGCCACGACCATAACCTTCGGCAATCGCCTGAGGTGTCTCGTGCTCATATTCCATGAGTTCAAGATTGGCCGGAATGAGGTCAATCCCGTCGAAATAGGTCTTTCGGATCACCTCACGAACGGGTCTGCGCTTCTCATCATAACGAATAGCGGCGTAAACAGTCTCGTTTTCATCGACGTCAAATTCCGGCTGGTAGCCGAACATCGCTGACAAAGACGCCTGCGGATCAAGGTCAATCGCAAGAACGCGCAGGCCCTGGATTGCCAGATAGTGCGCCAAGTGAAGGGTTGTCGTGGTTTTTGCCGAACCGCCCTTGAAGTTTGCAACAGCAATAACCTGCAGCTTTTCTCCGTCACGACGGCGGGGCAGAAACTCCAACGCCTCGTTAGGACGCTTACGTGCCAAGTGTTCACGGATCTCGTTGACCTGGGCTAGCGTATAAATCCGCCGGCCATTGTCCTGCCGGTCCGGGATTGCGCCTTCGCCATCGAGCGACATTTGCCGCAAGGTCGATTCAGCGATGCCCAACAGGCTGGCAACTTCGCGAGAGGTAAATGTCTTGAGGCTCTTTTCAATCTCTGGCTCATACAGTCTTTCGCGGATAGACTGGAGCTGGGCAGACAACAGCTGAGCCTGTCGGCTAATCTTCATTGCCGACGATTCTTTTGGTTGAATTCGCTGTTGGTTCGTTGTCATTTCGCCTCACGACGGTTTTTTCGTGATTGTCAGTAATTTACCGTCGACCGACAGTTAACCGATTCCGCATTTTCGTCAAATCCTACTTGGTTAATGAAATCCTATCATCGACGTCAACTCCGTCAGATGTTTACACCTGTTAAGAGGTCTTCGCGTCTATTTATCAATATCTTAACCAATTGGCCGCCGTCCTATGGGCATCTTTTGCATGATGTGCGCACCACGAATGAAAGTTGTTTAAAAACGCAACCTTGGGGCCATCAGGCACCTTGATGACGAAGACGCGTCACGAATCAGTTTTGTAGAGCGTGAAATCGACCAACTGATTCTTAGCTACAGCCAATATCCGCCCCGTTGCCCAGTGACCGTCAAAACGGCTCGGATATCTCGTCCAAACAGACCTCTCAGATTCGAAAAATCATCAAAATCATGAATCAATGATGCCTGATCGATTCAGATTAGTCGTTGGACGATATCCGGGTCGGCAGCGACAATCCGGGCATGGAAAAACCCGACAGACATACCATTCATCTTCAACGGATCGACCGGGCGCAAAACATGCGGCGCTTCTACATGTTGAGCATTCAACCGACATTGTTCGGAGAAGTCTCGCTTATCCGAAATTGGGGTCGTATCGGTGCAGCAGGTCAGACGATGGTCGAGACATTTGACCGTCCGCATGATGCAAAAACAGCATTTCTGCGCATTGAACGCCAAAAAATACGCCGCGGTTACCGCGATCTGGTGGGCTAGAACCGGCCACTCAAAGCACCCCCCCAGATTGCTTACATATTTGGCAGTTTCGGCACCGGCGACGTCATTAAAACAAAAGGCCGGTCGACAAGACCGGCCTTTCAACTCTACGGCTCAATACGCCTCATCGGCGTAGCAAAAGTTTGCCTCAATCAACGCCAGCCAAGTGCTGGAGCAATCTGCTTCAAGATCGTTTCAATCACATGCGTGTTGTAGGCGACACCCAGTTGATTTGGAACGGTCAGAAGCAGCGTATCAGCCTCGGAAATAGCCTCGTCAGCCTTCAGTTGTTCGATAAGGGCTTCCGGTTCAGCTGCATAGCTTCTTCCGAAGATTGCGCGTGTCTTATCGTCGATAAAACCGATCGTATCGCCTTCCTTGTTGCCGTAACCGAAATAGGCGCGATCCATATCATTGACGAGAGCAAAGATGCTACGGCTGACCGAGACGCGTGGTTCACGGGCATGACCAGCGTCTTTCCAGGCAGCACGGAACGCGCGGATTTGTTCCGCCTGCTGAACATGAAACGGTTTGCCGGTTTCGTCTGTCTTCAGTGTCGAACTTTGCAGGTTCATGCCAAGTTTTGCGGCCCATTCCGCCGTCGCATTGGAGCTTGAGCCCCACCAGATGCGCTCGCGCAGACCATCCGAATGTGGTTCGAGCCGCAACAGACCAGGAGGGTTGGGGAACATCGGTCTTGGGTTGGGTTGCGCAAATCCGTCGCCTTCAAGGAGATCAAGGAAAACTTCGGTGTGCTGGCGCGCCATGTCTTCTTCTGTCTGGCCTTCTGCCGGGCGATAGCCAAAATACCGCCAACCGTCGATAACCTGTTCAGGCGAACCGCGGCTGATGCCCAATTGCAGGCGTCCGCCGGAAATCAGATCGGCCGAACCAGCGTCCTCGATCATATAAAACGGGTTTTCGTAGCGCATGTCGATGACGCCAGTACCAATTTCAATCGTCTTGGTTCTGGCACCGACAGCGGCAAGCAGCGGGAACGGCGAGGCAAGCTGCCTCGCAAAGTGATGAACGCGGAAATAGGCGCCATCTGCACCAAGTTCTTCGGCTGCTACGGCAAGGTCGATCGACTGCAAAAGAGTGTCGGCAGCCGAGCGTGTTTGCGACTGAGGGGAGGGCGTCCAGTGCCCGAACGATAAAAATCCGATCTTTTTCATGATGGCCTTCAAAACGTTGGAGAACTACCGGTCACGCCGGCATCATTGTTGCCAGTCATATAGGCATCATTGCCCCTTATCCAATCCGGCAAACAAAGACAGCGTGTCGTCGAATTGTGAACGATCGCCCTCATTACACGCATTTGGCACGGTAACCGGCACACAGCCACATTAACCGGCCCACAGCGACATACTGTCACAACAGCAATCACCGGTCGCCATCGTTCTTAACGATTGTTAAAGCAGCATATACGTTTCCACTGGTAGCCCGGAGTAAAAGCGGATGCCCGCCGATTTCAATTCAGAATTACACGCTCGTCCGTCGATCTATTTTGAAGGCCCGGCTTTTGTGGAACATCTCGCATTTATGCCTGAAACGGCGGCAGCACGGCCCAATGTCGACGACCACGTCTCAAGGATCAAGGAGGATAATTCCTTCAAGACCCAAATAGAGCATCATACGGAATTTGTTACCGTCACTCGAGTTCATCCCATTGATAACACCAGTGAAAACTGGCCAACATCAGGTAGCACAACAGGCGAATATGCTGAGGTTGCCGGCCTTACAGATGCCCGACTTATTTGCCGTGTCTGCATTCTGGTATCGGGCCCAGCGCCAGCTGAACTTGGCACTGTCTTGAGAAAATTTGGCTTTGGCGACACCGCAGCATCGTCTATCGGCAACGGGGCTGCCCAGGTTTGCTCCGATTTCCGCGTCCATGATGACCAAAGCAGCCGCATCATCCTGTTCAACAATGATTTGAATGCCTATCGCCTCGGCCGAATGATCAGACGGATATACGAAATCGAGACGTATCGCGCCATGGCGCTGCTTGGTCTTCCCGAAGCCAGACGCCTGTCGCCACGGCTGGTCGATTTCGATGCCAAGCTGGTGCAATTGACCAGCCGGAATTTGAGCACCTCGACATCAGAGCATAAGGCCCTACTGGATGAAATCTCGTTGCTGTCTGCCGAAATCATTTCCGCAACAGCTGAAACCCGTACGCGTTTTGGGGCAACAGCGGCCTATGCGAAGATCGTTGAAGAACGGATTTCAGAACTGCGAGAGCAACACGTCGCCGGTTTCCAGCGTTTTGGAGTATTTGTCGCGCGTCGTTTCAATCCAGCCGTCCGCACGTGTCACGCCACAGCTGTGCGGTTAGAGCAGCTTTCGCATGCAACAATGCACATGATCGATCTGTTGCAGACACGCATTCAGGTCGAAATCGAGTACCAGAACGCCGTGCAAATCCAGGCAATGGCCGACCGTACCGCAACGCAGGTCAAGATCCAGCGCGCTGTTGAAGGTTTCTCGATCATCGCCATCAGCTACTATCTGCTCAGTCTGCTAAAGACGGTCTTTGAGACACTTGAACATTCAGGTTATCACCTGAGCCCTATGGTCATGCTTGTGTCGATACCGCTCGTCATTACCGCGGTTTGCATCACCATATTACGTGTAAAACACGCTTTGAAACACGAGGCGTGACAGCACGGTAGAGCGGATGTGGGCGCGCTATATGCAAGCCAGCACATATTCGCTCAACTCAATCGGCCCCGACTTCGGCGTCTTGAGCGTAATCGATGTAAATTGCACCGATGAGCTTTCCAGAATTGTCGGTTACTGGATGCAATCCATCCTCAAAATCGCCCTTTTCCAGCCTATCTGCCAATGCGCGCAGAGCATTGGCACAGGCCTTGTCGATGGCTTTTCCCGTCGGGCCACTCAATTTCAATTCAACGTCACAGTTCAGATGCTGTGAGAAATCCGCCTCATCCCGCACTGTAGGTACCCCTATTTGCATTTTTAAAGACCGATGACCGCGTTAAGGATAACAGAAAGGACCATGTCTGGCATAGCTGGTGACTAAAAAAAGACGTCGCATCAATTTGATAGCGGCAGGCAGTGACATAACGACAGGCTGTCAATCACCGGGGAAACGTCAGCTCAGCGGCAATCGTCAGAGCCTGACGCTCTAGGCCTATCGACCATACGGATATCTCGCCCCTTGAGACGTCGACATCAAAAAACAGCAAACTATTGTAATCAGGCTGCGCATCGTGTCCCCCTCATGCAAAATTAGCAGAACGATTTCAGGCCGATCTGCGAACAGTTGTCATCCCCACTTTGGGTGAGCAATCGAACTGACGGCGGAAATAATGCGTTGCTGACGGCTTCCTTCGAGAGCCGGCAGAGCGCCACTCGCCAAAAGTTGAATTCCCTATCTCTGGCAGGGGAGTATGGTTCGCCACGTAAAACAGATGGCTGGAGGAACCATGACGCGCCTGACCGCAAAAGATTTCCCGCAAGAACTGCTCGAACTTTACGACTTCTACGCTCACGGGCGGATTACAAAACGAGAATTCCTCGACCGGGCCGGCAAATTCACCGTCGGCGGTATGACAGCCATCGCCCTTCTGGGAGCGCTCAGTCCCAATTATGCTTTGGCCCAACAGATCGCCTTCACTGATCCGGATATTGTGGCAGAGTACATCACCTACACGTCACCAAACGGTAATGGCGAAGTTCGAGGTTATCTTGTGCGCCCGGCCAAGGACGGCGTGGCGGTTACCGACCGGAGGGGCGGGATTGTTGTCGTGCACGAAAACCGCGGTTTGAACCCTTACATTGAAGATGTTGCCCGTCGCGTGGCCAAAGCGGGATTTGTGGCACTTGCTCCCGATGGACTGACTTCGGTTGGCGGCTACCCGGGCAATGACGAAAAGGGGCGTGAGCTGCAGCGACAGGTCGATCCGACCAAGCTGATGAATGACTTCTTTGCCGCCATTGAATGGATGATGGCCAGCGGCCTCACCACCGGCAAGGTTGGCATCACCGGCTTTTGTTATGGTGGTGGCGTATCCAATGCGGCGGCAGTCGCGTATCCTGAACTTGCTGCCTCCGTACCATTCTACGGACGTCAGGTTCCGGCGGCTGATGTTGCGAAGATAAAAGCACCTCTGCTGCTGCAATTTGCCCAGCATGACGATAACGTCAATGCGGGTTGGCCAGCTTATGAGGCGGCCTTGAAGGAAAATGGAAAAGTCTATGAGGCTTACATTTATCCGGACACCAATCACGGTTTCCATAATGACTCCACGCCTCGCTACGATGAAGAGGCCGCGAAACTCGCCTGGGACCGCACGATAGAGTGGTTCAAAAAATACGTTGCCTGACACGGCTATGACAGTTGCAACTGGCAAGGGCAGAGGCGTCTCTGCCCTTGCCAGCTATGCGGGCTCGCAGGCTATTCCGGATCAGCTTGCCGCTGCTTTTGCGTCATGACTGTGACGATCAACCTGCGTGGCGACGATCTTCGCCACCAAGTGGGTCAGGTTTCTTGCTTCGAAACGATCCTTCAGTCTGTCGAGACGATGCTCGATCGTTCTAGGCGACAGATTAAGCAGTTCGGCGATTTCCTTGGTGGACTGCCCTTCAATCAGCAGCTGAATAATATTGTCATCGGTGATGTCGGTCTTTGCCTCCAGCATACGGGAGATGAAGAAACGCCCCTCGATCAGGCTCAGACACCAGCCGGGTTTTCCCTCCACCTTCTGCGGCAGGATAAGGCGCTCGTAGCCAATCCGAACACCGAGAAGTTTTGTTCGCACGACATCAATGGCCGGACGTTTAGATTCGAGCGCCCGTGAATAGCTTGCGATGATCGCATCATCAATGAAGCGACGGTCGAGGTCGCGCAAGGCAGCATCGGGAAACTGCTTTTTCATTTCATTCAGCAGACCACTCTTGAAACCAAAATCCTTCACACGACGGAAGCGCCAGTCGTAGGGATCATCTGCGCTCGTTGTGATGACCGAAAGCGCCATCTTAATAGTCAGCCGGCTGAGGATACCGGCATAGAGCTCATCGACACCAGTGGTTTCGTCAGACTGCAACCACGCATCGATAAGGTCCTGAGAGAGTGAATTGAATGAACCCATGTCTGCATGTGCCGAGTATGAAATTATCGTTTTGTTTCAACGGCAATATGATTGACATTCGTTAGCAAACGATTGTTGCGCCATACGAAAAATATCCAATCATCGAGAGACCCAAATTTGCCCGTGACTCGCACGAATGAAGCAAGCACGGCTTTGCCGACACGTCGGTTTTTTTCAACTCGACCCATGCTTCTCGGTGAAGGAACACAACGCAAAAAAACAATGCTGCCATTAATGCTCTGTTGAGCATGGACAAAAGCGCCACCTTAAAAGCGAACCGACAGGGTAAAATTACCGTCCGTAATTATTCCGCCGTTTAAGAATTGGATGGAATTGTGGCGGCCGAGGGCGACCAGAACCGTCGCAGCCTGCCTCTCCCTGGAGGTTGGCAACAAATGGGATCGGCCGGTCGGCTAAGCATTCTTTCGTCTCATGAGAGGCGTCCCCATTTCCCAGCATCCGATTTTAATCAACAAACGCGACGATCGTCATGACGATTGCAACCACAAAAGCGGCAGAGATCAAGGACAACGAGACAAACATGCCGCAAGCAATCTCATGCTGACCTTTCACCGGTAAAACAGGACAACAAATGCGACTGATGACCACCATCCCTGCGGGAAGAATTGTAATGCTGTGCGGCACCGCCTTGCTGCTCGTCTCGTGCTCTGGGGAGCCGTCTGCAAGCGACATCAGCAAGGCGCTGAACGGCGCAATCGAGGAAGAACAGAACCAGATGAAAAACCTGACTGCGGGATTGAGCGCAGGACTTCCCGGCGTCGCCAACCCGGTCAGCGAGATGATGTCGATCCAGATAACAGATCTCGAGAAGATCGGCTGCAAGGAAAGTGGTGAGAAGGCCTATGTCTGCGACGTGCGTTACACCGCAAAAGGCGGCCTGTTCGGTAAAGAAGGCCGCGACATCACAACTCCGATCAGAATGGTCAAAGCCAGTGACGGATGGGCCGCATCTGCCCGCTGATGCCTTTCCTCTTTTATCACCATTGCAATCCTGAAAGATACATCATGCGATACCTCCTAGCGACGGCACTCACTGCCAGCGCGCTGATGGGCACGACCCCGGCCAGCGCCCAACAGGCGCAGAAGATTTATTATTCCGGCGCATTCAATTGCGGCCAGACCGACTACACTACCAACTGGAATATCCGCAAAGACCAGTCCGGCGACATTGCGGTTACCGTCTATTATCAGCAGCGTGGCTCCAACCACGTGAACTGGCTCGACTTGACCGAGCGCAAGACCTCCAACGGCATGCAGCTTCACGATGCCAACGGTAACCCAAGACTTGATGTAGCAGCCGACGGCGATACGATCCGGGCAATCTGGATGAAGGGCGCTCCACAATCGGATTGCTCGACTTTTGCAGTAAGCCGTTCAGACAGTCCACGGGATCGCTTCGACCAGTTGTTTGCGCTGCTCGATACCAGCAAACCGGATGAGGAGGTCGCAGCCAAGGTTGCGGATGCAACACGTTTCCCGCCAATCGTTTACGCCCTGCCGGAACTCGATCAGACGACCTATTCACAACGTTATAGCACGTCGATCTCCGAGTTCTGGACACGCTACAGAACAACACTATCAGACGAACTGACGGCGATGCCGATCTCCACGGACGCAGAGCGCAAGGTGTTGAGCGAACGGGTTGATGCTGCCCTGTCCAACACCCTGCGTTCCTCAGCTGACAACAACGGTTTTCGGGACATGGTGACGATGCTGCAAAAGACGGCCGATCGTCTGGCAGACAGTGGCGCCAGCCCGGCCACCGTTCTCGGTAACAGCGACGCGGGCCTGATGTGCCAGCGTTTTACCAACCTCAACTTTGCCTATAACTATTTCGAGTTCGACAAGCTTCAGCTCGCAACTGCCGTTCCTTTCGATTACTGGACGCGCGACATGGCAGAAAAATTCCTGGAAGATGCACCGAGTTGCAAGGCCATTCACAAGGACTATTCTCAGCGCCTGGCATCGCAGTGGGCTGAAATTCAGAAGAGCCAGCAATTCATTGAGACATTGCGCGCCGAACAGGCCCGTCTGCGTGCACTTCCTGCAACGGTCGAAACGCTGGTTGACACAAAAAACCTCCAGCCGGATCCGGAAAAAGTCCGTCTTGGTTACGGTCAGTCCAATTTGTCGGACCGTTTCTTCGGTAGCCCTCTGGATGCCCGACGTCAGGAAATTCTTTTCATTGCCATGAAGGACATTGATGATCAGGTCGCGTCCTTTACCCTGGACAAGCCGGACGCTGCCAAACAGATCGGCGACCTTTGCGATCAGCTTGGATACCTTCGTAATCTCGGTGAAGAACAGCGCACGACAGTGCGTGAAAAATGTGAGGCTGTCCGCACAACACTCGACGAAAAGCAGACAACTGCAGCCCTCGAGAAGGTAACCGTTGCGTTCGCCTCCGTGGAACCAGGAACCGAACAGGCCAAAGTAGCACGCGAACTGTGCAGCGATCTGCCTTCCAAGTTGAGCGGTAACGCGTTCTCTGCCGTCCATAGCGCTTGCCAGGTCGAGACGACGAAGCTGGCAAAGAAGGAAGATGAATTGCGTTGCACCAACGCGCTGGCCGCTTCGGGTGCATCAGAAGACTTCCTTGAAACAACAGTTGCGGTGGCCGAAACCAGTGGAACATCAAAGGCTCCACTGAAGGACCTCGTCTGCAAGGGTGCGGTGCGCGAGATCAATGTCAGCTTCTCCAGCAGCGGTATGTTGATGTGGAAAACACAGGCCATGACCGTTCGTTTCCCAAATGATGAAGAGCCATGGCAATTTGTCCTGAACGAAGATGAAAACGATGCGGACTGGGTACTCGCCGTCGAAGACAAGTCAACGATCGAGCGGCTGGAAAAGCAGCGCATGCGCATCGAGATCGTCTCGGCCTGCTTCATGGGTTCGCCAGCCTGCCACCCCTGATCCTGGAAAACCGTTGAGTGTAAAGGGGCAGGTCAACACCTGCCCTGTTTCTCTGCCCTCTGTTCTGCGAGCATATCCATGACTTTTTCGAGATTATCCGCACTTGGCCTTGTGGCTGGCATTTGCATCGCGTCGACATCACACGCCGCCGAATTCCGTTCGACCTATTCCGAAACCCTTGCCTGCCCGGTGACTGAAGAGGGGGAGGATGCCTTTATTCGGGAATGCACCGGCCCCGGGAATGTTCGGGCCGTGCTGCAATATGTCGAAGGGCTGGTTGGCGTGTTCTACCTGCCTATGGGTGGTAAGACGCCGTTGGAACGTGACGACATGTTCGAGATCAGCCCCAAGGCACGCCAACCCTATGGTGCGAAGCTTGAATGGCGCCAGCGCGTCGGTGATGCCACGCCTTGCGCAGCCGTGATCCGTGTCTTTACAAATAAGGGTGAGGTACTGGTGGTCAATGAACTCGCAACCGGCAACCGCATCGGCGTCGTGAAGGCCAACCAGCAGGCACGTGTTCTTGCTGATCGCACCTGTGGTGAAGCAAAGGCAGTGCCCACTTTCGCAGAAGCAGAAAGCACACCGGTGGTCAAACCGGTCACGTTGCCGGCAGAAAACGGCAATGTGTCAGATGCCGCGCGGTTGGGTAGGGAACGCTTCATGCAGATCTATACAGAGACTGGTATCGTCGGTGCAATCGAGGCAATCGAACAATGCTATAGTGATTTTCAGAAACAGCCGTCTGCAACAAAGCTTGCAGAATGTGGGGCAATTGATCTGACAGGCGCTGAAGCTGACGGTTCCGTCTTGAGCGGTCGGCCGGACCTGCAACAGGCTTTCCTTGCAAAGGATAAACCGGCGGCACGGCTCACCGCGGGGATGAAAACACTTGGCCTCGATGACAAGGCGCGCCAGACCTTCACTCAAGAATTCGAAACGGCCACCGGCATGCGCGTCGCTGCTCAAGCTCCAGCAAAACCGCAGAGCGGATCGGTCTTCAACTTTTCCGAATGATCGGGGCTGCGATACGCCAATACAAAAGCCATCACGACCGCTGTCGTGATGGTGGCGACCAGACGAGGTCTGTTGTAAGCATGTTGTCTTGATCTACACATACAGGAACCAACCCTAGGTGCCCTTCGTTTGCAATTCCGGGAGCGGTAGCAACTTCGTTGCCAGCTCATTACGTAAGGAAACGAGATGATGGTGAAGTCGTTGAGTAAGGGCGATAAGGTCGCCTGGAACACAAGTCAGGGTGAAACCAAGGGTAAGGTTGTCCGAAAACAGACCTCAGCAACCAAGATAAAAGATCATCCTGTCAAGGCGACACCCGAGGATCCGCAGTATATCGTGGAAAGTGAGAAATCCGGAAAGCGGGCCGCCCACAAACCCGATCAACTCCGCAAGTTGAGTTGACGCGCCCACGGGTCGAGCTTCCGCCTCCCGATCCAAACAAGTCATTGCGTATCAGCTACCAACGAGATTGATCTTCCCGTTTTCCTCGCCGTCCCAATACTGGATCACCTCGGCACTGACCTTCAAAAGTGCAAGTCCGGGCGTTGCGATACCGTCAGGAAACCAGTGATCGAGGCCATTTGTCCAATGCTCAGCAAAGTAGCTGCGATCTCTGATAATTTCAGCGACGCCGTCAATAGAGATGAATATTCCCGGTTTGCCAAGCAGACTGGGCGGCTCGCTAAAGGTCAACGTAACACTGCGGTCCCTGTTGATTTCGGAAATTTTTGACGTGTCGTCGTAGGTAAAAAACCACGAGTCCCCGTCATACTCGACGTCACCATTATTGCTCATTGGCCGCGTGGCAATTCGCCCATCCTCACGGCGTGTGCACATCATGCAGAAGTCAATTTTGCGGATATGTTTTGATAGGTTTTCCATGTTCCTCGTTGTCGTCATAATCGCTCCTCCCGCGATGGATGGCAAAGGCCACGCCCACGCGCCACTCATTCAGGATTTCTGAGAAAACCACTCATGACGGCGCAGACAGATGTAACCGTTCCACTCGTCATCCGTTCCATCGCCAAGAAGACCAGTTAATCGTGCTCAGCGGTTGCGGTGGCGGCGCCAAAGTGCAATCACACAAATTGCCTGTTGTTGCAGGCAGCAACTTGCGAAATGTCTTCATGTTCGACCCGCTGATAATTTACGCTGATGGCTCTTATGATCCTGCGACCCGGACAGGTGGCTGGGCCTTTGCCGTGTATGAAACCGGACAACTCATTCATTCGGATCACGGGAACGACGCCGGCCTGACCAACAATACATTTGAAGTGCTGGCCGTCATGAACGCGGTGATGTGGGTGCATGGCCATGCGCAGGGCCGGCAAGTCGTTCTGCGAACCGACTCCGTGCATGTTGTCGAAGGATGCCGGCACTGGCGGGCGATCTGGCGTGGCAATGGCTGGAAACGTATCAACCCAAATCAGCGGGCACGGAAAAGGCAGATAGCTGATGCATCGCTTTGGAAAGAACTGGACGGGTTTCTCCTGCGTCATCCAACCATTGAGATAGAATGGTGTAAGGCGCATTCCGGCATCGAGGGCAACGAGATGGTGGACAGAATGGCGCGGGCTGCCGGGAAGAGGTTACCACCCTAATCCGCCAACGTATCGATCGTCGCAAATCCCTGGAAACTGGATTTCTCTGAACATGACCCTGGCAGAACTCATACAAGGGTATCGCCCCCATATCGAAGACGCTTCCGTGGGCGTCCGGCGCAGTTGGGAAGAGACCTTCAAATATACGCTGAAACATTATCCGCCAGAAACCCGTCTAGAGGATTTCGATCTGGAAATATTGGCAGAAAAAATGTCCGCCGAAGGTATTCAGCCGCGTTTTGTGGATGGCTACGTCAAACGTTGGCGTGACCTGCTGCAGCAACAGAGGGAAACCCGACTACCGGGTCAGTGATATCTAAACAAGCCCTCATTGCTCAATGCCACACCACCCCGGAAGATGCCGTGCCTCGCCCGATTTCGCCAGCTTCATGGCTGTTGCCACGGCCTCATCAAAGGCACGATTGACATAATCAAGGCCGATACGGCGCCGGAGAAAATCAGCCCAGAAAAATTCCGAAAATGGAACTGCGACTTTGGCAAATCCTCCGGCCATCCGTAGATAACCGGCGAGAGATCTAAAAGGGTCGTCTTTGAGATCCTCGACCTTTTTCGGAATGTCGTCAGTGTGCCGTCGCAGGCCAGCGACATCAAATGGATAGATCAGATTTTTATGGTCCATCACCGACCAGAATTCGTCTTTGTCCAGATGCGCGAGATTGCTGACAACGCTGCTCAGGACATGTTCAACGCCTTCCTCGTGCAGGGCACGGACAAGATGATGATGATCAACAAGGAACAATCTGCCTTTGGGGCCAGCAACGACAGGAACAATATGATGGCCAAGAAAACCATCGCCCCGTGTCGGGGCTGTTTCCCGCCACTCTTTTCTTTTCAGTTCTACCTCGCGAAAGCCAACCGTGATCTGGGTCGGTCGCAATTTTGTAATCTCCGTACGGGTGAGGCGAGGTTCATAAATATGCGTCATGTCTGCTCCCTTGTTTTTTCCAAAGCAGTAACAGCATCGTCGACACTATAATTTGCACGGCGTAATAAATCCTCACCGCCACCAAGTGCCAACACGTCACGCACGGCGTCATGCATTCGGGCATAACGAATGGTGATATTGCGCTTGCGCAGGTTGGCATCGAACTCCAGCAAGGCATCAAGTGCTGTCGTATCAAGCTCAAATGTTTCTTCCAGACTGACAATGGCAGTGTTTGTGTCCGGATTTGCAAGAATTAAACGTGTGATGTCGGCAAAGATCGGCTCTGCATTGCCAAAAAACAGTGGCTGCGCCGGGCGCAAAACCATAATACCCGCCGGAGCCTCGGCATCCGGGTGCCGTTTCAGGTCTACAAAATTATGGCTACTGCCTAACCGACCCAGCACCATGATAAGGGGTGATGACAGTCGACGCAGGAATACAGCAAAGGACAGCACGATCGCCGCCAACATGCCATCCAAAACACCAAAAAACAGCACGCCCGCCGTTGCACCAAGAGCAAGGATAAGGTCGTGTTTCAAGCGCCACAACCTGATCAGCGGAGAGGGATCAAGTGCATGGAGCAGGGCGACAATGATGATTGCGGAAAGTGCCGCTTGCGGAATGTAAGCAAACCATGTGGACGCCACCAGACAGAAGATTGCCAGTCCGACGGCGGCAACCGCGGAAGCAAACCGCGTCTGCGGATTGGCGGCCTCACTGGCTGCCCCTGCGGAAAACCCCGCACCTACCGGCATTCCCTGCAAAGCGGCACTGGCAAGGTTTGCGATGCCAAGCGCTTTTAGCTCATTGTTCGCATCGACATTCTCACCATGCCTGAGCGACAATCCTCGTATTGTACCCCAGGATTCGGCAAACAGGATTAGTACCAAAGGTGGAGCAAAGCGCGCCACGTGGGAAAGTTCATCAAACGAGATCGCCGTGAAGCTGCCCCAGATCCCTGACAGATCGACTGATCCAACGATAGCAACGCCTTTGTCCTGCAGATTGAGCAGTATCGAAACGGGAATAACGAGTGCCAGTACCACAAGGCTTGCCGGCAATTGTGGAATCCGCCGCATGGCCAATAGAAAGGCCAGAGCTGCAGCCGCAACCGAAAGGCTATATGTATTCCACTGATCTGGATTGGTCATGATGCGCCAGATCGTCTCAAAAGTGCCGGCTCCTGTGGTCGACACCCCTGAAATCAACGGGAACTGTTTCAAGGTAATCAGTATGGCGAGGCCAAAAGTGAAACCGCGCAGCACCGGCCTAGAAATCACGCTGGAGAGTGCACCGAGTTTCAGCAGGCCTGCTGCCAGAAACAACAGCCCGACAAAAAACACCACCACGGCAACCAGCAGCATTTTTTGTCCAGGCTCAGGGACGAGTGCGACCAGCATGGCAGCCAGTATCGCAGCGGACGAAGAGGTCGGTGAGATGATCGCAAAGCGACTGCGCCCAAGGACCGCATAAACCAGACAGCCTGCAACAGCAGCGTAGAGTGCGTGTTGAGGAGGCACCCCGGCGATGCCGGAATAGGCAATAGCCTCGGGAAGCATGAGGCCAGCGACAGAGAGCCCTGCGAGAATATCCCGCCCTTTGTTAGTCACGTCGCACCTTGATCATCAGCGAAGTCCTTACGCTAAGACAGACCATTCCCATGTACTTTAGAGAGGAAGACTAACTTGAATTCCCAATGAAAATCCAGACCACAAAACAGGCTGCATTCCAGCAGTTAACGCAGGTTGCCACGCATGTTCAGGCGAAGGATCAAATGCTCTGAAAAATCAGAACATGCTTATATAGTTTTCAATTGTGTGGAACTGACGAGCACAGGCGCACTTAAACTGCCGATGATTACAGACGTCAGGAGACCCACGGTAAAATGCGTTAACCCAAACAGATAAAAACTATCTAAGGTAACGGTTCAGAAAGCGCCCCGAGGCGAAGGTATCGGCGTTCAAACGCCATCAGGATATCTACCGTGACCACGCGCTTCACCCAATTCAAATTGGTAGGCCCCGCGCTCATACTTATCGCCATTCTTATCATGGGGCTGGCGACCATTCCTTATTATGGAATGGAGCGCCTGGATGCAGATGTCCGGGAGCGTCAGGAAACCCTGGTAAAGAGAAACATCTCCATCTGGATCGAAGACGTTGAGTTCGCCCTGACGGCGTGGACAATCTGGGATGAATCCATCGCCAAAATCGATAACGCATTTGATTTCGAGTGGACGGACCGCAACATTGGTCGCTCACTGATTGGCACGTCGAGAACACGTTTTGCCTCCATCCTGGATGCCGATGGCAAGATGATCTATTCAAGAACGGCAGAGGAGGTGCAGGAACGACCTTTCTTTGCACGCGGTGCGGAGGCAATAGGCAAGGACGCACAAAGCCTTGTTGAAAACATTCGCGCTCGGGAAAACTCTGTCACGACAGATGGAATTCCGGCCCCGATTGCGCTCAGCAAGATTGAAGTCATCGGAACCGACGCGGTTCTGCTCACTGCCAGCCTTTTCCAACCTGATTTCAAGACGGCAATTCCGCGCGGCAAGACCGCCCCCATTCTGGTATCGGCAACGCCGATTGCTGGCAGCTTGCAGGAATTTGTCGGTACACGTTTTCTGCTTGATGATGCGGTTATCGGCCCAATGGATCTGGTCCCGTCAGGGCATGCGCGGGTTGAGATTGCTGTTGGCCTCAACGGGCAATCCGAAGTGCTTTCCTGGCATCCTCCAACGCCTGCGCGTGATCTGATGCGCCAGTCTCTGCCACTTATATCAGCCGTCATCATCGTGTTGGTCGCCGGTGGCGTCTTTGTTGCAAGGCTCTCACAACGCGCCGCAGTGTCATTGGTAACTGCAGAACAAAATATGCGGCACGCCGCAACCCATGATTTCCTGACCGGCCTTCCAAACCGCGCGATGCTGGAAAGCGAATTCAAGAGGCTCGCCGGACCGGGCGATCTGGTGGTGGCGTGCGTTGATCTCGACGGCTTCAAAGGCGTCAATGATCGTCATGGCCATGCTGCCGGTGACGAACTGTTGAAACAGGTAGCTGAGCGACTGATGGAGAACGGTCGTGAAAATGATGTTGCCTTCCGCTTGGGCGGCGATGAGTTTGTCATATTCATGCCTGCCTCGTCCCTTGAGGGTGCCGAATGGCGTTGTCGCAAATTATCTTCGCATTTGTCCGAGCCCTATATCATTCAGGGTGCAGAAGTGGTGGTCGATGCGTCTTTTGGCCTCAGCGACATTCACATCAACGTGGCCAATACGTGTGATCAGGCCCTTAAGCAGGCAGACACCGCCCTTTACGCTGCTAAAGCCAGAGGCCGTGGAACGGTCGTCACCTTCTCATCGCTGACGCAGAGTGAGACACCCCGCAGCTTGCTTGCTGCTTACGCCTAAGGTGTCACGCCGTGGGAGATCGCCTGGTCAAACGTCGTCTCGCGGCCAAGACTCCACCCATGTGACTTTGCGAACAGTTGCTTTGGCTGCGCCGTTACGATAGCCCGAATGCAAGTGCAGATCGTTTGGGACACCCATGCCGAAGATTGACGCGACATTAGCGCTGGTGGAGCGCGTTCAGGCCGTTGCTGGCACCCTGACGGCCACCGAACAGAAATTGATCTCCGAACTTTTGAAAGCCCCGCGTGAGGTGGCCATCGGCACGTCCAGCGAATTTGCCGCCCGGCTCGGTGTGCATGAGGCAACAACATCCCGTCTGGCTCGCAAACTTGGGTTTGCCTCCTACGCCGAGTTTCGCGACGAATTGCGCCGCGAATTCCTCAAGGTTGCCGATCCCGCTGAACGCATTTCCGCAACACTGACCGACGCGCGCGCGCGAGGTTTTCTGCCGCTCCTTGTTGCAAGCGAAATTGCAGCCTTGACCGGAATTGCTGATCATCTGGGCGACAGCCATGTTCTCGAAGCGGCCGAAAAACTTGATCGCCGCCGCGTCTTCATCTATGGGCAGGGCAATGCCGAAGTATTGTCCGTGCTGATGGAGCGCCGTCTGCGGCGACTTGGCATCGACAGTCACCCGCTGGCAGGCAGCCGGCGTGATCTTGCAGAGCAGATGCTGACACTCTCTCAGGATGACACTCTGCTGATCTTTGCCTTCCGCCGCCAACCACCAGATTACGAGCAACTGATGCAAGTTGCTGCCGACACCGGTGCTTCGACAGTCGTCATTTCCGGCACCATCGGCCCGTCACTAACCCCAAGCCCGGATGTGCTGCTTTCTGCCCCGCGTGCGGGCATGCCCAACAGCTTCCAAACGCTAACAGTTCCAATGGCAGTCTGTAACGCTATCATATTGGCATTGGCGGAACGGCGAGGGCCAGACGCACTCGCAGTTCTCGACCGCCTCGGCAGCCTGATTGCGCAGTTTGAAGGATAGATTTGCAAGATAACTTGCACGTCATAAAATTGTAGCAAGAAAACATTACAAACGGCGCAGACCCATTAAAGGAGTTTTCCATGCGCCGCTTCATTGTCACTGCCGTTTCATGCCTCATGGCTACCGCTACCTTCGCCGAAGACCTCGACGCCAAGACTGCCACCGACCTGCTGGCGCAGGCCAAGCAGGAAGGAAAGGTCACAGTCTACGCCTTCACCAGCCGCATTGGTCGAGTTGAAAAAGCCTTCGAGGCTGCCTATCCCGGAATCGACATGGTGACGTTCGACATGTCGTCGACCGAACAGATCGCCCGGATCAAGAGTGAAGCGCAGGCAGGTCTGCCGGGCGCCGATGTCATCTACATCTCCGATGCCCCTGTCGTTTTGACAGAATTGTTGGCCAACAATCTGGTGGTTTCCTATGTGCCGCCACGCGTCGCAGGCACTGTTGCCGATCAAAACAAATCACCACTGCTGGCGCAGCGCCTTTCCACCAAAGTGCTGATGTATAACGAAGAAGCCCATCCGAATGGTTCTCCCGTCAAAAACCTCTGGGATTTGACAAAACCGGAATGGAAAGGTCGCGTCATTATGGTCGATCCGTTGCAACGCGGTGACTACCTCGACCTGATGACCGAAATCGTCCTGAAGTCGGACGAGATGGCAAAATCCTACGAAGCCGCATTCGGTAAAGCAATTGCGCTCACCGATGGTAACGAAAATGCAGGTGAGCAGTTCATCAGCGATCTTTTTGCCAATGATCTCGTTCTTGTCGGCTCCACCGATGACGTCAACAAGGCCATCGGCGCAAAGGGGCAGGAAAAGCCACCAATCGGTTTCACCAGCTATTCTGACCGTCGCGACAATGAAGATGAAGGTTGGGCGTTGCAAGTCGCCAACGACGTCACACCGTCTAACGGCATTGTTTTTCCTGCATTTCTGGCGTTGAACCCCAAGCCGGCCAACCCGGCTGCAGCCCGCCTTGCTGTCGACTTCCTTATGGGTGACGACAGCGAAACCGGCGGCGAGGGTTTCAAGCCATTCTATGTAGCCGGTGACTGGGCGACACGTTCCGATATCACGCCCCACAAGGATGCCATCCCACTCGCAGATTTCAAGGGATGGCAAATCGCACCCGCAGAAACCGCCAAAATCCGCGCCAATGTGGCGGACTTCATTCTCGCATTGCAGTGAGCACTGTCAGGTGACGACAGGGATTGCACCTCACGAGACAAAAGCCCTCTCCCAGTCAACGGGGAGAGGGTTGTATGCCAGGAGCTGCCGCGGTCTATCGCCGTTTGGTGATGCAGGCTGGCTTGTTGAACAAGGACTAGCGGGCACACAGCAATGCCCTTGGAGTACCACATGAAATCCCTGAGCGGACCGATTGGTTCAGCACTCAATAAACGTGGCCTGACGCTTGTCATGGCACTTGTACTTGTCGGTCTGGTGGCAGCCCCACTGGTGACCATTCTGGCGCAAACCATTTACCCCTCGGCGTCCGCATGGGGCGATATCCTGGCAAGCCGACTGTCGCAGAACCTGTTCTGGCGCCCGACATTCAACACAATGGTCATTGGCCTCGGTGTGGCTGGTGGCTGTGTTCTGCTGGGTGGCTTTCTCGCCTGGCTGGTTGTGATGACTGACATTCCCGGCCGGCCGGTCATCGCATTCATGGCGACACTGCCCTTCATGATCCCTAGTTTCGCAACAGCGCTCGCCTGGGGCACCGTGTTTCGCAACGGTCGTGTTGGCGGTGGCGGCGGCTTGCTGGAAGGGTGGGGGCTCTCTGTCCCTGACTGGTTGTCATGGGGCATGACACCAACGATCATCGTATTGATCGCCCATTATTATGCACTAGCTTTTACCGTCATTGCAGCAGCGCTTGCCGCCGTTAACGGTGATCTTGTTGAAGCCGCACAAATGACCGGTGCATCACGCAAACGTATCCTGTTCGGTATTGTCCTGCCGGTCGTTACACCCGCCATTATTGCTGGCGGCTCTCTTGCCTTTGCCGGAGCCGTTTCCAATTTCGCAGCACCGGCACTGCTCGGATTGCCCGTTCGTATGCAAACACTATCGACGCGGCTATTCGGCATGATCGAAATCGGCCAGACGGAGCGCGGTTACGTGCTCGCCATATTGCTGATCGGCATTTCTGCGATCTTCCTTGGACTTGGCAACCGCATGCTGTCGGGTCGCCGCAACTTCGTTACGATTGGCGGCAAGGGTGCGGTGCCCCGCCGCACAACACTCGGCATTGCACGCATACCGCTGACGCTCATTGCCTGGATCATCTGTGTCCTCACCACCATTTTACCGATCCTGCTTCTGGTGGCAGCAAGCCTTGCGCCGTCATCGCTCGCACTGTTTTCAGAATGGACGATGCACTATTGGATTGGCGAGGCCAATCCGGCATTTGCCCGTGGCCAGCCGGGTATCTTTCATAATCCGCAGCTTATCTCGGCACTGACCACAACGCTGATTCTGGGAGCATCGGTAGCACTTGCTGCCAACATTATTGGAACACTGATCGCCGTCGCCCTGACGCAACAGAAAGTGCGGGTTCTCAGCAATGTTGTTTCCCAACTCAGCTTCCTGCCGATGCTGCTTCCCGGTATTGCTTTTGCGGCTGCCTACATAGCACTCTACGGCGCGCCGATTGGTCCCTTGCCGGCACTTTACGGCACAAAACTACTGCTGGGCTTGGCCCTGACCGCCGCCATGCTGCCTTTTGCCGTGCAGACAGGGCGGGCAACCGTGGCGCAGATTTCCGGCGATATTGACGAGGCCGCCCGTATGACCGGTGCAGGTTTCTTCCGTCGACTGGGTGCAATCACCCTACCGCTGGCGGCACGTGGTCTTGTCGCTGGCCTTTTGATCACCTTCGTCAACGTCATTGGCGATCTGGCAATCACCATTCTGCTTTACACACCGACATCACCACTGTTGGCCGTCCTGTCCTACTCCTATGCGTCGGATGGCTTCCACCAGTTCGCCAATGCTGTGACGCTGGTCATCCTCATCATATCCATGCTGGCCACCGGCGCTGCAACCCTGCTGCGCGGCCGCCGCCGCCAATCTTTCAGCTGAGGCAAAATTTTGATTTCGCTCGACAATATCTCAAAATCCTTTGGCACATCCAATGCCGTGTCCAACGTCAGTTTCTCTGTTCCCGACGGTGCATTTCTTGTGCTTCTCGGCCCATCAGGGTGCGGCAAAAGCACAATGTTGAGGATGCTTGCCGGTCTCGATCAACCAACATCAGGCAAGATGTTGTTCGGTGATACGCTTGTCGCAGACGGCGACACTGGCAACTCGTTACCGCCGGCAGAGCGCAATGCCGGTCTGGTGTTCCAATCCTACGCCCTCTGGCCGCATATGACCGTTGCCGGCAACATCGAATGGCCGCTGAAGATTGCCAAACTGGCCGGCGAACAACGGCGCACCCGTGTGCTGGAAGCCATGGAAATGCTCGGAATTGAAAAACTCGCCAACCGGTATCCCGGCGAAATTTCCGGCGGGCAGCAACAGCGCGTCGCCCTTGCACGCATGATCGCTCCCCGGCCAAAAATCATGTTATTCGACGAGCCGCTCTCCAACCTCGACGCAACATTGCGGGTGGAGATGCGCTTCGAACTTCTCAAAGTTCATGCGGCAACAGGCGCCACGGCCGTCTATGTCACGCATGATCAGGTGGAAGCAATGACAATGGCGACCCATGTGGCTGTGATGAACCACGGTCGTATCGAGCAGTTCGATGCGCCAGAGCGGCTGCTTGCAGAACCGGCCTCTGCCTTCGTTGCCGGTTTCGTCGGCACGCCACCTGCCAACCTCATTCCCATCGACGATGGCAAGTGGTTCGGCACCCTGCCGGACCCTTTGCTGCGCACCTACAGTGGCCACGCCATGGTGCGGGCAGAACAGATAGAGCTTGCTGACGAGCTGGGTCCGCGAACATTTGAAGCGGTGTTGGCAGAGGTTGTGCCGATGGCTGGACGATTTCTGATTACCGGCATCATCAACGGTAACCGTATCACCGCCATCTCCGACCGCCTATCGCGGCAATCCGGCAAATTATACTTCCGCCTTCCAACCGCTCCAGCAGCAATTTTCGATACACAAGGAACACGCATTTCATGAAACGCATACTTCTGGTCCGGCACGGCGAAAGTGAATGGAACGCCGTTCGTCGCCTGCAAGGGCAGGCCGATATCGAGCTTTCCGCGCGCGGTGAACAGCAGGCGCGTGCCTTGGCTCCCATGGTTGCCAGCTTCAACCCCGACATGGTGCTTACCTCCGACCTGAAACGCGCTGCAGATACCGCCGCCCTGCTCGGCCATGCCGACGCAATCAGGGAGCCATTGCTGCGGGAACAGAATGTCGGTGCATGGACGGGTGCGGAAATTGCCCAACTGATGTCGGAAACGCCAGACGCCTATGCCGGTTGGCGCGCAGGTACCTTCGCACCTGAGAATGGTGAGATTTGGGCTCAATTTCGCATCCGCATTGGCAATGCGATTGAGCAGGCCCTAAACACGGATGCCGAGACAGTTTTGATGGTTTGCCATGGAGGCGTGATCCGCGCTGCACTCGACAGCGCTTTGGACCTTGCTCCTAAGAGTATTATACCGGTTGGACCAGCAAGTCTGACAATTCTTGCTTTTCCAAAAGGCGAGGCAAGGCTGGAGGTTTTCAACGCCACAACCTTTGCCCCCATCCTTGACGCACCGGACTGAGATCAATCTCCGTCGACGGAGACCTGCTCACCGGTCTCAGGATGAAAACGCACTTCGATACGGCGACCGTCCTTGTTACGGCCTTCGACTTCGTAGCAGCCGTCATCGATGTCGACTTCACGCACCTCAATACCAAGAGCGGTGGCACGTTCGCGAACCTGTGCCTCACTCATCCACTTGTCGATCTGGACATTGCCGCAGTGGCGATCGTGCCGATCATCGGCGTAGGCGGTAGAGACCAATGCAGTGGTGGCAAGTGCTGCGGCGATAACGAGAGTCTTCATGGTCGATCATCCTTTCAGGGGTGGCGGGCAACCTCTGCCCGTTTGATGCCACAACACTATGCGGCGTGCCCTGAGCGATAACTGACAGGCTTTGTCAGCGAATTGTCAGTTTGAGAATGCTAATGTCGGCAGCATGTTGAACCGTATTTTCCATGTCTTGCCCGTAGCATGCATGCTGTCGCTGACCCTGGCATCCATCAATGCCACCGCAAAGGATCTTGATCGTTTGCGTGATGCGGTAAAACGCGGCGATGTGCTACCACTCTCCGTGTTGCAAGAGAAGCTGCGCATCTCCTATCCGGGCGACATCATAAAGGTGGAACTCGACGAAGATGATGGCCGCTTCATTTACGAGTTCAAAGTGTTGCAGGCCAATGGCCGGCTTTACGAGATTGAGATGGACGCTAAGGATGGCACTATTCTCGATGTTGATGACGACGATTGAGGCCAATGCGGATTCTGCTTGTTGAAGATGATCTGCGGATTGCCCGCGACGTAACCCTGCACCTTTCACGGGCGGGCTATCTCGTCGAGCACGAAAGCGATGGCGAAAGTGGCTGGTATCGGGGCGACAGCGAGGAGTTTGCCGCCGTCGTGCTTGATCTTGGTTTACCCAGCCTCGATGGCCTTTCCATCCTGAAACGCTGGCGAAGGGATGAGCGCGCGTTACCTGTTCTCATTCTGACCGCACGTGGCAATTGGGAAGAGCGGGTCGAGGGAATTGACGCCGGCGCCGACGACTATCTCGTCAAACCCTTTCATATGGCAGAACTGTTGGCCCGCCTGCGGGCCATCATGCGTCGATCCCAACATACGGCAAGCCCAATCTTGACGGCGGGGCGAATAAGGGTCGATCCCCGTAGCCGCACTGTTTCGCTAGATACCGAACCTGTCGATGTCACACCCCTCGAATATCGCTGCCTTCACTACCTGATGGCCAATCCGGAGCGACACGTCTCGCAACTGGAGTTGACCGAACAGTTATACGCGCAGGATTTTGAGCGTGACAGCAATTCGGTGGAAGTTCTGATCGGCCGACTGCGCAAGAAGTTTGGCAAGCAGGTCATCACCACCCGCCGTGGTTATGGCTACAGGATTGACAAGGCATGAAGCGACCGCTTTCCATCCGTGCTCGATTTCTAATGGTATCGCTGATTGTCGTGCCCCTGGCACTGGCATTGGCAGCCTTGTTCATGACGTCGATATTCTCAAGCAATCTGGAAGGACGGCTGGAAGACGAACTGAAAGGGCATATCAACACCATTGCCGGCTCGATACGCGTGAGCGCCGACGGTGGAATAGAACATCCACTTGGCTTGATGGATCGACGTTTCTCGCAGGCATATAGCGGGCTTTACTGGCAAATCGGCGACGCTGCACAGCCTGCGCTTTACCGCTCGGAATCCCTTTGGGACACCAGCCTTCCACGACCGGCGGATCTGCCAGACGACGGCGCCGTACATAGTTACGTTGCCAACGGGCCGGAAAACACCAGACTGATTGTGTTGGAACGTCAGATCATGGTCAGTGCGCCAAGCGGCCTGAAGCCGGTTCAGATTTCCGTGGCCGCAGACACGAAGGCACTGGATGACGCAAGCCGTGGATTTACGCTTGAAATCCTCCCTTACCTTGCCGGACTTGCGGTTTTCCTGATTGGCGCTTCGCTAGTGCAGGTAGTCTACGGTCTGAAGCCACTGGCCGACTTGACCAAAGGACTGGACCGCATCAGGGAACGCCATAGTGGGCGTCTCATTGGTACTTTGCCAGCTGAATTTGCACCTGTGGAACAAGCAGTTAATCGCCTGTTGGAAACACAGGCGCAGTCACTCAGCAAGGCGCGTGCCCGTGCCGGTGATCTTGCACATGGCCTCAAGACGCCGCTCACCGTACTTTCCAATGACGCTTTGACCTTACATGAGCGCGGCCATCAGGACCTCGCCGAGGAAATTGAACAGTTGGTGCAATTGATGCGCGGCCATGTCGAACATGAACTGGCACGCAGCCGCATCGTAACCAATGCCGACATGCGCCAGACCGATGCCAATGTCGAAACAATCATCGGGCAAATCGTCAAAACCTTGCAGCGAACACCAAAAGGCGAGGCGCTTGAATGGCAGGTCGACATTAACGCGCCGCCGGATGTGCCCGTTGACGCGCAAGACCTGCGTGAACTAATTGGGAATTTGACGGAAAACGCCGTTAAATGGGCAGCGGGTCAGGTTTCCATTACCTGGAAAAACGGCTGCTTAATCGTCGCCGATGATGGCCCGGGGGTTGACCCGGAAAAAATCCGTAGCATGACCGAGCGCGGTGTACGATTGGACAGTCAGACACCGGGGAGCGGTTTTGGCCTATCGATCGTACAGGAAATATGTGAGGTTTATGGCTTGGTTCTGTCCATCGAAAACCGACAGGGCAGCGGCCTGATGACGACGGTGCTCTTTAAAGAGATCGCGACAAACTATCCCGGTAATTAGACTCAAACACAGTCACACCCGCTACTATGGTTCAGAAAGGGCGCCTGTTTCACCCGGACGGCCATCCGGTACGTCTGCCTTCTTCCAATTTGCTCGGATATTGGAAGACCTAAAGCACAAAGAGGAGCATCGTGCTTAGAAAAATGATCCGCGTATGGTCGGCATTGTCCATGCCGACCTGATCAAGATTTTTGCTGGCTTGGCTGCGTCTAAAAGACCGGTGCCTCGCAAAACCATCGCAATGTCAGTCTTCAAGACCTGTTGCGACGACCGAAATCTTGAAGGCTCCTTCAAGTGTCGGGTCAAAGGACGCCCCCATAACCACATCGGTTTCTTCGCTTACGGCTTCACGAACCAGCGTCATGGCTTCATCGATTTCATAAAGCGTCAGGTCTCTACCGCCGGATATCGACACAAGCGCGCCGCGTGCGTGCTTCAGTGACGGCAAGCCCAACAGTGGGTTGGAGATTGCTTCAGCCGCTGCGAGCGATGCACGGTTTTCTCCACGCGCTTCGGCGGTTCCGATCAGCGCACGTCCGCCTCCCTTCATGACGTAGACCACGTCTGCAAAGTCGAGATTGACCAAGCCGTCGCGGAGAATGAGATCCGTTATGGATTTCACGCCCAAGGCGAGAACCTTGTCGGCGATTTTCAACGCACTGTCGAATGTCGTGCCGGGATTGGCGATTCTCAGCAGATTCTGGTTCGGAATAACGATCACGATATCTGCTGCAGCAAGCAGGCCATCGACACCCTGCTGTGCCGCCTTGAGGCGTTTGGTGCCTTCAAAGCTGAATGGCAGCGTCACGACGCCCACTGTCAGGATGCCTTTTTCTTTGCATGCCTGAGCAATGACCGGCGCTCCACCGGTACCGGTTCCACCGCCCATGCCAGCAGTGATAAAACACATATCGTAACCGGCAAGATGATCCATGATTTCGTCCATGGTATCGATCGTCGCCTGCCGTCCGATTGCAGGATCTGCGCCAGCACCAAGCCCACCGGTCAGTTCAGGACCAAGTTGAATAAAACGCTTGGCAGCGGTGTTTTTAAGCGCCTGCGCATCCGTGTTTGCTGCCATAAAATCAACACCATAGTCAGCCTCCGCAATCATGTTGTTGATTGCGTTGCCGCCGCCGCCGCCAACACCGATGACGGCAATTTTGGGAGCGGTAGGGGAGGTGTTCATATGCTGCATTTTATTCCTCGTTAACTAACTTTTGCGGACATCACCTATCAGATTTGCATCTGATGCACTATGTCATTTGAACTGCATTTGTTTGCGGAGACATTGTCCTACGCCTCTCGTCCCAAGCACGATCATCTATTTACTATGAGGCGCAGAGTGACCGTGAGGCTGAACCCCTTGCAATAGACGGGGAATTTCCAGTTTCTCAGCCACAGGCCTTTTACTATTCTGGTTTACGGAAAGCATGAATATGGGGCCTTGAAACCCTGACCATTTGATCAAATCGCATCAGATTTACGCCGACATCATATGTTCAATGTCGCTTCGTATCGCTGATCGGCCGCCCGAATTTCTCTCTGCAGCATTTGATTCGCTTGCGAACTTATTTGTCGAGCAGGGTGGAAAACATGTTTATCGATTCATATATCAGCAGCGTATTTACCGGCATGTTGCGTATTTCTCATTTTTTGTAGCAGGTTAAATTGGTCGGCGAAAATTCCAACGACATGAAATTTTGATTATTGCGTCGTCAATTTTTTTTGCTATTAGTGAATACGAACGTTCGTTCTTTTTAGCCAAATCCCTGACGTATGAGGGCACCAACGTGCCTTCCCAAGAGCAGGTGACATCTGAAAACGAGAATTTTGATGACGGAACTTAAAAGTGAAGTTCGATCCCGGCGAAAAGGGGCAATAACCCGCCAAATCATTCTCTTTGAAGCAGAACGATCATTCGCAAAAATGGGTTATCAGCAAACTTCGATCACCAGTATTGCTGAAACATTGAAAATGTCGGCAGCCAATATTCACAAGCATTTTCGCTCCAAGCTCGATCTTGCATACGCCGTTGTCGAACAGAGATTGCGCCCGGTGCAGGTTATTGCTGGTGTTACGCCAAAAGAAAGGCTGCGCGCTTTACCCCTGAACATTCTTGGCGATCTCTCGCATATGTCGCAGGACGAACCAGAACTGTTCTATATTTTGACAAATATTCTCTCGACCGAAAATGTATCTGACATCATGAGGAGCCGCATTCTCGACGCATGCCCGCAGGTGATAGAAGATATGGAACTGTCCGACGCTGAGAGATTTTCGGAAGCATTGGCGGATATCTTCTTGGCCGTGTGCCATCCGGCCATTGTGGCGACGACGGAATATCGCGTGCTTGTCTCCAGGGTCGACAATATTCTCAACCTGATGAAACAGGTCATGGACATAGGCGCTTCCGCCCCCTTGGCAAAAGCGTGCTGAAATAAATGCAACGGGTTGCCGATGTTATTTATCTTCGGTAACCCGGCTTATTCCTATCTGAATGACATGAAGACATAGCCCTTGGCCAATCTTTACCGACAGTGCCTACTCGTCGGGAAATGTCTCATAGATCTTTCTGATATCACTGAGCAGCGCCTCGCGGTCTTCGTCTGACCATTTGTGAAAACCGAACAATTCCATGCAGGAAAATCCGGAAAGCGCCATGTAGGCTACAAGAGCAGCGCGTGGCTTAGGTCCAGCTTTAATCGCGTTAAGATCATTTTGCTGCCATTGTCGCATAAGTTCTTGCAGACGGTCATCGCTTGAAAGCGAGGCGCTGACGGCCATGCAGACAGCACGTTCCGCTTCTTCCCAGCCTGTTGCAGCAGCTTTTATCCGACCAAAAAGTTCTGGATGTTGTGTCTCAGAGCAAGATGCCACAGACTCTTTGACAAAATCGCCATCTCTTTGAAGTTGCCGATCCACCAAGGCCTCGAGAAGGCCGCTCTTTGTTTTATGATCGTAGACGACCTGAGATTTGCTGATGCCAGCTTCTTTTGCGACAGCATCGATCGAAAGCCCAGACGAGCCCGATTTTAGAACCACCCGTTCTGCTGCATCTAGGACATCATTGGGGCAAATGCGTCTGTTTCTACTCATTGATTTTTATTTGTTTCCCTGTCACCCTCATCCTGTCTCTTATCAAAAATTTGTGACCGGGTCATCTGCCTCATAAGTCAGACTGTGTGTTTTTGGCGTTAAACGCATGAAATCTGTTGGTTGCAGGAAACACAACCCTACAGCTTGGCAGGATGTGCTCGATTTGGTGCAGACGCAGATCGGACAGCGCCGCTTTTTTCACCTGTTTGAGATGTCGAAGAATGGATTCGTTTCCGTGGAAACAAATCAACAGCAACCGAATCGGTCTGCTGCCGGTCTCTGATCGCCCGAGCATTCTCGCAAACATGTTTCATTTCTGACTTGGTATTTCGTGACGCATGACTTCGCTCAATCGAATGCCATGGCTGTGCGAATGAGGCGACGATCGGCGGCGCACTGATTCTATTTTGATTTTTCAGCACTAAGTGACGGATGCTGTTAGTCAGTGAAATATTTTTCCATTTCATCCACAATTTTTTCGAATCCCTAGAGACAGCAAAATGAAAGTAATATACAACTCAAGCTGGTTACTGCGTGGAGCTTTTCCAATCCACTGGCAACGCCCCCTCGAAAAGCGCATTGGCCTTTAGTCAAGGCTCCCCGATACTCCATCGGGGAGCAACATTAAGTGACTATTCAAATATTTCCTCACCTAATATTCTTCTTTTTCAATTGCATACTCGATTAAGTGACGATTCACGCCGAGTCGTAACTTTTGTTTCTCTTTCGCCACACACCTCCATGAAGCGGGTGAGACAAAGGCCATTCCCAGAGGAACCCAATTGCAACTATAGGTCTTTTCAGTATTTTCAGACTCAGGAAGAGGGGCAACTCACTTCTCAAATTTGCGGGTTTGGGTTCGGGAATATTTTTTCACAAATCGGGTCAAAACTCACCTTTTTCTTTGACTGGAGGTCAATATGAACATCAAGAGCCTTCTCATCGGCTCCGCTGCAGCACTCGCAGCAGTTTCTGGCGCACAGGCCGCTGACGCTATCGTCGCTGCTGAGCCAGAGCCCCTGGAATACGTTCGCGTTTGCGACGCTTTCGGCGCTGGCTACTTCTACATCCCAGGCACTGAAACCTGCCTGCGCATCGGTGGCGAAGTTCGTTTCACCGTTGGTTTCGGTGAAGACGTTGGTGCAAACAGCACCAGCGACTGGTACTCTGCTACTCGTGGCCGTATCTTCTTCGACACGAAGACCGACTCTGAGCTCGGCACCATCGGCACATACATCCGCCTGCAGGGCAACTACAGCTCCGAAGGTTCTGCTCCTTCTTCCAGCGCATCGCTTGAGCAGGGTTACATCACCATCGGTGGTTTGAAGGCTGGTAAGGCTCTCACATGGTGGGACGACATCGGCATCAACGGCGAGCTGGACGACTGGGATAACCAGACCAACTTCAACACCATCAGCTACCTGTACGACGCTGGCTCGTTCCGCATCGGTCTCGGCATCGACGATATCTCCAACGTCCACAACTATGCTGCAGCCGCTGGTAACGAATTCGGTATCCAGGCTTACGGCCAGGTTGACTTCGGTGCAGCAAACCTTGCTGTACGCG
The DNA here is from genome assembly GCF_029193765.2 of Agrobacterium sp. Azo12. NCBI lineage: Bacteria > Pseudomonadati > Pseudomonadota > Alphaproteobacteria > Hyphomicrobiales > Rhizobiaceae > Agrobacterium > Agrobacterium sp. Azo12. The sequence goes on along the minus strand of NZ_JARFYO020000003.1, from coordinate 778,319 downwards.
GCGCATATGACGCTGAAAACGAAGAAGGCACTGTATACGTAACTCTCGTTGCTCCAGTTGGCCCAGGCGAACTGAACATCGGCGCTGCTTGGTCTTCCGGTGCTAACGCTTACGTTAGCGGCATCAGCGATGATCCTTACCTCAAGGGTGACCAGGGTGCATACGAGTGGACTGTTTCCGGTTCGTACGCTCTGAAGGCTACTGAAAAGCTGACAGTCACTCCATCTGCTGCTTACTGGAGCACACAGGGCGGCGAAGACATCTGGGGCGTTGGCCTTCTGGCTGAATACCAGCTGGCAAAGGGTCTGAAGGTTGGCGCAACGGTTGACTACACCGACGCTGACTTTGAAGGCGACAACACTTCCGGTTGGGTTCGTCTGACCCGTTCGTTCTAATCTGACCTCAAGTCGATTGGTGAAAGCCCGGCAGCAATGCCGGGCTTTTATGTTTTTTGTGATTCAGAAGCGGGAACAGACACTTGATGGTTGGACATCAGTTCCTGACTGATAACCTGATGCCGTGCATACGAAGTTCAGCAATTCCATCGCGGTTATCCAAGCAAACACACTGTCTTGGCGGCATAAATCTCAGAGGCCGGGCGTTTTCAGGACCAAGGGGTAGGCTGGTCGGCGATCACCGAATTGAAATCACTGATCGAGGCGTAACGCGCCGCCCTGACCTTGCCGAACTTGCTGCTATCAACCACGAGGTGCTTTTGGACTGAGCGCTGCATGACCATCTGCTTGATCGGCACTTCATGGAAATGCGAGCAGGTCACCCCGTGTTGCTCGTCGAGACCACCAGCAGACAAAAACGCCTTGTTGATATTGATGCGCCGCAGCACGTCGATGCCTTCGTCGCCTGAGAACGAAGCCGCTTCCGCGTGGTAAACCCCGCCGAGCATAATCAGGCGTACATCATTGCGCCGTGCCAGTTCCTCGGCAACGTTGAGCGAGTAACAGATAACCGTTAGATGCGCATTGGCTGGAATCTGCCGCGCCAGATGTGGGGTTGTCGTACCGCAATCGATAAACACCGTATCGTAGGGTTCAATCAGCGCCGCTGCTGCGGTACAAGCTCGCGCTTTGGCGACAGCGTGGCTGTCCTTTTCCTGATCGAGCACATAATCGCTGCCGACCGCACCGTCTTGGAAAGGAAGGATATAACCACCAAGGCAACTGAGCTGATCGCTATCGGTGGCAATGTCACGGCGGATGGTTATTTCGGACACGCCAAGCCGGGACGCTGCGTCCCGAAGCCGTAACACACCCGTTTCCTGAACAAGAAGAGCCAGCGCATCCAGCCTGGCATTGCGTGCACTTACTCTGCTCACCGTATCTCCGTTGTAGTTTGTCCCAGCTGCGCTTCATATTGTGATGTTACTTTCTTAGCAATTGCCCTTCCCTGAGCTTGACAAGAGAACACCAAACATGAAACGATCGAAACATAATGATCGGATTGTAACATTATAATTCGCATTATCGGGAGAGGAAAACAACAGGTTTCTGGGTCAAACATCGATCCTTCGGTAATTGGGGCATGGGAGCCTGTCCGGAAGAGTGAGGAGGCGTCAGGCGCGCGACAAGCGATTGCCGACGTTAGAGATCGAACATTATCGGGTGATACTGCCGTAAAAGGCGTGACCCATTGTGGTTTCATAGGGAGGAGTTGTCAGTGAAAAAAATCTTCGCAACCATCGCGCTTGCTGCGTCGCTTTCTGCGTCGGCTGTTTTCGCGCAGAGCGCCGTAGATACGTCGAAGGTCAACAAGGAGTTGATCACTTCGGCAAGCGGCAAGAAATACACCATCGCAACCGTCGTCAAAGTGGACGGTATCGCCTGGTTCGACCGCATGCGCGAAGGAGTCGAGCAGTTCAAGGGCCATACTGAAAATGACGTCTGGATGGTTGGTCCAAGCCAGGCCGACGCCGCTGCACAGGTTCAGATCATCGAAAACCTGATCGCGCAGGGCGTCGACGCTATCGCTGTCGTGCCATTCTCGGTGGAAGCCGTTGAGCCGGTGCTGAAAAAGGCGCGTGATCGTGGCATTGTTGTCATCAGCCACGAAGCATCCAACATCAAGAATGTCGATTTCGATATCGAGGCTTTTGACAACAAGGCTTACGGCGCCAACCTGATGAAGGAACTCGGCAAGTCGATGGGCGGCAAGGGCAAATATGTTGCCACCGTCGGCGGTCTGACCTCCAAGTCGCAGATGGAATGGGTTGATGGTGCCATCGAGTACCAGAAGGCCAACTTCCCTGAGATGTCGCTGGTGACTGAGCGTCTGGAAACCTACGACGACGCCAACACCGACTACAACAAACTCAAGGAAGCAATGACCACCTATCCGGATATCACCGGCATTCTCGGCGCGCCAATGCCAACCTCCGCAGGTGCTGGCCGTCTGATCGCCGAAGGTGGTCTTTCGGGCAAGGTGTTCTTTGCAGGTACGGGTCTGGTTTCCGTTGCAGGTGAATATCTCAAGAACGACAACATTCAGTACATCCAGTTCTGGGATCCGGCCGTTGCTGGTTATGCCATGAACATGTTGGCTGTCGCGGTTCTTGAAAAGAAGAACGACCAGATCAAGGCCGGTCTCAATCTCGGTCTGCCAGGTTACGAAAGCCTGCTGGTTCCTGATGCCGCCAATCCACACCTGCTTTATGGCGCGGGCTGGGTCGGCGTGACCAAGGACAACATGGATCAGTACGACTTCTGATCTTAATCACGGAGGGAGGGGTAACCCTCTCTCCTCATACATCCGCGTTCCCTCAGCCTTTTACGAGGCCCTTATGACTGAAAATCTGATCGAACTGCGCCATATCGGCAAGCGGTTTGGCGGCGTGAAAGCGCTTGACGACGTGTCGCTAAGCATCCGTCCGGGCGAAATACACTGCCTTGCCGGCGAAAACGGCTCCGGTAAATCCACCGTCATCAAGATCATGTCGGGGGTATACACGCCCGAGGACGGCGAAATCCTGATCGATGGAAAGCCGGTCGGCAAACTTGATCCGGTCAAGTCCGTTCATCACGGCATCCAGGTGATCTACCAGGATTTCTCGCTGTTCGGAAACTTGACGGTCGCCGAGAACCTGTCGATCAACACCTTCTTGATGGAGGGACGTAAAACGGTTGACTGGCGGCGTATGCGTGAAATGGCACAACAAGCTCTCGACCGCCTTGGCGTGACGATTGATCTTGATGCTGACGTGGAAAGCCTGCCGACATCTGGCAAACAGATCGTGGCAATTGCCCGCGCGCTTATGGCCGATGCCCGTCTGATCATCATGGACGAACCGACCACAGCGCTGACACGCCATGAAGTCGATGCCTTGTTCAAGATCGTACGCGATATCCAGGCGCAGGGCATTGCCGTGCTGTTCGTCAGCCACAAGATGCGCGAAATGCTTGAAATCAGCGAACGTTTGACCGTTTTCCGTAACGGCAAGAAGGTGGCTGAAGGCCCAATCACCGAGTTCGACGAGCCAGCCATTACCCGTGCCATGACCGGGCAGGACATTGCCGCCCACAGTTACCAGTGGGTACCGGTCGAGGGCGCTGATGCACCGGCACTTGAAGTGCAAAATCTGACCGTTCCGGGATCGGTTGAGAATGCCGATCTGACACTGCGGCGCGGTGAAATCGTCGGCATTTCCGGCCTGATCGGCTCAGGTCGCACAGAACTTGCACTGGCGTTGTTTGGCATGCGCCCTGATTTTACCGGGTCCATGCGTGTGGAGGGCCGCGATGTCCATCCCAAGACAGTACAGGACGGCATTGCCTGTGGCATCGCCTATGTGCCCGAAGACCGCCTGACCGAAGGCCTGTTCCTCACACAGTCGATTGAGCGCAACATCATTGTGACGTCGATCGAGAAATTTGTTCGCGGGTTCTTCATCAACCGCAAGAAGGCCGACGACACGACCCGTGAAATGTTCTCGGCCATGCAGATCGTCGCACCGGGACCGCATACGCCGGTCAACCATCTGTCCGGCGGTAACGCACAACGTGTGGTTCTCGCCCGTTGGCTGCTGACAGGTGCCAAAGTGCTGATCCTCAACGGGCCGACAGTCGGTGTCGACGTCGGCTCCAAGGCGCAGATCCATAACATCATCCGTAAGCTCGCCGAAAAGGAAGGTCTGGCCGTGCTGATGATTTCCGACGACGTGCCAGAACTTGTTCAGAACTGCAACCGCGTGCTGGTTATGCACCGGGGTCGTTTCGTCGGCGAATTGTCGGGAGACACCATGACCGAGGATGCCGTGAATGACCGGCTCAAGACGTTGAATTGAGGGGCCGAAGAACATGAAATTCGTCAAAAGCACAGAATTTATTATCGCCTGCGTCCTGCTTGCAGCGATGATCATCATCGGCCTTATCAACCCGGCTTTCTGGTCGCTCGATAACATCTTCGGCCTGTTACGGTCCAATGTCGTCATCGGCATCATGGCGCTTGGCGTATTGCTGGTGATGATTTCCGGCGGCATCGACGTCTCGTTTACCGCCTTTGCCATCGCAGCGATGTATTTGACCGTGCGTGCCATGGTTTACCTCGGTTACGACGGCGTTCTCATTCCTTTTATTGCCGCGACCCTGATCGGCCTTGCACTTGGCGCATTCAACGGCTTCATCATCCATCGTTTCAAGATGATCCCGCTGATCGTGACGCTCGGTACCGGTTCCATCGTGCGCGGTCTGGTTCTCGGTCTCGTTGGCACCAGCATCGTGAATATCAACAAGATGCCGAAGGAACTGATCGGCTTTGGCAAGACCGACGTGATCTCGCTGACGTCTGCCACAGGCTCGACCTTTGGTCTGACAGCGATGTTCCTCGTCTATCTAGGCTTGGCTTTGGTCATTCACCTCATCCTCAACTACACGATGATGGGGCGCAGTGTGTATGCCTATGGCGGTTCGCCTGAGGCGGCAAAGCGTGTCGGTTTCAACACCGGTGCAACCATCTTCTTTGTCTACTGCGTTGCCGGCGCTCTGGCGGGTTTTTCGGGCCTGCTGCACTCCTCGATGATCTGGCTTGCAAACCCGCGCGATTTCGTCGGCCTCGAGCTCGATGTGATTGCCGCAGTGGTGCTGGGTGGCGCATCGATCTTTGGTGGGCGCGGCACGGTTCTCGGTACTTTGATGGGCGTCTTCATGCTCGTCATGGTCAAGAACTCACTGATCATCATGAAGGTGGATACCACCTGGCAGAAGGTCGTCGTCGGCCTGATCATCATCGTCGCCACCGCCATCACCGCATGGCGTGATCGTAAAAGCATAGCGTGAGGGGAGAGCGCATCATGAAAAATTCGTTCGACATGCGCCGGCTTCTCGGCAACGACAATAACATCCTGCAGCTTCTTGTCATAACGGTCATCGTTTTTGCGCTGATGACCTGGATGAATCCCAGCAAGTTCCTGAACTACTACAACTTTGAATCCATCAGCTACATCATGCCGGAACTGGGGATCCTCTCCATCGCCATGATGATTGCCATGCTGACGGGCGGCATTGATCTCTCCGTGGTTGGCATTGCCAATCTCGCAGGCATCATTGCCGGTGTCTATTTCCACTCCACCATGGTTCAGGCGGGACAGTCTTCCACCTCGGGCATGATATTCTACACCGGCCTTGGCATTCTGCTTGCCATGGCGGTTGGTCTGGTGGCCGGCCTGGTCAATGGCCTGCTGGTTGCCAAACTGCGCATCACCCCGATCCTGGCAACCCTTGGCACCGGTCAGGTGCTGATGGGACTGGCATTGGTCATGACTGGCGGCCCGGCCATTGTCGGTTTTCCCGACGCATGGAACTGGATCGGCAATGGCAAGATCCTTGGTATCGCCACGCCCTTCATCCTGTTCATTGTGGTCTGCCTAATTGTCGCTGTGCTGCTGACGCGCTCGACGCTTGGTATCAATCTCATGCTGATCGGCACCAACCCACGTGCGGCAGTGTTTGCCGGCATCCGCAAAGATCGGATGATGCTCTATTCCTACATGCTAACAGGTGTGCTGGCATCGTTGGCGGGTATCATTCTGTCTGGGCGCACCAATGCTGCCAAATCTGATTACGGTGCATCCTATCTCCTACAGGCCGTGTTGATCGCCGTTCTTGGCGGCACCAATCCAGCTGGCGGCAAAGGCCGTGTTCTCGGCATCGCCATTGCGCTCGTTGCCCTAATGTTGCTCTCCTCAGGCTTCCAGATGATGCGGTTCTCCAACCACCTCATCGATTTCATCTGGGGCGGTTTCCTTATTCTCGTCATCGCCATCAATGCATGGCGCAACCCCGGCAGGTGATCCCATGCAGGAGACAGAATTTAATCTTCGCAGACAGGACTTCACCGAGGTTCCGCATCTTCTGGCCAAAGCCGATGGGCTTAACGTCACGACATTCCGGTACGCCACCGGCATCGAGGCGTTACAGATCGAAAATCGTCGCGGCCGCATCGTCATCCTGCCCTTCATGGGACAGATGATCTGGAGTGTCGAATTTGATGGTGTCGATCTCACCATGGGAAGTCGATTTGCCATGCCTCGGCCAGCAGGTTCGATCGTTGAGACCTATGGTTGCTTTGCATTTCACAGCGGCATGTTGCGCAACGGCTGCCCGTCACCAGAGGACAATCACGCCCTGCATGGCGAAATGCCCTGCGCGTCCATGGACAAGGCCGGATTCGTCATCGGTCACGATGAACGCGGCGCGTTTATCCGTGTCACCGGCGAGATCGAATATGTCATGGGCTTCGGGGCCAATTATCTGGCGCGGCCAAGTGTAACACTGCATGCAGAGGATACGCTGTTCGATATCGTCATGGATATCGAAAACCTGTCATCGGCACCCATGGAACTGATGTATATGTGCCATGTGAACTTCGCGTATGCCAAGGGCGCACGTATCGTTCAGCCGGTGGCTTATACGCCGGAACAGGTGAGGGTGCGCACAGCCGTGCCCGGCCACGTTACACCCAACCCCGATTATCTGTCACTTCTGGACACGCTGGCAAAAAAACCATCCGCCATGGAAGTGCTGGATGAACCACAGCGATATGATCCCGAACAGGTGTTCTACATCAATGGCCTGCCGCAAGATGGCGATGGAAAGACGCATCTGATGATGCAGCGAAACGAGGGTGACGGCTTCGGCATCTCCTATCCACTGGCGGCCTTCCCCAAAACAGTGCGCTGGATATTGGTGAACGGAGATTCGCAAGTCGCCGCTTTTGCCTTGCCGTCGACCTGCGAACCTGAGGGTTATCTGGCGGAAAAAGCCAAAAACAACGTGCAAATCCTTTCTCCGGGCGAACGCAAGATCTTTCCAGTGCGGCTCGGTTATCTCGACCGTGCCGCCGCCGAGCAGTTCGGCGCCAGGATCGGCACTCTTTGAAACAGCATATTCAGGGAAGTTCATCATGAGCAAGAAAATCGGGGTCGTTGGCTCCAACATGGTCGACCTCATCACCTATGTGGACCGCATGCCGGGACCGGGTGAAACGTTAGAAGCACCAACATTCGAAATGGGTTGCGGCGGCAAAGGTGCTAACCAGGCGGTTGCAGCGGCTCGCCTCGGCGCCGATGTAATGATGGTGACCCGTGTCGGCGACGATGTGTTTGCCGACAACACCATTCGCAATCTCGCAAGTTTTGGTGTTGATACCCGCCATGTGGAAAAGATCGCTGGCCGCTCCAGCGGCGTTGCACCGATTTTTGTCGAGCAATCGGGCGAGAACTCGATCCTTATCGTCAAGGGCGCCAATGCGGATCTTCTGCCTGCGGAAGTCGATAAGGCAGCGTCCGATCTCAAACAATGCGGCCTCATTCTGATGCAGATGGAAGTGCCGGTTGAAACTGTCTATCACACGATAGAGCTTGCAGCCAAAAACGGTATTGAGACCATTCTCAACCCGGCCCCGGCGGCAGCCGATCTCGACCCGGAACGTATCCGTCAGGTCACCTTCCTTGTCCCGAACGAAAGCGAACTGGCGCTGCTGTCCGGTCTGCCAACCGATACCGATGATGACATTGTCACTGCTGCCCGTTCACTGATCGCACGCGGTATTCGTACCGTCATCGTAACGCTGGGTGGACGCGGCGCGCGCATGATTACCGCAACGGAAATCGTCAACATCGCCCCGGTTAAAGTCACGCCAAAAGATACTACCGGGGCAGGCGATGCCTTTATCGGTTCTTTTGCCCGGTTCTACGCAGAAAATGGCGACGTCGTTTCTTCCTTAAAAAAGGCGTCGCTTTACGCGGCCCACTCCATCACCCGTCCCGGAACACAGAAGGCCTACGCCAGCGTCGAAGAGTTCGAGGCATTTTGCCGCGAACATGCTGCCGTTAGCGCCTGATCTCAAGAATGGACAGAAAATGAGCGAAAACTTCCCACGAAACAATGGCACACCCCTAAAGCCGGAATGGTTTGAGGATGTGTCTGTCAATCGCAGCGCATCCGAGCGGCGGGCATCGACAATCACCGCGCGGCGCTCTATCAAAAAGGAATATCAGGTCGCATGGCAGATCAAGGCCATCACCTGCATCGACCTGACAACATTGTCGGGCGATGACACGGCCGGGCGCGTCCGCCGCCTTTGTGCCAAGGCGCGCCGCCCAGTCCGCGACGACATTCTGGAGGCGCTTGGTCTCGCCGATGCCGGCATCACCACCGGCGCGGTATGCGTCTACCCTACAATGGTCGCGCACGCCGTTAAGGCACTGGAAGGAACGAAAATTTCGGTTGCGTCCGTCGCAACAGGGTTTCCATCTGGTCTGACACCGCTTCCGCAGCGACTGGCGGAAATTCGTTATGCCGTCGACCAGGGCGCAAAAGAGATCGATATCGTCATTACTCGTGAATTCGTTCTGACGCAGAACTGGACTGGACTTTATGACGAGATCGCCGCGATGCGCGAAGCCTGCGGGGATGCCCATATGAAGGCCATTCTGGCAACGGGTGACCTCAACACGCTGACCAATGTTTATCGTGCCTCGATGGTAGCGATGCAGGCGGGTTCCGACTTCATCAAAACTTCGACCGGCAAAGAGGAAGTAAATGCTACGCTGCCGGTTAGCCTGACCATGGTGCGTGCTCTGCGCGACTACGGCGAACTGACAGGCCAGATGGTTGGCTTCAAACCTGCCGGCGGCTTGAAAACTGCAAAGGACGCGCTGTCCTGGCTCACCCTGATGAAAGAAGAATTGGGCAATCGCTGGCTGGAACCTGACCTGTTCCGCATCGGTGCCAGCTCGATGCTTGGCGATATCGAGCGGCAGCTCGAACATTTCGTAACCGGCCGCTACTCCAGCGCTCATCACCACGCTGCCGCATAAGGACTGAAAAAATGGTATCCATTAAGGACATTTTGCAAACCATGGAATATGGACCTTCCCCCGAGGCGAATGGCGATGTGAAGCAGTGGCTCGATAAACACGGACGCTCATTCGGTCACTACATCAACGGCCGTTTCGTAACTCCGGAAGGCCGCAAAACCATTGCCGTATCAAACCCCGCGAACGGCGAAAGCCTGGCGCAAATCGTTTGCGGCAATGAGGATGACGTCGATCTGGCGGTCAAGGCAGCCCGTGCGGCCTTCGGAAAATGGTCGAAACTATCCGGCCATGAACGTGCCCGTTATCTCTATGCCATTGCGCGTCACGTCCAGAAGCGTGAGCGTTTCCTGTCGGTTCTCGAAACCATGGACAACGGCAAGCCGGTTCGCGAAACCCGCGATATCGATATTCCTCTCGTTGCCCGTCATTTCTACCACCATGCCGGTTGGGCTGAGATGGTGGAAGACGAGTTCCGTGGCTTCTCGCCCGTTGGCGTTTGCGGTCAAGTCATTCCGTGGAATTTCCCGCTGTTGATGCTGGCATGGAAGATCGCACCAGCACTGGCCGCCGGCAATACCGTGGTGCTGAAGCCCGCTGATCTGACACCGCTAACAGCCATTGCTTTTGCAGAAATCTGCCATGAGGTTGGTCTGCCAGCAGGTGTCGTCAACATCATCCAGGGTGATGGCTCGACCGGTGCAGCCGTCTGTGGCCATGACGGCATCGACAAGGTCGCGTTTACCGGTTCAACGCAGGTTGGTCGGGTCATCAGGGAGCAGATTGCCGGTTCGGGCAAAAAACTTTCGCTGGAACTGGGCGGCAAATCACCGTTCATCGTCTTCGAAGATGCTGATCTGGATGCTGCCGTTGAAGGTGTGGTTGATGCCATCTGGTTCAACCAGGGTGAGGTGTGCTGCGCGGGTTCCCGCCTGCTGGTGCAGGAAGGTATTGCCGAGACGTTTTACGCTCGCCTGAAAAAGCGCTTGGAAACACTGCGCGTTGGTGATCCGCTCGACAAGTCGACCGATGTCGGCGCGATTGTTTCCGCTACGCAGGTAAAGCGCATCACCGATCTGGTTCGCAAGGGCGTGGATGAAGGTGGCGAACTCTGGCAAAGCAAGAACCCGTTGCCAGCAAAAGGCAATTATATCGCCCCCGGCTTCTTCACCGAAGTTGATCAGGCCGCTACCGTTTGCCAGGTGGAAATCTTTGGTCCAATTGCCGCCGCCTTCACGTTCCGTACCCCGGACGAAGCCGCAGCACTGGCCAACAACACCCGCTACGGCCTTGCCGCATCGATCTGGTCGGAAAACATCAATGTGGCGCTTGATCTGGCGGCACGCGTCAAGGCTGGTGTGGTGTGGATCAACTGCACCAACATGCTTGATGCCGGTGCTGGCTTCGGTGGGTACCGTGAAAGCGGCTTTGGCCGTGAAGGTGCGCGCGAAGGCCTTTATGAATATCTGGCTGCCGATTGGGAAAAGAGCCTCCCGGTCGCCAAGGCCCTTGAAACCTTCACCCCGTCGGCCTTGCCGTCAGGAGACAGCAAGATGGCGGTCGATGGTCTCGACCGGACCATGAAGAACTATATCGGCGGTAAACAGGCCCGTCCCGACGGTGGCTACAGCTACTCCGTGACAGGCAAGGGCAACGCGGTAATCGGCATGGCCAGCATTGGCAACCGCAAGGATATCCGCAATGCCGTGGAAGCAGCCTCCAAGGCAACAAGCTGGAGCTCCGCAACAGCCCATAACCGTGCACAGGTGCTTTATTATCTTGCCGAAAACCTTGATGCACGGCGCGGCGAATTCGTCGCGCGTATCATCGAAAGCACCGGCGTGAGCGAGAAGAAGGCAACGGAGGAGTTCGAGGCATCGCTGCGTCGTATCTCCTACTACGCTGCACAGGCCGACAAGTTTGATGGCGCGGTGCATTCGACCAAAACTCGCCATGTCACGCTTGCCATGAATGAACCATGGGGCATTGTCGGCGTCGTGTGCCCGGATGAAGCACCGCTTCTGTCTTTGGTGTCGCTGGTCCTGCCAGCGATCGCCATGGGCAACCGCGTTGTTGTCATCCCCTCATCACGACATCCACTGATTGCCGGTGATTTCTATCAGGTGCTGGACACATCGGATGTGCCGGGTGGCGTTATCAACATCGTGACCGGTGAGCGTGACGTGCTGGCAAAGACATTGGCTGAGCATGATGAGGTGGCTGCTGTCTGGTACTTCGGCTCGGACAAGGGAAGCACGATGGTTGAAAAAGCATCTGCCGGAAACCTGAAAGCAACCTGGGTCAATAACGGCCGCCAGCCCGATTGGCTGAACCGTTCCGAGGCGCAGGGGCGCGATTATCTGCGCAGGGCCATTCAGGTGAAGAACATCTGGGTGCCTTACGGCGCCTGACACGGTCCAACTGCAGGGCCAATCAAGATAAGATCAGTCACGGGGTTTACCGAACCCCGTGACATCTTTGACCAAAGCAAGCTCGCCAGACACGGCAGGATCGTATCAACGGTCTCTGATCAAGAAGCGCAACAGATTGGCGTAACCACGTGCGTCATCTATTGCACGATGGGTATGCTCGACCGACCCGAGCCATTCAGCCGGATATTTTTTGACATCGCAGTTCCAGTGCTCACGTCCGGTTTTTCCGGTAACCATCGACATGATGCAAAGTGGTGCATAGCGAAATAACCGGTCCTCCACCCAAGGCCCTTCCAACAATGGCCTGCCGGTAAACCGTGTCAGATAATAGTCAAACCACGGTCCATCGAGAGAAACCGGATGCGCTGCAAAGATCGGACGGTGTCCAAGCGACCTGATCCAATTGACGAAGCGTTTAATGACAGCATCCGGTGGCTGCGCATTTTCCGTCGCCGCCTCATATGCTTCTGGAAACCGCTTCCAGAAATCCATTACAGCCGGGTCACTCACTGCACCATCGAGGCGTTGCAGAACACCTTCAAACTCGCCAAGAATCTCACCAGTTTCGGAAACCCCGACAGATCCGAAAGAAAGCATCGAATTCAGTCCCGGTATGGGACCGTCAAATTCGCAATCCGTCACGATGTAGATGTAAGCCACAGCAAGCTCCTTGTGTCGTAACGACGATGTCGCCTAAGCGATCTAAGCATGTGAAAATTCAACTGTCATGATGGATTTTCGGCGCCGAAAGCCGATGATTTTTCACAAAGAAGAACACTCTGACCTCTCGGATATCGGGCACGACATGCAAAATCCCTGACATTGCCATCTACCGCATGGTTCATCTGATGTTAAAACAACGCAGGTCTCGACAAACCGCCCAGTTTCAGGCTGGGCAGATTACAAGCCTCTGAACGGATAATGGCGCAATGAAACTTATTGGTATTTTGGGCGGCATGTCCGCCGCGTCGACACAAACCTACTACCGCAAGCTCTGCGAAATCACGAGGCAGCGCCTTGGCGGTCTTCATTCCCCTGAACTTTTGATCCGCTCGCTTGATTTCGCGAAAATTGAGACATTACAAAGCGCTGGCAAGTGGGAAGAAGCCGGGCAGATTTTGAATGCCGAGGCCAAGGCACTGGAACGTGGCGGCGCAGATTTTATCATTCTCGCGACCAACACCATGCATAAACTTGCCGATCAGATGATGAGCGGCGTCGGCATTCCCTTGCTGCATATTGCAGATGCCACCGCTGGCCGCATTAGCGAAGCAGGTCTCCATAGACCCGGCCTCATGGCAACGGCATTCACCATGGAGCAAAGCTTCTACACGGGGCGGTTGATCGAAGCCGGGCTCGATCCGGTTCTGCCTGATGCTGATGACCGCGCAGTTGTTCATCACATCATCTATGATGAACTGTGCAAGGACATCACCACGGATGACAGCCGTTCCACATACGAGCAAATCGCCCAGCGCATCGTCGATACGGGCGCCGACTGCATGATCCTAGGCTGCACCGAAATCGGCATGTTGCTCAATCAGGATAATGTCTCCGTGGAGGTTTTCGACACCACATTGATCCATTGCGAAGCGGCAATTGATATGGCCCTTGCGAGCTGACGAAACCCTTTGACGGATCAAACGACGTCGGCTGCCAATTGGCATTCTTTGTAATGAGCCCTTAGATCCAGAACAACATCCACCAACACTCGTGCGGTCATACGGACCGCAGGAGCGGTTCGCGGCCATCTATTTCATCACCGACATTTCTCGCCATTCAACCTGCTTTTCAGTATCAGCATGTTTTTCGAATTCGAACATGTAAATTAATTTGACAACATGTTGTTACCTGCCTATGGTCGCCACAGGTTGAGGCTCGGGGAGGGCCAGACCGGGAGGCTTTAACTACCTTTCGACTGTTGGCCGTGTCACTCCGTGACACGGAATGTTTCCCCGTGTCTTGCAGCGATAATGACCAGACGCAGGAAAGAAGTGATGGCAAGAAAGCGGATCGTACATCTCGGCAACGCGTTTCTCGATACGATCGTTTATCTGCCTTCGTTGCCCACGCAGCCAACGAAAATCCGGGCATTGGACGTTCGAAAAACAGGCGGCGGCATAGCGGCAACTGCGGCCTATACAACAGCCTCACTGGGTGCTGACACTGTCTATCTCGGCCGCCTTGGTCGCGATGAAACAGGTGACCAGATCCTTGCTCGTCTGGCACAGATAGGCGTGGATACAGGCTCCGTGCGCAGAGTGGAAGGCGGGATTAGTCCAATAGGTACGATCCTTGTCTCCCCCGATGGTGACCGCATGGCGTTCGGTTTTATCGGTCGCGATCTGGGAGACGATGCCGACTGGTTGCCACTTGAAAGACTTGATGGTGTTGATGGCGTTCTTGCCGACTATAGCTGGTGGGAAGGTGCCGCCACCATTTTCAGGGCAGCGCGTGAGCGTGGGATCGTTACTGTTCTTGATGCCGATGTCGGCGACATGAATGCGGTCAACCAACTGCTTCAACTCCCTGACCACATTGTCTTTTCCGCCGCCTGTCTCGCACGGTTGACCGGTAGAGATGATGTCGAAAATGGCCTTCGAGATGCGCGTTCGCTTTGCCGTGGTGTCGTGGCCGTCACCGACGGGGAGCGGGGTTTCTTCTGGCTGGATGGTCAGGAAATACGCAACGTGCCAGCCTTTCCGGTGGTGGCGGTCGATACCAATGGTGCCGGTGACATATTCCATGGCGCCTACACGCTTGGCTTGGCCGAAGGAATGGATGTTGAGCAGGCCGCGCGCTTTGCAGGCGCATCAGCTGCATTGAAATGTGCTCGAGGCAGTGGCTGGGAAAGTATCCCGGACCGCGCAGCCGTCGAGCTTTTGTTGAACGGGAGCAATGCATGAACATCACACCAGGTAAACTCTGGGGCCTTCGCCGCCTCGCAGACGACAATGGTCGTTTCAAGATGCTGGCAATGGACCAGACAGGTCCGATCGTCAATCCGATCAAGGCCGCTCGCAAACTTGACCATGCACCTTATGAGGACGTTTCTGCCGTCAAACGGCTGCTCGGCAAATATCTGGCTCCCAAGGCCTCTGCGGTTCTGATTGATCCGCCACTGGGTTATGCCTCGGCTGTTGACGGTATTTCACCTCGCAAGGGCCTGTTGGTTGCGACGGAATGGGCGACTTGGGAAGTAACCCCGACCGGTCGCAAGTCGGAAAACATCCCGGGTTGGGACCCATCCGTCATTCGCAAGGTCGGCGGCGATGGCGTGAAGGTCAACCTCTGGTTCCGTGAGGATGTCAGCGCGGATGTGAAGGCACACCAGCTTGCCTATCTCGATAGCGTCAAGAAGGATTGCCGCGACAACGACATTCCCTTCATTCTTGAATTCCTGGTTTACCCGTTCCCGGATGAAACCCCGGAAGCATTCGCCGCCAGACGCGTTGAACTGGTGTTGAAGTCGCTTGCCGACAAGGAAATCATGAACCCTGATGGCGTTGATGTTTACAAGCTCGAACCGCCAACCGAAACAACCGACGTTCCCGATCCTGATGGCAAGGATGCCGCCATGATCCAGGCCCGGTTTGACAAGATGGCAGCAGGGATCGGTCGTCCATGGGTGCTGCTGAGCGCCGGGTCGACACCGGAAGACTTCTTGCGACTGTTGACCTACGCCTATCGTGCAGGTGCCAATGGTTATCTGGCTGGCCGCGCAATATGGTCACAGGCGTTCTCACATTTTCCTGACCTGCCGGTAATGGAAAAGGCGCTTGCCAATGAAGCACCGGGCTTCATGGACCGTCTAAACAGCCTGACCGACCAGATGGCAACGCCTTGGCAGGATCATGCCAGCACCAGCGGCACGATCACGATGGAACCGGCCGGGGAAGCCTTCGCCCCGCAATACTCACAGTTCATCCGTTCGGCCTCGGCCGTTCACTCCTGAACCTTGCAGCAAAGAGAACAAGCGTGAACTATCTCGATTTCTCAGGTGTCCTGTCGCGTAGCGACCTTCTGATAAAGGGGGTCCTGCTGACAGCGCAGATTTCCCTCATCGCGATGTCGTTTGCGCTTGTCATCGCTATTGTCGCGGCGGTTCTGACGTTAAGCCCGAACCGCCTCATCAGACTACCAGTGCTTGGCTACGTCGAGGCAATTCGCAATACGCCCTTCATTGTGCAGGTCTTCCTGATTTATTTTGGACTGCCGGCGCTCGGGCTTCGTTTATCACCGATGGCAGCGGCAATTCTTGCCATGTCGATCTATGGTGGCGCCTATTGCAGCGAGATCGTACGTGCTGGCATCCAGGGCATTCCAAAGGGCCAGATCGAAGCGGGACGTGCGCTTGGCATGTCGCCGTATCTGATTTTTCGCCACATCAGCATGAAGCCGGCAATTGCCGCCGTTTTTCCGTCGCTAGTTGCGCAGTTCATTCTGCTTCTCCTGTCCTCCAGCGTGGTTTCGGCCATTTCAGTGCCCGAACTAACTGGAACCGGCAACGACATTCAGGGCCTGACAATGCGCAATATGGAGATCTACATGGTTATCGCTGTCATTTACGTGGCACTTGTCGCGGCCCTTAAGGGATCGATGACAATCCTTGAGCGCGTGCTCTTTCCCTTCAAGTTTTTGGGACGCTGAGCCATGTTCCAGCAATATAGTCTCACACATGTACAGTTCATGATCGAAGGCCTCGGCTGGACTGTGTTTCTTGCAGCAGTTGCCCTTGTCGGTGGTTCAATCGCAGGCGCAGTTCTGACGTTGATGCGCGTGTCGTCAAACAGCTTCATCAGCCGTGCGGCGCAATTCTATATCTTTGTGATGCAAGGTACGCCGCTGCTGGTGACACTGTTCATCGCGTATTTCGGCGCCGCCTATCTGGGGCTTGCGACCAACCCGCTGATGGCCATCGCCGTTGCGTTCTCTTTTTATGCCGCTGCGTTTCTGGGTGATATCTGGCGTGGCGCCATTCAATCGGTGCCAGCAGGTCAACGCGAAGGGGCTCACGCTCTTGGTCTCAGCCGTACCCATTCGATGTATTACATTATCGTGCCGCAGGCGATCCGCATTGCGACGCCACCAACCGTCGGTTTCTTTGTCCAGCTGATCAAGAACACCTCGCTGACATCGATTGTGGGTTTTACCGAACTGACCCGCACGGCCCAGATCGTCAGCAATGCCACCTTCAAGCCACTCGAGGTCTATCTGACAGCCGCGCTGTTGTATTTCCTCGTCTGCTTTCCGCTTTCCCTATTCAGTCGTCGCCTCGAGCGCCGGCTTGCCACCTGACAATCAACTTTCAACGGAGGAGGACCGTAATGAAAAAGACATTCAGAAATATTGTAATAGGCGCAACTGCGCTGGTGCTCGCGTCGTCTGCGGCTATGGCCCAGCAGGCAGGCAACACACTGGATACCATCATCCAGCGCGGCAAAATCATTGTCGGCATTTCGCTGTCGACGCCACCCTATGGCATGACCGATCAATCGATGAAGCCTTCAGGCTTCGACGTGGCAATTGCCAATCTGATTGCCAAAGATCTGGGCGTGGAGCTTGAGGTCGTCGACCAGGTATCGCAGGCGCGTATTCCAAACCTGACCACCGGCAAGGTCGATATTGTGATCTCTTCCCTCGGCATCACCTCTGAACGCGCAAAGGCGATCATGTACACCAATGCCATCTATGTGGATGAACAGATGGTGATCGCCCCTGCCAGTTCCGACTTCAAGACGCTTGAAGACCTTGTTGGCAAACGCGTAGGCGTGACACGCTCAACCACCAACGACACGATCCTTACTGAAAAGGCCGTCGAAGGCACCAACATCCAGCGCTTCGATGATGATGCCGCCACCAATCAGGCCCTGTTTTCCGGCCAGGTCGATGCCATTGTGTCAGGTGTTGCGGCCGCAAACGCCATCAATGCACAGACTGATCAGTTCCAGCGCAAATTCGCCGTTCGCCAGTCGCCAATGGGCATTGGCGTACGCCGCGGTGACTTTGATCTGCACCAGTGGCTGAACACCGAGATCATGTTGCTGTGGAACTCCGGTGCAATCCAGGCTGCACAGAAGGAGTGGCTTGGCATCATCAACGAAAATGTTCCGCGCTTCTAATTCTTGCAGGACGGCGGCGGGCACAAAGGCCGCCGTCCATCTCACATTTCCATCTGAAAGGTCCGACCGATGTCGCGCATCACACTTCGCCAACTTCTCGATCACGCCGCCGAATTTCAATATGGCGTCCCCGCCTTCAGCGTAACCTGCATGGAGCAGATGCTGGCGGTGATGAATGCAGCCGATGCGGTCGATTCTCCCGTGATCCTTCAGGTCGGAACAAAGGCACGCAGCTATGCGACCGACGTGATGATCGACCATCTGTTCGCGGCCATCGAAAAACTCTATCCGCATATTCCAATCGTTGTGCACCAAGACCACGGAAACAGCGAAGCGACCTGTGCCACCGCGCTCCAAATTGGCTTCAGCTCGGTGATGATGGATGGCTCGCTGGAAGCCGATGCCAAGACACCGTCAGATTATGATTACAATGTTCGCGTTACCTCGACAGTGTCGTCGATGGCCCATTGGATGGGTGCTTCGGTTGAGGGGGAGATTGGTGTTCTGGGCAAACTGGAATCGCGCAGTGATGAACGCCTGCTGACGGATCCCGATCAGGCTGTCGAATTCGTGAAGGCAACAAAGGTCGATGCACTGGCAATTGCCATGGGCACCTCGCATGGCGCCTATAAATTTGACCGCAAACCCGATGGAGATGTGCTGGCCATGGACCGGCTCGAAGAAATCCACCGCCGTTTGCCCGACACACATCTCGTCATGCACGGCTCGTCGTCTGTCCCGCAGGAATTGCAGGACATCATGAACAAGTACGGCGCCGACATCAAACAGACCTGGGGCGTGCCGATTGAAGAAATCCAGCGCGGCATCAAACACGGTGTGCGCAAAGTCAATATCGACACCGACAACCGCATGGCACTGGTTGGCCAGATCCGCCGCGTCATGCATGAAGATCCCAAGGAATTCGACATTCGCAATATGATGAAGCCGGGAATGGATGCCATCAGCAAGCTCTGCCGTCAGCGCCTTGAGGAGTTTGGAACCGCTGGCAATGCAAGCCGCATCAAGGTTATCCCGATGGCGGATATGGCCCGCCGTTACGCATCCGGATCGCTTGATCCGAAGATTGCCTGATAAGCCTGGAGAGCAAGACATGACCGGAAGCGAGATCGTTGTGGAAGCGCGCCAGATGTCGAAATATTTCGGTGCCTTTCAGGCACTGAACGGCATCGAGACAACAATTCGCAAGGGCGAAACGATCGTCATTTGCGGACCATCAGGCTCGGGAAAGTCGACCTTTATCCGCTGCCTGAACGGGCTGGAACACCATCAGTCCGGCAAGTTGAAAGTGTGTGGCATAGAACTGACCAACAAGCGCGAAAGTGTGGATGCGGTGCGGCGACGCACGGGTATGGTGTTTCAGAACTTCAACCTTTTCCCGCATATGACTGTGCTGGAAAATTGCATGATTGCGCCGATGAAGGTCAAAGGCATTGCTCGGGAAGAGGCACGCGCAACGGCTGAACGTTTTCTGGCCCGTGTGAGGATACCAGAGCAGGCAAACAAATACCCGGTGCAGCTATCCGGCGGCCAGCAGCAACGTGTTGCCATTGCACGGGCATTGTCGATGAGCCCGGAACTGATGTTGTTCGATGAGCCAACCTCAGCACTGGATCCTGAAATGGTGCGTGAAGTGCTCGACACCATGGTCGAGCTGGCCAATGAAGGATCGACCATGATCTGCGTGACACACGAGATGCATTTCGCGCGTCAAGTGGCAGACCGCATCATCTTCATGGATCGCGGCGCAATCGTTGAATCCGCCGCGCCGGAAGAGTTCTTCGGTCAACCGCGTACTGAACGTGCCCGCGATTTTCTTGCACAGATGTTGCACTGACGGAAGCTTGGTGCAGGCACTCTAGCGCCTGCGTATTGGCGCAGAAATCGGCCGGTAATCCGGCCGTTTTTTATTCGCTGTCTTCACCGAGCTCGTTTGTCGGCTCCAGATGGCTGGCATCAAGCAGCGCTGACCGTGCCTGCAACAGATGGTATTTCATGTAGCTGCCGGCTGCATCGGCATCTTCAGCTGCAATAGCGTTAAAGATGCGGGTGTGTTCTTCGATGATACGCCGACGGCGTGCCGTTGAACGTTCACGGGCAAGTTCAAGACCGATATTCATCGTTTCAGTGACAGGCATTCGCAAGTCCTCGAGCAATGCCGGGAAATATTCATTACCTGCAGCATGGGCTATGGCGTTGTGAAACGCGATATCCTGTTCCTGTCCCAGCTCATTGGCCTCGATGGCCTTGCTGAGATCATCGATGGTCTGGCGTATCGTGCCGAGATCGGCACGACTGCGGCGCATCGCGGCAAGGCGTGCGGCCTCCGTTTCCAACACAATACGTGGCTCGAAAGCCCGCAGGAAACCTGAAAGGCTGGCCGCATCAGCCAGTTCCGTCAGCCGTGTCGAGGGGCGGGTGGACACGAAGGTTCCGATGCCACGGCGTGATTGAATCAGGCCATCAGTGCTGAGGCGCAACAGGGCCTCGCGGACGACGGGGCGTGAAACGTCGAAAGCAAGCGAGAACTCGGCCTCGGACGGTAATTTGTCACCAGGTGCGAACTTGCCGGAGGTGATGCCTGAGAGAATGGCACCGTAAACCGTATCGGCCAGGCGCTCCTTGCGAGCGGGTGTCAGATCGATCTGTGCCATGTCGAGACGTTGGAACTCCGGAAAATTGGCGATGGCGATTCAACTCGAGGGTCTATTCTATCGCGGCTCGCGGCAAGAGGGAAGCAGCGCATTGCCGTTCGCTTGACATATTGTCAATTAAATTTACAAGTTGATTTTCACATCGTTCTTCCCACCCAATCAAAATCCGGACAATGATTATGAGTGCTTTCGACACAATCAGGCGTGTTACCGATCGTATCCTGGAGCGCTCACGCGACACGCGTTCCGCCTATGAGGCAACCGTAGCCGAAGCACTTTCAGAAAACGGCCCACGCCGACAGGGCATGCCCTGCGCCAACATTGCGCATGTGGGCGCCGCCTGCTGTCCCGGCGACAAGCAGGCTATTTTGGGCACAATTGCGCCCAATCTCGGTATCGTCACCGCTTATAATGACATGGTTTCCGCGCATCAGCCGTTTGAGGATTTTCCGACAATCATTCGGACCGCTGCCGCCAAGCTCGGCGCAGTTGCTCAGGTTGCCGGTGGCGTCCCAGCCATGTGTGACGGCATCACGCAGGGGCGCGACGGCATGGAGCTTTCGCTGTTTTCGCGCGACGTCATCGCTATGTCGACTGCGATTGCTCTCAGCCATGATGCCTTTGATGCTGGACTTTACCTTGGCACTTGCGACAAGATCGTGCCCGGCCTATTCATGGGTGCAGTGGCTTTCGGTCATCTGCCTGCGATTTTTGTGCCGTCCGGGCCGATGACAACAGGCCTTTCCAACGAAGAAAAAGTCAAAGTTCGGCAGTTATACGCAGAAGGCAAGGTCAAACGTGACGCCCTGCTGGAATCCGAGACACGTTCCTATCATGCCAAAGGCACCTGTACCTTTTACGGGACCGCCAATTCCAACCAGATGCTGATGGAGATCATGGGCTTGCATTTGCCGGGCTCAACCTTCGTCAATCCGGACACACCACTTCGTGATGCCCTGACGCGGGCGGCCGTCAAACGTGCCGTTGATATTTCGCTGCTGGGCAAGGAGCCGACACCAATTGCCGGTATTGTCACTGCCAAGTCTGTGGTCAACGGCATTGTCGGGCTTCTGGCAACCGGTGGTTCGACCAACCACACCATGCACATGGTGGCCATGGCCCGGGCCGCGGGGATCATTGTAACTTGGGACGATTTTTCAGAATTGTCCGATGCGGTGCCGCTGATCGCCCGTGTCTACCCAAATGGTCCGGCCGATGTAAACCAGTTCCATGCAGCAGGCGGCATGCGGGCGTTGATTGATACGTTGCTCGTTCATCGCCTCGTCCATGCCGACGTTCGCACTGTAGTGGGTGACTGTCTTGAGGACTACATCGCAGAGCCAAAACTGATTGAGGACGAGGTCGTCTGGCAGGTACCGGCACAACCA
This sequence comes from Agrobacterium sp. Azo12, assembly GCF_029193765.2. Classification (NCBI taxonomy): domain Bacteria; kingdom Pseudomonadati; phylum Pseudomonadota; class Alphaproteobacteria; order Hyphomicrobiales; family Rhizobiaceae; genus Agrobacterium; species Agrobacterium sp. Azo12. The sequence continues at coordinate 756,380 of NZ_JARFYO020000003.1, read as the reverse complement.
GTGGTCAATCCCGCAGTAATCAAGACGGCCGATAAACCCTTCCAGGCAAATGGTGGCCTGAAGGTTCTGACAGGCAATATCGGTCGCGCAATCATCAAAATTTCGTCCCTCAAGAAAGACCAGTTTATCATTGAAGCGCCAGCCCGGATTTTTGAGCGGCAGCAGGACCTGATCACGGCCTTTGAGCGCGGTGAACTGAATCGCGACTTCGTCGCCATTCTGCGTTTCCAGGGACCGAAAGCCAGTGGCATGCCGGAACTTCACAAACTGAGTTCCGCACTCGGCGTGTTGCAGGATCGCGGCTTCAAGGTGGCACTTGTTACCGACGGTCGTATGTCAGGCGCCTCAGGTAAGATCCCCGCTGCCATCCATATCACACCTGAAGCTGTAGAAGGCGGAATGATCGCGCGCATCGACGAAGGTGATATTGTTGTGCTCGATGCCATTGCAGGCACACTTTCAGTACGTGTTGACGAGGATCAATTGGCACAAAGAAAAGCTGCATCCAGCACGGCGACCACGCGTGGCACGGGTCGGGAACTGTTTCTGCATGCCCGCGAACGGGTTTCTGGCGCGGAGGCGGGAGCAAGCTTTGTCGTATAGGGCGTCACCCTATACGACGGGCCTGCTTGGGGGTTAGGTCGCTAGGCGTTTGGAGCTCAGGACCGTTTTTTGATTGTGCTGTAGATGATGTTTCGGTTGGCGCCGAACCACACTTTGCTGTCTACGGTGCTCGGATCAGCACTGGCATTGGTAACGCGCCACATATCGGCTTCCGAACGCTGGAGAAGCTCCCAGTTCATGTAGGATTCCATGTAACCGTCATCGGCCATTTCATCGGAGAAATTGGCGTAGAGGAACATGCCGCCCGGCTTCAGCATGTCCATGCAAACCTGGGTGAGGCGGATCGCAACCTTGTCGGTCAGATAATCGTACAAACCTGCGGCATAGATGAAATCAAAGGTTCCGATCTTATGTTTTTTGGCGAGCAGGCCACGAACCGAGCCGTCGATTGGTTCGATGCACGTGCCATGGAACTGGCTTGAAATCGATGCGATGCTGAGCGGGTCCTGATCAAGGGCAACCCAACGCTTGATGCTACCGTTCTTAAGCGCCTGAGAATTTTCTGCTTCACGAAGATGGCCTGCAGCAACGGTCAGAATTTCCGTCTCCGGTCCCTTCTCGGCTGCAACCATATCAACATATTCGGTCAGAATGTCGCGGCGCTCGCGAACGGCAACCGGTCCCGGAGCGTTGCGGGTATATTCAAAAATGTTAAGGCCGAGAGGCGTGGATTTTGCCACCTCATGTGCCACTGCCTCATGACCGTAGATGAAGTCGATAAGGCTGGCATCGCCAGAGTATCCGCGTGGTTTTTCAAACGACCAACGGGTGAATGGGCACTGCTGCATGATTTTTGCGGATGGGTGCGCCTGAATGATCGGAATAAGTCCCTGCCACACGGCCGGACCATATTTCCACCGCAAATCATGCATCTGGGCAATCAGCCATTTTGTCGCTTCGGCGAGGTCGTTACCGGCGCTGAATCGCTGATTTGCGAGGTTCATGATCAGCACGAACTCCGCCTCTGCCGTTGCCAGAAGATCGGCCTCGGCGGTTTTGTCAGATTGGTGGCGATGGTTAGTGACCGACTGGGGAGTGATAAGACTTTCACCGTCAAGGGAGAACAAAGGCTGAGCCACGCGAACCTCACTGCTGAATAAAGGGTTAAAGAAAAAGATAAAATCTTCAGCATTTTCCGTGCACGTCAAGTTCGCGGAGGTCATGTTTTTCAACAACCCCCACCTTTCCCGTTTGTGAGAAGTTTAGAAAAAGTTAATAACCTCAGGATATATGAGAGTTGGTGCACTCTCGGTTGAGAGTGGCATGGGAGCTTGCGCAGGGTGAATCATCGTTGACTTCCGGCTCTGGCCGGATGGCGGCTAGAATCAATGCGCTGGATGTTGGGTGAATAGGGCATGATGCACTTGTTAGCCGAGACCACCGTGCCCGCGATGCGGCCGGCGCTTTCCCCTGAGCAGATGCGTAGCCTCTATCAGCAGGAAAGTGAACTCAACCGAAAAGACGTGACGCGTCACGGTCTTTGGATCGCTGTTGCCGCTTATATCGCTTACTCTGCGACCGATTACCTGTTCCTGCGCGATGTCGCGCTCTACACCATTGCGGGTCGCGTTGCCGTGGGCATCGTTGCGTTGTGCGTTCTCGAAATTCTGCTGCACTTCAAAGCACGTGCCGATATCATCGATCTTATTGCCGCAGTCTCCGTGCTTTCAGGTTATGTTGTGTGGCTAGCTACGGCACAAATGACCAGCCATGTGAATGCCTTTTCCTATTACATGGTGTTTGGCGCCATCTTCATGATGAGCTTCAACCTGTTTTTCAGCTTCCGGTTTCCACTGGCATTCGCGGCTTCGGCGACGAACCTGACAATCTTCGTCGGTTTTCTCTACGCCTTTGAGCCGATGGGATTGCTTTACAAGCTGATCCTCGGTGCATTCTGTATTTCCTGCTTCATTTTTACATCCTACGTGAACCTGCAGCTCAACAGAGAGCGTTACAAGGTTTTCCTCAACGCCTATGAGGCGCGGCTGCAGCAATCAGCAGCCGACGAACGGGGCAAGGCTTTGCTGCACTTGTCCATCACCGATTCGCTGACCGGCCTTGAAAATCGACGTGCGATCGACCAGCGACTGCGTGACTACTGGAACAATTGGCGAGAGCACGGCAAGAGTTTTGCTGTCCTGCTCATCGATGTCGACTTCTTCAAACGTTACAATGACTGCTACGGTCACCAGGAAGGTGACCGTTGCCTGATTGCGGTGTCGCAGCGACTGAAAACCGTTGCATCACTGCATGGCGCCATCATTGGCCGATATGGCGGCGAGGAGTTCATTGTCATTGCACCGACCGACACACCCAAACGCGCCGCCGATCTGGCGGAAGCGATTTGTATCGCCGTCCGTGTCATGGCGTATCCGCATGAAGCAAGACGCGACGGAACACCCTTCGTCACCGTCAGCGTGGGTGTGTCGCACACACGCGGTAATGCAGTCCAAGTAGACAGGGTCATTCACGAGGCCGACCGTGCGCTCTATGCAGCAAAGGCAAGTGGCCGCAACTGCGTCAAACTATTCGATACCAAGGACCCCTGGGCGAGCGACGATAGTGAAAACATTGCAGCGATCCTTAAAATCGCCGTTCAACAGCGCCTTGTTACTCTGGTTTATCAACCGATCCGCGACGTCAAGACAGGCGAATTGAGTGGGGCTGAAGCCTTGATGAGATTAAGGATGCTGGACGGAACGCCCGTTCTGCCAAGCACCTTCATTCCGATCGCCGAGCGAACAGGGGCGATTGTCGATCTCGGTCGCTGGGCGATCCGAACGGTTTGCAGCGATCTGTTGGCGACCAATCTTGTGCCCGTTGCCAGTGTTAACGTGTCGCCAATCGAGTTGAAGATGCCCGGTTTTGCGACCTATGTCGCAGCTACACTGTCAGAATTTGGCCTGATGGGTGCGCGGCTTGCCTTCGAAATCACCGAAGGCGTTGAGCTGGAAATGGATCAGGAGGTGGTTCGCTGCATCAGTGACCTCAGAAAACTTGGCGCTCAAATCTGGCTTGATGATTTCGGCACTGGTTTTGCCGGTCTGTCCTGGCTTCGCCTGATCGAATTCGACACCGTGAAGATCGACCGCTCCTTCCTGCATGATTGCGACACAGAGCGCGGTCGGATGATGCTGCGTGATATCATCAGCCTGCTGCGCAACCGTGGCCTGCGAATTCTTGTCGAGGGTGCAGAAACCGAAGCCCATGAGCTGTTGATGCGGCAATACGGAATAGACCAGATCCAAGGTTTCCACGTTGGACGCCCTGTACCCGTCAGCCAATTCGAAACCTATGAAGTGGTGCGTCGGTCAACGCCTGCGGGAAACTCCCTCATCCAGGGATAAGAGTGCTAAACTCCGCGCTCCATAGATTCCCAAGGGGCGTCATGAACCAGACGCCCAACATCCTGTGAAAGACGTTTTAGTTACCAGCGCGGCACGCGTCTTTCGTAACCGGGATCGAACAACTGCATATAGGCAGTGTCGTTGCGTTCCTTCATCTCAGTCTGTTCGTAGAGTGCAGCAAGATCGGCGAGTTTCTGCCGGTCAAGTGACACACCAAGACCCGGGCCTTGCGGCACATTGAGCTTGCCATCGCGGAACGTGAAGGGTGAACCTTCAATCACATCGACGCCAGTCCATGGGAAATGTGTATCGCAGTCATAGCTAAGGTTGGGTGTCGCTGCGGCAACATGGGTCATTGCAGCCAGCGTGATACCGAGATGCGAGTTGGAGTGCATGGATACACCGAGGCCCAATGTCTCACAGATCTTGCCAAGATGTGTCGAGGCACGCAGACCGCCCCAATAGTGATGGTCGGACAGGACGATCTGGACAGCTTTTTTGCGAAAGGCTTCGGCGATCTGGTCAAACTCAAGAACGATCATATTGGTGGCCAGCGGAATCGATGTTGCTGCGGCCACCTCCGCCATCTGGTCCATACCAATGACGGGATCTTCAAGATACTCCAGAACCCCTTCCAGTTTGCGTGCCATGTAAATGGCCGTGTCTACGGTCCAGCCGCCATTGGGATCAATCCGCAAGGGATGATCTGGAAAGGCTTCGCGAAGCTTCAGCATCGTCTCGATTTCGAGATCGGGATGCAACACCCCCCCTTTGAGTTTCAGGGACTGAAAGCCGTATTTGTCCACCATCCGGCGGGCTTCCCCAACCATCTGGTCTGGCGTCAGCACTTCCCCCCATTCGTCCGGTTCTTGACCGATATGAGCGGCAAACTTGAAAAACAGATAGGCGCTGAAGGGAACCGTGTCACGAACCGCCCCACCAAGCAGGTCACAAAGCGGCCGTCCAAGCAGCTTGCCCTGAATATCAAGACATGGAACTTCAAATGCCGAGGCAACAACGTCCGTCAGCTTGTGATCGGCAACGGCGGTTTTCGCGTTGATGCCTCCACCACCGGGCAAGGCAGCAATCACTCTTGCCTTCAACTCGTGAAGGTGAAACGGGTCAAGCCCGATCAATGACGGAGCCGCCCGTCTTAAACCGTCCAGGGCTTTGATACTGCCATAGCTTTCTCCCAAACCAACCGTACCGTCATCACAGATGACTTCGATGATGGTTCTCAACGCATGGGGCTGGTGCACACCCTTGCAATTCAGCAAGGGTTTGTCGGGGATGGCAACCGGCGTTAATTTGATGTCAGCGATACGCATAAGAACTCCTATCGCCACCAGGTGCGCGCTGCCGTCAACGCGTCATCCAGAGGTGGCAGTTCGGGATGCCAGTGGCGCTCCCATTCGAGACTGAGAGGGATGTGTCGTTTACTCGACCTGACAAGCGACATAAGATTCGCCATGGGGAAATCACCGTGGCCGGGAAGCACGTAATGGCGAAGGCCATCGCTTCCCATCTTGCTGTCCTTGACATGCAAATGGACGACATTGTCGGCGATATCAGGCCACAGGCTGTTGAGAGCAGAACCCTTGGCCCAGGTGTGATGGGTGTCCCATAACATCAAGGCGTTTGGCACGTGTTTGACGAAGGTCTTCAGTTGCGCAGCATCTGCCAGAGCATCATGGGTTTCGATCATCAGATCGACATTCAGCCCGCGCGATTGCCGGTCGGCTTGCCATTGATCAAGCAAGTCAGTTGCGCGTCTCATCCCGTCGGCAGCTAACTGTTTGCCGCCGTCAAAGATTCTGAGATGTGCCACGCCTGCCGCTTCCGCCCATGCAACAAAGGGTTCCACGGCCGACAGGTCACCGCTTTCAAGCAATCGGATCGATGTATTGAGTGCCACGACCTTGAGGTCGCGTTGTTGAAGAAAGGCCGCAAACCGCGAAGGGCTGCCAAACTCCGTATGCAATGCCGAAATCACGTCCACCGCGCCTGAAAGCGCGCGCAATTCCACGGAAGATATACCGTGCCGTCCCGCCAGGTCAGCGGTTTCATGCAGGCTGAGTTCAGAACATCCAAGCGTCGAAAAACAGTATTCAACAGCGCTCATGCCATACGCTCCATGTCCTGTTTGCGGACGGGGTAGAGCGGTGGAAGGCCGGCAACAAATCGCTCGATTTCAGTAATTGCGACATCAGAAAGGGCACGCAGTTCGTTGCCCAGCGCACCGGCGATGTGTGGCGTCAGAACGACATTCGGCAAGTCGTAGAATGGGCTGTCGACCGGCAAGGGTTCCGGTTCCGGCGTATCGATCAGAATACGCAGGCGGCCGGATTGTGCCTCCGATAACAATGCCGCGTGATCGACCAGCCAACCCCGTGCCGTATTGATGAACACCGCATGGTCGGCCATCAGCGCGAGCTCTTGAGCGCCAATCATATGGTGGGTCTGCGGCAGGATCGGCGCATGCAGCGAAACAATGTCAGACCATGCGAGAAGCGCGTGCAACTCCATTTTTGTCGCACCAAGTGCAACTGCCTCATCCTCAGACAAGAACGGATCATAGACGGCAATTTCAAAACTGCCTCGTGTCAGCATATCGATGACCTGCCGTCCGATACGAGACGCGCCAACAATGCCGACTTTGCGGGAATAGCTGCCAAGCCAAGGCAGGTTCATGCCACGTCGGCTGCCAAAACCTCCGGTGCCGCGCTCAGCCCGGTGTTCATCCCGCAGGCGAAACACATCCTTGCCGCACATGATAATCGCCGCATAGGTAAACTCGGCCACCGGTGTGGCCATCACGGATGCGGCTGTTGTTACCAGAATATCTGAGTTGTCCCAAAACTCGGCAGGCGCGACCAGGCGCACCGATGATGCCGCATAAGCCAGCATCTTGAGGTTGGGTGCCCGGGCAAGGCGTTCTTTTGTCAACGACGGTGTACCCCAGGCCGCCAGCAGAATGTCGGCATCAGCCAGAGCTTCGCGACCCTTACCGGTGTCAAAATCCGTATAGGGAAATCCATCAATGATATCTGTCACTGCATTCAGTCGCGCCCATTCGTGCGCGCTGAAAAACCCGTCGGGAAGCTCGCTGCGCATGGCTATCAACAGCTTCGGTTTCTTATCATGTCTGCTCATGCGCGCACCGGACTTGAAACAGGCCGCATATCAATGCGCGCAATATCGATGTTGATCGGCTTTGAGCCACCCTGCATCAGAACATCGAGATAAAGCTCGGGAGGTGCGTTGCCCGGCCGGAGTTTTAATGGAGGCGTCCGCAATGCACCTTTCCAATGGGTATCGGGAAAAGGGAAAACTGTACCGTCTTCTGCGCGAAAGGGGTTTAACGCACTGGCCTGTTGCCCGTCTTCGGCAACATCCTTCAAGCGTAGTGTTACTCCGAGAATTCCGGGATGAGTCGGCACGTCGATATCGCAGATCGCCTCAATCCAGCTGCCGGTTCCCGGATGTTCAATCTGCCCGCCAAGACGGTGGCTTTGGTCACCTTTATCGCTGAGTGTCTTCGCCGATAATTCGGTGACCAAATTGCCCGCTGGATTGTCGACAGCATCGAAGCGATCATCTTTCGGCAGAAGACGGTCTGGCGCACGCGGTAACATGGCTTCGAGATACCCTGCCAGCAGCTTACCGACAGCAAAGGCACCGCGTACTGAAAAATGCGTTCCATCGTCAGAATAACCGGAATAGGGCTCTCCGAATTCATTATCCGGATCAACCCATGCCGCGTTCCAGTCAAACACATGGCAATTGGCGTGGTTGGCGGCGAATTCAGCACTCTGGCGATTGATCCAGTGCGCCTTAGCCCTTTCGGAACCATGGGCTGGCCACTTGCCCACACCACGCGCCAGAATGGGCAGCAGAATGACCGTCTTGCCCGCCGCCAGCAAAGCCAACGCAATACGTGCTCTGGTATCTGCAATCGTCTGGCGCGTTTCCACCATCATGTCGTTGGTGCCGGCGTCAAGCAGGATAAGGTCGAAATCCGATCGCAGCAATAACGACAACCGCCGTTCGATCTCGATTGCCTTCTGCCCTGACACCCCAAAATTGAGCCCGCTAAAAAACCGGCTGACGCCAGGTCGATTGCTCGGTTCCCAACCGGGCGGCACCGATGGATCGTGATGGACAGGACAACGAAGCCTGCCGTGAGACAGAACCTCGGCCCAACTCATCCAGCCGCGTGCCGATGTCGCGAGCATCCCGGCATCGCCAATGTGGTTTTGCTGGACGAGCGACGTGCCAAGAATGGCAACGCGGCTCGCCCTTGGTAACGATACGGACATGGTTTTACCAGGCTATCAGGAGAACAGGACGCCGCCATTGATGTCGTAGCAAGCGCCGGTGATGTAGGCCGCATCGTCAGACGCGAGGAAGGCTACCAGACCGGCAACATCCTCACTCGATCCTTCGCGCTTCAACGACGTGGCACCGGCCACCCGCTCACGCACTTCCGGTTTGGTGAAAGTGTCGTGGAAGGTGGTCGAGATCATGCCCGGGCAAACCGCATTGACGCGAATGTTAGGACCAACTTCCTTGGCAAGGCCGCGCGTGAAAGTCATCACTGCACCCTTGGATGTCGCGTAGGCCAAAGCGCCTGGACCACCGCCGTCGCGGCCGGCCTGCGACGAGAAGGTAACGATGGCGCCGCCTTTTGCCATCTTCGGCACGGCTGCCTTGGTGATCAGGAAAAGCGAGGTCAGGTTGACGTCGAGTACCTGATGCCAGAAGGCTTCGTCCATCTCGGCCAGAGACTTCCGGGCAATCAGGCCGCCTGCCACGTGCACCAGACCGTGGATCTCTCCGAACTTGTCGGCTGCCGCAGAGATTGCGCCTTCGACATCAGTGGCCTTGGTAAGGTCGGCCTTGACGGCCAGCGCCTTGCCGCCGAGCTTTTTAATTTCGGAAACGGCTGATGCTGCACCTTCCGCTGCGCCGTTATAGGTCAGCACCACATTGGCACCTTCCTGAGCAAACCGGATAGCGCATGCGCGGCCAATATCGCGACCTGCACCAGCGACGATGACAGTTTTGTTTTTGAAACGTTGCATTTGAAAACCTCGTATTGATTAGAACTGCTTGGGAAGAGAGAGTTTGAAGCGCTCGTCATCGACATCGCTGAAGTAGATGTCTGTCGAAAAACCCTGATCATCGATGAAATTGAAAATCCGCTTCGGTTCGCTCAGGCTGTAAGGCACCAGAAGGGTGACCAGACGGTGTCGTGTTGCGGCCGGTACGGTCGCGCTAACGTGGTGATGGATTTCGAGCCCTTCGAATTCCTTCGGATCGATACCGGGAAACCCTTCAACAGCCGAAATCTGCGGCATGCCGGCCGATGAATAGACAAATTGGCCATAAAAGCCGGCTTTCTTGCCGGTGTAACGGAAACTGGAACGACCGGTCTGCGGCGCGCCGATCGTGTGGCAAAGCCATTGCAATTCCTGCCGCTCGGCGCACTCCACCTCATCGACAAACACGAAATAGCTGTTGTTGACGAAATGGATTTCACGCTCTGCCTTGCGAACCAGCGGGTTTGCAACCTGATAGGCCGCCGTCGCATCACCGACGATCTTGATATGACCAGGCTGCTCATCGACTGAAACGATACGTCCGGCGGCACGCCGTGCCAGTGCCTTGTCCTTTTCGGCATATTGGCCTTTGCCGCCAATAAGCACCGCATTTTTCGAGCGGGTCTGGCGGCGCCAGTTCACATGCATTTGTGAATTAAAGGCGACATAATAACCGGACTGGATCGCCAGATCTTCGCCATAGGCATAGAGCACAAAGGCGTTCTGATCGCCGTGGCTGTGGCTCAGCGAACCGTACGGGCTGGATTTGAACACGAACTGCAGATGCCGGTCCGGATCTTCCATGTGTTTCTGGATGGTCACCCAGCCAATGTCATTGAACACGGACAGTGCTGGCAGATCACTTGGCGGAACCGCCTCCACCTGCTGGTAGTCGTGGCGATAAACAAGATCGTCAAAATTCAGATCCCACCAGCCGTAATTATAAAAGGCCATTTCGGTACCAGCCGCATCCTGTTTGATGCGATCGAAATACCATTGGTAATGGCCATTGCCGGTCACACCGGCAAACTGGCGCACATTGTAGCCGACCTTCAGACCGGGCAGATCCCCCATGGTGGAATCGTCACCAAAATTGGCGCGGCGCGTTCCCGGAGCCTTGGTGTAGAGCGGAAACCGTCCGGTGTTCTGGAAGAAAGGACGCTGATAGAGGTCGTAACCGATGTAAGAGCGGATCAGGTTAGCGGCTTCGATCAGATACGCCATGCCGGTCATCCAGTAGTGCGGACCTTCGGCCCAGCCACCATCGGTGCCCGCCCATGGGGAATAGAGGGTCGACAGGAACTCAACCGTATAGTCGAGCCATTCGCCACCTTCTTCGCTTTCACCCAGCAGTGAAATGCAGGCTGGTGTCAGAACGGCAGACAGAGAGCGTACGGCGTGACTATCATAGGGGAAGACGTGGATGCGTGCATGCGAAATCACATGGTCAGCAACCTCTCGCGTACGGCGCAGTAAAACGGTTTTGACTGTCTCGCGCTCTTCCTCGCTCAAATGGTCATAAAGCCAGTCATATCCCCAGGCGAGAGCGACAACGACACGGAAGCCAGCCTCGTCATTGTAGGCGCGGGACGTCGCGCCAGTCGGATCCCAGGCGGCAACAGCCAGCAGCCAGTCCCGCGACCTGTCGAGCAGGTCTTCCCGACCCAGAACACGTCCCGCAATCGCCAAATGGCGAATGGCGTAAATCACTTCCTGGCAATCAATATACATTTGCCGCCACAAGGTCGCGACGCGGACGTTGTCGGGGTAGGGTTTCGGTTCAGGCATGATCGGCCGGTCCAACCAGGGTTTGACGGACTTTTCAAAAAAGTCGGACCATCCGCAATGATCGGCATCCTTTGCCACAGCGGCTGAGAAGGATTTTAGCTGATCGCCATTCAGCCAGAGCCTTGGATGGCTGGTGTGGGCGGCGGCATGACGGGCTGCCCGGCCTAGTAACGGTGTTTTTGGCAAAGCAGCGGTGATTTCGAAATCGCGCACCTTGCTCCAGTTGGAAAGAGGTTGTCCTGCATTCTGATCCCAGAGCGCGTAGCTCCAGTGATAATGGCCATCCACCAGCACCGTGTCCGGGGTGAAGAAGTTCCAGGCCAGATCTTCATAGACAGTTGTTTTCGCATCGGAAAAATCGGGATCAGTCGAGATGCGCAGCACATAGCGCGCACCGTCATCAATATCGGGAAGCCAGGAAAAACGCGGTGGATTTTCTGTAGGCGGTAATTGCTCACTCGGCATGTAGCCAATGGTCAGGGAACCCGGGCGCGGTTCATCGAGATGAGCTTGTCTGGCGATCGCCGAGGCAGAGGGACGCATTGCGCTCTAACTCCTGTAAAAACAAAAAAGGAGATGGCGGCGACAGGGCCGCCATCGCGATAGACTGATTTACTGGGCCGATTTGTACTGACGGTCGTAGGCCGACTGCATCATCTTGATGACCTCATCGTAACCCAGTGCGGCCAGCCTTTTCTTGTAGGCATCCCAACCGGCATCGACGTCCTGTGCACCCAGGATCCAGGTTTGCTGCATCTCGGTCATGTAGGTGAGAAGGCTCGGCCAGTAGCGGTCGAAGATTGCCTTTTCCTCGGCGTTCAGCGACACGCCCATGAACTCGTCCTTGAGGCAATTGCACTTGTCGTACATATCGATGCCTTCAAGCGCGATCTTGTTGGTCCACTGGCGTTCATATTCATAGTCCATCCAGTAACCGCGCGGCACTTGTGCACCGACGGCCCAGAGCTGGGCATTGACCGGGTCCTTGTTTTCAAGAACTTCCTTTTTGAACTGCGGCTTGCCGTCGACCATCTCATAGGTCAGGCCTTCGACACCGAAGTTCGACAGGATGCGGCCCTGCTGGGAGAACCAGAAATCGAAGTACTTGATCGTTTCGACTGGATGTTCATTGGTGGCGGAAATTGCCCATCCAACCGGCTGAACACGCAGTCTGCGGGCATCTTCGAAACGCTCCCCAGACGCTGACTTTGGTGGCAGCATCGGTTTCAGCGCAAAACCTTCGATCTTTGGCGCCAAAGCATCATTGTAGGTCGAAGTGCTGGCAAACCAGTCATGGGTCATGCCGCCAAGATCGTTGCCCAGCAAGTATTCACGCGAACGGGCACCACGGGTGAAGACTTCCTTGTCGATCAGCCCTTCCTTGTACCACTTGGCAACGTTTGAGATGCCAGTTTTATAGTTCTCTTCAGCCCACGGATGGCGCAGTTCGCCGTCATAGACTGCAAAGTCTCCATAACGCTCAGAACCTGACACGCGTGCGTCCCAGAGATTGATGAGACGGATCGCATCAATCGGTTCACGGGCAAAGTAAGGAACCTCATCCTTCTTGCCGTTGCCATTCGGATCCTTGTCGCGGAATGCCTTGAGGACCTCATAGACTTCTTCCGGCGTCTCCGGCTGCTTTAGCCCCAGCTTGTCCAGCCAATCCTGGCGGATGAACCAGCCACGGGAATATTTCCCATCCGGCACGTATGGAATGAAATAGAGCTTGCCATCAGGGCCGGAAATCGCGTTGCGAATATCCTTGTGGCTATCAAAGAATGCTTTGAGATTGGGGGCATGTTCTTCGATCAGATCATCAAGCGGAACGAAAGCGCCTTCCAGCCCGTAGCGGATAAAGTCTTCCTTCAGGCCGCCGGAGGCATCGCCGCCTATGATATCTGGCAGATCACCCGATGCGATCAGCAAGTTAAAGGCATCGCGACTGCTGGTCGTTGCCAGTGACGCAACACTACGCACGTGGATGTTGGTGATCTCAGCGGCTTTCTGCTCCACCGGCCATTTTTCTGAGTAGACGTATTTATCGCGGAAGTGAAAATGGATCGTCAGTTCCAACGGGTCTTCTGATATCTTGCCGGTGTCTTGCGCGGCAACAGGCATTGCCATTGTCACGGCTGTCATTAACGCCAGAAGGGGCGTGCCTTTTCGTAGTTGTCTCACAGGTTCTCCTCCCTTGTGCTGCTACTCTTTGACTCCGCCCAGCAGAATTCCTTTTGTGAAATACTTCTGTGCGTAGGGGTAAATGATCAGAACGGGAATGATCGACGCGATCATGATCGCAGAGGTTACCGTTTCGAATGAATATTGGGCTGTCAGTAGGCTTGAAGCGAATTCATCATTCGAATTGAGATCGACGACGACGCGTTTCAGGTAGACCTGCAGCGGGATTTTTTCTTCACCGCGCAACAGGACCATGGCCCAGAAATAGCCGTTCCAGCGCGACACGATGCAGAACAATGCAACGGTGACGATTGCGGGTTTGGAGAGCGGGATAAAAACCTTCCACAACAGCTGCAACTCGCTCGCACCGTCCATCTTGGCGGCTTCCTCGAAGGATTTGGGCACGGCTTCGAAGAAGTTACGCAGCAGGATGACGTTGAATGCGCTCGCCGCGAAGCCAATGATGATACCGAAACGACTGTCGAGAAGACCGAGGTCACGCATGTTGAGGAAAAACGGGATCATGCCTGCGTGGAACCACAGCGTGAAGGCAATCGCGATGTTGAAGAAGGTGCGACCACGCAACCTTTTACGCGACAAGGCATAGGCGCCGGGTATCATGATCAGCAGGCTCATGAACGTGCCGCCAAAAGTGTAGATGAAGGTGTTGCCGTAGGCGATCCAGAACATTCTGTCGGACAGCACATGTTCATAGGCCGCAAGCGTCACATCAACCGGCCACAAAGTCACGCGCCCGGCGGTCACCGCTGCACCCGATGATATCGAGACGGCCGCGACATAGATAAATGGGTAAAGGGTCGACAGAACAAACAGCCCCAACAGGATGGCGTTGGCCCAGCCAAAAATCCTGTCACCACGGGAATACAAATTGAAACTTGCCATTTTTCAGCTCCTCACCACAGCGATGTCGACGAGACTCTTCGGCTGATACGGTTAGCCGAATAGACAAGAACGAAAGCAATGACCGCATTGAACAGACCGGCAGCCGTGGCCAGATCATACTGCGTGCCTTGCAGACCGGTGCGGTAGATGAAGGTCGACACAACGTCGGCCGTTTCATAGGTGGATGGACGGTAAAGAAGGATGATATATTCGAAACCGACCTCGACCAGATTACCGATGCGGATAATCAGCATGATGATGATCGTCGGCAGAATGCAGGGCAGGGTGATCCGCCACATCATTTGCCAGCGCGACGCGCCGTCAACACGTGCGGACTCGTAAAGTGTCGGGCTGACACCGGCGATCGCTGCAAGATAGACGATCGATTCAAAGCCGGATTCTTTCCATACCGACGAACCAATGAACACCGGACGGAACCATTCGGGCTGCGTCAGGAAGTATATTGGCTCAAGGCCAATGCCTTTCAGGAAAAGGTTGACGATGCCGATGGAAGGCGACAGGAAGTTGATGACGATACCGGCAACAATTACCACGGAAATGAAGTGCGGCAGGTAGACGACAGTCTGCGCCCAGCGTTTGCCGATTTCGCTCTGCACTTCATTGAACATCAAGGCCAGGATGATCGGCACCGGAAATGCAAAAATCAGTCCGAGGCCGCTGATCGTGATGGTATTCCAGAAGGCACGTACGAACATGTCATTCTGGAAAAGCTCGATGAAATTCGCAAACCCGACAAAGGGACTTTTTTCGATGCCGCGGAAGATAGAAAAGTCCTGGAAGGCGATGATCAGGCCGTACATCGGCTTGTAAAGAAACAGCGCAAACCAGATGGCCATCGGTGCCAGCAGCAAATAGAGCTGCCAATCGCGGCGCACATCGTGCCACACATCATAAAGTGATTGTTGGAAATGCTGTTTCATGACCGCGTCTCGCTTGCGGTCTTGAGGGATCGACCTGTTTCGGAATCGAAAACATGGATGCGGGTCGTATCGATAGCGAGCTCAGTCACACCATTGAGCCCGTGGTCCGCGTAAAGCGTTTCAGCCTTGGCGATAAACGGCTGGCCGTCGGCCTTACCATGCAACAGAGCCTCCGCTCCAAGTGGCTCGACAAGTTCGATGTTGCAGTGAAGAACCTCACGCCCTTCTTCCGTTTTTACGGACATGATTTCAGGCCGGATACCGAGCTTGACCGACTGCCCCTGCGTTGCATTTTTTGCAAATGCATCGGGAATTGTGAGGCTCTGGCCAGAGCTGCCGGCAATCACGGCTTTGACGCGGCCGTCCTGTTTGTCGATTGTCGCATCCAGCAGGTTCATCGGCGGTGACCCGATAAAACTTGCAACGAATGTGTTTGCCGGCTCGAGAAACACTTCCATTGGTGAGCCGACTTGCTCGATATTGCCGCGGTTCATGATGACGATGCGGTCGGCGAGCGTCATCGCCTCGACCTGGTCATGGGTCACGTAAACGCTGGTTGCCTGCATGCGCTTGTGCAGTTGCTTGATTTCGGCCCGCATATGGGTGCGCAATTTGGCATCGAGATTGGAGAGAGGTTCGTCGAAAAGAAAAATCTTCGGGCGGCGCACGATAGCGCGGCCCATGGCAACGCGCTGACGCTGGCCTCCCGAGAGGTCGGCTGGCTTGCGTGCCAGATATTCCGTCAACCCCAGGATTTGTGCGGCTTCGGCAACGGCATTGTCGACCACATCGCGTTTCTCGCCCCGTACACGCAGGCCAAAAGCAATGTTCTCAGCCACGTTCAGATGGGGATAAAGCGCGTAGTTCTGAAACACCATCGCAACATCGCGGTCTTTGGGCGCGATCTTGTTGACGACGCGCCCGTCAATCGAGACGGTGCCGTCGGAGATATCTTCCAGGCCTGCGAGCATGCGCAGTGTGGTGGATTTTCCGCAGCCCGATGGCCCGACGAGCACAACGAATTCTTGCGGTTGAATGGAAAGGTTGATGCCATGTACGACTTCGAGAGCACCGTAGCGCTTGACGACATCGTTGATTTGAACTGCAGACATGAAAGGCCCCTCCTCAAAAGCCTTGAATGTTCAGTCAGGCAGGGGCCTTGGCTCCTCTTGACACACGCTTTCTCGTGACGCGCGTATTGACCTGCTCGATGAAGGTCCAGATTTTGGGGTTCTTGGAGAGTTCTGCGATCTTGGATTCCAGCGATCCCAGATGACACTGGACGGCATCACGCGCCGCCTCGACATTGCCGGACTCGATGGCATTTACGATCGCTTCGTGTTCTTCGATGACCTTTTCGGTGCGACGCACCGCAAACACCCTTTTCAGGTGGCGCATGCGGTCCATTTCACCCTTTGCCTGATTAACGACGCTCCAGGCGCCGGGCAGACGGGCAGCGGTGAATATTGTGCGGTGAAACTCTTCATCCAGCAGGAAGAAATCGGTAAATTCCTCATCTTCCGCAGCGGTACGCTGCTGGGAAATACAGGTTTTCAGCCGCGCAATATCTTCAAGCGAATGCCGCTTGGTCGCCTCTATGACAGCACCTTCTTCCAGTTTGAAGCGGATGAAGCAGGCCTCCATGTAACGCTGCACATCAATCGGCGAGATGTAGGTTCCGCCCTGCGGCACCACCGTCACGAAACCTTCCTCGGCCAGGCGGATGATGGCCTCGCGCACCGGCGTCTTGCTGACATGCAACAACGCCGCAATTTCCTTCTCAGACAGCGCCCGTCCCGGAAGCAACTTCACTTCGACAATCAATTTGCGAAGCAAGGCGTGGATCCGGTTGGTCATGTTTCCATCGACCGGCAAGTCCTGTGGTGTGACAAGATCGGAGAGGGGCAACGATGGAAATTCAACAGCGTTAGACATATCAACAACCAAACTGAGATATCAGAATATAACTTGACATATCTGCTGTTTTTTAGAGAGTCAAGCTTGTGATGACGATGGAGACGTCACCCCGGCCGAAATTCATCCGGATTTTCTCGGAACTCGTCTTCATCCACAGGGTCAAATGCCTTGATTACAAAGCCTTTTCAGCCGAATGGGCACAACATACGGAAATGACAATGAACAGTTCGAACAGCGAGAAATGACCATGAACCCCGATACTCGTGACAAATTGATGGGCGTATCCGTCGCAACACTGTGCTCGGCGCTTTACAAGCGCGGTCTGAAAAACCAGACTATCCAGGATGTGCGGCCAGTACGACCAAAGGGCCGCAACATGGTCGGCCCGGCATTTACGCTTCGCTATATGCCGGCGCGTGAAGATCGTAATCCGATGTCCGTGTTTCGCGACCCGAAACATCCACAACGCCATGCCATCGAGACCTGCCCTGAAGGCTCGGTACTGGTCATGGATAGCCGCAAAGATCCGCGCGCGGCTTCGGCCGGCGACATTCTGATCACAAGGTTGATGGTACGTGGCGGGGCAGGTGTCGTCACAGATGGCGGGTTTCGCGACGCAATGACGATTGGTGAACTGGACATTCCAGCCTATCACAACCGTCCATCCAGCCCGACAAACCTGACACTGCATGAGGCAATTGATATCAATGTGCCGATCGGCTGCGGTGACGTGGCGGTATTCCCGGGAGATATCATGGTTGGTGACGACGACAGCGTTATCGTCATACCCTCTGAAATTGCCGATGAGATTGCTGATGAGGCCGTCGAGATGACGGCGTATGAGGATTTCGTCACTGAACGGGTCAAGGCAGGCCAGACGATTATCGGTCTTTATCCGGCAACGGATGAAAGCAACCTGGCCCTGTTTGCTGAATGGCGAAGCCAGAACGGGCGGTAACCCGATCCGGGCGCGATTTTGATCGCGCCCACTTCAGCATTAGACGGCGTGAGGCAATGCGCCCTTACCGGTCATTTTGTCAGCGGAATACGCTACCCCACAGGAAGCAGCTTTCGTGCGTGACTGATATGCCGGACCCGACACCATGAGATAGGAGGTCATGATGGCCTCGAGCCCGGGGAGAGGCTGGCAGTACCTGCCAGGCCGCTCAGCAGTGGCCGGCTCTAACGCCTGCCAATTGTGTAATTTCGTGTGTCGACAGGTCGGCGGTCAGCTCACTTTTCAATTCGCCCATCAAAGTCTTGCGGGCTGCGTCCAATTGAAAGGCTGCCGATTTCGAGGAAAGGCTTTCAGCGATCCCAACGGTATATTCGAGCATATTGATTAGCGCGAGGTATTCCTCATGGCGCTCGCTGAGCTGAATGCTGGCATTGATGTTCGTCATGCTATCCTCGATATGTTGTCGAGGTCATTTTTAAGCACGGAAACCGTTTGCGTGCGCGTTGCAAAAGCGTTGCACACGCGAAACGGGATTTATCATACTTGTTCGCCTTCGTTTGCGCGAAACAAACTACGCCACACGGAAATCTCGTTAAAAGTCCAAGTCTTGGCCGATTGAGCAGCAATTGGTCGCTGGATCACTTCAAGCAGGTCAACGGCATCCAGGCGCTTTTGATCAACCCATGCTTGTTTTATTACGTTGCGAAGCACAATCACATCAAAGCCTGCAACTTCCGCGATCCGCGTCCAACTCCTTTCCTTGAAGAAGATGTGACGCGCTGCACGCGAAATATCCAGGCAATCGGCGGCTGCCAGCACACCGAGGTTTTCCGCACGCGCCAAAGTAGCATCAACATTGACCATCGGTATGGTCAGCGGCATGTAGGCCAACTCAGCTGGCCCATGCAGCAAGGCGACATCACCATCGTCATCGCGTCGACCACTGGCATAATCGTCAAAAATCTTGCCAACACCGATCATGCCAAAGGCTGCACATTCTGCGGCACGCAGTGCGCCCATGCTGGCAGCTCCGAACACCCCGATGTTCTGCGAGAGAGCAAACAGAAGTTCCTTATGCCAGACGGGCGGCACAAATTCGAACTGACCATCGATAAGGCCAATCGCCGTTGCACCGTCCCGCACGGCGCGCATGACATCACCCTGGCAGGCAGGAGGCCTGATCTCGACATCCGACAGTTTGCCAATGTCTGGGAAGCTCGGACCGACAAAGACGACTTTCATTGCAAGGCTCGCGATATCGCCCGGCCACCAAATCTCTGGCGACGTTCACCGTCGGGGTTTTCAAGCTGCGGCACAACAACCTTTACCACCGCTGCGGGCAACCAGTCGGGCGAGATATCAACCGCGTAGATGTCAGGGATAGCTTTGGTTCGCAGGCGCTCTACAACCCGCTGTAAAGCCTGCTCAGCGCAGCTGGCAGTAATGCGGGGCAAATCTTCGAGGTGCATGGAAACCGGCGCATCGAACGCGGCAATGATGGTCGGGTCAGCCGGTTTGCTAAAGGTCTTCGGCATGACGTCATCTCTTGCTCCGGCAATGAAGGTCATGCGTGACTGCACGGCTTCGGTAATCGCCCGCATGACAGCGATCTCAGGAGAGATGGAACATCCTGCCCCAAGTGTGATGTCAACGTGGCGGAAGCCCTCACCGGCTTGCGGTTGATGTCGCGGCTTCAGAAGCGCAACCACACAGGGAACCGCGAGGTCGCTGGTGATGTCGAAAACAGCGATTTCCATGTCTGCAGCCGAAATTCTGCCGAGCAAACCCTGCAAGTCGGGATTTACGATCTGGCTGGTGTCAATTCTTGGCTGATAGCGCTTCGCTGACGTTGTTACCTGCCACAGTGTCATGGCATCGCGTTCAACACGCTCCAGCAACCCATGCAGTGTCGCTTCGATCAAACTATTGCCGGACGCAAGTCCATCCGACGATTGCCAGAAACGCGGCGCGATCAGCGTGCGGTCGAGTTGAATGGCTTCCACAGGCAGCCAGACTTTTTGTCCTGTCAGCAAATTGGTCGCACTTGCCCATAAAACCGTCTCGTCATCGCGGATCGGCATTGATTTTACAGCCAGCAGGCTATCCAGCGTGTTTACGACCTCGCCAGCCGAGCGGAGAGATGAAGGCGTATCAGATACTATCTGACAGGCCGGGGTGGCGGCAACGGCACGTTCAACGGCTTCCATCACAGCTGACGTTCGCGCAGCATCGTCATTTATGCCCTTGCCTTGCGCAATCACAATCGCTTTGGCGTTTGGCGTACAGGCACACCAGACCGGCACACCGATACGATCAAGGCTGGTTTGTTTGGCGACCCTGGTAATACCAAGCCGAGACAGAATAGGAGAGACCCGTTGAAAGGTCTCTCCCGCAGAACATGAGCGGAAATCGACAATGTCGATTTCTGACGGATCAGGATTCATGATGTCCGGATGCGGCGACCTCAGCAGACGAAAATGCGACCGCAAAGTTTACACCCTTGACGATTGTCGAGCCCTGCTGGCGAAGCGTCTGAGCGTTGGCGAGGTCACTACCAGCAGGAGGCGCGCTCAGTGGAGAAACGGTGCCTGATGTAAAATCCACGAGCCAGAGCTGTTCATCTCCGGGAAGTCCAATAACTGCAACCTTAGACACGATGTTCTCCTTTGTTAAAAACCGGCCTTGATCAGGCCTTCCCGGTAAAGCTCTGTCTGCCAGGGCTCCTTGTGGGGTACCATCTTGAGCCAACGCTCGAGATCGAAATCAGGATTACTTTTCAGAACGCGCAACCTGCAGGTACGTGCCTTTGCCATATCGCCAAGCATACCCCAGCATGCCGCAGCAAGACGTGATGCCGGTGCGCTATCGCGCATCTGTCCGATGTAATCCAGTGCCTGACGAAACTCGCCAAGGAAGTAACTGGCGCCAGCCGCAGTCCACAGGTAGGTGTCCGGAGACAGAGGATTGAGCGCAATGGCCGAACTGATCTTGTCCAGCGCAGCTTTGGGATCACTTGCGTGAACAAGGCTGTCTGCGTGACTGTAGAGCACGTCGGCATAGGTCGGGTTGAATGTTTCGGCCTGGCCAAGCGCCGCCAAACTGTCGTCGATTTTTCCGCCATAGAGCTGGCTGACGCCGAGTTCCTTGTAGGCGCCGGCAAATTCGGCATTCTCGGCTACGGCTATCTTGGCCTGCTCTTCGGCATGCTGGAGAAGCTCGCTGTCGCCTCTCGCCGTCAACAGCCATTCCATGGTCAGTGTTCTGGAAATTCCAGCCCGCGCAGCAGAGAAGCTCTTGTCACCATCAAGAGCCTGCCGGAAATGCCGGCGCGCTTTTCTGATCGATGGCAGATCCAGTTTGGAAAGGCTCTGCAGGCCACGCAGATAGGCGTAATAGGCGTCCGGACGGCTATGATAATCGGCCACATTGGACGTGCGACCACCGACCTTGTCGAAGATCGACTTTTGAATGACCTCGGCGATTTCGAGCTTCTGGATCGCAACTTCGTCGGGTTTCAACTGAAAACGGGTTGCCCACAACACCTCGTCACTCGGCATGAAGATCAATTGCACAAACAACTGATCATCAGACCGCTTCGTGTCGAGTGCATACATGACCGAATGTTTTTCGAGAATCCCGGCCTTGTCTTTCGAGGCGCGAATACGTTCGGCGGTGTAGGGGGCAACCACCGAGACCGATCGGCTGGTGCAGAGGCCAATTGTCAAATCTTCAATCAGCGCGTTGGCCACGGAGCCATATTGCTGGGCACTGTGAAGTGTCTCAGGGGGCAGCAGTGCAATTCGCGGCGGAACGGTAATGTCAAAGGCCGTCTTTACGCCCGATGATTGAAGGTTGGCAGGCTGCGGCGCTAAAAAGCTGACAAGAGGACGGGCAACTGCAGCAGTTTGCTGTTCTCCCAATTCCACAGGCGACGAAATCGTTCTTCTGACCTCCTCGTCGTCAGGATCGCATTCAAGCAGCAACACTGCAGCACGTCGAAGATCGGACCGCCTCTGGTCGGAGGCCGGTAGCGTTTGAAACTGCATGAATTCGGTACGCAACTGGCCGACCAAACGCGTGCGGACGTCACGAACCCAGGCATCCAGCGCACTTGATCCGTCGCCATGCAAGGGAAGAAACTTCAAAGCCACGGCATCTGTGGCTGCTTTGAGGCGTTCTGTGGGATCTGTCAGCGCAGACATCGCCAGATCACAGCGCATGGCCTGCGGGGCAAGGGACAAGGTCGTGCCGTCTGCTACAACTAGCGGGCCTGAGGGATCGGTTGCCATTGCCAGGCGCCGAAGCATGGAGCGCATATTGGTGGCTGCGGCCTCTCCACGGTCAGGCCATAAAAAGCTGGCCACTTGCCGCCGGGCGACCGGCCTATCCATGTCATGAAGATAGGCCAGAAACACCAGTGACAGGCCGGGCACAGATAAATTCTGCCCAGCGCCGTCGCGTAGACTGCTGTCACCAAGTGTCGTTAAAACAAAGCCCATATGGTATCAGATGGAGGCGTTATTATGATCTTCCTCACCCGCACTGGACGGGTCGTTTCTCAGCGTCCGGACGAGATTGAGAACGCTCTGACGCAAGCGCGGGCTCTTGATCGAGTTGAACGCGGTCACCAAGGCAATCGTCTCCTTGGAGCTCATCAATTCATTAAACTCGCCCATAGGGGAGCCGGCACTGTTGACCAGTGCGTTTGGGCCGTTTTCAAAGAAAAAGCTGATCGGGACCTCAAGCACTTCGGAAATGTGCTGTAGTCGGCTGGCGCTGACCCGGTTGATACCCTTTTCGTATTTCTGAACTTGCTGGAAGGTTAGGCCAAGTCCATCGGCGAGCTGTTCTTGCGACAGACCAGCAATCGATCGACGAAGGCGAATACGAGAACCAACATGAACGTCAATAGGGTTGGGAAGTCTATTCATTGCAGTGATCCCCAAAACGTTTCGTTGCAGGAATCTATGCGTGAAAATTCCGGGTTGCGCAATCTACTTTTGCCAAAGATTTTCTACTCTCACGCGACCATTCGGCACCAACGCGCAGTTGATTGTATCAGCTCTGATGGCTCGATAGCGCACTGCGAGATCCGGCGATCAACGGGAGTGACGTTATAATGACCGGCAACAACAATACTGCCCAGGCGACGCCATAACCAAAATAGTCGGCCAGCAGTCCGAACAGGTAGGGTCCAGCCGCCATCACGGCCAGGCAGATCGTCGAGGCAAAGGCGATTGTAGAGGCAATCGAACTTTTCGGCGCACTCTCGGCAATTTGCAGCAGGTAAAGCGGAAACCAGCCAATCCCAAAAAATCCAAGGACGAGCAAAATGGCTGCAATCGTTATCGTTGACGATCCGACCGGCAGGACAGCAAGAAGGACAGCCGACGCCGCAGCAATGAGTGAAACGGCGCCAAAGGATCTGGCACGTAGACCCGGCCAAAGCCGATCACTCAGCCACGGCAACAGGATGCGGCCGGGTATGCCTGCAAACTGGGTTGCCGCAAACAATGACGATGCTGCGATCAAACCGAGTTTCAACCCGTCTGCAATAAAGCCGATCATGTGGGCCGTGAACGTAAATTGAAATGCTGACATTGCGATGCCAAGGCGCAGTACGGGCCAGAATTGTGGATCCTGACCGACAATCCTTGCCAGCGACAACAGGCGCAGAGGTGCGCTCTTTGAAGACGTAAACTCGCTGCCCTCGCGGTAAAGCCCGAAAAACAAAATCGCACCCAGCATGGACACTGCAGCACCCAGCCAGGTTGCAGCCTGCCACCCGTAATGGATTGCCAAAAGCGGCAACAAAGCTGCGGCAATCATCGTACCGAACGGAACGGCAGCCTGCCGAAAGCCGGTGGCAATTCCACGGTGCGATGGGGGAAACCAGCGCATGACCGCTCTCGTGCCACCGGGCTGCACCGCAGCATAGGTTCCACCGAGACATGCCATGCAGATCAAAAGGGCGACAAAACTGTCGGCGATCGTGGCGGCACAGGCCATGGCAATTGCCATGCCGATCATCGCCAAGCCGACGATCCTCCGCTCGCCATAAAGGTCGATTGCGCGACCGAGTGTAAACATAGTGACGATCTGCACCCCGTTCATGACGGTGACGGCAAGTGATGCGGAGGCTAGAGATATACGAAATGCCTCCCGCCAGAACGGCACGAGGATATAGACGCCTTGGGAGACAAAGGAGCCTGCGGTCTGCGTTCCAACCGCAATCGCCAAGATGGCCCAGATATTGGGACTTGTATCGATAGAGGATGGTGAGGGTTGGGGGGATAAGCGACGCAGCATAATAGGGCTCCAGACAGGCAGATCACACCTGAATAGCCATCCGCACCCATATTTGAAATTAGGGCTTGCGCGTTACAGCGATAACGGTTTGTTATAGATGACATGCGCTCCCTTGATCCTGAAGCCGTCGAAGCCTTCCTCCTTGTTGCTGAACTGCAGTCCTTCACGCGCGCCGCAGGTGTCATGAACACCACCCAGGCTGCGATATCCCTGCGTCTGCGTCGGCTGGAAGAATTGTTGGGCGTACGCCTTATTGAACGCACACCTCGGCGCATTCGGCTGACCAGCGCGGGCGAGCGTTTTTTGGAACCGGCCCGCGACTATGTCAGCGCCGGTCTACGTGCCCTTGATGTATTCGGCGCAGAGCCCATGCGCCTTGCGGTTGGCGTCTCACATCATCTGATCGGCGCCGATCTTCCCCATTTGTTGCGATTGATCAGCGAACGGGAAACCGGCATCACCTTGCATTTAAGGACCGCTGGCACAAGAAACCTGCTGGAACTCTATGATGCAGGCGAATTGGATGCGATCGTGGTGTTGCGCCACGACGATATCAGACGCGACGGCGAAGTGCTGTCGCAGGAAAATTTCGGATGGTTCTGCTCACCGGGTTTTCAACTGCAGCAAGGTGCGCCCTTGCCACTTGCCCTGCAGCCAGAGCCATGCAACCTGCGTGCAATGGCATTGCGCACTCTGGATGCGGCAAAACTGCCCTGGCGGGAAGTGTTTGTTGGCACCGGCGCAACGGCAGTCGGGGCAGCGGCGGAAGCCGGTATTGGCGTAGCTCTGATGGCGCGCAGCGCGGCACCGTCAGGTGTGATCGAAGTGACTGCCCGCACACTTCCACAACTACCTCCACTGGACGTTTTGTTGGTCTCAAATGTCACCGGGGATCTTGCTCCGGCTGCATTACGACGGATTGCCAAGGCGTTCCGTTCATCCGCCTCGGGGTCGTAATTTTCATGGAGCAACGACAGAACTTGCCTCACAATGGTCCATTTCATTCACACTCACGCGATATTGCTCGATAATCGATTGTCAAAAAGACATCTTTGTCCCACATCGCATTATAAAAATTGTCTTCACAACCAGGATCACAGCTGAATGCACATTAGATATGGTCTCATCGCCCTAATCCTCGCAATCGCTCCACCTGCTTATTCGTTTGAAGGTGCGGCACCGGTTCTGGCACCAAAAGAGCAGCAGGCACAGGCCGCGCACCTGAGTTCGCTGTTTCTCGCCCGCAATGCCTACAAACCGGTCGCCCTGGACGACGCCCTGTCCGCCAAGGTCATGGACCAGTATGTCGACGCCCTCGATCCTGACCGGAATTTCTTCTTGCAGGCCGACATCGACAGCTTCATGGCCAACAGGACCAAGCTCGACGACGCTATAAACACCGAAAATCTCGATATCCCGTTTTCGATCTTCAACGTCTATTCGCAGCGCATGATCGACCGCATGAGCTATGCGCGGGAGCTGTTGAAAAAGAACTTCGATTTCAGCGTACAGGAAAACTATTCGCTGTCAGAAGACAAAGGCCCCTGGCCACAAACACAGTCCGAGATCGACGACATCTGGCGCAAGCGCGTCAAGGCCGATTGGCTGCGTCTGAAACTTGCAGGCCAGTCCGACGCGGCGATCCGTGATACGCTCGATAAACGCTACAAAAACATTCTTGAACGCGTTTACACCTACAAGAGCGAAGACGTTTTCCAGTCATTCATGGCTGCCTATACCGCATCAGTTGACCCGCATACCGACTATTTCGGCGCAGCTGCATCCTCTGCTTTCGACATTTCCATGAAGCTTTCGCTCGTCGGCATTGGTGCCGTTCTGCAGGAGCGTGACGGTTACACCACCGTGCGCGAACTCGTACCAGGTGGCCCAGCACAATTGTCGGGACAGCTGGCTGTCGGCGACCGCATCGTCGGTGTCGGCCAGGGCGAAGAAGGTTCGATTGAAGAAGTCGTTGGAACGCGCCTTGATGCCGTCGTGCAGTTGATCCGCGGCGAGAAGGATTCCGTTGTCCGTTTGGATATCCTGCCGGCGGCCGCTGGCGACGCAGCCACACACCGGGTAATCCATCTGGTGCGTGACAAGGTCAACCTGGAAAAGCAGGCCGCTCAGAAGGCAGTTCTTCCAATCACCAGCGAAGGTGTAACACGCAAGATTGGCGTGATTACCCTGCCGACATTTTATGAAGACTTTGATGCTCGCCAGAATGGCGACAAGGACTATAGAAGCGCAAGCCGTGATGTCGCCAAACTTCTTGCCGAGCTAAAGCAGGAAAAGGTTGATGGTGTACTGGTCGACCTGCGCGACAATGGCGGTGGCTCATTGTCCGAAGCAATCGAACTCACAGCATTGTTCACTGGTAAAGGCCCTGTGGTCCAGCAGCGTAACGCCGGTGGTAAAATCAAGATACAGGGTGATGATGTCTCCAAAGCGGCCTGGACAGGTCCGGTCGGTGTGCTGATCAACCGTGCATCGGCGTCAGCATCGGAAATTTTTGCCGCAGCGATACAGGATTATGGCCGTGGCGTGATTATCGGTGAACAGAGCTTCGGCAAGGGCACCGTGCAGACAGTTGTCGACCTTGATCAGGTAGCACGTAACAGCGAACCAAGATTTGGCCAACTGAAGTTTACCGTCGCCCAGTTCTTCCGTGTCGATGGCGGAACAACGCAGTTGCGCGGCGTGACACCAGACATCATCCTGCCTGGCCTCTACGATCCGAAGAAACTCGGCGAGGCAAGCTATGACAACGCCTTGCCATGGGCACAAATCAAGCCTGCGAAATACAAGGCTGATGCCAAAATTGCCAATGTCCTGCCGCAGCTGCAAAGTCGTCATGACACCAGAGTGAAAACAGATGCCGATTTCCAGCGCTTTGTCGAAGATGTCACCGAGCTGAAGGAACAGCGCGAAAAACGTGCGGTTTCCCTCAACGAGAACGAGCGCCGCAAGGAACTGGCAGCTGCTGAAAAGCTCCGTAAGGCGCGTCAGGAAGAAGATGGCGGCTTGTTCAGCCGACAGGATGACGGCCTGCAGGCCGACGAGCGTGGCCTTCAGGCCGACATCGCACTGGAGAATGCCCGCAAAAACGCCAAGGATGTGCTGCGCAACGAAGCAGCCTCCATCGTGGCCGATCAGTCGGAACTGCTCGATACGATCCGCTAAGTTCGGCTGAAACCAAACAAAAACTGTTGGCAGGCATTTTACCAATGCCTGCCAATTTCATATCAGAGACTGCCTTACCGGCCTCAGTTGAGGATAAAGATCGCAGCGTTCAGGGATGTCGCGTAACACAACCACAGGGCATAAGGGCCAAAACACCAGCGGGCCGTCTGATCCGTGACCTTGCGCATAAACGCGATGACGGTGATCAACAGGCAAAGAATGATAAAAAGTCCGAGGCCAACCTTGTGAAACCCGAAGAATACCGGCGTCCACGCCCAGTTCAACAGCATTTGCGTCATCCAAAGACGAAAGGCTGTAGAATTAAACCCTTCGGATATTGTCACCCGCCAGCCTGCAACCGCAATCAGGATGTAAACCAATGTCCATGCGGGTCCAAACAGCCAGTTCGGTGGGGTAAACCACGGTTTGGCCAAGGCCTCATACCATTCACCCGGCTGGATCGTCAGGCCTATGGTAAAGCCAACGCCCAAGACAACAACAAGGAAGACGACCAGAGACGTGTAGTGGGTGCGTGATGCTGTCAATGAACTGCCCTTTTACATGACACCGCGTATGGACGCCGAACGGAGCCGTCAGTGTCAGCGATCAGCTATCCATTCTGCTTGTTGCTCGAAACGGTCAAATCCGGTTCTGGTTCCCAACCGAAAACGCTGCGACCGCCCCATTCGTGAGAATGGGCATATTCACCGGCAACAATCTCCTTGAGGTCGGGTCCAGTGACATAACGCTCCATCTCACGTGCTTGTGCATCAAGCCGCTGCAGTGCCTGCAATTCTTCATCACGTCCCAGGCGCGCCTTGCTGACCGCGGACTTCATGACCCGGATGGTTTCGTCATAGACCTTCAAGGGTACCGGGAACGGATGGCGGTCCTTGCCGCCATGCGCCAGCGAAAAACGGGCCGGATCAGAAAACCGACAGGGCGTGCCATGCACGACCTCTGACACCATTGCCAAAGCCCGCACGGTTCTAGCTCCCACCCCCGGTGTCAGGATGAGGTCTTCAAAATCCTTGGGTCCACGGTCGGCCGCTGCCGCCAGCGCACCATGGAGCCGTCGCATATTGACGTCTTGTTCCCTCACATCATGGTGGTCAGGCATGATCAGATGCGGCAGCATCGGTTGTGCGACCGGTTCTTTTGCTTTTGCCGAAGGTTCCAGAACAGACAATTCCTGCAGGATACGATCGGGTCCGAGCGCCGACAAGAGATCGACCTGACCAATACGCGACGGTGCCGCTCTGCTATCGGCGAGATTGACGATGTTGCCCTGCTGTCTGCCTTCGATTGCCGAATGCGGGGAATCGACAAAACTGCTCATGCCCTCCGACAGCCAATGGTAGCGACGCGCCTGACGTCGTTCGCCATTCATGCCTTGCTGAACAACCACCCATTTGCCGTCATTCGTGACGATGAAACCATGCAGATAGAGATCAAACCCATCCTGCACGGCGGCGCTATCGACCTTGGCGACCAGACGGCTGGTATTGGCCAATTCGTCGCCATTCAGACCGGTTCGGCTGGCAATGTCTATCAATTCATTGGGTGTTTTCCGCGAATGCTGGCCACGTCCTCCGCAGACATGAATGCCCAATTCGCCCGACATCGGCGTTAGCCCACGTTTCAGCGCACCGATCACGCTGGTGGTAATGCCTGAAGAATGCCAGTCCATGCCCATCACACTGCCAAAGGATTGGAACCAGAAAGGATGGGCGAGGCGCCGCAAAAGTTCATCACGACCGTAATGGATCACGATCGCTTCGGAAATGATGGCGCCAAGGCGTGTCATCCGGTCGCCAAGCCAACGCGGGACGTGACCGCTATGAAGGGGAAGATCAGCACTGCCAGCTCGTTTGAACATGGTCTTCTTATAGATCTCCGGCAGTCACGCTCACAAGCAAAATCGCATGTCACAGAAGTCAGGATCGCGGCGCGGTGACCAAAAACACAGCCCCCTGATCGCCAGTATCTTGCAGCGTAACATCTCCGCCATGTGAGGCCAGCATGGTGCGGGCGATCTCAAGTCCCATGCCCGTGCCGCCATCTTGCCGCCGGGTGGAAAAAAACGGCTGGAATATGCGCTCGCGATTGGCTTGCGAAATGCCATTGCCATTGTCGGCGACCAAAATCCGCACGATCTGCGCATCGCCTTGCACGTCGAGATCGACACGCGTCGCACCATTCTGGAAAGCATTTTCGGCGAGATTGCCAAACACCACGGCCGCAGCTTCAATCGGCAGTGCAAACCGAATGCCCGCTTGGCCGGAAAGACCAATCATATGGTGTGGAAACCGATCGCGCAGCATGTTGCAGACATCATCTGCCGTGCTTTGATCGGCGGGAATAGGGATCTCGGCATAGGCCAGTTCCCTCAATCTGGCCAGCAACAGGTCCAGCCGTTTGGAATCGGCAATGATGTTGTCAAGAAACCGCTGGCGTTCCTCTTTGGTCATTGGCTGCTCGTCGTCGTCATCACGCATCAACTCGGCCGCACCACGGATTGACGTCAGCGGCGATTTAAGCTCGTGTGATACATGCGCCGCAAACGAGCGCACATATTCGTTGCGATCGACCAACTTGCTGGCAAGATCGAGAAAACTTTGCGACAGGGTCGCAATCTCGTTTGTGCCGTAACTGTCAAGCGGCTGGATTGCCGCCCGTCCCCCGCGCGCGATTTCATCGGAACGCGAAATCAGCGCGTTGATCGGCCCGGTAATGTTGCGGCTAAGCACATAGGCAACACCGAGTGTGACCAGAAGCACGCCCAACAACGCTCCCGCCTCCGTTGTGGTCGTCAGGGACGCCGTGCTATCGATGGTGCGAAACCAGATGATGCTGATAATCGGCAGCGCCATGATCGACAGCAGCACCGAATACACGATCAGGGCCAGTCGTGGCCGCCATTTTGACTTTACCTGCGGTGCCGGCATGTCAGTGACCCCGCTCAGTATCGACGCGCAGCTTGAAACCGACACCATGGACTGTCGTGATCACGCTGTCGGCGCCAACAACTGCAAGTTTTGCCCTGATGTTACGGATGTGGCTGTCAATGGTCCGGTCGGCGACGTAAGTTCCCGGGCCGTATGCCGCCTCCATCAATTGTTCACGGCTGAACACCATGCCCGGACGCGCCATCAGCGTTTCGAGAATGGCAAATTCCAGCGCGGTTGGGAGAACGGCATTGCCCGCAAAGGTCACAGTCCTGCCAGCACTTTCCAGCCGCAGTTCCCCAACGGTTAAATCCTGTTCGTTTCGACCTGCTGTGCTTGTCGTGCCGGTTCGTTTGAGAATGGTTTTGACCCGCGCGACCAGTTCGCGTGGGCTAAACGGTTTGGTGACATAGTCATCGCCACCGATCTCGAGCCCCAGGATCCGGTCGATTTCCTCGTCCCGCGCCGAGAGAAACAGGATGGGAATAGAGGATGTCTTGCGGATTTGCCGGCAGACGTCTAGGCCGTCCATGTCAGGCATACCGATATCAAGAACGATGAGATCGATTTTGCTCGCACGAAACGTTGCCATCGCCTGTGTGCCGGTTCCGGCCGTAGCAGTCGCCATGCCAGCGCGTTCAAGTGCAAAACAGATCACCTCACGGATGTTCGGCTCGTCATCGACGACAAGAATGCGCGGCACCATAAGGTCTCCTGATAACTCCAATGCGTCGGTGATATCGCTGTTTCATTGTTCGATCAAAGCGGTAGACCGAATATAGTTTGCAATTCTGTGGTCCCGGTAGCTCCAGCTTCGCCAATCCAATGAGCGCATTGCAAACCTGGTAGCAAGACGATCCCGCACGCGCTTGGCTATCTCGTGCCTCCAGTCATGTCCTGGCATTTTTGCAACATAGATATCGATAGCCGGGATTGCCGATGGTCCAAGTGAATTGAGGTAATACAAGTCGAGTGGTGTGCCCAACTGACTGACCTCCGCACTGTTTTCGACATTAAAGCGGGCAATGAAGCCCGAGAAATCGAAGAATGCAGAGATGTAAAGAACAGCCAGCAGCGTCGCGAAGTTCATGGAAATCAGCCATTCATTGGACCGACGCAGTGCAATGCGCAGCAGGATGAAGACCAGACCTGTCGCCACCAGGCCCATCCAGATACCGGCTGCCATGCGCAGACCTGTCAGCGAATAGGTTTGTACGTAAAGATCGAGCCTGAGAATGGACGATAGGCAGAGCAGGACATTCTGCAAAATCCAGGCAATGACGAGCATGCGGATCAGACGGCTGCTGTCACCGGGACCGCCACTGCGCATGGCAATCAGCACGAAGGCTGCTGCAAGCAAGGCGGTTGCCACAAGCGGATAGGCACCACGATGGGCATATTCCGCATGGCTCATATCGGTCGGCAGTTCCGCGCCGCCCCACAGATACAGCACATCCAGCGTCGTCTGCATGGCAAACAGCAGGTTGAAGATCCACAGGCACCGGAGGAGGGCGGTGTGATCGAGAAAGCCTGTCGATTGATGGCTGACCTGCGGGGTTTCCGTTATGTGATGTCTGATTTTGCGTATCAGGCGCGGACGCAGTATCGCCGAGATACCGATTGCCGCAAACAACCAGAACCCGATGCGCGTTATATCAAAGAGGTTTATCAGAAAGCTGAGATCGATATTGTGCAGCCCCATCGCGATCAATGGATTGGCCACCGTGAACAGCAGCAGGAACACCAGTCCCATGCCGAGTGGCAACAGCCAGCCGGCAAGCGACGTCAACGTCGTTCCGAAAATTGGTTTTCCCGAATGCGAGACGAAATAGCGGCGGTAGAAGTGCGGCAAACGCAACGGCACCAGTGGAATGAAGCGAAGCAGTGTCAGCGGTACGGCCATTGGTGTTTTCGGCAATAGATTTGTACAAAAAAGCGCGATGGAAACGACAGCCGTCATCGCAAAGATAACACCTGTTACGCTTGGGGTTTCCAGTAAGGGTGCTGCGGCCAGTGCAGAAATACCCAGGCAGGTGGCTGCCTTGATGCCGCTCGGTGGTCGGCGTGCTGTCATGAGAACGGCTGATGTCAGCGATAGCGACAACAGGAAAAGGTTAAGGCCCGGCGCCTGCTGGAAAATCAGATAATCGGCGACTGCAATCGTAGCAATGAACACCAGCAGCAGTTTTTTGTTGGCAAGAGTACGGCCTGGGGCAACAGTTTGCTTGTGTGTCAGTTGCATATCGGCACCTCACGCTTTTGCGACTGAAGGTGTCGAACCCTGTCTTGGCTTATAGGTGAAGGCGGAATGCGGGTTTCAAGGTTGGAATTGTCTTCCAACCACCAACTTTCTTGAAGCAGACGGTAGGGCAGGCGGGGAAGGGCGGCTTGATCAGGGATGAGGTGCTTTTTCATATGAACAGGCTAGGCCCGGCGTTTGCAGATTTTGTGCAGACGATGAGCAGCTATTCAGGAATTTATACGGCGCGAACCTTTTGATGACTCCGGAATAAACGCGTTTGCCGGGGTGTCAGGCATTGCGCTGTGCGGCGGCACCTGCTGCAATCATCATGATGATCTCATCAAGCTCATGCCCGAGGCGTTCTGGCGGCAAGCCGACAAATCGCGCTTCCAACGTGATGCTGATGATGCCGTGGACGGCACCAAACAGCGTGCGGGCACGCACGGCGCGATCCTCCGCACTCATATCCGGCTGCAATTCCGCCAGAGGCTCGGCAATGATGCTGAGCAAAAACAGATGCTCATCGAGATGCCACTGGGGGGCGGGTGACTCTTCAGGCGGATAATGTTCGAACAGCGCTTTCCAGAGATTGCGATTGGCCATCGCAAACTTCAGATAACCTTGCCCGAGATTGCGCAACTTGTCGGTTGGTGACTTGTCCTTGACCTCAGCCAGCGCCAATGACTGCTCGAGAGCCTTTAATGTCGTTGAATTCACATGGATGATCAGATCATTGAGATCCGTGTAGGCACTATAGAGACCACCCAGCGCACAGCCGGCATCCTGCGTGACATCACGTGCCCGCAAATTTGCCAATCCGTCGCGTTTTATGCGGTCACGCGCCGCGTCCAGCAATCGGGCCTTGAGATCTTCCCGTTTTTCTTCCCGTCGACCCATGCCAGCCACCTCGTAAAATTTCTGAACACCGTTCAAATAAATATTGAACACCGTTCATTTTTATGCGAAACAAAAATTCATGAACAACGTTCATAAACGGGAGAGGCCCAATGTTCAACCGGATCACAACAGTTTTACGTGGCCGCCTCGTCACCGCAGCCTGAACCTCATTTCAACACATCAAGGAATTAAAACCGTGAACGACAGTTTTCAGAAACATTCCTCCACCTGGGTCAGCTTTTCCTACATCTCCTTCGGTGCTGCCGCTTTCATGCTGGTGCTTGGCATCTGGATGATGCCACTTGATCTCTGGGGCAAGGGATATCTCGCCATGGGCATTCTCATGCTCGTTCAGACCACGGTCAACATGACCAAGACCCTGCGTGACAATGCTGAATCGGAAAAGCTAATGCGCAAGATCGAAGACGCAAAGACTGAAAAACTGATGGCAAAGTTCAACCGCGATAGCGACAGCTAAAATAATATTAACCACACCCTGGGGTTGTTTTAGCTGTCAATAATTACCTAACGCCTCCATGGTTTTCCTGTCGCGATCGAAAAGGAAAGCGCCAATGCAAGATAGTCTGATTAAAACGAGGAAATTCGCGCCGCTGTTCTGGACGCAATTTCTGTCCGCGTTCAACGACAACTTTCTCAAACAGACATTGATCTTCCTCATTCTGGCGAAGATGGCTGCGGAAGGTGCGGCCCTCGTGACCCTGGCAGGCGGCATCTTCATTGTGCCCTTCTTGGCGTTATCGGCACTTGGCGGTGAACTCGCCGACAAACACGACAAGGCACAGATGGCCGAAAGGTTGAAATTTGCCGAAATCGGCATCGCCGCCATCTCGGTTATCGGCATCGCCTTTTCATCGATCACTGTGCTGATGGTTGCGCTGTTCGGTTTCGGTGTCATCTCGGCACTGTTCGGACCGATCAAATACGGCATCCTGCCGGACCTTCTCGAAACAAAAGAACTGCCAAAGGCCAATGCCTGGATTGAGGGCGGCACCTTTATCGCCATCCTTACCGGTACGATCGTTGCCGCCTATGCCTTCGCCGAAGGTGACAGCGTCTGGATCTTCGGCCCGATGATGATGGTGCTGTCGGTTCTATGCTGGTTGTCGGCCCGCATGATCCCGCGTACTGGCGCACGGGCACCATCGCTGATCATCGACAAAAACGTGCTGCGTTCCAGCATGACTCTGGTGAAGGAACTGCGTGAGGATAGCCGCGTCTGGCGCTCAGCACTGATGAATTGCTGGTTCTGGTTTGTCGGCGCCTTTGTCATGTCGATGTTGCCGATCATGGTCACCGAAATCCTTGGTGGTTCCGAACTGATCGTTCCTGCCTATCTGGCAACCTTCGCAATCTCGATTGCAATCGGCTCGGCGATTGCCGGCTGGATGTCGGCCGGTCGTGTCGTTCTTCTGCCCGCACCTGTTGGCATCGCCATCGTTGCCCTGTTCGGTATCGATCTTGCGTGGAATCTCTGGGGTCTGCAGTCGTCAGCACATGCCGATACCATGGCCGCCTTCTTCGCCGGTCAAAACACCATTCGTGTGGCGATCGATCTCGCTGGCATGGCCATCGGTGGCGCATTCCTCGCCGTTCCGACCTTTGCTGCCATGCAGACCTGGGCCGATGAGACACGCCGTGCCCGCGTTATTGGCGGCGCCAATGTTCTTTCAGCCCTGTTCATCACCAGTGGCCTGGCGCTGGTTGCCATTCTACAGGCGATTGGCGTGTCGGTGCCAATGATCATTCTTGGCCTGTCGCTCATCAATCTCGCTGTGGCTTGGCTGATGCTGAAGTTTCTGCCAACCAACCCGTTCCGCGATTTTATTTCGATCCTGTTCCGCGCATTCATGCGACTGGAAGTTGAGGGACTGGAGAACATCCGCAAGGCTGGTCGCGCACCGATTATTGCCCTTAACCACGTCAGTTTCCTAGATGGCGCGCTGGCGTTGGCCATCACCGAAGAAGAGCCAGTCTTTGCCGTTGACTACAAGATCGCGCAGGCCTGGTGGGTGCGCCCATTCCTGAAAATGTGCAAGTTCCTGCCGCTTGACCCGACCAAACCGATGGCGACACGTTCGCTGATCAAGGTGGTGCAGGATGGCAATTCTATCGGTATTTTCCCCGAGGGGCGCCTGACGGTGACCGGCACTCTGATGAAGGTTTACGACGGCGCCGCCATGGTGGCCGACAAGACCGGCTCGATGGTTGTTCCTGTTCGTATTGATGGGCTGGAAAAGAGCTATTTTTCACGCCTGTCCGGCGGCCAGGTTCGTCGTCGCTTGTTCCCCAAGGTCAAAGTCACCATTCTAGAGCCGGTTCGTCTTGATGTTCCAGATGAACTGAAAGGACGCAAGCGTCGCATTGCAGCCGGTGCGGCACTCTACAAGATCATGTCGATGTTGCTGTTCAAGACGACGGATACCAACCTCACTGTTCTCGAACGCATCATCAAGACAGCGAAGGAGAAAGGTGGCAGCAAACTTGCCGTCGAAGATCCGATCAGCGGTCCGCTGTCCTACGGCAAGTTGCTGACCGGTGCTGCCGTACTCGGCGCAAAGTTCAAAGCCTTGTTCCCGCATGAAAAGAACCTCGGCGTCATGTTGCCGAATGCCAACGGCACAGCCGCCACAGTTCTCGGCGTCATGTCGGCAGGCAAGGTCCCGGCGATGTTGAACTTCACGGCTGGTGCCGCCAATATCCTGTCGGCCTGCAAGGCGGCGCAGGTGAAACATGTGTTGTGCTCGCGTGCATTCGTCACGCAGGGCAAGCTTGCTCCGATCATATCAGAACTGGAAAAGGACGTGA
This sequence comes from Agrobacterium sp. Azo12, assembly GCF_029193765.2. Lineage (NCBI taxonomy): Bacteria > Pseudomonadati > Pseudomonadota > Alphaproteobacteria > Hyphomicrobiales > Rhizobiaceae > Agrobacterium > Agrobacterium sp. Azo12. The sequence goes on along the minus strand of NZ_JARFYO020000003.1, from coordinate 720,214 downwards.
CCATTGTCTGGCTAGATGATCTGCGTGATACAATCACCACTTTTGACAAGATCAAGGGACTGATCCGTCGTTACAAACCGCTGGTGAAACAGACAGCGGAAGACACGGCCGTGATCCTGTTTACCTCGGGTTCGGAAGGTGCGCCAAAGGGTGTGGTGCTGACGCACCGCAACATCCTGTCAAATGCAGCCCAGGCCGCGTCGCGCATCGACTTCCACTCCGGCGACAAGGTGTTCAATATTCTGCCGGTCTTTCATTCCTTCGGCCTGACCGCTGGAACCGTCCTGCCGCTGGTCGCCGGTGTCCCGGTCTATTTCTATCCGTCGCCGCTGCATTACCGCATCGTGCCGGAGCTGATCTACACGTCCAATGCCACCATCATTTTTGGCACCGACACTTTCCTCAACGGTTACGCGCGCACCGCACATCCCTATGACTTCCGTTCGATCCGCTACATCTTTTCCGGTGCCGAACCGGTCAAGGCGTCGACACGCGAAACCTATATGGAAAAATTCGGCCTGCGTATTCTGGAAGGTTACGGTGTAACGGAAACGGCACCAGTCATTTCGCTCAACACACCAATGTTCAACCGTTCCGGCACCGTCGGCAAGATCATGCCCGGCATGGAATGGAAACTGGAACCAGTGCCGGGCATTGATGAAGGTGGCCGTCTGTTCATCCGTGGCGCCAATGTCATGGCCGGTTATCTGAAGGCCGAAAACCCCGGTGTGATCGAACCGCTGGTAGACGGCTGGCACGATACGGGCGATATCGTCACCATTGACGAAGACGGGTTTGTCACCATTCGCGGCCGTGCCAAGCGCTTTGCCAAGATCGGCGGTGAAATGGTGTCGCTGGCAGCGGTGGAAGCACTGGCAGGCCAGTTGTGGCCGGGCAGTCTTTCCGTCGTCTCATCCGTGCCGGACGCCAAAAAGGGTGAGCGCCTCATCCTGCTGACGGATGCCCCTAGTGCGACGCGTGCAACCTTTGCAAGCTTTGCGAAGTCGAAGGGCGCTATGGACATGATGGTACCCGCCGAAGTAACTATTGGTGCCGTGCCGGTTCTTGGTTCGGGCAAGGTCGACTTTGTTGCCGCGAGAAAACTCGCTTTGTCGACGCAGCCGGGTAGCAACGCGGCCTGATGTTTCAAACCCTGCGGACGGCAAGCAATTTGCCGTCCGTATCCATGTCTCATCAGACATGAAGGGGGAAGTGGGCGCTCGCTCAAAGCGTGCTCTGCCACTTCCGCGATGAATGCATCAAACACCGACCGATTGATGCCGCCGTCTCCCGCCGCGGCGGCATCCTGAAACATCTGACGACCCGATCAGATTTCCTTGATTAGCTGCTCGGCAATCCGTACGCTGAGTGCTGCGCCTGTCAGCGTCGGGTTCATGCACGATGCCGATGGCATGACGCTCGTCCCGGCAATGAACATGTTGGGATGGTCGTGTGTACGACAATCACGATCAACAACGGAATCTGTCGGGTCATCACCCATGCGGGTCGTGCCCATGACGTGCTGGCGGTTCTGCCATTTCACATCTGTGGACAGCACTTCGGCATCTAGCAGTTCTGCGATCTTGTTGAGATCCTGCAATCCGCGATCACGACCCGCATTCCAGTAGTCGGTCACGCTGTAATAGAGGACCGGGACAGGAATGCCGAGTGCATCGAACTTTGTTTTCGATGGCGTGACGCGGTTTTCGGCCAGCGGCAGCGGTTCGAAATCGATGGCCCAGTTCAAGGAACGTGCCGAATATTTTCGGATCTGCTCATCCAGCTTGGAACCGAGAATACCCTTTTTGATGAAACCTTCAGTCATCTGCGCGGTCGGAACAGTGTTGCGCACCTTGATCTTATAACTGGGGTAGTCCTTGCGGAATTCGCCATCACGCTGGTTGAGATACACCAGCAGTTCCGTTGGGCCTTCACCCGGCCACATATCTTCCTTGGTCAGCATGTTCATGCTGATACCGGTATGGTCCATGAGGTTACGACCAACCTGATCCGAGGAATTGGCGATGCCGTTTGGATATTTTTCCGATGTCGAAATCAGCAACAGTTTGGCGGATTCAATACCATAGGCAGCCAGCACGAAATATTTTGCCGTCAGACGATGCTCGGAATTGTCGGGCTTCTTGTACCAGATGGCGGTGATCTTGCCGTCGTCACCCGCTTCGATCTTGTAGACCGGCGAGTTGTCGAGCAATTTGGCGCCGTGACGTTCCGCTTCGTCGATATGCATCGAACCATCGTATTTTGCGCCGATCGGACAGACCGGATTGCAATTGTTGTTGCCAGCGCATGTCGGACGATTGCCGTAAGGACGCGAAGCGCGACCATGGGGCTCCAGAACCGGGTTGAAGCCACCGACCAGCAGCTTTTCTGCCAACGTGTCGAACATATAAGTGGAGTTCAACTGCTTCATCGGGAACGGCATGGAGCGTGGTGGCATAGGGCCACCGCCCTGACCGCTTTCGTCCTGTCCGTCGGTGCCGGTGACGCCCAGCTCCAGTTCGGCCTTGTTGTAATATTGTTCTAGATCGTCATAGGCAATCGGCCAGTCACGACCGCGGCCGTAAAGGCTCTGGATCTTGAAGTCGTTGGGTATCATGCGCCAGAGCGCCGAGCCGAAATGCCAGGTCGTGCCACCGACCACACGCAGATAGGAGGTGTTGTATTTGACCGGCCCCTCATACTGCAGATAGTCACCATAGGTGGATGGCGCCCACGGCATGCTTGGAAAGGGAGAGCCCGCACCTTGCAGCTTGGCGTTGGCGAGCGACAGTTTGACCGGCGCATTACGGTAGGTCTCGACGATTTCGCGGCGGTTGACGCGGGGACCAGCCTCCAGCACGATCACCTTCTTGCCCGCCTTGGCGAGATTGGCGGCGACAATGCCGCCCATTACGCCAGAGCCGATAACGATCAGGTCGGCATCATAGGATGTGTTTGCCATTTCAAGTGTTCCTGTCAGATCTTGCTGCCGGGCTTAGGTCCCCAGGCATTGGGGCCTGGACCATAAGACGGAATGGTGAGAAGGCCCTTGGTCGGGCGGTACATCAGGGAATCGGCATATGTGATAAGCTCGGCATCTTCCGGCTCGCCAACCACACCGAGATACCACGCGGAAACGATCTTGGTTGCAGCCTTCATCAACGCGGGGTCGGTGCCGGAAAGGGCGAGAAAACCATCCATATCCGACACACCTGATTGTTTGATGAGGTTTGACAATGCCGCCATGCTTGCATCCAGCTCGGCATCACGTTTTTTCAGTGCGGCCAGAAAACGGCCGCCGATAACCGGATCGAGTGTGTAGCCGGTCAGGAACTCTGACAGCTGTGTAAAGGACGTGACAGCGTCATCTGTGGCAGCGGCCGAAAGTGGGCCAGTCAGGTCGGCAAATACCGCCAGACCGGCAATTGCGACAGTGGTACGCAGGAAGCCGCGACGCGAGACATGTCCTGTGGCAGACGGGGAAAAATTATCGAGAGGCATCAGGATCTCCGAGGGAGCTGTAATGCAAAAAGGAAGGGAAGGTCTTAAGCCTTAAGAGGCAGGCGAACGACGACGTCGGATCAACAGCCAGGAGATCAACCCGACCACAAAGACACCACCAGCAATTGCTGCAGGAGCAGCAAGCGGCGCGAGCCTGACAATCAACGGCTTTTCGCCACCCTCACGAACAAGAGCGACATCTGCAGCACTGACCTTGACGACGGGATTACCGTAATTGGTCAGAACATAATTGCTGACATCGGCAATATCTTCGTCAGACAGACGATCCGTGTAGGAGGCATCAGGTCCAAAAGCCGGCATGAAGGCAACGTTGTCGCCAACTGTGCGATGGACGCCGTAAAGGACTGTTGCAATGAGATTGTCGGCTCGGTGCGCAGCAGTTGCGGTATTTTTAAACAGCGATGGGTAGTGCAGGTTACCCTGGCCTTCCGGCTGATGGCAGGAAGCGCAGCTGCCACTGAAAATATGGAAACCGTTTTCGTTCGGCTCCTGTCCAGGCAGTCCACGCAGCGATGCTTCGATTTCTGTCGACGGCTTGCCGAGATCGGCACGCGATTGTTCGTCGCCGGACGCACTGGCGGGCACATCCCTCAGATAGGTGACGATGGCCTTAAGGTCTTCGTCAGGCAGGTGCTGCAGGCTGTTCTCAACAGCTTCGGCCATAGGCCCGGCGGCCTGTGCCTTGCCGGGGACATTGCCGGTCTTGAGATACTGTACAAGGTCGGCATCCGACCAGCCGCCAATGCCGGCCACCTTGTCAGAGGTGATGTTTGGCGCAAACCACGGACCGATCGCTCCGCCAGCCAAAGGCAGGCTGCCGTCTTCGGCCATAAAACCATTTCGCGGTGTATGGCAGGTTCCACAGTGCTCAAGTGCCTCGGCGAGATAGGCGCCGTGGTTCCATTCCGCGGACTTAGCCGGGTTAGGTTCAAACCGCGTCTTGTCGAGGAACAACATGTTCCACACGGCCATCGATGTGCGGATGGAGAACGGGAAGGGCAGTTCGGTCTGCTGCGGCTTATGGTCGTCCGCTTTCACCTCATTCATGAAATAAGCGTAGAGCGCCTTCATGTCTTCATCGGTGATCTTGGCATAGGCCGTATAGGGCATGGCCGGATAAAGATGGCTGCCATCCTTGGCGACACCGTCACGCACGGCGCGCGCGAATTCCTCCTCGCTGTAATTGCCGATGCCATCCGCTTTTGACGGTGTGATATTGGTCGAGAAAATCTTGCCAAGCGGTGTGTCGATGCCATAGCCACCGGCAAAAGGCGTTCCGCCATGCGGTGCGGTATGACAGGCAGCACAGTCGGCAGCAGTCGCCAGATAACGACCACGCGCAATGAGGTCGGAAGAGGCGCTGTTGGTGTCTTCCGCAAGCGCTAGACCGGACGTAGCGGCCAGCGCGGTCAGACAGAGAAATATGGGTGACAAGGCGGGAAGAAGCTTGGGCATAAACAACGTGCTTTCATCAAGCATGAACGATAAGTGCCAAACCGTGCTTCTCCTCCCACGAGCAAGGCCGATACGTGTCGCCGCGGCCCAGATAGCAACATCGCGGAAAACACCAGTCTTTCCGAAGCAATTCTTGCGCGAAAACGCTTAATTGGATAATTCCTTACGGAAATATCAGCGTGTCGATGTGTCGCGGGTACGACTTGACGAGTGTCATAACGCCGCCCTCGCCATCTTGACTAGGCAGTTTTTTCTATAATCAGATTTCACCATACGTGAAAGGTTGGATGCGATGAAATTTGATCTGACGGACCTTCGTATCTTCCTGTCAGCAGTTGAAGGCGGTAGCCTGACAGCTGCGGCAGCGAAGAACAATATTGTTGTGGCAGCGGTGAGTGCCCGGCTAAAAAAGCTGGAAGAATCATTCGACCTGCCCCTGCTAGAACGCACGGGAAGAGGTATTCGCCCGACACTTGCCGGAGACATGCTGACGCGGCATGCCAGACAGGTTTTAAGCAGCGCACAGCGCATCGAGATCGAACTGAGCAATTTCTCGCACGGGCGCAGCGGTAATATCCGTTTCCTCTCAAACACAAATATGCTGGCAGAACATCTGCCAGCAGTCATGGGGCGATTTCTGGCCGAACATCCTGACATCAGCATCTCAGTTGCCGATAAACCAAGCCTCGAAGTGGTGGCGCTGCTGAGAAACGGCGAGGCTGATATTGGCATCGTTGCGGCATCTGCCGACATGAACGGTTTGGAGCGATGGCGTTTTGTGCCCGACAGACTGGTGCTGGTTGTGCCAAAGGATCACGCGCTGCTGGACGCCACCGATTTTTCACGCGTACTCAGCGAGCGCATGATTACCTTGCAACAGAAGGTCGCCTTGTCACAGTTCCTGCGAAGGCGAGCCATCGAGCTTGGACGAGATGTCGATATTCGCATGCGCATGGATGGGTTTGAGGGCGTCTGCGCCATGGTCGCGCAAGGGGCAGGCGTTGCAATCGTGCCGGAAAGCGCTGCCCTCCGTTATGGTCGCTTCATGGATTTTCGCATGGTGCAAATCCTCGACGATTGGTCCGACCGCGAACTTTATCTATGCGTTCGAAGGGAAGAACATCTTCCCCACCATGGAAAGAAGTTTCTTGCCCATTTGCTATCTTATGTCAGCGAAGCATCCGCATCACCCTTGCCCTGTCAGGATTGATATTCTGGGTGTCTATATCTGATAGGCCTCGACGGTCAGGGAAGCCTTTTCTCGTTGAGTGGCGATGATGCAACGATCATCGGCGGGTTTGTCGTAGGGCTGGTTCTGCTGCAGGTACTTGTTATTCGTTTCGGCATTGGCATGGGGCTGAAACAGGCCGCCAAATTACAGGCGCAGAAACTTGCCAAAAGCGGGTCCTGACAGCCGCATAAGGAACTCGGCTGTCAAGCGGTCATATCGCCTATCGGTTACAGACGGCCGTGATGCGAGCGCTTTCAATGCTGTTGGCGTGAACCGTAAATCCGGTCAACGAATTGCTTGGATTCTCCGGCAGATCAAGCTTGTAGACCGACAGGGCGTGGACCGTGAAAATGTAGCGGTGAACTTCACCCGATGGCGGGCAAGCGCCGCCGAAACCGGTAACGCCGTAATCATTGCTGATTTGCGTGGCACCCGCTGGCATCTTGCCGTTGGCGCTGGCATTGAGCTCTAGGGAAGTGCCGTGGCCGGGATATTCACGACATTCCAGTGCCACCAGCCCGAACCGGTTGGCGCATCCGGATCATAAGCCGTGATCCCAAAGCTTTTTGTACCTTGCGGTTTGTCGTAACTGCAATGACAGCGGGACAGACCGTGTCTGGCGTCATCCAAAGACAAAGCGTTGCATTAAGAAATCTGGCCGAGCGGAGTGGTTTTCCGAGATCGCATTCAATTCAGGTTCGGTACTGCGCTCCAGTATACCGGTGCGCACAAGGCAGGAACTCAGGCCTGCGCCTGCAGCACCTGCGATGTCATGCTCGATACTGTCGCCAATACAGATGATGCGATCTGAGGCGACGCCACCCAACAGAGACTGCGCCTTCTGGTAGATTGCCGGATAGGGTTTTCCAAACCAGCGCACGACACCGCCAAGCTCCTGATAGGTTGCCGCAATACTGCCAGCGCCGGGTGCCGTGCCACCGCCCTTGGCAAGCTTATGCCGGTCAGGATTGGTGCAATAACAGGGCACGCCACGGCGCGCTGCCGGTTCCAGCCGCTCTCGATATAGGGAGAGCGGAATTCGTTCAGCCTCGCTACCGGAGATGATCACCACATCGGCCAGAGCCGCATCGTCAACGCTTTTAAAACCGAGGGAATCAGCCAGATTGCTGTCGTCGCCGCTCGATATCGTCAGGCAACGCGTCGTGCTTTTCCCTGCCGTTTCCTCTGCCAGAATATCATGTGCTACATCGCCGGATGTTAGAAAGCGATCGAAACCGGAACGGTCAAAGCCGAGCTTCACAAGGCGGTCGGCATTGTAGTCACCGCTTCGGCCAGAGTTGGAGAGGATAATGATGGATTTTCCCAAAGCCTTCAGTCGCACCAACGCGTCATTGGCGCCAGGGTAAGCCCGCTCGTCATCCCGTAACACACCGAACTGGTCGACGAGAAAGGCGTCATATCGTTCAGCCAGATCAGTCAGCGTCGTCCATGGAGGAAGGCTCATGACCATCGTGCCTTTCCGGCCAGCGCCAAGGAGGCAGTGCCGACAGCCGCCTCGGCTGACCGCGCGGCAAGCAAAGGCACCCCGAGCGCCTTTTGGCGCATGTTTGTCCAAGCGGGATTGGCAGCTCCGCCGCCGACACTGCGCACAGATTGAAGTTTCGGACCGCCAAGTTCGACCAAACGGTCGTACCCCGATTTTTCGATGGAGGTGATACCTTCCAGAATTGCCTGGAAAAACACCATATCATCGGCCGGGCGAGGTTCCAGACGCGGCGGATAGGACGGATCATTGATGGGAAAACGTTCGCCGGGCTTGTTCAGCGGGTAATAATCAAGGCCGGTCGGCTTATCTGGCTGCAGAAGCGGTGTCATGGCTTTCAACTGTTCACCATCAAAGAAGCTGCCGATAACCGCCCCTCCGGAATTCGAGGCTCCGCCAGCGAGCCAGAAGTCCAGAATGCGATGCGAATAAATGCCATAATCAGCAGCATCGATCGGACTGGCTGAGGCCAACTTGATAACCAGTGTCGAACCAAGCGCGGTCACGCCGTCACCAATGCTCGACGCGCCGGTTGCGAGAAATGACGCGCAGCCATCCGTCGTTCCGGCATGATAACGGCAAGTCGCGGGGATGCCGAACAAGCGAGTTGCGGCACCGATTTCCGAAATAGGAGCGCCAGCACGTTTGACCACGGGCAGCAGCGCGATATCCATGCCGCAGGCATCCAGCCAATCCGGCCAACGCTCGGTCACGAGATCATAACCGGTTTTCAGCGCATTGTTTTCGTCACTGGTTGCTGCCGACACGCCAAGCTTGAGCAAAATCCAGTCAGCCTGATGCACGACTTTGCTTACACCGGGTTGGCGCGACAGATGAATAGCACGGGCCAGTGCGGAGGTTGCACCCCGAGCGGGGCTGTTGGTTGGGGCTTCTGACGCGATCTTCTCGACAATCCCAAGGTCGGGGCAGGGGTCGTTGTACATTAACGCATCGCCAACCGGCTCACCACTGGCATCCAGCGCCACCACAGTACCTGAGGTGCCATCAACCGCTAACCCTTCAATATCCTTTAACGGCAGGCGGGCGGAAAGTTCTGCCAGACAGGATTGTACCCCCGCCCACCACACGGAGGGCGAACGCCCGGCCGCAGCATTTGGAAATGAAAATACGGCCATATCCAAAAGAGTGCCATCGGCCGCGAGCGCCGCAGCACGAACCCCTGAGGTGCCGAGATCAATGCCCAGCGCTTTGGCTGGTTTTGCCGTCGCAGTCATGTGCGCTGACTCGCCTTGCGATCCAGAGCCTGACGGTATTGTTCGGCTTCCCAATGGGTCAGTTCATATTCCTGATCCGGCCCGAGATAGACAACGGGTGCATCTTCGGGAATGCGAGCAACGACTTCGGCAAGGCAACGCGCCATGACGCGCCCACCATCCGTCAACTCATTTGCCAGCAGAACACCGAGATCAGGCGCCAGAAGCATTTTGGGGACGACCAGATTTTCTGACTGCCGTGCTTCACAATAGGCTTTTGCCGTCTGCCCCTTGGCCAAAACACCAATTTCCGTACCCAGAAAAATGACGTGATCCGGATAGAGAGACCCACCTGTCGCCAGTTTGACGCTCGCAGGATCAAGGGCAGTCTTGTGGCTGCCACGATCTTCCGCAGCATGGAAATTCGAACCCGCCGCTAACGCTATCAAAGCTGCGACATCGACCTCTGCGACAGGACGTTCCGGCATCGTTAACGCCTCCGTGACACGGGTTATGCGATCGCGCACCTGTTCCACGGTCTCACCCGTAACGATAATGCCGTGATTGTAGAGGATGAGAACATCAGGCCGGTTTGCGGCAACCAATTCGATTTCACGGGCAAGCGGGGTGCCGGGTCGACGATAGGGAATGGTTGCCCAGGTCAAATCCGGCAGAATTGCCATGCGCTCAGCGATCCGTTTTTCACGATCCTCCAAGACGGACAGCGCAATTGCATTGACGCAGTGATAATGCGCCACCACAGTTTGGGGCAAGGCCGCATGAAAACTCGCCTCGATTGATGGACGCAGCCCCGACGCATTCAAGTCGGAGATGATGAAATCTGTTGCTTTTTCGGCGCTTGGATCCCGTGCCCTGAGCGCGTCGACCAGCGGAGCGACTTCAAGAGGCACCATGATGTCGCGTGTGCCGGCATGGGCAAGCCATGTGCCCGACGCCTTCACCCACATCATGCCGTCGTGCTTGATGGACGTGTTGCCGCCGGCGCCCTGCGTTTTCAGCACATCACTGCCGATCTGCCGCGACAGATCGAGAAATGCCTCGAAGGCTGGAATGTCCTGCGTCCGATTGCCCGAAGTCATGCCGGCCTCCTCCTATGCCGTAGCGTCGCATCACCATCGTTTGACAACGAAATATGAGCGAACTTTTCTGCAAAAGTTATTTTCATGATCACAAAACGTCAATAGTGAATAATTTTCGTCACAACTATTGATAAGGTAGATTGATTATGATTATCTTCATTCATCGGCGAGGGAGACGCCGGGAGGAACCGTCTTGAACGACACCGAACGCCACAAAGCCATTACCGACCTTTTGCGTGAGACACCGTTTGCTTCGGTACGGGATCTGCAGGAGCAGCTTGGCGTTTCTCCAGCCACAATCCGTCGTGATATCGACAAGCTGCATGAGCTTGGCCGTGCACGCAAAGTCTATGGTGGCATTTCTGCGATGGAGCCGGGTGACAGCATCCGCCTGTCAGCACGCCCCTATGACGAAAACCGTGACATTGCCGTCGAGGCAAAACGGGCCATTGCGGCCATGGCTGCCGATCTGGTGCGCGATGGCGATTCCATCATCGTGCATGCCGGTTCGACCTGCTACCAGCTTGGCATTCTGCTGGCTCAGCGCAATCTGCGGCTCTGGACCAACTCCATGCCGCTTGCAGCCTATCTCGGCGAACATGGCACCTGCCAGCTTTCACTTGCAGGCGGCGACCTATACCGCGAACCGGGCATCATCCATGATCCGACAGCCGGCTCCCCAGGCTTTTTTGCCTCACGTTTCTTTGTGGGGACGCAGGGCATCAGCGGCAAGGGGTTGCTTGAATCCCATCCGCTGCTGGTCAAGGTGATTGGCGAACTTGCAGCCTGCGCCGACGAGATTGTTCTTCTGGCTGACAGCCGCAAATTTTCAATTCAGCCACGTAATGCCGTGCTGCCTCTGTCGCGCATCGGTACCATCATCACCGATGATGGCCTGACGGATACCGCCTCGAAAATGCTGGAAGACGCTGGCGTCAGCATCATGATCGCCAATGTCGGAGGTGGGGCATGAGCGAAAATCCTCTTGCAGTCTTTGATCTCGGCAAGACCAACTCGAAGCTTTTCGTCGTTTCGGCGGATGGTCAGGTGATTGACGAGGCCCGCACGCGTCCCATCTGGCGCGAACAGGATGATCTGCGTGTGCTGGATGATGGTGCACTTTTCAACTGGATGAAAAGTGAGCTTGCCCGTGTCGTTGCCGGGCATGGCGTCGACCGCATCACCTTTTCCGGCCATGGCTGCACATTTGCACTGACGCGCGGCGACCAGTTGGTTCACGCCATTCTCGACTATGAACAGGAACCACCTGCCGATATCGCCGCACGGATCGATGCGATGGCACCGGATTTCAGCGAAACCTTTTCGCCGCCGCTGCCGCTTGGTTTCAATTATGGACGACATCTGCTCTGGCTTGATGCCCGTGATCCGGCACTGATCGCCGAGGCAGAGGCCATTCTGTGTTACCCGCAATTCTGGAGCTGGAAATTTTCCGGTCGTGCGGTGAGCGAAGTCTCTTACCTCGGCTGCCATTCCAATCTGTGGGCACCACTAAAAGACGATTTCAGCAGCCTCGTTGACCGCATGGATTGGCGGAAAAAAATGCCTGAATTTGCAAGTGCAGGCACTGTCATTGGAACATATGCTGTGCAGCTCGAAGACGGCCGCAGCATTGATGTCGCCGTCCATAACGGCGTGCATGACAGCAATAGCGCGCTTTATTTCTACCGTTCGCTTGGCTTTTCGGATTTCACGCTGGTTTCAACCGGCACCTGGGTCATCATCTTCAATCCGGCAAGCCCGCTGGAAACACTGGATGCCAAGCGCGACATGCTGGCAAATGTCACCGTCGATCACCAACCGGTCGCCACGATCCGTTTCATGGGTGGCCGTGAGTATGATGTTGCGAGTGGCGGGTGGACGAAGCCTGTATCAGCCGAAGCCGTCGCATCGGCTATCGCCAAAAAGACGTTTGCCTTGCCATCCTTTGCGCCTGGCGGCCCCATGCCCGGCCACAACGGCCACTTCATTGGTCCAACCGTCGATGGCGAAGAGCGCGCTGCCGTTGCCATGCTCTATGTCGCATTGATGACCGACCTGTCACTCGACCTGATTGGTTCAAAGAATACGATCGTCATTGATGGCGGTCTGGTCAAAACAGGGCTTTATGCCTCGGTTCTTGCAGCCCTCAGACCGGATCAGACCGTGCACACCAGCGCCAACCCTGAGGGTAGTGCCTTTGGTGCGGCTGCGCTCGTCTTTGATGCAGGTGGCCACAATCCTTTCGTCAATGATTGCGCCACGGCCACGGCGGCTACCATCGCCGGACTTGAGGACTATCGCCTGACATGGCGCCAGCATGTCGATGCCCTGACAAGCCACACGCAAAACGATGCAAAGGAGAAGTGCGCATGACCTTGACGGCAAGCCAGCAGCACCCGCTCCTTGAAATGCGCGAGATCAGCAAGACATTCGGCGTCTCAAAAGCCCTGTCCCAAGTCAGCCTGACTGTACATGCCGGTGAAGTGCATTCACTGATGGGCGAAAACGGCGCCGGCAAGTCGACCTTGATGAAAATCCTGTCCGGCGCCTATACGGCTGATCCTGGTGGTTCGGTGGTGATCGATGGAGCGCCCGCCTTGCTTGGTGATCCACAGAGAGCCAAGGCCCTGGGCATTGCCGTTATCTATCAGGAACTTTCACTCGCACCCAACCTGACCGTCGCGCAAAACATGTTCCTTGGTAACGAGCCTTCCCGCTTCGGTGTTGCAGACCGGGCAGAGATGCGCCGTCGCGCAGAACCCATCCTGCAGCAACTCGGTATTGGTTTCGGCCCAGGGCGGCGCGTCGCAGAACTGTCACTTGGCGAACGGCAAATGGTGGAGATTGCCCGGGCGCTCACGACCAATGCGCGTATCATTGTGATGGACGAGCCTACGACCTCTCTAACAACACGCGAGACCGACCGGCTGTTTGACGTGATTGCCCGTCTGAAGGCGAAGGGCATCGCGATCATCTATATCAGCCACCGCATGGAAGAGATCTATCAGCTTTCCGACCGGGTGAGTGTGCTGCGTGACGGCGCCTATGTCGGCACGCTGGAACGGTCAGAATTGTCGGCAAACAAGCTTGTGTCGATGATGGTCGGGCGCGATCTGTCTTCTTTCTACAAAAAAGAGCACCGGCAAGTGACGGGCGAACGCGCTGCTGTCCTGTCGGTCAACAATGTCGGCGACGGCATTAGAGTGCATGACTGCTCTTTTGATGTGCGTGCCGGCGAAGTGCTTGGCGTTGCCGGTCTGGTTGGATCAGGCCGGACAGAACTTGCTCGCCTCGTTTATGGTGCCGACCACAAGACAACAGGCAGCATTACGCTCAACGGCAAACCGGTCGCCATCACGTCCCCGCGCGCAGCGCTCGATGCTGGCATTGCCTATCTGACAGAAGACCGCAAATCGCTCGGTCTGTTCCTCGACATGTCGATCAGCGACAACATCAATATTGGCGTCATTGCAGGTGATGCCAAGTCCGGTGGCGTACTCAATTTTTCGAAGGCGAGGGAACGGGCCGCCCATGCGGTGAAATCCCTGTCGATCCGCACCGCCGGGACGCAGATCAATGTCGGTGCCCTCTCAGGCGGTAACCAGCAAAAAGCGCTGCTTGCACGCCTGCTGGAGACAAAACCGAAGGTCATCATTCTGGATGAGCCGACCCGTGGCGTGGATGTCGGCGCGAAATCGGAAATCTACCGGATCATTGATGAGCTTGCCCAGAACGGCATCGCCATCGTCGCCATATCAAGCGATCTGCCTGAAATCCTCGGCATTGCTGACCGAGTGCTGGTCATGCGCGAGGGGCGCATCGCCGGTGAGGTCACCGGATCACCAGAAGAACCGATCGGACAGGAAGCGATCATGGCACTGGCAACCGGCACGGCCGGCCACGCAGCCTGACAACGACAACAGAAAAAGAAGTGGGAGCGTAACAATGAGCGCAAGTGAAACCGAACAGACCCGGATGGAAAAGCTAAAACTGCGCTCAACGCTGACAGCGCTCGGCATGCTACCTGTTCTTGTTCTGCTGGCCATCGGCTTCCACTTGATCAGTGGTCGGTTCCTTTCCGCCAATAACCTTTCCATCGTCATGCAACAGGCATCGATCAATACGGTGCTTGCAGCTGGCATGACCTTCGTCATTCTGACCGGTGGCATCGACCTGTCGGTCGGGTCGATCCTGGCGGCTTCCGCGATGATTGCTGTGATTGTGTCTCTTGTGCCTGATCTCGGCATGCTTGGAATTCCGGCCGCCATTGCTGCCGGCCTTGCCTGCGGTTTCCTCAACGGTGCCATCATCGCCTGGCTGAAGCTGCCGCCTTTCATCGTCACACTGGGTTCACTGACAGCCATTCGCGGCGTTGCCCGTCTGCTCGGCAACGACACCACGGTGTTTAATGCAGATTTGCCCTTTGATTTTATCGGCAATGGCACGCTGTTCGGCGTTCCGTGGCTGGCGGTTATCGCGCTGACGACCATCGTCGTGTCGTGGTTCATTCTCAAGCGCACGGTGCTCGGCACATGGATCTATGCCGTGGGTGGCAACTCGGAAGCCGCCAGACTGACCGGCATCAAGGTGCCACTGGTTCTGCTGTTCGTCTACTCAATGTCTGGCCTGTTGTCCGGTGTTGGCGGCGCGATGTCTGCCGCACGCCTTTATGCGGCCAATGGCCTGCAGCTCGGTCAGGCCTACGAACTTGATGCCATCGCGGCGGTCATCCTTGGCGGTACAAGCTTTGTTGGCGGGGTCGGTTCGATCTGGGGCACACTGATCGGCGCCCTCATCATCGCCGTGCTTTCCAACGGCCTCATCCTCGCCGGTGTCTCTGACATCTGGCAGTACATCATCAAAGGCCTTGTCATCATCGTCGCCGTCGGCCTCGATCGCTACAGGCTGCAAGGGCTTGGCCGGACCTGATTTCCGGCTGAACGAACCGGTTGGGAACCGGAAACAACCGCGCAAAACGCGCATTATGGAGGAAAACATGCGTCTTATGTCCAAGTTGCTTATCGGCACCGCCATGGCTGCCGCCCTTTGCATGCCCGCAGCCGCCAAGGACCTCAACAAGATCGGCATTTCGGTCGGTCTGCTTGGCAACCCGTTCTTTGTTGCCACCATCAAGGGCATTGAAGACCGCGCCAAGGAGATCAATCCGAACGTCGAAGTTATCTCCGTTTCCGCCGACTATGACCTCAACAAGCAGGTCTCCCAGATCGACAGCTTCATTGCTGCCGGTGTCGACATCATCATGCTGAACGCAGTTGACGCCAAGGCCATCGCGCCGGCCGTCAAAAAGGCAGAGGCCGCCGGCGTTGTTGTGGCAGCGTTTGACGTTTCCGCTCCGGGCGCCAACGTCACCGTCATGACCAACAACGTCAAGGCTGGCGAAGAGGCCTGCAACTACATCGCCGAAAAGATCGGCGGCAAGGGCGACGTTGTCATCATCAACGGACCGGCCTCGTCCTCGATCCTCGACCGCGTTCAGGGTTGCAAAGAAGCGCTTGGCAAACATGCCGATATCAAAATCCTGTCCGACGACCAGAATGGCCAGGGTTCCCGTGAAGGCGGTCTTGCCGTGATGCAGGGTCTGTTGACCCGGTTTGACAAGATTGACGCGGTTTTTGCGATCAATGATCCGACAGCAATTGGCGCTGAACTTGCCGCCAAGCAGCTCAACCGCAGTGAGTTCATCATTACCGCTGTCGACGGTGCACCAGACATCGAAAAGTCGCTCGCCAGCGGCAATTCCATGATCAAGGCATCCGCTTCGCAGGACCCATATGTCATGGCCGGTCAAGCCTTGAAGCTTGGCGTGGACGTGCTGAACGGCAACAAGCCCGCTGAGCCGATCGTGCTGCTCGATCCACAGCTGATCACCGCAGACAACGTCAAGGATTACAAGGGCTGGACTGCAGCTCGCTAATCTCCTCCAGACCGGACTGGCACCACAGGTCTATGCGGTGCCAGTCCGACTTTTTTTCCATTCAATTCAGAAAGTACCGGGATATGTCGAAGATCGGTGTGCATTCCTTTGTCTGGAGCGCTGGCTCCTCGCGCGGCGAGCTTGAAAAGGCGCTCGAGAACACGCAAAAGCTGGGCTACAAGCTGATTGAGTTCTCTTATCTCGATCCTGCTCAGGTCGATGTTTCCTGGCTTGCAGGCCGTATCCGTGAACTCGGCCTCGACGTTGCCGTCAGCATGGGCCTGCCACCAGAAGGCGATATCTCGAGCGATGACGCATCAGTGGTGGCCAACGGCGTCGATATCCTTGACCGGGCTGTCGCGCTGGTGCGCGATCTCGGCGGCAGCAAACTTGCAGGCATATTGAGTTCCTCCCATGGCAAGCAGGAACATGTGCTGACCAGAAGATCATGGGATAACAGCGTCTCAGCGCTGACCAAGGTGGCAGACCGCGCCAAGGCATCCGGCGTCACACTCAATCTCGAAATCGTCAATCGCTTCGAGAGCAATATGCTCAACACCGCCGCACAGGGCATGGCCTATATCAAGGATACAGGCGCCTCGAATGTGCTGCTACATCTCGATACATTTCACATGAACATTGAAGAGGCCGATGTTGGTCTCGCCATCCGTCACGCGGCAGACAAGATCGGCTACATCCACATTGGCGAAAGCCACCGTGGTTATCTCGGAACCGGCACAATCGACTTCCCGGCAATCTTTGACGCGCTGGTAGCAATTGGCTGGAATGACTATGTGACGTTCGAATCCTTCTCAACCACCATCGTCGATAAAGATCTGTCACTGAAGACGGCCATCTGGCGCAATTTGTGGGACGATAACGTTGCCCTGGCCAAACATGCGCACCGCTTTATCGAACTTGGGCTGGAAACAGCCCACCTCAAAGGCCAACTGGTTCGTCAGGCTCATCTGCCAGTTTAACGAACAGACCCAACACGCCTTAAAGGTCGTCGGCGGCCCACACATCTGAGCCGCCAACTTCTTGGGTCGCGCTTATTCAGCCTTTGCTTCGATATCGACCCGGCCTAACAGATACATCGGATTTTGCGATGCGGCTGCCAGATCAAGAACACCAAGGCCGTTCGGACCTTTGGCCTTGATCGTGACAGTCAATGTACCTGGCGCGTTGATGAAGCGAAGAACGGCGTCAGCAGCGCCCTGGAGTTGTGGCTGTGTGGCCGTGATTTCCTGCAGGCCCATGGTCGCACCTACTGTCAAGATGCCTCGTACCTGATCTTCGGTCATGTCGTTTTGCGCCGCGTAAAGCTTCACGGCCTTGTCAATCAGACCTTCGTCCTTGATCGTCATCTTCACTTCGCGACCAGCGAGGCCAAAAAGCGCCCCTTGCATACGTGTTGTATCGAACGAGAAAAACTCCTCGCCAAAGCCACTCACCAGACCGGAAAAATTGATGCTGCCGATATCCTTGCCATTCGCAGATATTTCCTTGATGACGAGGTTCTTGTTTGCTTCATCCCAATTTGCAGCAAGCCCGTAGGAGACGGTCAGAACCTCCATACCCATCTTGCGCAACTGCACGAAGGTTTCATCCGAAGAATTCTCAGGGATTGGAAGCGTCAAATCTTCCTGTTTGATCGTGATGTCGGTTGGAATGCCGTTAAATGGCTTGGTCAGTGCCATCTCATAGTTCTTGAGTTGGAATTGAACGCGCTCAGGCACAGTTGCCGCCGCCGCTTCATCACCTTCTGCCGTATCATCTGTCTTTGGGGTCGTCACATCAACATTGATACCTGCAGCGCGAATGGTGCCCAATTCCGGCATCAGTTGGCTGAATGCAAAGCTGGCCATCTCGTCTTCTTCAAGACTCACAAACTTGCCGAAGCCCTCGAGCGACGAACCCCAGTCGAAACCCGTAAGGCTGGCCTCAGCAACTTCGATTTTGTCGTCGCCATTACCCATTTTCAAGCCGTGCAGGCCGACATTGAGCTTGCGACCGTCCATTTGCAAAAAAGTACTATCAACGACCAGCTTTAGCTTCTTTCCTTCTTCATCGCTCGCCGTGTTAGGGGCGTCGACAGTCAGGCCGCGCAGCTCCAAATCGGCCTTGCCCATCATGTCGACGAGAGAAAGAAACTTGCCAAAATATGCCTGCCTCTCTTTAGGTGAGAGATCGTCATAGTTTGTCGCTGTTGAAAGTGCCTTCAAAGTCTCCAGAAGGGGCTCCGATGGCATGCGCGAGCTGACCCCCTTGCTGATCATCTCATCATAAGTGAACTTCGTCTCACCGTCTGAGAAAGCAATTTTGCTGACCGTAACCGGTCCATAGACAAGCTTTGCGTCCTTTTCGTCAGGGCCAGCCTTTTCAGTGTACAGCCGGACAAGATAGGCAACATCAATGGTCTCACCTGCGATAGCACCGGTGGTGATCAGCATATTCTTCGTTTTGGTCGCGGCATCACTCTCCGGCACATCGACCGTGACATCATAGCTGCTGCTATCGACCGAATATTGGGCGATCTTGCCATCGGCCACCCCTGTGAAGACAACATCTTTGTAAACCGTCTTCTGACCGGTATTGGCGACTTTTTGAGTAGCGATGGTTTCAGGAATAAAAATACGCTTTGCGGAAAAGCTTGCAATCACTTCAGCAGGAGAGGCGTCGTGCGGGATATTTTTATTGAAAGCCGGCTCTTCCCAGCGGATATGCGGTATCGAAGCGTTGACCAATTGTGTCTCGACTTCAACGCCATTTACCTGCAGATCGCTTTTGAGGAACAGAAATTCCTGGCGGCCATCGGCCGCCGCAATACGCAGATTGCCGCCATCGGCTTGTGGCAGCACAAAGTTGCGAACATGAATGCGTCCGAGAAAATCAACCTTGACGACCTCAGCTGTGCCGCCAGTGCTGGCGATGAAATCCTTCACTTTGCCTTCGTAGACAGTCTTAACCCCGACGACGCCGACGGCTGCAACTGCGATCACTGCAACGGCTGCAAATAGCGCCTTGCGCCGACCCTTGACGGTCTGCTTGTTTGCTTGTTCCACGAAGTTGGTCCTTTTACTATACAGAATTGAAACGAAACGTCTTTTAAGCACGCGAAAGTTGCTTCGCAAGCCCGGGCGGAGACAAGCGCCGGTGATAAATCAACACCTTGCAAAAACATGTGGCCACCCATGCCATGAGTGACCGGGCCTGGGATCAAATTTGCGGCAGCGGTATCACAGCCAAGGACCGCAAATATCGCGATGGCACCATCAGGATCACGCGGAAAACTTCACGGTCACGCCACGTTGGCGGAAATAGGCCTGCATCAACTTACGGCCGGAGCGGTTGTTATGGGCCAATTTTGCCGGATCAAAAACCGCTTCCTTGGCGCCTTCACGCGCCAACGCCTGCTTGAGGTCAGCAATATGCAGGTCAATGTCAGCATTGTCCGACTGGATCGATGCGTAAATCTTGTCAGTTACCTCAGCTACTGTCTGGTCGCTCACGGTACTTATCCTCTCATTCGTAAAACCGGCCGGATATCACAAATTTTCTGGCTGTCCTACTGGATGAGTGATGTTCACAGAATCTTAATAACGGAAGTCTTCCGCAAGTTTCGACTGATCTTTTCCGTGAACCAAAAGTGATCATCTATTTTTGCATAGCTCCACTGCGCTATTGGCTATTTCGAAGGCACGCATTTTATCGTATTCATTAACTCAACGAAGCGATGCACCTCCTCCCGCAAAGCTTCGTCATCAGACGTCCCACTCCTCCTCCCAAGGGACGTTTGGCAGAATAGCGGAATCCTCCTCCCAGTCGCTATTCAATTCTTTCGAAAGCCTGCCGCACCTCCTCCCGCGGCAGGCTTTTTCGTTTCTCGCTATAGTTTCAGATATTTTTCGAGGCAGTACTCTGCCAGCAAAGCAAAAAATCGCGCTTTTAGCGCGGTGGAGTTGGGCTGCAATCAACGATGTCGTGTGGCTTGCGGCCGGAATGCAGAAATCCTTCCCTTCGTTTTAGAAGGAAAGGACAGTCGTTAGACAAAAAAGCGATCAGCCGCCAAAGCCGAAGCCATCAGGAATGTCTGTCAGCGTAATGCCGAATGGCTCAAGGCTTTTCAGGATCCAGGTCTGATTGTTGCCAATACGGCGGTTATATTCTGCCCAAGCAGACACGAATGTCTTGAAAGGCTCGTCCACACTGTAGTTGAGGGCAATCACCGACGGTGTCGACAACACCGGAGTAGGGACCTGTACGGAACCAATGTTTGGTGCCTTCTTTGAAATCACCAGCCCGTTCAACATGGTGTTGACCAAGCCCTCGGCTTTGCCCGTGGTAACAGCGACAATGGCTTCGTCACGGGTCTTGAAACGCAGAATATTGGCCTTAGGCAAATATTGCTGGGTGATCAGATCCTGTGCAGAACCAAGATCAACGGCAAATGTATATTTGGGATCGTTCAGTTCATTCCAGGTCTTGCCATTGAGTTCTTCTTTTGAGGAAACAATGACAAAGCTGTTGTAATAGGTCGGATCAGAGAACGACACCGACATGGCGCGGACTGGCGTTGCAGTAACCGCAAAAGCCATGTCGACCTTGCCGCTTTGTACATCGAGGATGGCATTCGCCCAGCTGGATTCAACCACTTCAAGTTTGACGTCGAGCGTCTTGGCAATGTCATTTGCCATGTCGATGACAAATCCCTGCCACTCGCCCGTGCGTGGATCCTTGTTGAAATAGGGCGTTTCATTGAGAATAGCCGGGATACGAAGGACGCCGCGGCCACGGATATCATCGATTGTTCCAGCTGAGGCAATGCTGCTGCCCAACAGTGACAGTGCCATCACTGCCGCACCACAGAGCTTGGAAAATAATTTCATAATCTCGTTCTCCTATGTTCCCCGGAATATTTTTTACTGTCCGCGACCCGTGCTCCTGGAAGTCCAGTCCACATGGCCAAGCGGTCGAGAACCAGCCTATCCGCGATTTGACAGGGAACAATGCTAGAGACTCGGACGTACTTATCGGCTTTTTTATATGTCGTGCTCACAGCGGCGGAAGCGAAAGCTCGCTCGCCCGTGGAGGATCGAGCACCGGCCCGACAAGTTCTCGGCGACAGTCATCGAACAACTGCTGTACCATCGGGTGTTTCTGCAGAAATCCTGCGGTTCCGAAATAGACGCGCACCTCTGGCAGATTGGTGAGTTTTTTACTGCGGATCGTGTGATCTTTCGGCCCGACACACCACGATGGAATGATCGAAAAGCCCAGCCCCTCGGCCACACAACGCTTGACGCTGGAACTGCCTGAAGTGGACACAACAGGCTGCACGATTGCCCCGTCACGCGCCAGAAAATCGACGGCAAGATTTCGAAGGGTCTGCCCGGGCTCGTAGGTTATGAACGGCCGCCCCTCCGCCCAGCTTGGTATATCCTGCGGGTCAGGAAGGTCGCCCCAGCTTTCAGGATAAACGCAACTCAGCCTGTAGCTGCCAAGCAATCGCTGCGGTACGACCGGATCACCAAAATATCGCTCGGAAATACAGACATCGAGACTGCCGTTTTTGACCAATTCAGCCAGCACGGTATCACGTTCATACACCGCGAACTCGATTTCCGGAAAAACCTCGCGGAACCGCGACAATATGTTGGTGAAAAGGTAATAGAAAATCGCCTGTGGCATGCCGACGCGAAGTGACGAACGTTGGTTCTCAATCAGCTTTGTCAACCGTTCGAGCATGATATCAAGCTCTGGATGCAACAGATTATAAAGTGCGCGCCCGCGCGGCGTGAGCGATATCCGCTTGGCGCCCTGTTCTGAATCGATCAGCTTACCCTTGAGAATCTGCTCCAGCCGCCGGACGTGATTGGCGGCTGATTGGTAACTCAAGTTGAGTTCTCGTGCCGCACCGGAAAACGACCCCAGGCGCGCCACCTGATAAAATGTCTGGATGAGTGTAAGGCTTATCTTGGCCATGACTTTGGTCCCCCTCCCTCTTTTCTAGAGAGTGATGAGTTTTTAGCGGATACAAATTTCGTGACCAAGTAACGTCATCATCTTGTATCGACGGACAAGGCCAGCCTCCGCCAATATCGGGCGACAAGCAACAAGGTCGGCCAGAAATTTATGCAATCCCGCTCTTCATTCAGCGTTATCGTCGTCGGATCCGGCATCGTCGGTGCTGCGACTGCCTATTTTCTGGCCCAGCGTGGCGCAGAGGTAAGGCTGCTTGACGCATCAGCACCTGCTGCCGAAGCAACCGGGGCTGCAGACGGCGCCGTCTCGGTCGCAAGCAAGCGTCCAGGCCCAATGATGACCGCAGCAATGAAGGGTGTCGCACTCTATGGGCAGCTGGCGGATGAGGGCCTGCTTGCAGGTGCATTCAAACGGCGCTCGACCTTCATCATTGCAACGTCGGACGATGAATGCGCTGTGTTGGACGCCCATTCGGCAGCACTTGCGAGTGCCGGGGTCACTGTAAAGACGCTCAGTGACGCGGCCTTGCACCATTCATTTCCGGCACTTTCGCGACAGGCGAAAATGGCTGTCGAGGTGCATGGTGAAGGCCACGCCATTGGCTATCAGATCGTTCACCGGCTGCTGACCGCAGCAAAAATCAAAGTCGACCGCGATACGCAGGTTCAGGGCATCCGCGTTGAACAGGGCGGTAACCGTATCGCCGCTATTGCCACCAACCGCGGTGATCTCAGGGGCGACGCGGTTGTTATTGCGGCCGGCAACGGATCCGCCAAACTCCTTGGTTTGTCAGATGTGCTGACACCAAGAAAAGGCCAGCTTCTGGTGACCGAACGGGCACCGGCACTGAATGCCCTAATGCCCGGCGCCATCATGTCCGGCCGCTATCTCCTGAGCAAAGGCAGCCAGAAAGGCGCGCAGGCAGCAGCATCGCGTGGCCTCGGACTGGTTATTGATCCGCTCACCACAGGGCAGTTCCTGATCGGCGGTACCCGCGAAGATTTCGGCCGCCGCGAAACCAACGATATCGATGCGGTGACGCAGATATTATCCAGCGCCGTCGATCTCGTTCCCGGTCTGGCAGGGGTCAGGCTGTTACGGAGTTTTTCGGGCGTTCGCACCGCTGTTATTGATGGTCTACCGCTGGTAGGGCGAATTCCCGGTCTCGAAAACGGCTATGTCGCAACAGGCTTTGAAGGGGATGGCATTTGCCTTGGCCCAGTAACCGGCAAGGCTATCGCGCAACTGATTTGCGATCAAAAAACTGATCTTGATATCTCCGCATTTAATCCTGCCCGCTTCAACAGTTGTGGAGTGGCAGCATGACCGCAATGACGTTTGAGTGGATGGGACAGAATATTCCGTTTCGTGCGGGTGAAAGTGTCGCGGCAGCGTTGGACGCAGCCGGCATCCGCAGCTTCGGCCATGACGGACTGGGACAGGAAACACGGTATTTTTGCGGCATCGGCGCCTGCCAATGTTGCGCCATGCGCATTGACGGCACAGTCCGGGAAGCCTGCATCACTCCGGCCAAAGTTGGCATGCGGGTGGAGCCGATGGAGAACAGACATGGTTGAACCAGATGTTCTCGTGATCGGTGGTGGGCCCGCCGGCATGGCTGCGGCGACGGAGGTCGCGCGCGCCGGTTATATGGTTGAACTCGTTGAACAACGCGACACTCTCGGCGGTGCAATCTACCGCCAACCGATTGCTGGCGTTGAAAGGTCATGCCACACGGCGCAGACACAGGCTCGTTGGCATGCGATCCTGAGTAAATTTTCGCAAGCCCGTATCCCGGTGCACCACAATTCGGTTTTCCTCGGCGTGGATGGCGACGGAGTGGTCTTGCTGGACAACAGGCGCACGGGACACATCGAGCAGCGCCGTCCACGGGGTGTCATCATTGCCTGTGGTGCTGTCGAAAAGGTCTTGCCAAGGCCGGGTTGGCATCTTCCCGGCGTGTCCACCGCCGGTGGTTTGCAAGTGATGATGAAAGAAACGGGCAGGGCACCGGAGGGGAATATCCTTCTTGCGGGAAGTGGTCCCTTGCTGATTGCAGTTGCCGCGCAGATGGCCAGGTTGGGCAATCCACCGGTTGCCATTGTCGAGGCAGGTGATCCACTCCAACAAGTGGGACCCTCTTTTGCAATGCTGCCCCATCTTTCACTGCTGCGTGAGGCAGTCGGATATCTTGCGCATATATATGCCCGGCGTATTCCGTGGATACGTGCTGCACGCCTGGTGGCAATCGAGCGCAATGAAACTGCACTCCTTGCAACCATTCGCAGCGAGGATGGCAAATCCCAGACTATCTCGGCGGATCGCATCGGCCTGCATGATGGTATTCGCCCGAACGATTTTGGACTGCCGCCAGAGGTCACAGACAGCCCGTCAGGCCCGTTCGTTCTGCGGGCAGGTGATTGCCGCGAAGCTTTGGGTGCTTTTGCTGCCAACGCCGATGGTAAGCGGGCGGGCCAGGCAGCCGTTACCATACTTTCGGGCAAAGGGACGGCAGCGAACATCTCCAAAACAATCAATCGTGCCCGCAAGGCGCAGGACATCTTGGTAGCGCTCTTTGCACCATCCGGTCAATCATCGGTCTTCAACCAGTTGCCTGACGAAACCGTGCTTTGCCGATGCGAAGGCAAGACAATCGGTGATCTTCGCCAGCTCTGTGACCGAGAAGATCTGCTGAGCGGACGCGAAGTCAAACACAATGGCCGGTTTGCCATGGGTGCCTGTCAGGGCCGTTTCTGCGCGGCAAATACCGCCGCTCTCATGGCTGAACTCAACCCGGGCGACCGTGCTGCGACAGCACAGGACCTCACCGGCCGCCGCTGGCCGTTACGTCCGATTTCCATCGCGGCGCTGACTGGCGCCAACTCCACTCCCCACGACAACAATTGAAAAGGTTTACCGAGATGACTCAAGCGCAGCGATTGATACTTGATACAGCCAAGGTGATCCTCGTCCGCAATCCATTCAACGATGCACCGGTTGGTGAAATAGCCGTCAGTTCACCTCTCGAGATCGCCGCAGCCATCACACGTGCCAAGGCAGCCCAGAGCGAGTTTCGCCATTCGACTCCGGCGGTTCGTCGCGCAATGCTGAATGCACTGGCGCTGGAAATCGCCGCCGACGCTGAAAATCTTGCCAAGACCATTTCCAATGAAATGGGCAAGACAATCCGCGAGGCGCGTAACGAGGTTCGCAGAGCACAGAACACGCTGCGGCTGTCAGGAGATGCGGCAACATTTCTGGATGGTGAAGCACTGCACTGCGCTATCGTCGAAGGCGGCGCCGACCGTCTGGCAACCATTACCTACGAACCAGTCGGTGTAATCGGCGCCATCACACCATTCAACTACCCCCTGAACCTGCTTTGCCACAAGTTGGGCCCGGCAATTGCTGCTGGAAATGCAGTCGTTGCAAAACCATCTCCCAAGGCACCACTCGCCGCAGCACGCCTGCGTGAACTTGCCTTGAAGGCTGGATGGCCCGCCGATCTTTTCCAGGTGGTACATGGTGCAACTGAGGCGGCCCTTTCATTGGCCAGGTCACCGATTGATTTGCTGTCTTTCACCGGCGGTCCGGCTGCCGGACTGGCACTCAAGAACGCCAGCGGGTTGATCCGCTGCCTCATGGAATTGGGTGGCAACGATCCGCTGTTTGTCCTGCCCGACGCAGACCTCGACAAGGCAGTCGCCACCACCATCGGACATCGTTTTGAGATTGCCGGTCAGAGCTGCGCAGCCGTCAAAAAGCTCTATTTGCACCGCGACATCGAAAAAACCTTCACAGAAAAACTGCTGGCAGCCGTTGATGCCGTGGAGTTTGGAAACCCGTCGGATGAAGATACCGACATGGGCACTGTCATTGACCTTGCTGCAGCCAAGAATGTCGCTGATCGGATCGCGGCAAGCGTTTCCGGATCGGGCGCAAGATTGCTAACAGGCGGTTCCCATGACGGCACGGTATTTGCTCCGACCGTGTTGACCGATGTCACGGCAGATGCGCCAGTCATTGCCGATGAAACATTCGGTCCGGTTATCGCAATCCGGTCGTTTTCCGACCCGGCTGAAGCGATTGCCGAGGTCAATGCCGGTGCGTACGGATTGCAGGCGGGTATTTTCACCAATGACCATGCGCTGATCAAGACCTTCTCAAGGGATCTTATTGTCGGGGGCGTTATGGTCAATGAAGGACCAGACTTCCGGGCCGAACACGTGCCGTTTGGTGGCGTGAAGCGCTCCGGACTTGGCCGTGAAGGTGTTCGCATTGCTCTACGCGAGATGTCGGAACCAAAAGTCGTCATCGACTGAGGAGTAACACCATGCGCATTGCTATTCTCGGCGCATCCGGCAGGGTTGGTACTCGTCTCATTGAGCTCACCCTTGCCAATCCGGGACTGGAACTGGTTGCGGCACTCGTTTCGCCGCAATCGAGGCTGGCTGGTACGCCGGTTGCCGGTGGCAGCATTGAATATCGCCCGGCGGAACGCTGGATAAAGACCCGCAGCGATGTGATGATCGACTTTACCACTCCGGCAGCAAGTCTTGCGATGCAGGACCTACTTGGTCCGAAGAGCATTCCAGTGGTCATCGGAACCACCGGCTTTACATCGGAAGATGATGCGCAATTGACGGCATTTTCCACCAGCCGACCGTTGATGATCAGCGCGAATTTCGCCCATGGTTTTGAAGCATTCCGGCGTTCAGTGATCGATTTTGCCCGCCGCATGCCAGACGCCACAGTGACGATCAGCGAAACCTATCATGCCCGCAAGAAGGCGGAGCCTTCTGGCACGTCGCGGCTTCTGGCACGGGATCTGTTTGAGGCACAGAGCCTCACCATGGGGTTTCCCGCACCAGAGCCGGTCATCCTGATTGATCGTATCGGTGAAACAGTCGGTATCAACGAAGTACGCTTCACCATGGGATCGGCCCGTACAGTTTTCAGCTACCGCGTCGAAACACTGGCGGCTTACGCGGAAGGTGCGCTGGCCGCCGCGCAGTGGCTGGTTTCAACACAACACACCGCGGGGCGCTACAGCCTGGCCAACAGTCTGGCCGATTGAACGAGATAAAGAGAGGAACTTGGACCATGCAGAACATTCATGACCGTTTCAACGGAGTTTTCACTGCCCTGATTACCCCTTTCAAGGATGGCAGCGTCGATCTGCCCGCCTACGATGCATTGGTTGAGCGCCAGCTCGAAGCCGGTGTCGCCGGACTTGTGCCTGTTGGCACAACCGGTGAAGCAGCAACGCTGAGTG
Source organism: Agrobacterium sp. Azo12 (assembly GCF_029193765.2). Taxonomy (NCBI): domain Bacteria; kingdom Pseudomonadati; phylum Pseudomonadota; class Alphaproteobacteria; order Hyphomicrobiales; family Rhizobiaceae; genus Agrobacterium; species Agrobacterium sp. Azo12. The sequence continues at coordinate 692,993 of NZ_JARFYO020000003.1, read as the reverse complement.
ACGATGAAGCCGATATGCTGATTGCGCGCACCGTCAAGCTGGCCGCCGGCCGCGCGATTGTCATGGCTGGAGCAGGCGCCAATGACACCAGGAAAACGATCGAAAAAGTGAAGCACGCCGAAGAAGCAGGCGCCGATGTGTTGCTGATCGTTACGCCCTACTACAACAAACCGACGCAGGCCGGACTTCTGGCTCACTACAGTGCAGCCGCAGAAGAAACCACGTTGCCGATCATGCTTTACTCGGTTCCGGGCCGTTGCGGTGTCGAGATTGCGCCGGAAACCTGCGCCGAACTCATGTACCGCCATGACAACATCATTGCAATCAAGGAAGCTGGCGGCTCAGCATCGCGTGTGACGCAGCTTCGCGCGGCATGCGGGGAGGGCTTGATCATCCATTCCGGCGACGATGGTCTGACCCTTCCGTTCCTGTCGCTAGGTGCCGCCGGCGTTACCAGTGTTGTCTCCAATGTCGCCCCGCGCGAAATGGTCCAGCTTGTCGAAGCCTGGAAGTCGGGTGACACGGCGCGCGCGCTGGCGCTTCACGAACTGATCGCCGAACTGACGGACGGCATGTTCATCGAGTCCAATCCCGGCCCGGTCAAGGCTGCCCTGGCACTCTCCAACTTGGCGGGACCGGAAATGCGCCTGCCGATGGTGCCTGTATCGGACGTGAACCGCGAAAAGCTCATTGGAATTCTAGGTCGTTTTGCCAGCGCGTCTGTCGCCTTCCAAGAAATGCGATAAGCAGCGCCATCAGCTTTGCATTGTCCGCCTGTAGCGGACATAGCACTATCAAATCGTCAGCTGCTGTTACCTTGCGGCGGCTGACGCGAAAAACAAGGGAACAACAATGACAAAACGAACCGATGAGAAGCTGCGGTCCCCGCGCGGGTATTGCCCGTTTTTATGCGCGGCCGTGACAACCGGAGGTGAGCGATGAATTACAGCTGGGACTTCCACTCCGTATGGCAGTACTGGGACCTCTTTCTCTGGGGCCTCTGGATCACTGTCGTCTATACATTCGGCTCGATATTTTTTGGCATCATCATCGGTTTTGTGACCTGTGCAGCACGGCTTTCCGGCTGGAAAATCTTCTCGGCCATTGCCCGCATCTATCAGGAAATCTTTCGCTGTACGCCGCTCTTGGTGCAGCTATTGTGGTTCTATTACGCATTTCCGTTGCTGATCGGCGGCTCGATCGACAATCGCTTGGCAGCCATGTTGACGCTGTCGCTTTATGTCGGTGCCTTTTACGCTGAAATCTTCCGGGGCGGCATTGTTTCGATCGACAAGGGACAGCGCGAAGCGGCGTCCGCTATCGGCATGAGCCCATGGCAGTCGATGACCCGCATCATCCTACCGCAAGCGATGAAAAGGGTGCTGCCATCCTTTATCAACCAGTCGGTCATCCAGTTCAAAAACACATCGCTGGTGTCGGTCATTTCGGTTGCTGACCTCGCCTACATGGCAGCGGTGGTCAACGGCCAGACCTACCGGCCGCTGGAATCCTACACTTTAATGGCTGGCCTCTACATCGCCATGCTCCTGCCGCTTACCCAGGCTGCAGACTGGATCGAACGACGCCTCAGAGTCAGCGACTAACGGAACGGATGCATGAACATGACACAGCACACACACGACAATGTCCCTGTCATCGAAACGCAAGCGCTTCGTAAGGCATATGGTACGCATGAGGTTCTCATGGGGCTGGATCTCAGCCTCAAGCGCGGCGAGGTGGTCGCACTGATCGGACCCTCGGGCTCTGGCAAGTCAACCTTCATTCGTTGTCTCAACATGATGGAAACGCCGACCGGCGGCACGGTTCGCTTTCGCGGGAAAGTCGTTGGCCAGAGTTTTCGTGACAAGGGAGAGGCGGTCGGCATCGGTACCTTGCGTCGCCATGTCGGCATGGTCTTCCAGCATTTCAATCTATTCCCGCATAAAACGGTGCTGCAAAACGTTACCGAAGGGCCAATCGTGGTCTGCAAGAGGCCAAAACGCGAAGCGGAAGAACTTGCGATGGATTTGCTCGGGCAGGTGGGATTGGCCGAGAAACACGCATCCTATCCGGCTCATCTGTCGGGTGGCCAGAAACAGCGTGTGGCGATTGCCCGGGCACTGGCTATGGAACCCGAGGTCCTGCTGCTTGACGAAGTGACGAGCGCGCTTGACCCGGAATTGGTCGGCGAGGTTCTGGCGGTTATTCGTGGGTTGGCCGACAAAGGCATGACCATGGCAATCGTGACGCACGAAATGGCTTTTGCCGCCGATGTGGCAAGCCGCGTGCTGTTTCTTGACGGCGGCGTAATTGCTGAAACCGGAACGGCAGATGAAGTCATTCTGCGCCCGAAAAATCCGCGCTTGCAAGGCTTTGTCCAGCGGTTCAGGGGGCAGACATTGTGACAAAACTCAACGTCAGCATCGTCGGCGCCGGAGAAATCGGCGTCGCCATGGCCCGGACCTTGTCGAAAAGTGGCGAATTTTCCATTCAGGTCATTGACCGCTCGGAAGAAGCTTTGTCACGCTTGCAACAGATGGAGATAGATGCCTCTGTCAAAGCTGTTCGACACGGAGAGGATTTGCAGACCTATCTGAGAGGGCAGGATGTTGTCGTTGCAGCGGTACCTGAGCCGGCGGTAGCAGATGTTACACAGGCCGCGGCCAGAGCGGGCGTTCATTATCTCGATTTCACCTGCCCGAGGCCGGAAACACAGGTGATACTGGAGCCATTGTCAAAACATAGGGCGGTTTTCAGCGGATGCGGCGTTTCTCCCGGTCTGATTGGCAATGTTACCTGTGGCCTGCTCAAGTCTTTTTCACCGGTCACCGACGTCATCATGCGTGTCGGCGCCATCCCCCGTTATCCCACCAATCGTCTCGGTTACGGGCAAATCTGGAATGTTGACGGGCTGATCGATGAATATACCCGGCCGAGTGCCGCGATCAGGGATGGGCAGTCGGTTCTGCTGACACCCCTGGAAGATTACGGCCGGTTGCGTATTGACGGAGTAAGCTACGAAGAGTTCATCACATCCGGTGGGGTAGAGGCGCTATCGATCTTTTCGCATGCCGCACCGAAAAACCTCACCTTCAAGACCATCCGTTATCCGGGGCATCTCGACTATATTCGTTTTATGCTTGATGATCTCAACCTGCGTCATCGGCGCGATATGCTGCGTTCGCTGCTCTACAATGGCCTGCCGGTTATCGAAGACGACATTCTGCTCCTTGTGGTAACTGCACGCGGCTATCGTGGCAGGTTGCCCACCGAACGGACAAAGTCCTATCGGTTTGCACCAAACAAGGACGTTGGCCCGTTCAACGCACTGATATCAGGCGCAACAGGTTATGCGGCCGCCCTGTTGTCCATGTTAAGCCAAGGCAAGATTGAACCGCACGGGCATGTCGAACACCACCTCATTGATACGGATGCGCTTCTGGCATCGCCGTTTCTAAGGCCACTTTTGCAGTAACTGGTAGTCTACTATTCATGCAAAGGTTCGGACGATATCCTCGACCAGCCTCTTCAGCGAAGCAGTAGAGCCAAACGGCCAATGGGGCGTGGAGGCAAGGTGCACATGCCCCTGCGCCACAAGCGGCAGGACCGGCCATAGAGCGGCATCGCTTAACTCGCTCGGCAATTGCTCTGACAACAGGAATAGCGACGTTTCGCTATCCAGAGCGGCCAGTCCCTCGAGATCAAAGGTGGTGAAGCCGAACGGCTGCGGGTCCATGTCCAGCGCGGTTGAAAATCCGACCCGGCTCAGCAGCATCGATATGGCAGAATTGGGCGCAAAGACCCGGAGACGCGGAACGCCGGGTAGCGGTTGCGCGACCAGCAATTTTCGGCCGGAAATCTGCCCTACCGATTTGGTCTTTAAGAGATCAATATTGCTGTCAAATTGCGCAAGCAGCGCCTTCGCTTCGCTCTCAAGGGAGAGAGCAGTGCCCGCCTGACCAACGCTTTGATAGACGGCTGCCAGCATATCCCCGTCACCGGCTTGGTCATCGAGCAGATGAGTAGGGGCAATTTCACCAAGTGCTGCGGCAAGCGATGCATGGCGAAAGCGCGACGCCAGGATGAGATCAGGCTGCAAATTGCGGATAGCCTCAAGACTTGGCTGCTGTCGGCGGCCAACATCCGTCACATGATCGATCTTGTCATTGGCGACATTGACCCAAGTTCGGTATCCGGACGGTTCGGCACAGCCAACTGGCGACTTGCCCAACGAAAGTGCAATTTCGGTCGAGGTCCATTCCAGCGTAACGATGCGCTTGGAGGGCGCCGCGCCAAACGCCATCGGCGCGACGGCCAAAGCCGACGCGCCGGTGATGAATGATCGTCTGCCTAGTTCTGTTACCACTTCACACTCACTGTACCGACCACGGTGCGTCCCTGACCGTAGTAGCACTGCGTGGTGGTGTTACAACCGGCTACGTAGTCCTTATCGGCAAGGTTATATCCATTGAGCTGGAATGAATAACGGTCATGTTCATACCGTGCAAAGGCATCTACCAGTGTGTAACCCGACACGAAGAACGTGTTGTTGGTATCTCCCGCCGTTTTGCCAATGTGGCGCGCACCTGCACCAATGGTCAGTTTACCATCCCATGAGTCCGGCATTGGCACATCATAGCTGACGAATATCGACTGCTGCTGCTTGGGTACCGTATATGGCAGCTTGCCAACCTGTGTCGCCGTCTGACTGCGCGTCACCTCCGGGTCCTGCCAGCTTGCGGCGGCCGTCACATTCAAGCGATCCCAAAGGGTGGCATTGGCTTCAAGTTCGATACCACGAACCCGCACTTCGTCGGTTTGGAAATACTCGCCCGAGATGCGCTGCACGACGTTTTGCTGCGTCGCTTCAAAACCAGACAGCGTCACATTGTAGTCTTCACCCTCTGGCGCATATTTGACGCCCACTTCCTTCAACTCACCGGTCGTTGGTTTCAGAGGCTTGGGTGCCAAAGTGAGAACCGGGGAGAACGATGTCGAATAGACCGCATAAGGAATAAAGCCACTGTCGAACACATAAGCTGCACCAACGCGGCCGGTGAAGGCGTTGTAATCTCGGCGCTGCTGCGTGAGCGTGTCAGGAGTGCCGTATGCAATGCTATCGGAATCGTTGGTTACGAAGTCCTGACGTCCGCCAATCGTTAGACGGAAACGATCAAGCTCAATCTGATCCTGCAGATAAATGCCAGCCTGTTTTTGCGTCTGATCAAGATGTGTCCTGATAGGAGCAGACGTCACACCGATGTTGTAGATCGGGTTAAAAATGTTGAGGTTATATGCAGTGCCAGTCTTAGTTCCGGTATCATTGACGAGATTTTGCCATTGCAGATCGACACCACCCAACAGCGTATGGCTGACTGGGCCCGTATCAAACCTGTACTCAAGATTGGTATCAAGCGCGACGGCGTTGAGCGTCGGCTGCGCATTGTAAACCGTACGTGCAAGCGTTGTCGGGGAGGCGGCAAAGCCAGTGGCATACAGGTTCTGATAGTTCACATCGAGATAGGAATAACGGAAATTCTGTCGCAACGTGAGATCGTCGTTGAAGGCATGCTCCAGACGGTAACCGATATAGGCGGTTTCCTTGTCGTAGATTGCCAGTGATGGGTCACCATCGGAAAAATTACGCGGGATCGTCAGTCCGAGACTGTTCGGATAGACACTGCCAAGCGCCGGAATAAGCGACGGTACCTGACCGGCATCATCCTTCATGTAAGCACCATAAACGGTGATGCTGGTATCTTCGTCAGGCGACCATTTGATCGTTGGGCTGATGGCGATTCGGTCATTCTTGCCGAAATCGTTCATCGTGTCGCTGTCGCGCACAACACCTTCAACACGATAGGTCAGGTCTGATCCGCTGCCGAGCGGACCTGTAGTATCGAAACCAACTTCCTTCTGTTTGAAGCTGCCGAACCTGGCATAAGCCTGACCACCGGCCTGATCAGAAGGATCCTTGCTGATCATGTTGACGACGCCACCGACATTCGTCTGGCCGAACAGAGCAGAACTCGGTCCACGCAGCACTTCGACACGGTTCAGGAAATAGGGTTCTACACGAAAACCTGCATAGCCGCCGGTCTGGTTGGCGATCTGTGGAACGCGCAGACCGTCGAGATAAAGGTCAGCACTAAAACCACGAATGGTGAAATAGTCCGAGCGCGGATCATTGCCATAACGCTGACCATTGACGTTGGAGCTGTACAACAGGCTGTCAGCCACAGTTTGTACGGCGCGGTCAGTCATGGCTCCACGTGTAATCACCGAAATGGACTGAGGTGTCTCGGCAATCGGTGTCGTCGTTTTGGTGGCCGATGCGGAGTCCTTGGCCACGTAACCGCGCTGTTCAACGCGTGCGCCTTTAGTGCTGCCTTGCCCCTGAACAACGATCGGAGCGAGGCGCGTTGCATCAGTCTCTTCCTGCGCAAAGGCACTTTCACCTAAACCGGCAACCGCAATCATGGCAACACCAGACATCAACAGAACACGTGACCGCCGGGCGGAGAGGATCAAGGGGTTGCAAGAGGTCGAAGCGGTGTTATGCATTTTGCGGCCTTTGAAGAGCGTGATACGGCTTCAAGCGAGACCCGCCACCTGTGCAGGTAGTCACGAATGGACGTCTCGCCTGATTTTGAGCTTAAGTAGACTTTTCTAGTCACCATTGTCAGGTCAAATTGAAACTCTGGCGGGCCACAAAGTGACCCAATTGGACCAATTTCAACAAGTCTGGATGAATCAGGTCAAATTCATCTTTGAAAAATTTGATAGCACCGGCTAATGCTCCGGCCGTGATTAAGCTATCCACGGATTTTTCCCTGTTCTGACAGGGCCTCCGATTGGGAGACGAGATGAAACAGCAAAAGGCCGGCGATCTTCAGAACGTGCCCCGCCCTGTCGCCGCAATGTCGCGGATTTATGAAAACAGCGTCGATTTCGGCTGGCATAGCCATCGCCGGGGCCAGTTGTTGCAAATTCTCGGCGGTTTCATGACGGCCCGTACACCCGACAGCTCATTTATCATCCCCAGTGGCTACGGCCTTCTCATTGCACCCGATGTACCACATGCCGTTACATCTCATGGTCGCGTCTCCATGCAGTCGCTTTATATCGAGCCGGATGGGGCATTGATGCTCAACTGGGAGCCGACGCGGGTTATCTCGACCTCTGTTCTGCTGTCAGCCATGGTTGGAGCATTTATTGAAGAACCGACGCTTTATGCCGAGAACGGGCGGGGCGGGCACCTTGCCGCTCTCATTCTTGATGAAATTTCCCGTGCAGAAGAAGGGCCATTTGCACTACCAATGCCCAGCGACAAAAGGCTGCAGCGCTTGTGCAAGGACCTCTCCGAAACCCCATCGATCGATCTTGACATCGACGATTGGGCCGACAATCTCGGCATGAGCCGCAGGACCATGACGCGAAAATTCCGCACCCAGACCGGCATGAGTTTTGCCGAATGGCGGCGCCGTTTGCGTATGGCCCATGTCATGCGCAGGCAGGCCGAAGGTGCCCGACTTGATGAAGCGGCAGCAGATGTTGGGTACCGCAGCCTGTCATCGTTGCGCAAAGCCATGCGCGAAGTCGTGGCGTGAGCGATCGAAACACAAATATACCCGCGGTCGAAGCCCGTAGACTGGCTGTGGCTTACGACCAAGCCTTTGCACTGCGCGACGTTGATGTGCAGGCGCATCACGGTCGCATCACCGTGATATGTGGCGCCAATGGATCAGGTAAAAGCACGCTTCTGAAAACTCTGGCAGGACTGGAAGCGCCAACGTCAGGCGACGTTCTGCTGTCGGGCCAGCCACTATCCCAATTGTCGCGGCGTGATATTGCCCGCCGGGTGGCGGTCATGAGCCAGTCTCCGGAAGTTCCGTTGGGCCTGACGGTCGAGGAACTGGTTGAACAGGGCCGTCATCCACATAGACCTTGGCTTGGCCGTCTTTCAGTAGAGGACCGTGACCTTATCGACCGCGCCATAAGACGTGTTGATCTGCATGCCCTGCGCGACCGCGAACTCTCCACACTCTCCGGCGGTGAGCGCCAGCGGGCCTGGGTCGCAATGGCTTTGACGCAGGAGCCAGAACTGTTGTTTCTTGATGAACCAACCAGCTTTCTTGACATCCGCCATCAGGCCGAACTGTTAACGCTGCTCAGGCAACTTAACAAAGAGGAAGGGCTGACGATCGTTGCCGTACTTCACGACCTGAACCAGGTCATGGATATCGCCGACGACATTGTGTTGATGTGCAAAGGCAAGGTGTTGGCGGCTGGCTCGACAGGACACGTCTTGCAGGAAGACCTGCTTGAACAGGCCTTTGGCTGTAAGGTTGATATCGTTCCTCACCCCCGCAACCATGATCGCGGTTACTGCCTTATCGACTGGGTGGGTAACGCCGACAGCACCAACACTCTGCGGCTCGCAGAATGACAGCAGCAAACGCACCCGTGCGATTAAGGCCGTTCCTGGCCGCATTTGCCTGGCCAATTGGTCTCTTGCTACTCGTCCTGCTGGCTGTTCTCGATTTTCGCATGGGAAGCAAGCTGGTGAACTGGAGCGATGTTCTCACGTTTCCGACACGTCCCACCAGCTTGGCTCAAACCGTATTGGAAACTATTCGTGCGCCCAGACTTGTCGCGGCTATTTTTGTTGGCGCCGCACTGGCCATCGCCGGATCGGTGTTTCAAAGCGTCCTTCGCAACCCACTGGCAGCACCGGATATCCTCTCGGTCACCAGCGGAGCGCAGCTGTTCCTCGTCATTTCGACACTCCTGCTGCCTGTTGCAATTCCATCGATCATCGCAACAACCATGGGGGGCGCTGTTGGCGCCGTTGCCTGCATCGCACTTGCTGGCGGGTTTCGTGCGCCACCGGGCCGATTGGCGTTGGCCGGCGTCGCCATATCCCTATGTTTTGCAGGAATAGCCTCGGCAATCGTCCTGCTGGCTGATGATCGCGCATCCGGTTTGCTACTCTGGTCTGCCGGCATTCTTGACCAAACCGGCTGGTCGAAAGTGCTAATGGCGGGGCCGGCCATCATCGCATCATGTATTGCCCTTCTCTTGATCGCCCGGCAGCTTGATCTATTGGGTTTGGGGGAACAGACCTCTGCAAGCCTGGGCGTGACCCGCACCACCACACTGGCTGGCCTGATTGCTGGCGTCATCCTGGCGGGCGCTGCCGTAACACTGGCTGGCCCGATCGGTTTTATCGGGCTTGCCGTCCCCAATGCCCTTCGCGCTATTGGCGTCACACGCCATCACCGTCAATTACCGTTGGCCGCGCTGTGGGGTGCAAACGCCCTTCTAACTGCCGACATGATCACGCAATTACTGGCTGGTAATGGCATTGTTGTACCATCCGGTGTCGCAGTTGCCTGCTTCGGTGCTCCTGCCATGCTGTTGCTTTTGAACACAACAAAAGCAGGTGGTGAGAGCCGTATGGCGGCACCTTCAACTGCCAATCGCCTGTCCTTACCAATGCTTTCCAGTGTGATTGTTGCGGTTGGCCTGCTGGTGATCATCGCAGCATTGACGATTGGAGATGGCGTCTCGTCGTCATTTGGTGCCCTTGTCGCAAACCTCGATTTACGCGCCCCAAGGCTGTTTATTGCTCTGGGGTGCGGCGCATTGCTGGCAACTTCCGGTGTGGCGCTGCAAGCGGTCACGCGTAATCCGCTTTGTGGCCCGGAAACGCTCGGTCTCTCGCAAGGAGCAGCGTTGTTCAGTCTGATTGCCCTGCTCTCAGGCCTTGTTCCCGGCACATCGATGTTTCAGTTGGTGACCGTCGCAGGCGCCCTGTCAGCGGTTGTCCTTTTGATGGTACTCGGTCCACGGAGATCACCACAAAAGCTCATTCTGGCCGGCATCGCAATCGCTGCCAGTTTTGGAGCAATCGGCACCATCATCGTTGTCGAAGCGAGATTACAGACGGCGCAGGCGCTGTCCTGGCTCAGCGGGTCAACCCATGGCCGAGGATATGATGATGCATGGGCCATGCTGCCATGGCTCATCGTCCTGGCAAGTATTGGCCTTTTCTCCAGCCGTCAGTTGGACGCACTTGTGCTGGGTGACGAAAAGGCACGCGCACTGGGAGTTGAAACGGACCGCGCCCGTATTCTGGCGTTGTTATACGCAGCATTTGCGAGTGCTATCGCCGTCTCGGCCATTGGAGCAGTCGGTTTTGTCGGGTTGCTTGCACCCCATGCAGCCCGCCTTTTGGCAGGACCACGCCACGCGCGTAATCTACCGGTTGCCATGGCGACAGGTGCCATTCTCATGGCCGTGGCGGACCTTGTTGGCCGTAGTATTATTGCGCCGCTTGAACTACCTGCGGGTGTCGTTACCGCAGTTCTCGGCGCACCGTTTTTTATGCTGTTAATGCGCCCACCAGCATCGAGAAAAACCTCAGTTTCGTAACCACCTCAGCCCAGTTCGAGCGTTGTCACACCGAAAACACACGCGGTTTCGAATGATGGCGGTGTTCCACGATACATCCGCGTCGTCTGGAAAACGCACTCAAATCCGTGAGCTTCAAGGACCGCGGAAAACCTAGCCTGATCGGCAGGCACGTCGATGTGGATCAACTGACCTTCAACCTCCGCCGCACACGCAAGAATCAATATCGTTGCAGCGTCGGAATCTACAGCGAAAAGTGGCCCGATCTTATAGCCCTCATGGCATTGACGCGCGACAGCATAACCGCAGATCGCACCATCGCGGATGAGCACTTTTGTCTGCCTCGGCAACGCCAGCCAGGCTTGCAAAAAAGCCGCACGGCGCTCTGCAAAACACTCGGCGTCAAACGTGATCAGGCTGGCCGGATTAATATCTTCGAGGGAGCAGATGTCAGGATCGATCCGGCCTTGCAGCTTTCCGCTCCAGCGAAAGGTGTCATAGTCGGGGACAAAACCCATGGATCGATAATTCGCCAGTTGCTCCGGCACGCCGTCAAGACCGATCGTGCGGTTTTTCAGATGCGCCATGCCCGCATCCCAAACGCTCCGCCCGTATCCGCGCCCGCGAAAATCAGAATGCGCAATATAAAGACCGATAAATCCGAAATCAGAACCATAGCGGATGGCGGATATGCCCGCGGCCATTCGCCCATCGACAAAATAGCCGATAAATCCTTCTGGATCAGCGGCCTGAAAGGGTGCCGCATCGGCAAGCCCGGGGTTCCAGCCCTCAGCCTTTGCCCAACCAATCAGCATTTCGATCTCCGCCAGATCGAGCGACCGGATCACAACGTCACTCATAAGCCTGTCAGCCGATCAGGTTGGAAGGGCTCCAACATGCCTCGATAGGGTTTCGAGATCGGTGTTGCATAGGCACCGCGCTTGGCGGTCGACAGGCCAAGCGTTACCAGCGATTCCGCCTGTTTTACTGCCGCGGCAACGCCATCCACGACAGGCACACCGAATTCTGCCCGCAGCTCTGCGGTCAGATCCGCCATGCCGGCGCAGCCGAGAACGATCGCTTCAGCCCTGTCTTCCTTCAGCGCCAGCGCAATCTCGCTGCGTAACCGGTCGCGAGCGTTGGAGTTCGCGTCTTCAAGAGACAGCACTGGAATATCCGCCGCTCTCACCTTGCAGCGCGACGACATACCGTACCGATGGACGAGATGTTCAAGCGGCAACCGCGACCGTTCCATCGTCGTCACAACAGTGAATTTCTGGGCGATGAAGGCCGTGGCAGAAACCGCCGCCTCGCAGATTCCGATCACCGGCACGTTGGCGAGCGCCCGTGCAGCATCAAGACCAGTATCGTCGAAACAGGCGATGACGACGGCATCGATACCCTGTTTTTCGCCTGCGGCGATTTCCTTGAGCAGGCCAGGAACCGCAAAGACTTCGTCATAATAGCCTTCAATCGAAACCGGTCCCATCGATGAGGTAACGGCGACGATCTCTGTCTGGTGCCCTGCAACGCGGTTCGCACTATCGGCAATGGTTGCTGTCATGCTGGCGGTTGTGTTTGGGTTGATGATCAGGATGCGCATTGGCGTTTTATCAACTCCGCTGTCTGCGACGATTGAGATGGATGATCAGGCCGAGCGTGCCAGCGATCACCAGGAAGGAGAAGACTGTTGTGACCGTGCCAAGCGCATAAAGCACCGGTGTCGTCACATTAGTGGTCATGCCGTAGATTTCCAGCGGCAGCGTATTGAACGACCCTGCGGTCATCAGCGTGCGGGCAAATTCGTCATAAGACAGTGTGAAGCCGAACAGGCCAACGCCGATCAGGCTTGGAGCGATCATCGGCAAAACAACATTCGAGAATGTCTGCCAGGAGGATGCACCGAGATCCCGTGCCGCTTCCTCGTAAGCAGGTGAGAAGCGATTGAACACGGCAAACATTATCAGCACACCGAAAGGCAGCGTCCAGGTCAGGTGCGCGCCGAAGGCCGAGGAATACCATGCCGGCTGCAGGCCGAGCTGGCTGAACAGCACGCCGATGCCGAGCGAAACGATGATCGAGGGGACAACGAGGCTTGCGACCGCCAGATAAAAGAGCGCCGTCGCACCGATGAATTTTCGGCGAAAGGCCAGTCCCGCCAGCAGCGACACAACCACCGTTACCAGCATGACCATGATGCCAAGCATTGCCGAGCGACGGAACGAGCCGCCGAAATCACCCACCGCCTGGGTTTCGAACAGGTTGGCGAACCAGCGCAGCGACACGCCGTTAAGTGGGAAGGTCAGGCCGCCATTTGGCCCCTGGAAGGAAAGGATCAGGATCGCCGATAGCGGACCATAGAGGAACAGCACGAAGACGGCAAAGAAGATGGCGAGAAAGTAGAATTCCCGGGAGCGTTTTTCACGGTACATCTTAAAGCTCCTTCCGGATATCGACGATCCGCAATATGCCAGCGACCATCATCAACACGAGCACCAGCAGCACCACCGCATTGGCGGCAGCGGCGGGATATTGCAGCAGCGACATCTGGTTCTTCATCATCAGCGCGACGGAGGCGCTTTGTCCGCCAGACATCACCTGCACGGTGGAAAAATCGGCCATGACCAGCGTCACGACGAAAATCGTGCCGATTGCCATGCCGGGCTTGGCCAGCGGGATGATGACGTTTGACAGGACCTGCCAGGAAGAAGCGCCTGCATCACGCGCTGCCTCTACCAGCGGTTTGTCAATGCGCATCAATGTGTTGAAGATCGGCGTCACCATGAAGAGCGTATAGAGATGCACCATGGCCAAGACGACAGCGAAATCTGAATAGAGCAGCCATTCCACCGGTTCGGAAATCACTCCTGACCCCACCAGCGCAGAATTGATCAGGCCGTTTCGTCCAAGAACCGGGATCCATGAAATCATCCGGATGATATTGGATGTCAGAAACGGCACGGTGCAGATCAGGAAAAGTACCATTTGCATTGATGTGGTGCGGATATGGAAGGCAAGGAAGTAGGCGACCCAAAAGCCGATGAAAAGCGTGATTAGCCAGACCAAAGCAGCATATTTAAGTGTGTTGAGATAGGTCTTCCAAGTAACCCATGACCCAAGCGTTTCGGCATAGTTCATCGTCAGCAAGTCGGGATACATCTGGGCGAAATCATAATCCCAGAAACTGACAACTGCGATCATGATGATCGGTAACAGCAGAAAGAACCCAAGAATGAGCGTCAGTGGCACCGCCTGTAGATAGGAGATGACGGCAAGCGGCAGCTGAAAGCCTTTTGGGCGAGACTGCCCGACATTTTCCGTATCCGTCGATGTGATCGTCGCCATTGCTTGGCTTCTCCCTATGGGCCTCTGAACCTTCTCGCAATGAAAAGGCATCGCTTCCGACTACACCCTCTGGCCGAACGGCCATCTTCTCCAAGACTGGGAAGAAGACTTGGCCCGCTCACCCGCCATGATCGCGTCTGGCGGTGCGGCTGGGTTAAGCCCTCCCCCTTGCGGGGGGAGGGTGATCTGTTTGTCTGTCAGGCTGCGATAAACTCGTTCCAGCGGCGGACCATATAACGGTCTTCGTCCATTACCGAGTTCCAGCAAGAAACATGGCCCATGCGCTCTTCGAAGGAGCCGCCGTCGCGTACTGCACCGGCCTTTTCCATGACCTTGCCGTCCGGCGCGACGATATCGCCGGTCGCAGTCTTGCCTTCGATCCAGTAGCCCCACTCATCGGCCGACATGTGCTCCTTGGCGGTTTCCATGCAGGCAGAGTAATACCCCTGGCGGTTGAGATAGGCGCCAACCCAGCCGGAGGTGTACCAGTTGATATATTCGTAAGCCGCGTCGAGCTGTGCACCGGTCAGATGTGCTGCGAGACCCAGACCGCCACCCCACGAACGATAGCCTTCCTTAAGCGGCTGGTATTTGCAGTCGATGCCCTTGGAACGAACGGCAGCAACCGCCGGCGACCACATGGACTGGATAATCACTTCGCCCGATGCCATCAGGTTGACCGACTCGTCGAACGACTTCCAGAAGGCGCGGAACTGGCCATCCTGCTTGGCCTTGATCAGGAAGTCGATTGTCTTGTCGATCTCTTCCTTGGTCATGTTGCCCTTGTCGGCATATTTGATGTTGCCGAGCGCTTCCATGATCATCGCCGCATCCATGATGCCGATCGACGGGATGTTGAGGATCGAGGTCTTGCCCTTGAACTTCGGATCCATGATGTCGGCCCAGGTGGTGATGTCGCGGCCAACCAGGTCAGGACGAATACCGAGCGTATCGGCATTGTAGATCGTTGGCATCATGGTGAAATACTGGGTTTCTTCCTTGGCAAAGGCTTTGTCGCCCGGCTTTTCAACGAAACCGACCGTGTGCGGCGCGGTGCCCTGTGCAATCACGCTGTCGGGTGTCAACTTGCCGTTTTTGAACAGCGGAACGACCTTGTCGTAATATTTCAGCTTCTTTGTATCCATTGGCTGGATCACGCCGGCTGCATAGACCTTTTTCAGGATCCAGTATTCGATATCGGCGATGTCATAGGACTTCGGCTGGGTGACTGCACGCTGGGCGGCGGCATCCGAATCCGTCGCCGTCATCTCGAGCGTGATGCCAAGATCAGCCTTGCACTTCTCGGCAATCGCATTGAGGTTCGACACGCCGGTGCCAAACTGGCGAAGCGTAATCGGGTTCTGTGCCCAGATGGTCGGGAAACCGGTAATCACACCTGAACCAGCCGCAAGGCCGGCCGCAGCCGATGCCGTTTTCAAAAGCGAACGGCGGGAAATACCCTTGGCCGTCTTGTCGATTCCCGTTTTTTTTGTATCGGTCATGCCAGTTCTCCTCTTGAGGTTTATTGTTGTAGTTTCAGTGCTTCAGCCGCCCCAGCACGAGCGCGTCCTCACGCTCCCACGAAAGCGGAATGGCATCGCCAACCTTCACCGGATTGGCGAAATAGTCCTTGTCACTGAGGATCGCGGTAAAATCCTCCACACCGGAGCCATTGACGGTGAGTTTCACCGATGAGCCGCGATATTCGACGTTTGAGACGGAACCGGTGAAGCCGAGGCCCTTTTCGGTCGCCGGTGCAACACGCACGTGGTCGGTCCGAACCGCGATGTCGGCCGTGTCGGTGAGACCAGCAGCATCAGCGCCGATCGCCAGAAAATCGCCGCCAGCCGGGACCGAAATCATCAGCTCATCGTCGGCGCTCTTTATCACGCGACCGGAAATCACATTATGATCGCCCATGAACTTCGCTACGAAGGCAGTTGCCGGGCGCTCAAACACGGTGCGCGGATGAGCGGCCTGCTCGATGCGACCATCATTCATGATGACGATGATATCGGCGAGCGCCATCGCCTCTTCCTGGCTGTGCGTCACATGGACGAAGGTGATGCCAAGCGAGGTCTGGAGCTTTTTAAGCTCCGCCCGCATACGGATTTTCAGGAATGGGTCGAGGGCTGAAAGCGGCTCATCGAGCAGAAGCGCTTCCGGATCGGTGATCAAAGCGCGGGCAAGCGCCACGCGCTGCTGCTGACCGCCGGAAAGCTGGGCCGGGCGACGCGGCGCATAGGCTTCGAGCTGCATCAGTTTCAGCATTTCCAGAGCCTTGGCGCGCCGCACGTCTTTCTCCACGCCCTTCATCTTCAAGGAGAAGGCGACGTTGTCGACGAGGTCGAGATGCGGAAACAGCGCGTAGGACTGAAACATCATCGCCGTGCCACGCTTGGCTGGCGGCAGGTCGGTGACAACAGCATTGCCAAGACGGATATCACCTGTCGAGATGCTCTCATGTCCGGCGATCATCCTGAGCGTCGAGGTCTTGCCGCAACCAGAAGGTCCAAGCAGGCAGCAATAGGTGCCGGCCGGGATCTTCAGGCTGATCTCATGGACGGCCGTGGTGGCACCATAGATCTTGGAAACGGATACGATGTCTATTTCAGCGGCTTTGCTCATAGGCACTCTCCTGAGATTGTTTTTGGTGATGCAGGAGCCGTGCCAATTCAATTAACCATTGAAGATCAACGATGTTTTGTCACAAAACCATTTTTGTCATTGAGCGCTGCGCAAATTTGCATCGATTGTTTTCGATCCCATGGTCAAATTGTATGCAATCTGAGTTACGGATTGCAAAATATCCCACTGGCAGATGACACCGCAACGCGCTACAACAGGTCATACTGGACGAAACCAATGACCTTGCTTGAACATACCTCCGTTTCTGCTGACCCAATGGTCGAGGACCGCTCGATGGCGATCCGCGAGTCCCTGCGCAATGCCATCATTGATCGGCGGCTCGCGCCGGGAACAAAACTGTCCGAGGCGGAAGTTGGCGCGCTTTTTGATGTCAGCCGCACGGTGGCACGCGCTGCACTTCAAATGCTGACCTTCGAAGGCCTTGTGAAGACCGAGCGTAACCGTGGCGCCTTCGTTTCCAATCCGACGCCAGAGGAGGCACGACAGATCTTTGCATCCCGCCGGCTGATCGAGCCAGGCATTGTTATAGCCGCCGCCGAAAGGATTACGCCGCAGGACATCGCTCGTTTTCGCGAACAGCTGATTGAAGAAGAGCGCTATATGAACGAGCGCGGCCCGGCGGCAAGGCGGGCAGAAATCAAGGCATCCGGTGATTTCCACCTCATGCTGGCCTCTGTTGCTGGTAATGCCATCCTGCAGCGTTTTATGGATGAGTTGGTGGCGCGGTCTTCGCTGGTCATCGCGCTTTACGGCCGTTCAGGTGTGTCGAGCTGCGGTCATAGCGAACATTTCGCCATTCTGGACCTGATCGAACGCGGTGACGCCAAACGTGCCGCTGACCTGATGCTGCACCATATCGATCACATCGAGGCCGATCTCGACTTGCAGCCCAAGCAGGGCGTGGCGCTCAAAGATGCGCTGTCAATCGGCTAACGTATGATTTCATCGTGAAAGTGACGCCGACCGGAAAGGCCGGCGTCTTTTTTCTTACTTCTTGATCGCTTCCAGATCGACATCCAGTAACAGGTCTGGTCCCAGACCAAAGTCTGCCAGCTTGGTGATGCCAAAATCAGCGCCGGTGATCGCACCCGTTGCAGAAAAACCGGTCTTGATGGTCTTTGCATCCCAAGGAAGCGGCGATTCAGAATTCCATGTCACATCAAGTGTAACCGGCTTCGCCGTGCCCGCGAGGCTCAGATCGCCGGTAACCTTTGCAGTCTTGTCGCCGGTCTTTTCAATCGCGGTGCTTTTGAAGGTAACCTCAGGGAACTCTTCAACGTTCAGGAAGTCTGGGCTCTTGAGGTGCGTGTCACGCTGTTCGTGGTTGGTGTCGATGCTGGCAGCTTCTATCTTCAGCTCGATCGAGCTTTTCGTGACATCGTCCTTGTCGAATGAAATTTCACCGGACACGGGGCGGAACAAACGTTAAATCGGGCTGCGTTATCGAGGCATAGACATAGCCAGTCTCAAAATCTTCCACATGCGTGACTGTGGTGCCGTCAGCTTCCTTCCAGGTTACCCAAAACACATGAGGCCGGATGAACGTTGCGCTATAGTTTTCCATATGGGCAACAGCATCGAAATCCTCAGCCGATGCATCCGCCCAACGCAGAGTTTTGCCATCGGGCGCAAAATCGACATGGAACACGACGGCGCCCTAGTCGGCACGGTAACGATGACCGACACCGGGGAAAGTTTCATTCGCCATTTTCTCTGCCTCGATCTGTTGTCGATCTGTCCCCGTTTTCAACCCCACTTCATCTCGCCCTTGGCAACCTTGGCACCCAGTTCCAGCGAGCTGGCATCCTTGAGGTCCGGATAACGTTTGAGCATAGCGGCAATCACCTCTGCGCTATCCTTGCCCTTGGACACTTCTTCCTCGAAAGCCATGAGGTAATCGCGTGTGAACTTAATGGCCTCGACGCCTTGCGGTGCACCCTCGGACTGGTGACCGGGAATAACGATCTTCGGGTTACGGGCAATCAGATCATCAAGCGCCTTGATCCATGCCGCACGCTTTTCAGCAGTACCTTCATCAGCCACCCAGACGTGAATACCGGAAGACACAAGAACGCCGCCAAAAACAGCTTCAAGTGATGGTACCCACAGGTAGCGACGATCATGCATTGTGGGAATTTCGACGATTTCTATTCTGTTGCCGTCGAGCTCCAGTGCTTCGAGATCGGACACGGCGGGAATGACGACATCCGCCAGCTTTTGCGGGCCATTTTCCTTGAGTTGTGGCCCCCAAACCTCCAGCTTGCCCTGGACATTGCTATTGATAGTGTCAACGGTGGCTTTCCGGGCAATGACCTTCGCATGAGGAAAAACGTCAACGACCGGCCGCAGGCTGAAATAGTAATCAGGATCGTTGCAGCTCACATAAATTGTCGACAGTTTTTTTCCTGTTGCCTTGATGGCGGCTGCCAGAGCACGACCGTCTGACAAGGTAAAACCGCCATCGATCAGGATGGCATCTTTTTCCCCGGTCAAAAGAACGGGTGTGCGGCGAAAGCCGGTCTCATCCGCCTGGAAAAACGTCCATTTCAAAGTTGTGGCAAATGCCCTTGATACTGAGACTGGCAGTGCCGCAAGGCTGGCGGCGGCGACTGTGAGCTTGAGCGTGTTACGTCGTGTAAACATGGATATGTCCTCTGAGTGGAATTGTCAGGCGGCTTAGACATGAGCCTTGAGGTTGTGGAAATTGCTAAAAAGGGCGCTCGAATCCACCAGGCGACGGCTTTCACCTTTTTCGATGATCAGTGCAGGAACGCCGTTGGCGTTGAACTGGTGGAACAACTGCTTGCCGATTTTCACGAGATCAGCGACGGCTAATCGAAGTCCGTCATCTGGCTGACGAACACGGGCGGCAGCCTCAGATAATCCTGCCTCTTCCAACAGGTTTGCGACGACGGTCTGATCACTTGTGTCCAATCCCCTGACATACCGGCCGTGCTGCAAGGTCTGCAGAGCCGAAAAGCGTGTCTGCGGCGTATGCGAGCCCGCCGCCACGACACCTCTTGTAGTAGCAGTTGAATCAAACATCGAGCCTTGCTTCCGGAGGACTTTTTCAAGGTAATCCCTGGAAAATTCCTGGCCGGTAAGCCGCTGGATACGTTGGTCATTCGCCCATGCATATGCTGAGAACGCTTCATCCAGCGGGCGGGCTCCCGAACCTGAAAACAACCCTGTCGGGATTGCTTCGATAGACGTTCCTTCCGCCATCAACCTCGTCAGCATTGGCGATGCGCCATAACACCAGCCACACAGGGGATCGAATAAATAAATGATGCGGTCTGGCTGCATGTCTTTGATCCCGTTTCGATGGTCACCATCATTCATCGACTTTGACAGGGAATAAAGATCGGTTATTCGTACAGACTGTATGATTAAATGAGACAATGATGAGTGATCTTCTCAACCTCAACCGTCTGATATTTTTTACAACCGTGGTGGAAAGCGGCTCGTTTACTGCGGCGGGCGAACGTCTGGGCGTGGCGAAAGCTGTTGTCAGCCATCACGTGGCAAGGCTTGAGGAGGAGCTTGGCGTCACGCTCCTGTCGCGAACAACGCGACGGCTGGCGACCACAGAGGAGGGGCGGATATTCTACGACCGCTGTGCCGTCATTCTGAGAGAGGCCGAGGCCGCTTATGGGGAAATGTCCCACCATACAAGCGAACCCTCTGGCACCCTGACATTGACCGCACCGCTCGACTACGGCGCGGTGATTGTCGCCCCTGTCATAACAGCCTATCTCGCTCGTTATCCAACTATTAAAGTCGACCTGGTCTTCGACGATACGGTTATCGATCCCGCAACCCAGCAGCTTGATCTTGCCATTCGCGCTGGCTGGCTGACCGATACAAGCCATCAGTCACGACGGCTTGGGACGTTTGAACAATATCTTGTCGCCACACCATCCGTGGCAGAGCGGTTTTCCTCACTCCAGACACCAGCCGACGCGGCCAATCTGCCGTGGATCGAAAATTCAGTACTGCGTCACCCGCTTCGCTGGATGTTTTCCCGTGACGGCTTTCCCCCCGAAATGGTCGAGGTATCGTCTGCCATCCGTACGGATAAAACACCGGCCGCCTATGCCTGTGTGCTGGCCGGAGCAGGGGTTTCGGTTTTTCCTGATTATATGCTGGGCAAAGATTTAGCGCAGGGCAGACTGGTGCGCCTGCTGCCCGATTGGAGCCTGCCAGCGGGCGGCCTGCATGCCGTTTTTCCGGTCGCCCGCTTTCGACCGGCAAAGGTGCGACGTTTTGTGGAGATGATGCTGTCGGCCGAACGCAAACGCGCGCTTGAGGCCTAATGCGCATCCCTACTCACTGTGGCAACCTGAAGTGATCATCAATGTGGCGGCGATGGCGGGTTTCCTTGTGCCAGCCGATTGCCTTGCGATAACTGCCAAACAATTGTTTGCCATGAACATCCTCGACCGTGAGGCCATGGACCATTTCTGCATCGGGCTCGACATAGAGAGCATCAACAGGACAATAGAGTTCGCACATGAAGCATGTCTGGCAGGAATCCTGCCTGAGAATTTGGGGAGGCCCCTCCGGCATCGCCTCAAAAACATTTGTCGGGCAGACCTGAACACAGAGATTGCAATCGGTGCAGGTTTGCGGATCAAGAACTTCAATCATTACTCGGCCACCTCCGGCAACAGGTCTGAACCTACCGGTTCGGAACGAATGAGAATGTCATCAAGCCCACTGAGAACAAGGCGATGATGTTGGGCCGGATCCTGGTTGGGAAAATCATCGCGACGATGCATGCCACGCGTTTCCGTCCTTGAAATTGCGGCCTTGTACATGTAGCGCGCCGTTGCGGTCATCGCCTGCGCCTGGCGCAGCCGTAAGGTTCCGTTTTCATCCACCGGCACGGCAGTTTTGATGTCATCCCACAGACTATCCAGCCGTTTCAAGGCCGCTGACAGCACGTCGTGGGTACGGAAATAGTTGATATCGAGCGGGAAGACCTCATTTTGCACCGCTGCCAAAATGGCGGTGGGATCCGCATAATGTGACGGATTTCTCGCAAAGTTCTCAGCTTGTGGATCTGATATAGAATGGGGTTTGGCGTTGGCTTTTGCGAAAGCGGCGGCCGCGACACCGGCAAAGGATCCTGACGCAATCGCCCAGGCCGCGTTATGGCTGCCGCCACCGGTAAACCCGCCACAGATCGGTTCGCGCGTGGCATTGTCACCGGCCGCATAAAGGCCGGGAACCGTGGTGGCACAATCAAGCCCGGTCAACCGCAGCCCCCCTGTTCCACGAACCGTACCTTCAAGGCGAAGCTTGACCTCGAACATCTGGGTAAACGGATCAATGCCACGTCGGTCAAAGGGAACAAAAAAGTTCGGTTGCGCCTGCCGCAATATCGTTCTGACCTCATCGGTTTCAGCCAGATCAAGTCGGGCGAATACAGGCTCCGACAGCAACGTGCGGGCAATGATCGAGCGGCCGCGTGCGGAGCCAGCCCCTTCAATCAGGCTCTCATCCCTACGGTAAAACTGCGCAAAACGATAAAGCGCTGTCTTGGTAATGGAGGCAAAGGCCGGCGATATCGCATAGGCCGATGAGAATTCCATGCCCGACAATTCGGCACCAACCTCTGCCCCCATCAAATAACCGTCACCGGTCAACACGTCACATCCAAGTGCCTTGCTCATGAACGCACAGCCTCCGGCAGCCAGCACAACGGCACCGGCGATCACCTGCCATTCGCCACCACCCTGTTGCACAATACCGGTTGCGCCCGCCACCCTGTCACCATCAACAAGCAAATGTGTCGCGGGATGATGATCCAGAATGGTGACGCCGGCGTTTTTGACCTTTCGCCGCAACAACCGCATATATTCCGGTCCCTGCACCGAGATGCGCTGTTGTTCTCCACTTTCATCACGCGGGAAGGGGTAGCCCCAGTCGGCCAGCCGATTGACGCTTTCAAAGGTCTTGTCGAGTACCGGTCGCATCCAGTCACGGTCGGAAAGATAGCCGCCCATCGCTTCACGGCTGGCCATGGCAGCCTCGCGCTCTTCCGGGTCCGGTTTCACGTACCAGATCTGCGTGCCAGCGGATGCCGTTGCACCAGAGCTGCCGCAATATCCCTTCTCGACAAGCACCACGTTGGCGTTTGTCGCCACGGCCTCCAGCGCCGCCCAGCAACCGGCCGGACCACCGCCGATAACCAGAACATCACAGTCAAAATCTGATTGCCGGTTCTTTGAGGGGGAAATGTTTGTCAGGGATAAGTTCATATCATCCGTCCTAAATGAAACCATTGCATTGCAGAACAAACCAGTTTCAACATAGATTTTGTGTTGTTCACCGGAGTGCTTTTATGACCCTTGCCAGCCTTGCCATGTATGTCAGCCCGCCACAGGTGGCGCAGGCGACCCACCAGTTCTGGCAGGCGCTCGGTGCGCGGTTGCGCGACTACGGGCTCAATGCGCCTGATGTGCTTGATGACACGGTGCGATATGACGAAGCCTGGCTTCGTCCGGATCTCATTTTTGGGCAAACCTGCGGATACCCCTATGTGCAACATCTCAGGGACAAGGTTCAGTTGGTTGCCACGCCCAATTACGATCTGCCGGGATGTGATGGGCCGATTAAATGCAGCTTTGTCATCGTCAATGCGCAGTCTTCGGCGCAGTCCATCGAGGATTTGCGCGGTGCCCGCGCGGCGATCAATGAGCCCGGAAGCAATTCGGGCTACAATCTCTTCCGTGCCTTCATCGCACCCCATGCCGAAAACAGGCGTTTCTTTTCCTCCGTTATCGAAACCGGTGGCCACCGTGCCAGCATCGACGCCGTTGCAAGCGGCAAAGCGGATATCGCCTCCATCGATTGTGTGACCTTTGGCAATACCCTGCGCTTTGACGCCGAACGCCTTGCAGGTGTTCGTGTCCTCGCCGAAACACCGCGGGGTCCCGGCCTGCCATTCATCACTTCGATTGAGACCTCGGCCAAAGATCTGGTGATCCTGCGTCGGGCGCTTGCAGAAACGATTGCTGATCCAGCGCTCGGCGAGGTCTGTGACGTGCTGTCGCTGCGCGGCATCACGCTTCTCGGGGACGCTGATTATCAAATCTTGGCCAAATTGGATCGAGACGCTGAAGTTCAAGGTTACCCCGCAATCGCTTGACGCGGGATCGGCGCAGCAGAAGCCAATGGGAAATGACAGGCCACGCTGCGCGCTCCCGCGCCCGCGAGCAATGGCGGCGCATCGGTTGCGCATTTCGGCTGAGCCACGGGACAGCGTTTGTGAAAGCGACATCCGCCTGGCGGGTTACTGGGGTTTGGCAATTCACCTGTTAGAACAATCCGTTCACGCTGCCGACTGGGGTCAAGCGTCAGATTGGCGGAAAGCAGCGCCTGCGTATAAGGATGAGCTGGCTCTCTAAACAGGCTGGCGGTTGGCCCGCTTTCGACAATCTGTCCAAGATACATCACCACCACTCGATCCGTGACGCGCCCCACCACGTTCAGATTGTGTGAGATCAGCAGGTAACTAAGGCCAAGTCGATCTCGTAGGCCACGTAGCAGATTAAGCAGTTCACCCTGAACAGAGATATCAAGGCCAGCGGTTGGCTCATCCGCGACGATGACGGAAGGGTTGGCCGCCAGTGCACGCACAAGTGCCACACGCCGCGCCTGTCCACCGCTCAATTGATGCGGATAACGCGTCAGCAATTGCTGGCCAAGGCCGAGGCTTTCTGCAAGAGCGACAATCTCTGCAAAACGTTCAGCAGTGTAAACATTCCTGATTTTCAACGGTTCGGCGAGAAGCGTTTTGACGGTGAGCCGTGGCGAAAGCGAAGCCGCAGGGTCCTGAAACAGCAACTGGATTCGGCTTTGCGCGTCGCCAGCTTTACGACGGGTGCCTGCAGGAACGCTTTCACCATCTACCGAAAGCGTGCCAGAGGCGAGCGGCTGAAGACCGACAATAGACCGTGCAATGGAAGATTTACCGCAGCCGCTTTCGCCTACGAGACCAAGCGTTTCACCACGCCGCAACTCCAGCGAAACACCATCTACAGCGGTAAGTCTGTGATAACGGACAACTGCGTCTTTCAGAAGAAGTGCAGGCTGCTCCATTACGCGGCCTCCCGCCAACAGGCATAATGGTGTCCATGGTCCACCTCACGTTGCGGTGGCTTCTGGTGACATTGCACCTGCCGCGACGGACAGCGGGCGGCAAAAATGCAGCCGTCAGGCCGGTTCGTCAGGTCGGGAACATTGCCCGGTATGGTCGACAGATCCTGTGTGGCATCAAACGGCGCATAGGGATCGATTTCGCAGGCAAGAAGCGCTCGCGTGTAAGGGTGGCGGGGATTGTGCAACACATCGCGCACCGGGCCGGTCTCAACCACGGTCCCCGCATACATCACCACCACGCTGTCACACAATTCGGCGATCAGGCCCATGCTGTGGCTGACGATCAGCATGGAAACCTTTGTTCGCTGCCGCATTTCATGCAGCACCTCAACGACCTGTGCCTCAATCGTTGCATCGAGCGCTGTTGTCGGTTCATCGGCAATCAACAGTTTCGGCTCAACCAGCAAGGCCATCGCAATGACAACGCGCTGGCGCATGCCGCCGGAGAACTCATGCGGATAGCGGTGCATACGGCCGGCCGCATCCTGGACGCCGACATCGGCCAGCACCGCTTCGGCACGCTGCCAGAGTTGTCGTTTGCTCGATTTGGGAAAACGTCGCCGCTGTATGTCGACCAGTTGTTCGCCGATCGTGAACATCGGGTTCAACGCCGTCATTGGATCCTGAAAGATCATGGCGATATCAGTGCCGCGAAGGGAGGCTGTTCCCTTGGGATCAAGCCGCATCGCTTTATCATCAAACGTCGCGTGGCTTGTCTCGACCGTTGCGTTGTCGGCGAGAAGTCCGAGCAATGCAAAGGCAATCGTCGACTTTCCGCTGCCACTTTCTCCAACAAGGCCGACGGATTTCCCCCTGTTGATGGTCAGGTTGACGCCATCGAGAATATGGGCGCTGCTCCCAGTTCCGCGATAGGCGACGTGCAGGTTTTCAATGGAAAGGAGCGCTTCGGTCATAGGGTTTTCCTGAGCTTCGGATCCAGCGTATCGCGCAGCGCCTCACCCAAAAGCGCAAAACCAAGCGTGGCGAGGATCAGGGAAATGCCGGAGAAGGTGGCAAGCCAGGGAGACTGGTCGAGATAGACATAACCGTCATTGAGCAGATTTCCCCAGCTGGCGAGGGGAGGGCGCACGCCAAGCCCAAGAAAACTGAGACCAGCCTCGATGGTGATGACAACGGGAATATCCATGCAGGCCAATACGAAGATGGGGCCGATAATATTGGGAATGACGTGATGTAGGATAATGCGCCAAGTCTGGGCACCAAGTACCTTCTCAGCTTCGATGAAAGGGCTGTTGCGCAGCGTGATCGTCTGGCTGCGCGCCACCCGTCCGAAATGCGGAATGAACACGATGCTGACCAGCAACACGACGTTGCCAAGTCCGGGGCCAAACACCGCAACAAGCGCAAGAGCAAGAATGATGCTGGGGAATGACGTCACCACGTCGAAAATGCCAACAATCAATAAGTCCACCGGACGCGGTGACAGCGCCGCGACAATTCCAAGCACCACACCGGCGGTAAGGGAAATGGCAATGACCGAAAGCGAAATGCCAAGGGCAATGCGGGCCCCATATATCAGGCGGCTCAAAATATCGCGACCTAGGTGATCGGTACCCAGTATATGCTGGAAAGACGGATCCATCAGACGATTGGCAGGTGCGATGGCGTTCGGCGCATAGGGTGCAATCAGCGGGGCCGCAATGGCCAAAAGACAGAGCAATGTCACGGCCACCAGGGCAAAGGTGCCGCCGGGGCGGCGGGAGAGATCAGCAAACATTGCCATCTCACAGCTCCCTTTTGCGGGCCAGCCGCGAACGTTCGCGTGGGTCGGTGAGTGTTTGAGATAGCTCCGCAACAAGATTTGTCAGCACATAAAGCAGCACGATGACGAACACGCCGCCTTGCACGACGGGATAATTGCGGGTGCGGATGGAATCGTAGATTAGGGAGCCAAGACCAGGCCTGTTGAAGATCACCTCGGCAAAAACTGCCCCGCCCAGCAGTTCGCCAAAACCCATGCCAAGCACAGCGATGGTTGGCAAAATGGCCGGTTTGAGCGTGTATTTGATCAGGATTTTGACGTCACTGACCCCATAGGCGCGCAATGTGCGGATATGGCTTTCGCTCAACACTTCCAGCAACGACGACCGCAGCAGGCGGGCAATGTACCCCACCCAGCCAGCAGCGAGCGCAAGTGTCGGAAGCACAAGATGCCAGAGCTGATCCAGTATATCCCCACGTTCTCCCGCGCCCAGAACCGGAAACCATCCGAGTTTGACCGAGAAAATCATCAGCAGGAACACCGAAACCACAAAGCTGGGTGTCGAGATAAAACCCACACTGACAAAGGCGATCAACCGGTCTATGCGGCCACTTGGCCGATGGGCAGATATCAGCGCGAGCGGCACGCCAATGGCAATTGCCAGAAGCATCGCCGAGATGGCGAGGGCAACCGTATTGGGCAGGGCCGCCGCCACCAGTTGCAAAACCGGTCGGTCGTTAAAGACATCCTGGCCCAGATCGCCGACGCTCAGTCGACTGAAAAATGTCAACACCTGCATTTGCAGCGGTTTGTCGAAGCCAATGCGCGCGTTCAATGCTGCAACGGTTTCAGGCGTGGCACGCGAACCCAGAATGACGGTTGCCGGATCGCCGGGGATCAGGCGTGTCAACGCAATTAACAAAACAACAGAGCCGGCGACAGCGAGAGCTGCTGTCACCAGCTTGAAAACCAGATGGCTTTGAAGAGATGCGCTGCTCATCGCAGCGCCTCCCTGTATTTGTTTTTGATCGTCACAGGCTCAGACCGCCGCGTCGGTGAAGGCCGTGTAGAGCCAGTTATTGCCGTTCGGCAGCACACCGGGCTTCAGCCATTTGCGTGAGGCAAAGGCATTCAGATTGTGAGTGATCCAGATAAAGGCCGCAGATTCGTCGAGCAGTTTCTGCGCCGCGATATAGATCTTTTCCCGCTCTGCCGGATCAACGGTGACGCCACCTTTCTGGTGCAGGGCATCGTAGTCGGCATTCTTGTAACGTTGCCAGTTCCACTGGCCGACCTGCTCCGAGGTAAACCACTGCGTCTGGAAACCTGGGTCGAACTTGCCATTGAACTTGACCAGCGAGAGCTCGAGATCTTTACTGGCGTCGTTTTTACCAAGTGCCCAATAGGCCGCCGATTCGAGCGCTTCAATCTCCACCTCAATCCCAACATCGGCGAGATTTGCCTGAATGATCTGTGCGATTGCCTCGTAACGGGCGCCAGCTTCAACCGTCAGCTTGGTCTTGAAGCCACCGGAATGGCCAGCTTCGTCCAGCAGAGCCTGCGCCTTTTCCAGATCACGTTTGTAAACCGGCGCGTCTTTCCATGCACCGAGCAAACTTGGAGCGAGAAGGGCGTTGGCACGTGGGTAGATGCCGGAATAGGCACCTTGAAGAATGGCATCGACATCCACAGCATAACGGATGGCCTGGCGTACCCTGATGTCGTCAAACGGTGCCTTTTCGATATTCGGCCCAAACCAGACGTAATCGATCGCCGGAATTTCCGTGACGCTTGCGTCAGGCAGAGCAGAAAGTGCCTTGCCATTCTCCGGGTCGATAGCGGTGAAGTCGATTTCGCCAGACTGGAAGGCAATTTCAGCCGTCTTCTGTTCGCCAATCGGCTTGCCGACAATCTGCTGGAAATGTGGTTTGATCGGTCCCTTGTAATCCGGATTGATCTCAAGCACGAACTGTTCGCGCGGCGTCCATTCCTTCAACACGTACGGGCCGCTGCCAACAATCTTGGTGGCAAAATCCTTGCCAAGAGCCTCAAACGCCTTTTTGGAAACGATCCGGCCAGAACCATCGGCCAGCGCAATGGTGTAAAGTGCGGGTGCCGGGGTCTTGAGGAGAATACGACCTTCAAGTGGGCCGGTCACTTCGACATGGTCCAGAGCCGACCAGTCCTTGGCATAGGTGACGGGTTTGCCTTCGGCATCAGGCTTGATGAAACGTTCGAAGGAGAATTTTACGTCCTCCGCCGTCAGATCGCCATAGCCGCCGGTAAAGGCGAGGCCGGATCGCAGCTTGAAGCGGATTTCGGTGTCGCTGACCTGCTCGAGTTCGTCTGCGGCGTCCAATTCCCACTCGGTTGAACCGGGTTTGAAGGAAATCAGCCCTTGCTGCACAGACCAGATGACATTCAGGTCAATCGGGCCAGAGCGGTTGGCGGGATCAAGGTTGACGAGATCCTTTTCCACGCGGACGGTAATCTTGGTGCGGTCATCATTGGCAAAAGCCGGGCTGATACCTCCGAAAGCGACCACAGTGGCAATGGTGGCGCCGCCCGCGAGAAACTGTCGGCGTGTTGAATTCAGTGTCATGGATGTCCCCTGTCCAAAGCGGCTTTGTGCCGTATATGCCTCTATGGCCAGGATTAGATCTTATAATCTATGGTTTTGGTAGAATTGATATTCTCCTGCGAACCATCATCGGCAAACTAGTTTTCCGTTTTTCAATTCCGTTGCGCAAAGCCATGTGGCGCGTCCGGACGTTATGCGACCTATAGTTCGGCTCTCAATTCCAACAGCATTTCCAATGCGCGGAGCCGCCATGTTGCGCCATTCCACCCTGTCTCAACTCAGCCAGTCGTCGATCGCGCGCCTTGAATGGCAGACGGTTGTTTTAGCAATCGTCATCTACGGCGGTTTCATCGGCCTGACATTGTTCTGGCAATCGCTGCCTGTGCTTGTTGTCATGGCGCTGGGCGGTTGGCTGGTGGCATGGCAGGGATCCTTGCAGCACGAAGTCATGCATGGACATCCAACACGGCTACAGGCAATCAATGATGCCATTGGTTGGCCGCCGATTTCCCTGTGGTTGCCTTATGCTATCTACAAAGAAGGCCATCTGCTCCACCACCGCGACGAGCATCTGACGGATCCGATTGAGGACCCGGAATCCTCCTATTATACGCAGGCAGCGTGGGAACGCATGGGAGCGTTTGGCAAATTGCTGTCAAACCTCAATATGACGCTTCTGGGGCGCCTCACAATTGGTCCTGCCGTGATGATCCTGAGTTTTCTGTTTCAGGAGTTTTTGCTCATTCGTGCCGGAGACCGGCGCAGAGCATTTATCTGGGGAAGGCATAGCCTGGGTGTCGCCGTGGTGCTGACATGGGTGGTCCTAGTCTGCCAAATGCCGCTTTGGATCTATCTACTCGGGTTTGTTTATTTTGGAGCAGCACTCAGCAGATTACGGTCTTTCGCTGAGCACCGCTTTGCCGATCACCATGATGAGCGCACGGCAATTGTCGAAAACAGCCCACTGTTGGGTCTGCTGTTCCTCTACAATAACCTCCACGTTCTGCATCACAAACGGCCGGGTATTCCCTGGTACCAGATTCCCCGTTTATATCGTCGGCACAGAGAGTTTCTAGTCAATCTCAATGGTGGACTGGTCTATAATGGCTACCGGGAAGTTGCGCGTCGTTTTCTGGTAAAACCGCACGATGATCCCCGACATCCAAACCACCGTGAGCAATAAGCCGTCACCACTTCTCTCGCGGACGGCATGGAACGATAGCCCTTGATGTCCGTTAGTCCTGCCGTAAAGCAAGCCCGCTCACGGGCGCTCCATCAGCTATCAAGCATTGCGGAAGCCGCACACCGATATATTGTTGCCGCTTTCAGCAGGACATTTCTCCGGAGGAACACCTCATGAAATCTCAGCAGATCGTTCTTGCCAGCCGACCAGTGGGTACGCCGAAACCACAAAATTTCCGGCTTGAGGAAGTCGACTTACCGCAGGCAGAGGAAGGTGAGGTTACAGTTAGGGTGCTGTTCCTGTCACTTGACCCCTACATGAGGGGCCGCATGAGTGATGCGAAATCCTATGCTGCGCCGGTCCCCATTGATGGCATCATGGAAGGCGAAACCATTTGTGAGGTCCTGAAATCCAGAAGCAGCAATTTCGCGCCGGGCGATATTGTGCGAGGACGCACCGGCTGGCGAACCCACGCGGTCGTGGATGGCAATGCTCTACGAAGGGTCGAGACACATGGTGCACCGCTGACGACCGCGGTCGGTGCACTTGGCATGCCGGGTTTCACTGCATGGAGCGGCCTGAAATTTATCGGCCAGCCGAAAGCGGGCGAGACCGTTGCAGTCGCCGCGGCGTCCGGCCCTGTCGGCTCAATGGTTGGACAGCTCGCAAAACTCTGGGGTGCAAGGGCGATTGGCATCGCCGGTGGTTCAGAAAAATGCACCTATGTGAAGGATGAGCTTCACTTCGACGCGGTCATTGATCACCGCTCCGATGACCTTGTCTCTCGATTGGAGGCGGCGACACCCGACGGTATCGATGTCTATTTCGAAAATGTCGGCGGACATGTCTGGGAGGCGGTCCTACCACGGCTCAACAAGTTTGGACGAGTTCCGGTGTGCGGACTTGTCGCCCATTATAATGGCGCTTCAACATCTGATAATGACCGGTTGCCAGCGACCATGTCTGCAATTCTGCGGCAAAGCCTGCTCGTGCGTGGTTTCATTCAGACCGAATTTGCAGCGGATCATTTTGACGAATTTCTTGCCGAAGTCGGTCCGCGCGTGGCCGCGGGCGAGATACGCTACCGGGAAGATATTGTTGACGGTCTCGAAAATGCACCAGACGCCTTCACCGCAATGCTGACCGGTGGCAATTTTGGAAAGCTGATCATCAAAGTCGCCTAAGCGGCGCAGCATCGTTTAATTCTGGCACGCCTGTGATCGGTTGAACACCTCAACCGAAACAGCGTTCTGCCGAAGTCTAACCGCACAAGTCAGAAAATTTGCATTGACCGTTTTCGATCGCGAGGTGAAACTTCGACCTTATAAAACAGGAGGTAACACATGGACGAACCAGACCGCTGGCGACATATGCGAAACGCTCCCAGAGACGGCAGTCGCATTCTCGTTACCATCCGCCCAACGGAACAGGGGCCAGGGGCAGTTGATCTCGCCTATTGGTCAAATGGCGATCAGTTCGGCGGCGAAGCCTGGCGCTCGTCTGATTCCGCTCCCGGCCGCATCATCGAATATGCCGAACCCGAGTTGAAGTGTTGGATGCCGATCCCATCGGCCGACCCTGACCGCATGAGCTTGCCCTCTCCGTGGAAAGGAAAAGACACACAAGAGCTGGAGGTTGATGGATCGGGAATCTAACCACGCCCACACAAAATTCCGCTGACCCGTGCGGTGCCTATCTCGTTGTATTCAGCACAGCGAGGCGTTCTATTGCTTGTCGGCGGTTTTCTGCGGCCAGCGTATGAGCGCTTCGCGGCCAGTATCTGTCAGACCGTAAATACCTCGTTCCAGCCGCTCAAACCAGCCATAAACATTTGAAAGCAATATCTTTCCTGCGTCCGGCACGAATGTCGTGACATCACGAACACGCAACGGTCCTGCAACCAGAGCGGCCGCGCAACCGAGTGCCTGCTGGCGATAGGCTGTCATGACAGGTTGGCGTGTGCTGCCGCCGAGTGCAGGATCACCCCGCCTGTTGCGGTGTTCGCGCATCAACCGGGAGCGTCTTTTCGGATTGGTGCGCGGCATCGGGGTAACCGAGCCGACGATAACGCTGACATCGCCCGCATCGGAAACACCGAGCATGCCAATCCCAAGCCTGCGGCAAAGATCTCTGTAACGTTTGTCCGCTTCGCGCCCTCTGCCTTTGGGTGAAATCCGCGCCGCAATCCACACCTCGTCAGAAACCGCGGCGCGGTCAACGGCCTGTAAGATAAGTTCAAGATTGAAGGACAGTTTCAGCTCACAAATCACGACGATGGTCGGATCACTATCGCTGAGGCCAACGAGATCGCAGCCACCGATTTCGCCTTTCACGGCGTAACCTGCCTGTTCGAGAAAGTCTTTTACGGGCAGATAAAGGGAGGTTTCCATAGGGCTGCTGTTAGATGTGGGGAATCGCATCACAAGCTACAGTGATTGCTCGCCTGCGTCACCACAGGCGCAGGCAACAAATATCTACACAACGATCCGAAAGAATGGATGCCGTTAGAATATCTGGCGAATTTTGCAGACAGAAATGCCGTCTTTCGAAAACAGCTCCCGTCACTCAGCGTGCCGGAACAACTGATATTGATCGAAAGATCACATATCGAAGGCCACGACGAAAAGACGGGCTGTTTTCACAGCCCGTCAATCCAATCGATACCACGACGTGTCGCAGTAATTATCTGGTCTTCTTTGGCTTCGAAGGCAGAAGGCCTTCGCGCTGCAGCTGCTTGCGAGCGAGCTTGCGCTGACGGCTTACAGCTTCAGCCTTTTCACGAGCCTTCTTGATAGATGGCTTTTCAAAAGCTTCACGCAGACGCATTTCGCGGAAAATGCCTTCACGCTGCAGTTTCTTCTTGAGAACTCGAAGCGCCTGATCGACATTATTGTCGCGCACTAATACTTGCATTTGCCCCTCTTGAGCTAAAAATCGAAAATCGTGCGCCACCATACTCATTTTCGCGGCGATTCCAAGATCGATAACAGCTTTCTTTTGGCATTTTTTTCAAAGAATCGGACGAATTTTGCAGTTATTGCCATGGTTGACCGGTAAAAATGGAATCCGAACCGTCACCCTGACGGAATCACGTCACTAGGAAGGTCCCCAAATCCGACAATTTACGTGTGAAACAGTCCAGTCAATGGAATCGCTGTCGCTCATAACTGAAGAACCCGAAATGCACGCGACATGATCACGCCGAAGTTCGTTGACGAATCTGCTGATAACATGTCCAAATCCTCTCAACTTTACGTCTCCCCCCACCTGATTGATTGAATGCCCTACATGATCCGCAAACGCCGACTTGGTAACACATCGCTGGAACTCAGTGAGCTGGGTTATGGCTGTGCCGCCATCGGCGGCATGTATAGAAGTGTCAATCGAGCAGAGGCCACGGAAGCGCTGACAGCCGCCTGGGAGGCGGGGATCCGCTATTTTGATACCGCGCCCGGTTACGGCGTCGGCATATCAGAGCGTATTGTCGGTGACTTCCTTCGCGACATCCGACCCGATGACTATGTGCTGTCCACCAAGGTCGGCAAACTTCTCAAGCCCGCCAAGTCGGCTGCGACAGGCCCTATGCCCTTCGAGATCACGTTCGACTATAGTTATGACGGCATCATGCGGTCCTACGAGTTCAGCTTGGCCCGGCTTGGCCTCGCCAGGATTGATCTGCTGCTTGTCGACGACCTCGATCCACAAACGCTCGGTTTGCTGGAATACCGCAGGCATTTCCCAAAATTTCTCGATAGCGGCATAAAAGCCATGGAGGAGTTGCGATCCAGCGGCGACATCGCGGCATTTGGGTTGGGTGTCAGTGATGTTGGGGCATGCATTGATATCATGCAGAGAGTGAAGCTCGACTGCCTGCTTATCAATGGCCGCTATACACTCCTTGATCGCACAGTCGGCACGCGTGTTCTCGGCATGTGCAGACAGTCCGCCACACCACTGATCGTCGGCAGCCTGTTCAACTCTGGTACTCTCGTGCGCCCCACTGGGAATATGGACGAGATCGATTTCATCGCAAATCGCGCGCGCGAGGTTGCCGCATCAGCGGGCGTAGACATCGCATCCGCTGCAACGCAGTTTCCGTTGAGAGACGAGCTTGTGACGTCTGCGATTTTGGGAAGCGCACGTCCGTCCCGCATTCGCGCCGCGATTGCCGGATTGTCAGATACGATACCGGAGACAGTATGGACGCAGTTTTCGTCATCCGCCAAGAACTGAGACGCCGTGACCACCCCTCGACAGCAGGGCTCGCGTAAATCCGCGACAAACTCCAGCATAAAAGCCATTTCATTCGGCTTGGAATTTCAAGCAAAACTTACCAACCTTTAATCCGGCGGATATCCAACGGTAATCCACACTCGTCTAATGTCTATCCCATGGTCGCGAAACAAGGCGTCGACCATTCAAAAAGGATCAGGACCATGACGACTAGATTACACACATTCGTCACCACCGGACTGGTCGCCTTGACGATTGCTGGTTCAGCGTTCGCCACCGCCTCCCAGGCCGAAGCACGCAATAATTTCGGCCGCGGTCTCGTTGCGGGTATCGCGGGCGCTATGATTGGTGGGGCGTTGCTTGCCAACGGCCACCACGCGTCGGGTTATGGCCCGCCAGCTTATGCAGTAGTGCCATATGGGCCTCCTCCCACCCCCTATGGCACGCCAATATATACCTCACATTATCCCGCCTGCCATGTTGTTTGGCGACAGGACGCCTGGGGTGACATGTACCGCGCCCGCGTTTGCGATTAGGCGCGCAAAACCTTCCGTTGAAACCGTACCGCGACACGACCCAAACCCGCCAGAGCCCGCCGCCCTGGCGACGGGAAGCCATTGCCTGTCCCGGTGTTAAAAGAGAGTGAGAATGATCATGTCGAATATCCTTCACAGAAATCGCGTCCTCGCCCTGCTCGGGGCCGCCATTATCGCAGTGCCATTGGCAACACCGGTCATTCTTGGTAGCAATGCTGCTTTCGCAGCACCGTCCACGGCCCCGGCAGTCAGCGGTATCGTTGCACCAACAGACTCTTTTGCCTCCATCGTTTCTGCAGACAAGCCTGCCGTCGTTACCGTCACCACAATGATGAAGACAGAATCCGTCGCTTCGGACGAAACCTCACCTTTTGGTGAAAACTCGCCCTTCAACGATCAATTCAAGCAGTTCTTCGGGCAGCGCGGCATGCCAATGCCGCAGCAGCGTCAGTCGCAGCGTTCCCAGGCCCTCGGCTCAGGCTTTGTCATCTCGTCGGATGGCTACATCGTTACCAATAACCACGTGATCGACAATGCCATCGACATCAAGGTCACTCTCGATGATGGTACGGAACTGCCAGCAAAGTTGATCGGGGCTGATCCAAAGTCGGATCTGGCGGTGCTGAAGATCGAGGCAAAGACGCCACTCGCCACCGTGTCATGGGGTGATTCCGACAAGTTGAAGCTTGGCGATCAGATCCTCGCGATCGGCAATCCGTTCGGCATCGGCACGACGGTCACTGCGGGTATCGTCTCGGCACGCGGTCGTGACCTGCATTCTGGCCCTTATGACGACTTCATCCAGATCGATGCACCAATCAACCACGGTAACTCTGGTGGTCCTCTGGTGAATAGTGACGGCAGTGTCGTCGGCGTCAACACGGCGATCTACTCACCGAACGGAGGTAGTGTCGGCGTCGGTTTCGCCATCCCTTCGGATCAGGCCCAGCGGGTCGTGGCAAAGCTGATGAAGGACGGCTCTATTGAGCACGGCTTTATCGGCGTGCAGATCCAACCAGTGTCTGCCGATATTGCCAATGCAATTGGGCTCGAAAAGTCTGAAGGCGCGCTGGTCGCCAGCGTCAACGATGACACCCCGGCTGCCAAGGCTGGCGTCCAGGTCGGTGACGTGATCACAGCCCTTGGTGGTCAGGCCATTTCTTCACCACGCGACCTGTCGCGTATGGTTGCAGACATGACCCCTGGCTCGAAGGAAAACCTGACGGTATGGCGGCAGGGTGCCAGCAAGAACCTGCAATTGACGATCGGCCAGAACAGCCAGGACCAACAACAGGCTTCGACCGATCAGGACAAGGGTGGCCCTGCAGCGCAAAAGCTTCCCACCATTGGCATTGGCCTTGCCGATGTAAATGATCAGGTCCGTCAGGCCCTTAACCTGCCAGAACATGAAACTGGTGCCGTCGTTGCAAGCGTCGCACCTGACAAGCCGGCAGCGGAAGCTGGCCTGCAGGCAGGCGACCTGATCCTCTCGGTTAATCAGCATGCGGTCAAGACAGCCCAGGACGCCAAGATGGCCGTGGCAAACGCTGGCAAGACAGGCAGAAAGGCCGTTCTGTTGCTCATCCAGCGCGGCAGCGACCAGAGCTTTGTGACCGTTCCGTTCGCAGTCGGTTGATCATAAGCTCAATCAGACCGGCCTTGTACTTTTCGGGTGCAAGGCCGGTTTTCCGTGGCGATATTTCCGGTAAAAAATCCGAAGGCTGCCTATCCGCATGAGAGTATCGACCAGGCCATCAAATGCCGGCAGAAGGAAAGTTTGGAGACAACCAGACTCTTGCAAATCGCAGCCCACCGCCCTAATTAAACAGAATACTGCCAAGGTTCCTTGGCACGTAAGCGTTAACGTAACTCAACGCGCATGATCAAACGGGCTTCCCGGTTCTGATCTGCGCGGCTGTGTCCTGCAGATCGATCCGTCGGCCTCTGAAAGGGATACATTTTGACAACCGACGTATTTACTTCTTCTCCGAAAATTGACCGTATTCGTCACGAACTAAAGCGACGTGATCTCACCGTCATCGCCAAAGACAATATCACTCCGGCGATGCTGCGCATCACGCTGAAGGGCGATGACGCTTCGGACTTCGTCAGCCTCGGAGCCGACGACCACATCAAGATCTTCATTCCGACATCAGGCGGCGCCCCTGAACGCCGCGACTACACGCCGAGGCGTTACGATACGTCGTCACGCACTGTCGTCATTGATTTTGCCATCCATGAAGCAGGTCCCGCGACCCAATGGGCACTGAATGCCAAGATCGGTGACGTCTTGTCCATTGGCGGCCCCAAGGGCTCTGCGGTCGTTTCGCCAGACATCATCAACTGGTTGCTGGTTGGCGACGAAACAGCGCTCCCGGCAATTGGCCGCCGCATAGAGGAAGCCCTGCCGGGCCAACGGATTTCTGCGGTCATTGCAATTACCGGACCTGAGGAAAAGCAAGATTTCACCTCAAAAGCAGAGGTGGACATCCATTGGGTTTACCGGCCACTCAGCGATGCCGCAAAGGCGGGCCTGCTGCTTCAGGCGCTTGAACAGATCGAAATCGCGCCGCACACCTTTGTCTGGGTTGCTGCCGAAGCGTCAGTGACGCGTGACGTGCGTCGCTATCTCGTTGAACAGCGCGGGTATGCCCTACCGTGGACCAAGGCCTCCGGCTACTGGGTCAAAGGCATGGCGGACGCTCATGAAAAATTCGAGTGACATCCCGTGATGCAACAAAATTTTCTGGTCAAGAAAAGCCGTCAGTCACTCAGCCCGCGCTGTTGACTGACGGGTGTCTGATCACGCTTAAGGAAAGTCGCAGGCGTGCCGTTTTCGCGGCACCCACGATCTCAAATATCTGATGTATCCCGATCTGGCAGGCCAGTCCGCACCCGGTTGACCACCGTCCAGATCAACAGCACACAGGCCATCGGCTGGAGATGCCACGTCCAATCCGGAAGCGTATCGAACATCGCCACCAGCAGACCAATTGCCCCAAACAACAGGGCGCGGTCGCTTTTTCCCATCGGCCCTTCGTAGTTTCGTCCCTTGCCATGGGCGACACCCAGCACACCGGCAAATTCCGTCAGCACCGAGAGGAAAACAATGGTCGCAATCCATGGGAGCGAGAAGGGCGCGACCAATGCAAAGGGAATGTACAGTGCGGCGTCCGACACTACATCTGTAATTTCATTGAGGTAGCCACCGAGGGCAGATTGCTGCCCATGCTCACGCGCCAGCATGCCGTCGACGGCATTAAAGGCCATGCGCAGAAACATCCACAGTGGCACCAGTGCAAACAGTCCCGGCAGCGGCTGCACCAGCAACAACGCACCGATTGCAACGGAAACAAGTGCCGCACCCACGGTCACCTGATTGGCTGTTACTCCTGATGCCGCCAGCCGTCCGACAAGCGGGCGAAGGATGGCCTGAAACGAAGATTTCAGTTTGTAGATCGACATGAAAGCCCGAATCCGATTGAGTGCATCCACACATGCAGGCGCAAGTTGATGAAATCAACTGGAAATTTGGGAAATCATCCTTATAGAGTCCAGTTCAGTCAAGTGGGAGTGACAACGGCATGATGAAATCAGAGTTTGCGAGCCATGACGGCGTGGAGCTTTTCTACCGTTACTGGCCGGCACGCTCCGGCACTGCCAAGGGTGCAATCGTGCTTCTCCATCGCGGCCACGAACATGGCGGCAGAGTTGCCCACCTTGCAGAAGAGCTTGGTCTTGATGACTTCGCTTTCTATGCCTGGGACGCGCGCGGTCACGGAAATTCTCCCGGCGAACGCGGTCACTCGCCATCCTTCGCCCATACGGTATGTGATCTCGATTGTTTCGTCCGTCATATTTGCGAGACCGGCGGTTTTGCCATCGATCAGATTGCCGTTGTCGCACAGAGTGTTGGTGCAGTGCTAGCAGCAACCTGGGTGCACGACTATGCGCCCAATATCCGCGCGATGGTATTGGCGTCCCCAGCATTCGACGTCAAACTTTATGTTCCCTTTGCAAAGGAAGGCATTGCACTTTGGCAGAAGCTGAAAGGCACCTTCTTCGTCAATTCCTACGTCAAGGCACGTTTCCTGACGCATGATCCTGAGCGTATTGCATCATTCGAAAGCGATCCGCAGATTACCCGCCCCATCGCGTCCAACATTTTGCTGGAGCTTTACGAGGCGGCCGACAGGGTAGTCTCCGACGCCCGCGCCATTACTGTACCGACGCAGTTGCTCATTTCCGGCAGTGATTTCGTTGTGCGACATGCGCCTCAACATCGTTTTTTTGAGAATCTCGGTAGCACCATCAAGGAACGCCATGTGCTGCCAGGCTTTTATCACGACACGCTCGGCGAGTTACACCGGGTCAAGGCATTGGAAAAGATCAATGCATTCATCACGGCACGTTTCGATGAAACGCCAGTCGTTGCAGATCTTCGCAAAGCACATCTCTCCGGTTACAGCCGCGATGAGGCTGACCGATTGGCAACGCCACTGTCATTGATGACACCGCGTGGTCTCTACTGGGCTTTGACGCGCGCCTCGATCCGGTTTGGCGGTCTGTTTTCAAACGGCATCAAGACGGGTGTTCGCACCGGCTTCGATTCCGGCTCGACGCTTGATTACATCTATGAAGACGATGCCCGAGGCCTTGGCCCTGGCGGTCGGCTGATCGATCGCCAGTTTCTCAATGCCATCGGCTGGCGTGGTATCCGGCAGCGCAAGCTGCATTTGCAAGAGTTAATCGGCAAGGCATTCGCACGGCTCAAGGCAGAGAGCAAGCCTGTGCGCGTGCTCGACATCGCGGCCGGTCACGGACGTTACATTCTTGATGCGGTGGCAGCGTCAGATGTGCGACCGGACAGTATCCGCCTGCAGGACTACTCACCGATCAATGTTGAAAAGGGTGGCGCACTGATTGCCGAGCGTGGCCTGAGTGATATCGCCTCGTTCCACCGCGCCGATGCCTTCGATACGGCGGGATTGGCCGCGATTGAGCCAAAGCCGACACTTGCCGTGGTTTCCGGCCTCTACGAGTTGTTCCCTGACAATGATGCCATCGAAGCCTCGCTTCGCGGCCTTTCGCTGGCGCTGGAACCGGGATCGCTGCTGCTTTACACTGGCCAGCCCTGGCACCCGCAGCTAGAGATGATTGCGCGGGCGCTGACCTCTCATCGTGGTGGCGAAGCCTGGATCATGCGTCGCCGCACGCAGCAGGAAATGGATCAGCTTGTCGCGGCCGCCGGTTTCCGCAAGATTGAGCAGCGCATCGACAAGTGGGGCATTTTCACCGTGTCGCTGGCCGAACGTATCTGAGGGCGACATGGAGGAGGGGGTTACATCGGTTCCCGAGGGAACACGCAGCGCAGTTCTGCGACGGGCAGCCCTGTGGCTCG
The DNA here is from genome assembly GCF_029193765.2 of Agrobacterium sp. Azo12. Classification (NCBI taxonomy): domain Bacteria; kingdom Pseudomonadati; phylum Pseudomonadota; class Alphaproteobacteria; order Hyphomicrobiales; family Rhizobiaceae; genus Agrobacterium; species Agrobacterium sp. Azo12. The sequence continues at coordinate 652,757 of NZ_JARFYO020000003.1, read as the reverse complement.
CTTTCCTCGCTCCGTTCTTTTATCTCACCTACGGCCTAGCGAACTGGCAGGCATCGCTGCGTGCAGACGTACCGAACCTGGCATTTGCCTGGGAAAAACACATTCCCTTCATTGCCTGGTCAATCGTACCTTATTGGTCGATCAACGCTTTTTATGCGCTGTCTCTGTTTGTCAACGACACAACGGACGACGTCGGCCACTTGGCGCGTCGTTATCTCACCGCACAGATCATAGCCGTTGTCTGCTTCCTGCTGTTTCCGCTACAGGCAATTTTTGTCCGACCTGAAACTCATGGCTTGCCGGGTTTCATGTTCGATGTTCTCGGTGGCTTCGACAAACCGTTCAATCAGGCACCCTCGCTACACATTGCCCTTCTGGTGATCATCTGGGATCACTGGCGTGTCCGTTTAAAGGGTCCGGTTCTCGGTATTTGGCACGTCTGGTGCCTGCTGATCGGCATATCGGTGCTGACCACCTGGCAACATCATCTGATCGACATCCCGACAGGTGCACTGCTCGGTCTGTTTGCCCTCTGGCTGTTTCCGGCACAAAAAACGTCACCAATCGCCACCTTCCATTTAACCGGTGATCAAAGGGCGAGACGACTGGCAGTGGCCTATGCGTTGGGTGCCGTATTGTTTCTTCTGATCGCAGTTCTTTCGTTGCGCAATTCCGGCGCAGGCCTGTTGTGGTTGTGGCCGAGTGTTGCGCTGGCACTGGTAGCGATCGGTTACGCCGGTGCGGGTCCACAGGTCTTTCAAAAGGATGGCAACGGCGTAACCAGCCTTGCGAGCCGTTGGCTGCTTTGGCCCTATCGCCTCGGAGCAAAGGTGAACCGCTGGTGGTGGACGCGCAAGCTACCGGCTGCGGTCGAGGTCGCGGATAGAGTGTTTCTCGGACGTGCACCTGATCGAAAAGAGCTTGCCGCCTATTCTTCTGTTGTCGATATGACCGCAGAATTTCCAGCCCGTTGCGTCCCCGGCCTCAACTGGCATTCCATTCCATCACTCGACCTGCTGGCCCTGACGCCAGAAAGCATCCGTGCCGGAGCGCTGGCCGTTGATGACGCTCGCCGGAACGGACCCGTGCTCGTCTGCTGCGCGCTCGGTTTTCAGCGGAGTGCTGCCGTCGTTGCGTGTTGGCTTGTACGGTCAGGCCGCGCGACAAATGCCAAAGCAGCAGCAGGACACCTGATGACGCTTGGTCGGCCGGTTCATTTGAAACAGGCGATCTATGCGGCAATCGATGAGGCGGCACGATGAGTGACTGGAAAACGGCCACGATGCACATGGCTCAACGGTTGCGTCGTAATGGCATCACCGGTGGTCTGATCGCACTTTTGCTGGTCGCCGTCGCACCGGTCACGGCAGGGGCACATGGTTTTACCGCAGCCCTTGGATGGTGGCTGCTGTTGGCTTTCTGCCTTGCGCCGATCGCGCTGGCCGTCCATCTTCTCTTCGACGCTCGTCTCTTTCATCTGGCCGCATCTCATGACAGCGAAGGCGAAGCACTCGCCGCTATCGATGACGTTTTGGCCCGTATGAGACTTCGGGCGAGGCCCGCCGTTCCGGCACCGCTATTACAACGGTTTTCCGGATGCCGTCGTCTCATTCTTTTGCAATGGTCGACCCTTGCCATCGCTATTTTGCTCTATGGCATTCTTATGCTTGATGCCGTCGATGGAGTTGCGACATGAGCGGCGGTGCTTCTCTGCTTCAGATCGTCTCCGGGTCGATGCTCGCTGTGCTTGCGCGAGCGGTGACCGGCGTGCGGCCTATCTGGGTCGGATCAGCACCAAATGGTGGTCAGCGCATCTATTTCGCCAATCACGCAAGTCACGGCGATTTCATTCTCGTCGCAACGTGCCTGACACCATCCGAGCGTAGCCGGACAGCGGCGGTGGCCGGTGCCGATTATTGGAGCACAGGGCATATGCGCCGTTTCATTTCCCGCCGCTTGCTGCGAACGGTGCTTGTCGAGCGCAACTGGGTGGAAAGAATTGCCGACCCCATGCAGGTCATGCTGGATGCGCTCGACGCCGGTGAATCACTGATCTTTTTCCCTGAAGGCACCCGCAATATGACAGAGGAACCCTTGCTGCGGTTTCGCTCCGGCTTGTACAACCTCGCGGTCGCCCGACCGGGTGTCGAACTGGTTCCCTGCTGGATTGAAAACATGTCCCGCGTTCTACCCAAGGGGGCTCTCCTTCCCGTCCCGCTGTTATGCCGCACCGTTTTTGGTGCGCCGGTGACGCTCAAAGAGGGCGAAGACCGCAAAGAATTTCTCGAGCGCGCCCGGCAAGCCCTTCTATCCCTTGCCCCGCGAAAAGATGGAAATAACGGATGAGCGACGACACCACGCGCCTTTTTCTCGGTCTGATCGGGGTGCTCGTCACCGCGAGCGTCATTGCCGGTGTGTTGTCCTGGCGCAGCCCCAAACCGCTGCCATCAACACTGGACAATCTCAATGCGCGTATCAAGGCGTGGTGGATCATGGTCGCCGGCATCAGCTTCGCGTTTCTGTTTGGGACACGCGGGGTGCTTTTGCTTTTTGCCTTTGTTTCCTTCGCATCGCTGCGGGAATATGTAACGCTGACCAAGACGCGCCACGCCGACCGCTGGACATTGCTTGGCATGTTCTTGATCATTGTGCCTACGCAATATTATCTGATCTGGATCGATTGGTACGGACTCTATTCGATCTTTATTCCGGTCTACTGCTTCCTTGCCATGCCAGCGATTACGGCGATGCGCGGCGACACGTCCCGCTTTCTCGAGCGGGTCAGCGAACAGCAATGGGGTGTGATGCTGTCGGTCTATTGCCTCAGCCATGTTCCGGCGCTCGTCACGCTACCCATTCCCGGCAATGAAGGGCGTGGGCTGTTGCTCATCGCCTTTCTGATTGCCACAGTGCAAGGCAGCGATGTGCTGCAATATATCTTTGGCAAACTGTTCGGTCGTCACAAGGTGGCGCCCAGCATCTCGCCATCCAAAACCTGGGAAGGGCTGATTGGCGGCATCGCCAGCGCGTCTCTTATGGGGGCAGGGCTGTTCTGGCTCACCCCGTTTTCACCACTGGAAGCCGGTTTTCTGGCCGCACTTTCCTGCGTCATGGGCTTTTTCGGTGGCCTCGTTGCCTCCGCCATCAAGCGGGATCGCGGCGTCAAGGACTGGGGCCATATGATCGAAGGCCACGGCGGCATGCTGGACCGGGCAGACAGCCTGGTGTTTGCAGCACCGGTGTTCTTCCACATTGTCCGATACGCCTGGACTTGAGTTTCAAGTCCAGCAGCGTATTAGCGCGGCGAATTGTGCAGCCTATAAAAGCTCAGCGATACATTCCGCCGCCAGCCTATGATCTTCAACATCCGGCAGACCGCTTACCGCGACAGACCCGACGAACAGGCCGCCTTTCAGGAAAAGCGGGACAGCACCACCAGACGGTGCGAAATCCAGAACAGGCAATGCAAACCGTTCATTGAGGTTGTAGCCCTTCTCTTCCGCCAATATCCGCATGTAGAGAGAGCTTTTTTGAAACCGGTGTACAACCGCACATTTACGGCGTGCCCAATTGAAATTATCGATCGTTGCGCCCGGCAGAAGACATGCAAACACCACGTCGTTGCCGTGCCGGACCTCGATTGCGATTGGCAAGCCGGCAGCGACTGCGCGCTCGCGAATTTTTGCGCCAAGTTGCCAGGCAACGTCATAGTCAAAATGCGGAAGCTGCAGTTTTTCCTGTTCATCAAGAAGTTCTGAAAGCGTTGGCGCAAGCAAGCTCATTAAATTACCTTCAGTCAGATTTTCAGTCATGCGTGGCACACGCGCTGTGGCTGCTGGCACGAATAGTGGCGCGAGTTTGAGGGCAAAGCAAGCATGCCTCACGGCATACTTGCAGTTACCCACTTGCCGACCGCTTGGCAACGGATCGTGCCTGTTCATGTCAGCCCAGCAAACCCGACGTTTTCCTCAGAAATGTCGACCAAACGGCGTAACCGGCAGCATTCATGTGAACGAGATCGGGAAGGTAGTAGCGAAACATCGGCAACCTGTTTTCGCCAATCAGGCCGACGCTTGGATCTTGCCAGCTGGCATTGCCATCCGTTTCACACCACTGACGGGCCAGCTGGTTGAACAAGTCAAATTCATCGCGATAAATCCAGCGGGCCGGACTGTGTTTGATGGCAAAAACAAAAACCTTGGCCTCCGGCAAAGTCTTTGAAATAGCCTCTCGCAATGTCTTTAAATGGCCAAGAGTTGTCTGGGCTGTCAGGCCATCGCTGGCAATGTCATTTTCGCCAAAATACAGGGCAATCCGCCGTGGCTTCAGAGGCGTCAAAAGCTGGTCCATGTAGTGGATGCCGGAAAGATATGTACCACCGCCGAACCCCAGATTGACGACATCCAGTGAGCCGAGGTCTTCGGTGATCGAACTCCATATCCGAAACGAGGACGAACCGTAAAAGGCAATCGGATCATCAGGCAGGCCGACGCGTTCCAGCCGAGCCAGCGTTGTGATGATATCGTTTTCGTGACGGCCTGTGCCGATACTGGGCGGAAAGTCATACATTGGGTTTCTCCCGGACTATTGCAGGTTTACGAAAGTGAATGTTTGAGAACACTCAACGCCCCGCGAACAAGAACGTCATCTGCACCGAGGTCAATTTCCAGATCGAATTTTCTGGCTGCGGCCAGATAGAGGTCGTTCAATCCGTCATTGCCAACAATGGTTGCCTTGTCGCCCGGCGAATACCAGCCCGCATCGCAGGCCTGCCGGAATTCCTGACCAATGACCATGCCATGAACGTAGGATCGCAACTGATCGGGTGACAGCTTGCCAGCCAATCCGCCCGTTCGCGATGAAAACAGCAGTGAGAGCATCGCGCGCGAGTTTTTCGCCTCCTCAAGGCCCTGGTCAAAAGCGGCCGGATCATCAATGGGCGGCTGGGTGGCACCTCGGGCAATGAAGGAATGGTTGATCAACAGCGCGAAGATTTCACCAGTCACGAATGTTTGAAAACCGGCGATCTTGCCAGCTTTGACGCTTGCCCATTTGCTGTGGGTGCCCGGAATGATGATGGTTGCATCAGCGCCTAGCCCATGCCCAACGATCTGCGTCTCTTCACCGCGCATCACATCCGGGAAGGGGCGACGGGCCGGGTCGGTCAATCCCGGCAGGAAAACCAGGTCCGACTCATTCGGCAACTGTCGTTTTGTGCTGCCGGCGGCCAGGTCTGCAGGTCCTGCCGGGCAGGGCACGTAGGGAATTTCCACCCAGCCGTTGCGGCTGGTGATCATACCGAGCGCAGCCACCGGGATCGCACCATGGGTCGAGAACCAGGGCGCCAGAGCCCCCATCAATGCAGCCTCATGTTCGCCCTTCTGAAGGGACGAGATGCCCTGTGCGGTTTCCAACTGGTCCAGTTGTTCACCATTGGCGTCCACCAGCGCAGCTCTCAGTGATGTGGTTCCCCAATCGACGATGATCGATGCGGTTTGTTCTGCCATGTCGTGAGCCTCCTCGCTCATTTTCATCTGAGGGCTTGTCATAAGAGTTTTGCGCATGTAGTGTCAATTAGTGAATTCAAAGTATCAATATGTGAGACTTCAATGGGAGGTGAGGAAATGGCGACTGGTCTGAAGGGCATACTGCCCGTTCTGCCAACACCGTTTTTGAAGAGCGGAGAGGTTGATAAGGCAGGCATGTCACGGCTGGTGCGGTTTGCACTCGAACAGGGCGTGGACGGCGTGGTTTTTCCCGGCTTTGCCAGCGAGGTTGAGAACCTCAGCGCTGACGAACGTGCCGAGCTTCTGGCAGTGGTTGTTAAAGAGGCTGCAGGGCGGGTCCCTGTAGTGGCTGGTGCCAGTGCCGCTGATTGGCGCGAAGTGGTGGAGCACGGCCGGGTGGCCGCCAGCCACGGTATCCGCCATCTGATGGTGCAGCCGCCAAAATCGGTCGGCACCGATGCCCCGGCATTGATCGAATTTCTTGGCCATGTGCTGGACGCACTGCCAGAGATCGAAATCATCCTGCAGAATGCGCCTGCACCACGCGGTTCAGACCTGTCACCCCATGCTATTGTCGAGATTATTCGTGCCTTGCCGCGTGTCGCCTATGTCAAGGAAGAGACACTGCCGGCCGGCCCAGCCATCAGCCACATCATCGCGAATGCCCCAGAAAGCCTGAAAGGCGTGATCGGTGGCGGCGGTGCGCGTTACATCCTGGACGAATATGCTCGCGGCGCGACGGCTGCCATGCCAGCTCTCGAGATTGCAGGCGAACATGTGGCAATCGACCGGGCACTGGTTGCCGGCAAACACAACGAGGCGCGGGCGATCTATGTTCGCACCCTGCCGCTTCTGGTCTTGCAGGCAGTCTACCGTATGCGATTGACCAAACATGTGCTGGCCCGTCGCGGCATCATCGACGGTGTCGGTGTACGTGCTCCGACCCCTGATCTCGACGCGGCAGCGATTGCCGACATCGATGCCAATCTAGTGGAACTCGGTCTTCTCTCCGCGGAGGCCGCATGAGCAGCCCGGTCGCATCCATCGAGGTTTTTACCCTGACCCAACCCCGTAAAGTGCCATATCTGGGCGCTTTAAGGGAAGGTGAGGTTGTCAACCCCAACGGCTACATCGTACGCAAGGGAAACCGCACGGTTTACCCAACCTTCGACCGCAGCGTGCTTGTGCGCATGACCACCCAAAATGGGGTGGTTGGCTGGGGCGAGACCTATGGCATCGTCGCACCAGGCGCTGTAGCCGCACTGATCAATGATCTGCTGGCCGGTTTTGTCATCGGCCGCGACGCCTCTGATCCGTCCGCAATCTATGACGATCTCTATGACATGATGCGGGTGCGTGGTTACACGGGTGGCTTTTATGTCGATGCACTGGCGGCCCTCGATATTGCTCTGTGGGATATAGCCGGTCAGGAAGCGGGTAAATCTGTGCGTGATATGCTGGGCGGTGGCGTAGACGATTTTCCGGCTTATGTTTCGGGCCTGCCGGAAAAGACGCTGCAGGCACGCGGCGAACTGGCAAAATACTGGCAGGATCGCGGCTTTGACGCCTTCAAATTTGCGACACCGGTGGCCGATGATGGCCCGGCCGCAGAAATGGAAAACCTGCGCAAGGTTTTGGGACCGCAGGCAAAAATCGCCGCCGACATGCATTGGAACCAGACACCGGAACGGGCGCTGGAGCTGATCGCAGACATGGCGCCGTTTGATCCATGGTTCGCCGAAGCGCCAGTCTGGACCGAAGACATTGCCGGGCTGGAAAAAGTATCCAAAGGCACCGACATCCCGATCGCTGTCGGGGAGGAGTGGCGCACCCATTGGGACATGCGCGCCCGCATCGAGCGATGCCGCATCGCCATTGTACAGCCGGAAATGGGCCATAAGGGCATCACCAACTTTGTTCGCATCGGCGCCCTTGCGACCGAACATGGCATTGACGTGATCCCGCACGCAACAGTGGGCGCCGGTATCTTTCTGGCGGCAAGTCTGCAGGCGTCTTCAACATTGAAGACGCTTAAAGGCCACGAATTCCAGCATTCGATTTTCGAGCCGAACCGTCGCCTCCTTTCAGGTGACATGGATTGCCGCGAAGGTCGTTATTACCTGCCCTCCGGGCCAGGGCTCGGGGTAAAGCCGTCGGAGGCGGCGATCAGTATGCTTGAACGTATCTGAATTGGTTCTTTGGGAGGAAGCCATGAACAAGACAATGAAAAGACTGGCGCTCGGCGCCGCAACCACAGCTTTGGTGACCATTGGCAGCCTTGCGCCTGCCATGGCCGACACGGTGCTGAAATTCATTTCCTGGCAAACCGATGATGCTGGCACCGGTGAGTGGTGGCACTCGGCCATTGCAGAATTTGAAAAACAGCATCCCGGCGTGAAGATCGAATTCACCAAGGCCGAGCGCAGTTCCTACGCTGATACGATGACGACGCTGTTTGCGGCCAACCAGCCGCCACAGATCGTGCATCTCGCATCCTTCGAATTCCAGATGTTTGCCGATAGCGGCTGGCTGGAGCCACTCGATCCCTGGCTCGAAAAGGACGGCATCGACATGACCGGCTGGGCCGGTCAGAAAACTTGTGAATGGAACGGTGAAACCGTCTGCATCATGACCAACTACTTCGGTTTCGTGATGGCGTACAACAAGAAGATTCTCGATGAGGCCGGCATTGCGGTGCCAAAGACTTATGATGAATTCTTTGCCGCTGCCAAGGCAACCACCAAGGATCTCAATGGTGACGGTATCATCGACCAGTTCGGTACGGGTCATGAAACCAAGGGTGGCCCGGGCCAATATCTCACCGAGATGCTGAACTACATCATCGATGCCGGTGCCTATTGGACTGACAAGGACGGCAATATCACCATTGATACGCCTGAGATGGTCGAGGGTCTGACACGGTGGAAAACCGTGATGAAAAGCGGCATCAGCCCGGTCGATATGAGTGCTAGCGATGTGCGCAAGCTTTTTGCCGATGGAAAAATGGCCATGCGTCTGGATGGACCATGGCTTTACGGCACCACCGAAAAAGGTTCGGCCAAGAACGACATCGTTTATGCTGTACCACCGCTGACACCGCCGCTCGGTGGCTCATCCAACGTGTTGGCCATGCCATCAGACATTCCCGATGACCAGAAACAACTGGTCTGGGATTTCATCAAGCTGACGATGACACCTGAATTCCAGCGCACCTATGCGACGCTAGGCGGCAACACGCCGCCAAGCCCTAAGGCTGATGTGTCTGGCGTTGAAAAGACCATTCCGCATTTCCCGATTCTTTTGGAAACGATGAAGGCTGCATCGGAGAAGGGGATCGACCGTGTACCGATCGGGCTTGAGCTCTATTACAACGAGTTCAGCAAGATGGTGATGGAAGAGACGCAACGGATGATCATTCAGGACCTCGACCCTGCGGAAGTCGCAAAGACCATGCAGGCCAAGGCGGAAAGCATCAAAGGCTGACGCTTTTTTGGGACCATGGCCCGCTTGCCTTGCGGGCCATGCACATATCACACAGCATCCGGCAGGAGAAATATCCATGACCGACACCGTTCAGCCGGAGCGACGCAAGTTCTTTGACCTTGCGCGCCCCAGCCGGCAACATCTTCTCGGCTACATCTTAATCGCCCCGGCGGTTTTGATGGTCGCCGCCATCATCGTCTGGCCGCTTGTCCTGGCGATCGACCTGTCGTTCCAGCAAGTCAAGATACCAAGGTTGGGTGGTGCTAGCCGTCCGTTCTCGATCAGCAACTATGTGTGGCTATTTTCCTCGCCAGAATTCTGGCTGGCCTGCTGGGTTACGCTGAAACTGGTGATTGTGGTTACAGTCGGCAGTGTTGCCGTCGGTCTCAGCACAGCACTTCTCGTAAACAACCGTTTCAAAGGTCGCACCGCCGCCCGCCTCGGCATGGCACTGCCTTGGGCAGTACCGGAAATCATCGCTGTGGTGATCTTTGCCTGGATGTTTGATACCTCTTTCGGGCTGTTCGGCTGGCTGGCGATACAGCTTGGTTTTACCGACCAGATGATCCCGTGGATCAGCAGTTCGACGGCGGCTTTCTGGGCGGTGGCCATTACCATGGTCTGGAAAGGGTTCCCCTTCGTATCGATCATGTGCCTTGCCGGCCTTCAGTCGATCCCTGCGGATTATTATGCCGCCGCAAAGGTCGATGGTGCCGGTGTCTGGCAGCGTTTCCGCTGGATCACCATGCCGCTTTTGATGCCGGTGCTCGGTGTCACACTCGTGCTGACACTGCTCTGGGTTTTCCGTGATTTCTCGATCATCAAGGTCCTGACCGGTGGCGGGCCACTGCGCTCCACCCAGACACTATCGATCATGACCTACGATCAGGCTTTCCAGTACCACAACTTCGGCCGTGCCGCCGCTGTCGGCGTACTGACACTGGTCATCTGCATTATTGCCAGCCTTTTGATGTTGGGCCGGCGTTCGAAATCCATTTATTGAGGAGGCTTTGATGAGACGTACATTCGCACAGAGTCTCGCGCTTTACGCCACGGTCGCGTTCACGCTGATCATGATCCTGTTTCCGGTTTATTGGTTGCTGGTAACGGCGCTGTCGACGACCGATGAACTTTACCGCCTGCCGCCAACCTTCTGGCCTGACGATCCGCAATGGGACATCTTTGCCCGCGTCTGGGCCGCAAAACCCATTCTAATGTGGCTCTGGAACTCGATGCTTGCCGCCATCGGCTCGGTGGCGCTGTCGATGCTGGTTTCTGTCAGCGCCGGTTACGCATTGTCACGCTATTCCATGCGGGGTGGCGCGACCATGGGGATGTTCGTCCTCACCGCCAAGATGTTGCCGGCCACACTCTTGGTCATTCCGCTGTTTTCGATCTTCTCTAGCTTTGGCCTGATCGGCAGTCTTTGGACGCTTGTGCTGGCGCATTCGACGATGATCATTCCCTTCGCCACCTGGATGCTGAAGGGGTATTTCGACACCATTCCGAAGGAGCTTGAACAGGCTGCCATGGTTGACGGTTGTTCGCCCATTGGCGCCATGATCCGTGTGGTCCTGCCGATCGCGACGCCGGGCCTTGCCGCAACCGCGCTTTATGCCTTCGTGCTCAGCTGGGCAGATTATGCCTATGCGCGCACCTTCCTCGTCAATTCACCCGACAACTGGACAGCCAATCTCGGCATCACCACGATGCAGGGTGAATATGTCACCTACTGGAACGACATTTCCGCCGCATCGGTGTTCATCGCGCTGCCAATCATCGCAATCTACCTCTTTCTTGAACGTTATTTGGTCGGCGGTCTTACCGCTGGCGCGGAGAAATAAGCATGGCCAATATTTCCATTCGCAATGTCAGCAAGTCCTATGGTGCGCTCAACGTCTTGCGGCCCTTCTCTCTGGAGATCGAAGACGGCGAGTTCGTGGTGCTGGTTGGACCGTCCGGCTGCGGCAAATCAACAATGCTGAAAATCCTGGCGGGTCTCGAGCCTGCCTCCGAAGGCGAGATTTTCATCGGTGACCGCGAGGTAACGGATCTTGCGCCCGGCGATCGCGACATCGCCATGGTGTTTCAGAATTACGCGCTTTATCCGCATCTGACCGTACGCCAGAATATCGGTTTCGGCCTTAAGATGCGCGGCACTGACAAAACAGAAATCGATCGACGTGTTGATGATGCAGCGCGTATCCTTGAAGTGACGCCCTATCTCGACCGCAAACCAAAGGAACTCTCCGGCGGCCAGCGCCAGCGCGTCGCACTTGGCCGTGCAATCGTGCGTCAGCCACAGGCGTTTTTGATGGACGAGCCTTTGTCCAATCTTGATGCCAAGCTACGTGTCCATATGCGCGCCGAAATCGGTGCCCTGCACAAACGCATCGGTGTGACCACCGTTTACGTGACCCACGACCAGGTCGAGGCCATGACCATGGCTGACCGTGTTGTGATCATGCAGGGCGGTATCATCCAGCAGATCGCTGCACCCGACGAGCTGTTCAATAACCCCGCCAATCTTTTTGTGGCAGGCTTCATTGGTTCGCCGGGCATGAACTTTCTCAATGCGGAATTGCGCGATAGCACGGTGACGGTGTTTGGTCAGCAGGTGGCCTTGCCACGCGCCACCAGCCATCAGGGTGCGGTCGTGATTGGCCTGAGACCGGAGCACCTCGTGCTTGGTGATGCGCCGGTGACCTTCTCTGTCCGCCCAACATTGATTGAAAGCCTCGGATCGGAAAAATACGTCTACTTCAACGTTGAAGGCGCACGCATCGCAGACGGTGAAGAAGGAAAATCGAAGGGCTTGATTGCCCGCGTTTCCCATACCGGAAATCTGCCACGGGACGAAGACATCAGGCTCCGCTTTGATCCTGCCCAGCTTTATCTGTTCGATGCCAAGACCGGTGAACGGTTATGATTCTGGTCACCGGCTCAGCAGGGCGGGTTGGCCGCGCTGTTACTGCTGCATTGAGAGCAAAAAGCCAGCCAGTCCGCGGTTTTGACGTCAAGCCTTCAGGGACGGATGGCGATGTCGTTGGTTCGCTTGAAGATGCTGCCAGTCTGACGCAGGCAGTTGAAGGCGTAACAGACATCCTGCATCTCGGCGCGTTCATGTCCTGGGCAGCCGCTGACCGCGACCGCATGTTTGCAGCCAATGTCGAGGGAACGCGGCGGCTGCTGGATGCGGCTGCGGCCGCAGGTGTGCGTCGTTTTGTCTTTGCGTCCTCAGGCGAAGTCTATCCTGAAAATCGGCCAGAGTTTCTACCGGTCACCGAGGAGCATCCACTCCGTCCAAACTCTCCTTACGGTCTGACCAAATTGCTTGGGGAAGAACTGGTACAGTTCCACCAGCGCACTGGCACAATGGAAACCGTGATCCTGCGATTTTCGCACACGCAGGACGCCAGTGAATTGCTGGATGAAGACAGCTTCTTTTCGGGCCCGCGTTTTTTCCTGAGACCACGTATCCGCCAGCAAGAAAACTTTGGAAACCTTGCTATAGCCGATCTTCTGCGCTCCAGAGACATCGGCGAGCCCGCACATGTTCTAGCACGCAATGAAAACGGCCGTGCGTTCCGCATGCACATAACCGAAACCCGCGACATGGTGGCGGGTATTCTCCTGGCGCTCGATCATCCCGACGCGGCAGGTCAGATCTTTAATCTCGGATCAGACGAACCGGAAGATTTTGCCGAACTCATCACCGAAATGGCAACTTTAACCGGCCTTCCAATCGTACCAGTCGATTTTCCCGGCGCAGGCGTTTATTACCATACGTCAAACGCGCGTATCAGGAACAGGCTGGGGTTTAGGGCGGAATGGACGATGAAGCGAATGCTGGACGAGGCCATCGCCGCAAGGCGGCAGCGTCTCACCGGGGAGAACGAGCCTTGGGGGAAGAGGCCATGAAGCCTGAAACGCCGGGAGGGACAGCCGCGCTCGCCAAAGGGTTGACCTTGCTCGACATGGTCGCCGATGCCCCAGAACCGTTGCGTTTTGCAGAATTGCTGCGCGCCTCTGGCCTGCCAAAACCCACCTTTGCACGCATTCTGCGCACGCTCATCGCCTACGGGCTGGTGCGCCAGGACGAGGCGCGCGGCACGTACGTGCTGGGCCAGCGTTTTCTCGAAATGTCGCATAAGGTGTGGGAGAGTTTCGATCTCGTCTCGGCCGCAACACCTGAACTGGAACGGCTAGCGGCCGAGCTTGGCGAGACGGTGGCCCTGTGTCGTCTGGACGGTGTGATGGCGCAATATCTGGTCGAACGTTCACCCAATGGTCTGTCCGTACGCGTTGAAGTGGGCCGCCGCGTGCCGCTACATTGCACCGCGCCTGGCAAGGCGCTTCTCGCCTTTCAGGACCCTGCAGTCGGCCGGTCACTCATCGAGCGTCTGACGTTGGACGCGCAAACGCCACAAACCATTACCACACTGGACGCGCTGCAGGCCGACCTGACACTGACGCGGGCTCGCGGTTATTCTATTTCCTATGAAGAGCATTTGCGCAGCGTAAATTCGGTGGCTGCTCCTGTGATGGGGCGCGACAATACGCCGATCGGCGTACTGGTGGCGCTTGGCCCATCCTCACGTCTCGATGCATCCAACATCCATCCAGCTGGCCGTGAACTGATTGCAGCAGCCCGGCGCATTACCGGTGCCGCGGGTGCCGTCGCCATCAGTTCACGTCCGCGTCCTCGCACAGCTGTCGGGCGCCACATGGCGGACCTCAGTTGCGTTCTGCCTTGGGGCGCACAACTTGGTGAAAGCCCGGTCTGGCACGAAGACGAAAGGGCCCTCTACTGGGTGGATATTCTGCACCCGGCGGTCCATCGCTTTGACCCGGCAACCGGCCGCAACGACACTGCGGAAACCGGCAAGTTGGTCAGTGCTGTCATTCCAGTTTCGCAAGGCCGTCTGCTGGTTGCCTCGCAAGATGGCATTGAATGGCTGGATTTTGCCTCCGGTCGCTTGACACCTTTCGTCAGCCCGGAAGCGGGCATTGCCGATAACCGCCTGAACGATGCCAAATGTGGACCCGACGGTGCTGTCTGGGTTGGCTCAATGCGGATCGACGCCTCCAAACCAACAGGCGCGCTGTACCGCATCAATGCCTCTGGTGCCTCCGAACGCAAGGAGGGCGGTATTATCGTATCCAATGGCCTTGGCTGGAGCCCGGATGCTCGCACCTTCTATTTTGTCGATACCGTGCCGGGGCTCATCCACGCATATCATTGCGATCCAGTGACCGGCACTCTGTCGGGACGACGCGAATTTGCGCGCATTCCGGTCGCCGACGGTCGACCGGACGGGCTCGCGGTCGATGCTGAAGGCGGTGTCTGGTGCGCAATCTGGGATGGCTGGTGCGTGCATCGCTATCTACCCAATGGCAAGCTGGACCAGGTGATCGATCTGCCGGTGCCAAGACCAACCAGTATCGCCTTTGGCGGTCCAGACCTCTCGACACTTTTCATCACCAGCGCCCGCACACGTTTGCCAGCTTCGGCGCTGGCAGATGCACCACTGTCGGGTGGCCTGTTCTCCTGCCGCCCCGGCGTTGCCGGTGCGCGCATACCGCTATTCGAAGGTTCAGTGTCCGAAGGATAAATGATGCGTCTTGAAACAGTTTTTGGCCTGAAGGGCCGCACAGCACTGGTGACGGGCTCCAGTCGCGGCATCGGTGCCGCAATTGCCGAAGGTTTGGCGGGGGCTGGCGCGCACATCATTCTGCACGGCACAAAAGCCGGAGGCGCAGCAGCTGTTCAGCAACGCATTACCGACGCAGGCGGTACCGCACAGGAACTGGCAAGCGATCTCTCAAGCCCCGATGCTGGCCGCGACCTGATTGAACGGGCTGAGGCCATCGCACCGATCGATATTCTCATCATCAATGCCAGCGCTCAGATCAACGCGACCCTGCCTGATCTGAAACCCGCTGATCTTGCGTTCCAACTGGCGGTGAATCTCGGTTCGACGGTGGATATGCTGCAGACGGCACTGCCGCTGATGGCGGCCCGCAAATGGGGCCGGGTGGTGTCGATCGGGTCGATCAACCAGCTTCGACCCAAAAGCGTTGTTACCGTCTATGCTGCCACCAAGGCGGCACAGCATAATCTTATCCAGAGCCAGGCACGGGATTTTGCCCGCGACAATGTCCTGCTCAATACGCTGGCGCCTGGCTTGATCGATACCGACCGCAACGCACATAGGAAAGATGAGGATCCCGAGGGTTGGGCTGATTATGTCCGCACCCTGAACTGGATGGGCAGAGCAGGGCAACCGGAAGAGATGGTCGGAGCGGCGATTTTCCTGTCATCTCCGGCCTGCAGCTTCATGACCGGCGAAAGCATTTTCCTGACCGGTGGTTACTGAGCCGGACCTGCGCGCCACCTGCTAGTGAGCCTGCGTAACCAATCGCTATTGTCTCCTTTGCGCGGCAGGCCTCCATCGAGGCGTGTTCAAGCGGATTGCTCCTGTTCCAAACAGCCATCCTTTAGACGGCTGAATTTCCGGCAGCTTTCCCGACATTGCCAACTTAAAACAAGCCTCTGTCAAACCGGATGTGTGAGCTTACCGGGGAAATTGTGCGGGCATCCTTAATTTATCCAGATTTGCTGTCGACAATATGAATACACTAGATTATATCCAGGGTAATCGAATGTATAAAGTCCATTGATCCCGTGAGTGAAATGGCTCAACAGAAAGGAAGCCGCATGTCCGCCGCAGTATTTTCGGGCACTATGCCTGCATTGATGACCCCTTGCAAAGAAGACCGCACGCCGGACTTCGACGCATTGGTCAAGAAGGGCAAAGAGTTGATCGCGCTCGGCATGTCAGCGGTGGTTTATTGCGGTTCGATGGGTGACTGGCCACTCCTGACCGACGAACAGCGCATGGAAGGTGTCGAGCGTCTGGTCAAGGCAGGTGTGCCTGTGATCGTTGGAACCGGCGCCGTCAACACCGCTTCGGCCGTTGCCCACGCAGCCCATGCCCAGAAGGTAGGCGCGCAGGGTCTGATGGTTATTCCGCGCGTCCTGTCGCGTGGCTCGGTCGTGAGTGCCCAGAAGAGCCACTTCAAGGCCATCCTCGCTGCAGCACCTGATCTTCCGGCGGTGATCTACAACAGCCCCTACTACGGCTTTGCGACCCGTGCCGACCTGTTCTTTGATCTTCGTTCGGAGCACAAGAACCTTGTCGGCTTCAAGGAATTCGGTGGCCCGGCTGACATGCGTTATGCCGCAGAGAACATCACCAGCCGCGATGATGAAGTCACGCTGATGATTGGTGTCGACACCGCCGTCGTCCACGGCTTCGTCAATTGCGGAGCAACCGGTGCAATCACCGGCATCGGCAACGTCCTGCCGAAGGAAGTCCTGCACCTGTGCAAGCTCTCCATGGCTGCGGCAACAGGTGATGCGGACGCTCGTCAGCGTGCATTGGAACTGGAAAACGCTCTTGCCGTGCTGTCATCCTTCGATGAAGGCCCGGATCTCGTTCTCTACTTCAAGCACATGATGGTGGTGAAGGGCGACAAGGAATACACGCTGAACTTCAATGAGAGCGATTTCCTCTCTGACAGCCAGCGCGGTTACGTCGAAGCACAGCTGAAGCTGTTCGACAATTGGTATGCCCAGTGGAGCAAGCTGCCAGGCGCTGTCCAGACCTACAAGGCGTAACCAGAAATAACAGCGGGGTCCGAGCACAAACTCGGACCCCGCTGTAAATTTCGTATTTTCACACTGCTCACTGGTGATTTTCACTGAGAGCCGGCTCTGGCAGCGTAAACGGCGCCGCACAGCTCCCAAAATGCATAATCAAGCGTGCCGGCGAAAAAGCGTCTCCGCGCAGATGGGGCGACCTGTCATCAAATCGATCCCCATTCACGCGCGGCAACGAGCCGTGATTTAATCAAGCAGGTACGACGTTTTCCGCTTTCGACTTGCCAGTCTTGCGGTCCTGACCGATTTCGTAGCTGACCTTCTGGCCGTCACGAAGTGGGCTCGAGCTCTGAACTGCAGAGATGTGAACGAATACGTCAACGCCGCCATTGTCTGGCGTGATAAAGCCGAAGCCTTTGTCCTGATTGAAAAACTTTACTGTCCCAGTGGCCATGTATATCCCCGTAAATAATGGCGGCCCTTATGCCGCCGACGCGGGAGATTAGGCATCTGCGCCGTCAACCGCAACCGATATTTGATAGTAAATACTGTAAATACAACGTTGCGAGGCCACTTTAATTGCCTAGACAGCCATTTTTGGGCCTTCACCCGCCAAACGTGGCCAAACAAAGGCCTGACAAAACTGCCTTTGGCAGGCAGTTTTGCATCTGGCCCTGTCGACTAGATCAATTGAGGACTGGAAGAGACAGAGGTGCGAGTTCGCCAAGCGAACGGCCTTGAGGGTCCTTTTGGGCAATACGGCTGACCGCAAATTTCGAGGCCTCCTTCATCACCTGGACCGCAGCATCATAATCCAGCCCAAGCAACTTGCCGCCACGCGCAATACATTGTCCATCGACATAGACGGCCTCTACCGCGCGCTCTGCCGCGCATTGCAGCAGGTTGCGCAGTGGATCGTACACCGGCTGCATGGCGGGATGGTTGAGATCAACAAGCGAGAAGTCCGGCTTTGCGCCAACCGCAATGCGACCAATATCCGAACGGCCAAGTGCCTTCGCACCACCAAGTGTTGCCATGTCCAGGATATCACCGGTCTTGATGTCGAAAACGCTCTTGCCGGCAATTCGCGCGCAGATTAGCGCGCGGCGCATCTCTTCCAGCATATTGTAAGGATAACTGTCCGTGCCAATACCGACATTGATACCGGCCCGGCGATAACGCCCGATCGATTCCAGGATCATGCCGCTGCGCGAGAACGTAACCGGGCTGTGGGCAACGCTGGTACCGCGTTTAGAAAGCAGCTCCATATCGGTCTGCGTGCGTTCACGTGTCCAGGAATGGCTGTCGAGGAAAATACAGTGACCGAGGATCAGCCTTTCATCGAGAATACCGAGCCCTTCTAGATATTTGACCGCCGTCTTGCCAGTTCGGCGCAACAATTCCTCATGTTCTGCCATGGTCTGCGCGGCATGAATTGTGATCGGCACGCCACGGCTTTTGGCCGCCGCCGTCGCTTCAATCAGCAAGTCCTCAGAGCATGTCTCAACCTGCGACGGGGCGATGACGCCACCAATGCGGCTGGAAGGGTGGGCCTCGGCGGCGTCAACACAGGCAAGTGCCTGTTGGTAGGCCTCGCGACCACGTGCCTTATCCCAGCGATATTCCAGTCGGTGACTGTTTTCGACGTGCCAGCTCGCTTCACGAAATCCCGGCGCGGCATAGGTACGGGCACCGCTTTTAACCAGCGTCGGCAGCCACGCGTCATGAGGCCCGGCAATATCGAGAAGTGTGGTAACACCACTGCGAATAAGGTCGCCAAGCATGATCGTTAGTGACGCTTCACGCGCCTCCTGGCTGATTTCGATCAGGCCCGAATATTCATACATCGCCTGACCCCAGAGGGCGGCTGTGCCCATGTCATCGAATATGCCCTTTGACAGCGGCTCCTCATCGGAATGACAGTGGATGTTGATGAGACCAGGCAACAGCATACTGCCCTGGCCGTGTTCTTCCACCGCAAATGGACCGGTATAGTGCCCACCAATGTGCAGGATAGACGTGTCATCGAAGGCAATATCGCCATTGTTGAGATAGGCATGGCTGCCGGTTTTTTCGTCATAGGCGACGATCGTTTCGACATTACGGATGACGGTGATCTGCTTAGTCATGGCTTGTCCTGAAATAACGTTCGAGGAAACGGCTATAGGCACCCATCAGTGCACTGAAGAGGAAATAGACGGCAGCGGCGAACACGTACCCTTCCAGTACGGCAATGCCCTGCCAGACCGGATCGCGCATCGCCGAGCGCACAGTATCGAGGAAGTCGAGCAGCCCAACGATGGTCACGAGCGTCGTGTCCTGAAAGAAGCCGATGAACAGCGACACCAGGGGCGGAATGACTTTCTTCATTGCCTGCGGCAGCACGATCTTGAACATGATCGGCCAGTAGCCCATGCCAAGTGCCTTGCCAGCCTCGATCTGGCCCTTCGGCACATCCTGCAGACCGCCGCGCACGATCTCGGCAATATAGGCGGCAGCGAAAATGATGATGGCGATCTGGGCACGCAGCAGCTTGTCCACCGTCACGCCGTCCGGCATGAACAAAGGCAACATCACGGTTGCCATGAACAGAATGCTGATCAGCGGCACACCACGGATGATCTCGATGAAGCTGGTTGCCAGAACACGGATGACCGGCAGGTCAGAGGCGCGCGACAGTGCCAGCAGGATGCCGAGCGGCAGGGCACAGGCGAGCCCGACAAACGACAGCATGAAGGACAGCGGCAGGCCACCCCACTGCGTTGTCGGAACGGCACGCAGGCCCAACATACCGCCCGCCATCAGAATGTAGAGGCCGGGCAGGATGAGGAAAATCCACGACAGCAGCAGCCTGCGGCTCCACATCTGTGGCACCATCGAAACCGTAATGGAGCCGAGAAAGACGATGAGGGAGAGAAGCGGCCGCCACTGTTCTTCATAGGGGTAGAAGCCAAAGGCCATGTAGCGCAGCTTGGTGCTGAGAAATGGCCAACAGGCACCGCTTGCCGCCTTGCAGTCTTCCGGTGTGCCGGCAAAAGTGGCGTTGAGAAACAGCCACTGTATCGCAAACCATCCCAGCGCAAGAACGACCGCACTGCTCAGAATGGTGATCAGCGCGTTGCCAGGCGTACCAAACCAGTCCTGCCGCCAGCGTTGCGGACGCGGGGGAGGGGACTGGATGCTGGCTGTGCCAAGGACGAGTTGAGCTTCCGTCACGATCAACGCTCCTTCAGCGCAACATGAGAGTTGTACCAGTTCATGAACAGCGAAATTATGATCGACAGGGTGAGATAAGCCCCCATGAAGATCGCAATCGTTTCCATGGCCTGCCCGGTCTGGTTCATCACGGTGTTTGAGACCATGACAAGATCGGGATAACCGATGGCAATCGCCAGTGAACTGTTTTTGAAGACGGTGAGGTATGTATTGGTCAACGGTGGGATCATCAAGCGAGATGCCTGTGGCAGAATAACAAGCCGCATGGTGCGGCGGCGCGGTAGGCCAAGCGCCATCGCCGCTTCCCACTGGCCCTTGTTTACAGCCTGAATGCCCGCGCGAACAATTTCCGCTACATTGGCCGATACGCTGAGAGACAAGCCGAACAGCAAGGCGACAAATTCTGGCTTGATCTGCACGCCGCCCGTGAGGCGAAAGCGGCCTTTCTCTGGCAAGTCGAAAGTCATGTCTATGCCGTGCAGCAGCAGGACCAGCGCAACAGGCAGGAAACCGAACATCACGGCAACCAAAGCCCCGTTATTGGAAACGCCGGTCGCTAATCGCCTGCGCAGTGCAAAACGCCTGATGACCACTGCACCTATGATGCCAACAACAATGGCCGCAAAAACAAAGGCAAAACCACGTTCAAAGGTGACGGAGGGAATGACGAGGCCGCTATTGGAAAGATAGACATGGGGCGCTAGTGCCAGGGCTTCCCGCACCGGTGGCAGCACATTGATGATCACCGCGTACCAGAACAGCAAATAGAGCAGCAGCGGCACGTTTCGAAGCGCCTCGACATAGCCCAGCATGAGCCGCTGCAACATCGGATTGCGCGACATGCGACCAATCCCGACCAGAAGCCCGATGATGGTGCCGAAAATGGCGGCCAACAGCGACACCTTGACGGTGTTGGCAAGACCAACCAGCAGCGCATGGGCCACTGTGTCGCTCGGCCCATAAGGAATTGCCGCTTCACTGATGACAAAACCAGCCTGTCGCGACAGGTAGCTGAACCCGGTCGCAATATCGTGTTTGGCAAGGTTTTGGCTTGCAGTCGTAAACATCGACCAGGCAATCAAGGCGATGACACCGATTGCCAGCCATTGGTAAAAAAGCGCGCGAAAGCGCACATTGCTCAGCAAAGCCATCGGAACCCTCCGTCGAGACGGCCGCAAGAGGTATTCGCGCCCGCAGGAGCGGGCGCGACGATCTCGATCTAGCGGATTGGCGGAGCGTAAAGCAGGCCGCCCTGGTTCCATTGAGTGTTCGGGCCACGGGTCATGCCAAGCCGGGTCTTTTCACCAAGCGCACGGTCAAAAACTTCACCGTAATTGCCGACCGACTTGATGATGTTGTAGCCCCACTTGTTGTCGAGCTTCAGCATCTCGCCGAGATTGTCAGTGACGCCAAGCATACGCTGGATTTCCTGGTCGTCGCTTTTGACCTTTTCATCGACATTGGCCTGGGTGATGCCCTTTTCTTCTGCCGCCATCAGCGTCCAGATCGACCAGGATACGATATCGCGCCAGTTGGAATCGTTCTGGCGAACGCCAACTGCCAGTGGTTCTTTGGAGATGGTTTCCGGCAGAACGACATAGTCGTCGGGATTGTTGGCAACGGCGCGGATCGAGGCAAGGTCGGAACGGTCAGACGAGATTGCATCGCAACGACCGCTGAAAAACGCTGCACGGTTTTCGTCGGGGCTTTCAAACACAACAAGTTCAAAATTGGCGCCAAGCTTGCCGAAGAAGTCGCTGAGGTTCTGTGCCGTCGTAGTGCCGGGCAGGGTGCAGATGGCTGCATCCTTCAGTTCCTCGGCGCTGGTTACGCCAAGCGATTTCTGCACCATCAGGCCCTGACCGTCATAAAACACGACAGGCCCGAAATCGATACCGAGAGAGGCATCGCGGGTAAATGTATGGGTTGTCTGACGCGACAGCACATCGATTTCGCCGGACTGAAGTGCTTGGAAACGGGTATTGATGTTGGTCGGGACATATTCGACCTTTTCACCATCCCCAAAAACGGCGGCGGCAATGGCGCGGCAGATATCCGCATCAAAACCTTCCATGCGACCCTTGTCATCAGGTGCAGCAAAACCGGGTGTGGAGAGAGAAACGCCGCAAACCAGCTTCCCGCGCTGCTTTACCGTGTCGAGTGTATCGGCGTTGGCAACGCCTGCTGTGACGACTGTCAGAATTCCGAGGGCTGCACCGATGCAGTTCCCAACTGTCCATCTATTCATTTCAGTTCCCCTTTTGATTGGATGCACTTCCCTAGAATTTTGTTATTTTTGGTGGAGATAATGCGTACAGCATTGTCTACAATATCTTCCCATGATTGACAACACCCATCTCTGTCGCTGCGCTGAATTTTCCGAAGCAGGCAGGCGCAGCTGATCGCCACCACGAACGACAGACGCATTCGTGCGTGATGCCAAGCCAGCGGGATTTCACAGCCGATACCACAGCAAATATCAGGCGAGGGCGGCGCGCAGATCGTGGGAGAGATCGCGGATTTCGCTCAGGTCGAGTTCGGATTCGACATGCTCGAGATGATGCGCCATCAGACGAATTGCCTTTTCGGCATCGTTGGCGGCAACCGCCTCAACGATCTCGGCATGTTCATCCGGCCCACAATTGAAGCGGTTGGTATTGCGGTAGACGGCTGTTATCAGCGATGAGCGGGCAATCAGGTCCCGCATTGTCGTGAACAGGAAGTCCGAACCCAGAGTTTCCGCCAAAAGCAGGTGAAAACCACCAGAAAGCTTGATGATTTCACTCGTAATATCTTCCGTATTAGCGACACGTTCTTTGGCGACATGATCACGCAATCGCTTCAGATCCGCCTTGGAAATCGACTTGCACAGACGTTCGATCACACAGCGCTCAACCGTTCGGCGCACGAAAAATACGTCCCGCGCTTCTTCTACCGATGGCTTGGAAACAAAGGCGCCGCGGTTGGGAATGATGGTGACAAGGCCATCGCGCTCCAGTGCGGTGAGAGCCTGGCGAACCTTGGCGCGACTGACATTAAAGATCGTCGCCAGTTGCTCTTCCTTGAGCTGCACGCCGGGACGAAGCCGGCGCTCAGCGATGGACAACCAGACTTTTTCGACAATGTGTTGTGTGGACGGTCCGGCCTGCGCGGTCATCAAATCTGTTCCCTATTGCCGTTATAAAAACGCGATGACACGAGAAAAGTCAATGATATTGTCATGATTTTCATTGCTATATTGTCGACAATATGAGACATCATTGTAAATTATGAAATTGAGATCTCACCATGGAATTCGACTTCACCGAACTTGAGCCACAAAGCCGCTACCGCCTGCTCACGAATTTCATCGGCCCGCGACCGATAGCGCTGGTGACGACCCGTTCGGCAGCAGGCCATAACAACGCGGCGCCCATGAGCTTCTTCAACGTGTTTTCACACGACCCCCCACTTGTTGTGCTTGGCATCCAGCCGCAATCTTCGGGTGAAGAAAAAGACACGATGGTCAATATTCGCCGCACCGGTGAGTTCGCCATCAACATGGTCGACATGACCTTGTCGCAGCAAATGCTGGTCTGCGGACTAGGCTTTGATAATGAAGTCGATGAACTCTCCATGGCTGGACTAACAGCCAGGCCATGCGCCAAGATCGACGCAAGTTATGCCGCGCAATCGCCCTGTGTCTTTGAGTGCCGGGTGGAACGTCTGATCGATTATCCCCGCCGCACCCTGGTGATTGGCGAAGTCCTCCACATGCATGTTCACCGAGAGTGCCTTGATGCCGAGGGACGTTATGTCGATCCAGAACGGTATCAGCCGATCGCGCGTTTGCATGCCGACAATTACATCACTTCGGATCGCCAGTTTGAACTGAGCGCACCACCGATCGCAGATTTCATCAAACCGCAGGACAAATAGGCCCTGAGAGATTCACGACGATGCATATTCGCCTGATCAACCCAAACTCCACGGCTTCGATGACCAGCCAGGCGCTGGCAAGTGCGTTGCGGGTAAAACAATCGGGCACCGAGGTTTCTGCCGTTAATCCGGCAAACACCCCCATCAGCATCGAGGGTGGCGCGGACGAGGCAATGGCTGTGCCAGGCATGCTGGAGGAAATTCGCAAGGGCGAACGTCTGGGCATTGAGGCCTATGTCATCGCCTGCTTCGATGATCCCGGCTTGCACGCGGCCAGAGAAGTTGCGCGCGGCCCCGTCATCGGCATCTGCCAGGCGGCGATACAGGTGGCGATGACCATCAGTCGCCGCTTTTCGATCATCACCACATTGCCCCGGTCCATCCCGATCATCGAAGATCTGGTGAGTGATTACGGCGCAGATCATCACTGCCGTAAAGTCAGGGCAATCAATTTGCCTGTCCTTGGACTGGAGGAAGACCCAGCCATGGCAGAGCAGTTGCTGATCCGTGAAATTGAAACGGCCAAACAGCAAGACCGCGCCGAGGCCATCATTCTCGGTTGCGCTGGCATGTCGGCGCTCTGCGATCGTCTGCGCGAGGCGACCGGTGTTCCGGTGATTGATGGCGTGACGGCAGCAATCAAGATAGCCGAAGCCCTCGTCGGTGCTGGTTACGTCACATCAAAGGTCAATGCCTACGACTATCCGCGCGTCAAGGGGTGACGGGCAGATCTCCGGCTGACACCGGGCCGTCTTACGACTGAATTCATCTGGTCAACATTCTTCCCATCATTTGCTCGCGAGAGACTTGTGGCGGCGGATCATTATCTTCCAGCCGAGAAAGCGACCGCCTGTCGTGCTTGGCACCAGATCATCACAGATACAGACAATAAAAAGGCAACACATTAGGTTGTCACTTCCCCCATGCTTTTCGAACGAACGTCCGTACTCTACTCGGCATCGAGCCTGCCGTTTCAACTCGCCACGACAACGGCTAAAGTCTTGCGCACACGTCTGATTAGGCCAAGGGATATTGAAAATTGAAGCGATTTTTTTTGGCAACAACTCTTGTTCTGCTCCCACAAGTCGCGTTCAGCCTTGAGCAAAATCAGCGTGTTAAGCCCATACCAAGTAGGGCAATTCCAGACTATCAACTGGGCGGCAGTTATGAACCTCCCCTTGGCGTTACTGTTGTGGCGCGAGACAGCACGGCGATGCCAGCCGAAGGCCTTTACAATATTTGTTACGTGAATGGTTTTCAGACCCAGCCGGACAGCCAGTGGCCAAATGAGCTTTTGGTTATTGGCAAAAACGGCAAAGCATTTGCCGATCCCGGCTGGCCAGATGAGTATCTTCTGAACATCTCGTCTGCAGCGCTCAGAGAACAGATCGCAAAACGGCTTAGCACCGGCATAGCGCACTGCGCAGAGGCCGGCTTTGACGCCGTCGAATTCGATAATCTCGATTCCTTTAGCCGCTCTAAAGGGGCGTTGACGCAGGAAGATGCGGTGGCATTCGCGCGCCTGCTTGTCGAGATCGCACACAGCAGTGGATTGGCCGCAGGTCAGAAGAACACACCGCAGCTTTCCCACGACGAGCGCCGCACAATCGGATTTGATTTCGCCGTTGCAGAAGAATGCCATCGTTTCGATGAGTGTTCCGAATACACACGCTTCTACGGAGATCAGGTCATCAACATTGAATATACCGATGACCTGCGCGGAAAATTCTCCGCTGTCTGCCGTGACAAGAACACGCCCAAAGCCACGATCCTGCGTGATCGTATGCTGAAAGCGCCGGGACAAAAAGGCTATTACTACGCCCATTGCCCGGCAGCATCTCGCTGACACCTCCGCTTGTCGCGGCAACTTCTGGCATCAACCGAACCACAAAGCGTCACGCAAAAAACCGGTTGGTGGGACGTGGCAACCCGAGATGGTCTCGCAACGTTGTTCCTTCGTAATCCTGGCGGAACAGACCTCGCCGTTGCAGTTCCGGAACCAGCCGAAGTACCACATCGTCCAGCCCTTGCGGAAGATATGGTAACACAACTGTAAAGCCGTCACTGGCGTCCACGGCCAACCATTTTTCCATCTCATCAGCGATGGTTTGTGGCGTGCCCACAAAGGCGAGGCCAGCATAACCACCATATCGCTGTGCCAACTGACGCACCGTCAGCGCGTCCTCTCTTGCAAGCCTTATCGCTTGCTCGCGACCGGTCTTGCTTGCATTCGTATCGGGTATGTCAGGCAGCGGGCCATCCGGATCAAAACCGGACGCATCATGGCCAAGAGCAATCGACAGTGACGCGATAGCGCTGTCATAGTGCACCAGACTATCAAGCTTGGCGCGCTTAGCCTTGGCTTCTTCCACCGTGTCCGCAATCACGATGAGAGCAGCGGGCAGTATTTTGAGCTGTTCCGGACGACGGCCGAAGGCTGGCATCCTGCCTTTGATATCGGTATAAAGAAGCTTTGCAGCGGCGAGATCGCGAGGCGAGCAAAACACCACCTCTGCGGTTTCAGCCGCCAGTTGACGACCGGGCTCTGATTGTCCGGCCTGCACGATGACGGGCCAGCCCTGGACAGGCCGGGCTATGTTCAAAGGCCCCTTGACCTGCAGGGCAGGGCCTTTGTGATCAAGCACGTGCATTTTATCGGGATCAAAGAAGATGCCGCTTTCCTGATCGCGAATAAATGCATCATCAGCAAAGCTGTCCCACAGGCCCGTGACGACATCAAAAAACTCACGCGCTCTCGCATATCGATCACCATGATCAACATGGTTATCCAGACCAAAGTTGAGCGCGGAGTCAGGGTTTGCCGTTGTAACAATATTCCATGCAGCGCGTCCGTCGCTGATATGATCGAGCGAGGCAAACCGGCGAGCAACGTGATACGGCTCGTCAAAAGTCGTCGACGCCGTTGCGGCAAGGCCAATCTTTTCAGTCACGGCAGCCAGCGCCGAAAGCAAAGTGAACGGCTCAAAGGATGTAACAGTGTGGCTGCGTCTCAGCGCCTCCACTGGCATGTTCAGAACCGCCAGATGATCCGCCATAAAAAAAGCGTCAAATTTCGCAGCTTCGAGCTTTTGAATGAATGACTTCAAATGGGAAAAGTTGAAGTTCGCATCGGCATAGGAACCCGGATATCGCCACGCGCCGGTATGCAGACTGACGGGACGCATGAACGCGGTGAGATGCATCGACTTTGCCATGGCGCGGCTCTCCTTGGAGCATGTTGGGAATATATTGGCGATAGAAATAGGGACAACCTCCCGAATATTTATTCCCTAATTTTAACCGAGATAAGATAAATAACTCTATATCCAACCACATCATTGAAAATTTAGATTTTTCTTCCGAAAATTCGAACTTTCGACATTACATCATGATCTGAATAGTATATATATTTTATAGACAATAGCCGGGTGAGGATAAATCATGGTTCACGTTTCATTTGATCGTAAATATGACGCAACCCGCAATATGACCGACATCACGCAAAACCGTTGTTGCCGTTTTCCATTACGAATGCACGCACCTGTGAAATCGCAGAGGTGGATTAGTTCGAGGTCAAAAAACGCGCTGAAAAGAGACGGATATGCAGAGACACGTTATTGAACACGCCGGACTGCCGGTCGGAATAGCAATCCCTGAAGACAACAAGTTGCGGTTCATTGCCGTGAAGTTCCATGTGATTGATCTCGACAATCGCAGATATGCGAACTTGCACGATCTGACGGCAGACATCCGCAGCCATCTGGCAACACCCAGCGCTTTTGCGGCGTGATCCTTGGCGGACCATGATTTTTCAAAGACGAGCGGATGTGCGGCGAAACTTACGGATGCGCGCAGAGAATATTTGTCCTTGCTTCGACGATATGCGCAGACATATGGTTTCCCGTAGCCAGACTGTTGCGGTCCTTGAGGCCATTAAGGTTTGATTTTTTGCCGATGTCGTTTTTCATCCGCTCCGCGATTAGGGACACTTCGCCATCCGTCGCCAGAGATTTCCCGCTTGGTCGTCGTTATCAAGCCAATCTGCAATCTCCCAAGCATCAATCAGACCCCGGCGAGTGTGACATTCCAACTTTGCAGAAACCACGGGCATTATCATCTTCGCTGCATTTGAAAATGGAATCTGCCCGGCTACAAACATAAATCGCATAAGGTTTGTTATGGAACTTATGTATTCCATGTCCTTATGTTCAGACGGTATCAGCTGTTCGGCCGGTCTTGCTCAAAAGCGCTGCGGACAAATAACTAAAAACAAAATCATCCCTCGCAAAGAACCCTCAATTCCGTCATTTGTTGTTTTTAGCGATTTTTGTTGCAATGCACAGACTTTGAAAATGCCAGCGCTGAAGTCATAAATTTTGGACTTCCGTCAATTTAGGCCGTAAAATATATATTAATTACAATAGGATAGATTTTAGTTTAACAAAAATTATCCTTCCCGTTGACAACTACAGACGAGAAATGTTGCCCTTAAATCAGCAGAAGTGAATAAATATCACATATGCTGATTGCCGGGAGGGCAATCGTCACGTTCACGATCATGGGAGGATCATATGAACAGTCGTCGTCATTTCCTGGTTACCTTATCGGTAGCCGCTTCCACTGTCGCAATTCTCGCATTTGGCGGCCAGGCCGCCTACGCCAAAGATCTCAAAATCGGTTTTAGCCAGGTTACCCTGCAATCTCCATTTTATGTTCAGTTGAAGAATGGTGCAGAGTCAGCAGCAGCGGCATCAGGTGACACGTTGGTGTTTCTGGATGCCAACGGCGATGTGTCGAAGCAGAACAATGATATTCAGGATCTCATTACACAGGGCGTCAACGCCATCATTATCAATCCGGTCAACCCGGATGCCGTGGCACCGTCTTTGGATGCAGCAGCAGCGGCAGGTATTCCTGTCATAACGGTCGACCGACCTGTGCGTGGTGGCACCGTGGCGGCCCATGTCGGGCGCGACAACAAGGCTATGGGCAAACTGGTTGGAGAAGCCGTCGTTGCGAAACTGAAGGCAGATGGCATCAGCGATGCCAAAATCATCGAAATCCAGGGTGACGCAGGTGGCGCCGTGATGATGGACCGTCGAGACGGCTTCCACGATGCGATCAAGGATAGTGGCCACAAAATCGTCGAAGGGCCTTACGCTGAGTACATCCGCGCCAATGCGGTCACCGCAATGCAGGACCTTTTGCAAGCCCATCCTGATGTCAAGGTTATCTACGCCCATAATGATGACATGGCACTTGGTGCTATGCAGGTCTTGAAGGAAAACAACCGGGACGATGTTCTGGTTGCAGGTGTCGATGGGCTGTCTGAAGCGCTGCAGACCATGAGCTCCGGCGGCAAATATGTGGCGACCGCTCTCAACGATCCGCAATATCTCGGTGACGTCACCATTCAAGTCGCACTTGAAGCCGCCGCCAAGAAAACGGTTCCGGCCTTTGTCGATGCCGGCACGGCGCTGGTAACACCAGAAAATGTGGGCAAGTTCCCGCATTCTGCACTGTTTGCGGAATACCGTCCGCAGGTTCTCAACCAATAACTCCCAAGCAGACAGGAGGGGCTTTGCCCCTCCTGATTGATCTTATCTGTCAATGAGCGTCGGCGCCCCAGCCCGACGATTGCCTCAGTGTATCTGAAGGATAGCAAAATCATGCGTGCAGCCGTACTCCACACGCCCGGAGATATCCGCCTCGAAGACGTTGCCAAACCCGTGCCGGGACAAGGAGAAGCCCTCCTACGCGTCGCGGCCGTCGGCGTTTGTGGTTCGGATTTGCCTCGAATGCTCACCAAAGGTGCCCACAAGATGCCGATTATCTGTGGTCATGAATTTTCTGGCGTTATCGAAGAACTCGGTCCGGGCGTTCCCGATTTCAAGGTTGGTGAACTGGTCACGGTTCCTCCAATGCTTCCGTGCAATAGTTGTGACCAGTGCGCCACCGGCAACTTCTCTCGCTGCCGCAATTACGACTATTTCGGCTCTCGTCGCGATGGAGCCTACGCGCAATATGTCTGCGCTCCGGCCAGCAACCTTATGAAGGTTCCGGCAAACTGCGACCCCCGTGCGGCCGCAATGGTCGATCCGGCGTCGATCGCGCTACATGCCATTTGGAAGGCGGGCGGCGTGACGATGGGTGATCGCGGAGCGGTTATTGGCTGTGGTCCAATCGGGCTTTTTGCCATTCAGTGGATGTTGTTGATGGGAGCAACCGAGGTTGTTGCGATCGACATTTCCAAAGAAAAGCTTGAGTTGGCTCGTCAGGCCGGCGCGACACATACGTTGCTTTCAACTGACGATATCCCGAAAGATATGCTGTGCAATATCATCATCGAAGCGGCCGGGCATCCAAGTTCAATCGGGACAGCGGTCCAGCTTGCGGCACCAGGCGGTCACGTTGCCTTTATCGGCATTCCGGTTGGCGAAGTGCCTCTTTCCAATGCCACCTTCCAACACTTCCTTCGTCAGGAAGTCTCGCTGCATGGTTCTTGGAATTCGTTTGGCGCTCCCTACCCCGGCCCACAATGGACGGTTGCGCTTGACAAGCTTGCCTCCGGAGCCCTCAAATGGGAGTTCATGATAACCCACGATCTTGCACTCAATGAATTACCCGCAATTTTCGAGCGGCTTCGCAACGACCGTGGCTTCTTTTTCTCGAAGATCATGTTTCGCCCGTGACGGACAAAACCCGGTTGGAGGCCGGGCCGTCATAACTGGCAGTTTGGGGAGGACAATCGAACATGGCTCATATTCTGAGCTTCGATTTTGGCACCGGTGGCGTACGAGCAGGTGTTTACGACGTCGACCGCCGTCAGATGCTTGGTCAGGCCGACGCAGCCTACGCGACACATTATCCGAGAGCCGGGTGGGCTGAACAATCTCCGACTGATTGGCGTAAAGCCCTTCGTCATGCTGGCCGTGCCGCCCTTGAAAAAGCAGGGCGAAAGACGGTTGATGCTGTCTGCTGCGCGACAACCGCATCCACTGTCGCGGTGTGTCGGCGTGATGGTACCCCGCTTTCGCCAGCAATATTGTGGATGGACTGTCGCGCCGATGCTGAGGCACGACAGACGGCATCGCTAGATCATGAGGTCATGCGGTTTTGCGGCGGCTCGGACGCTGTCGAGTGGCTTGTACCCAAATCGATGTGGTTGAAAAGCCATATACCTGAACTCTGGTCAAAGGCCGAAGTGATTTGCGAAGCGCTCGACTATGTCAACTTCGACCTGACGGGTGAATGGGTCGGTTCGCGCATGAATGCGGCCTGCAAGTGGAATTACGACAGCCAGAACCATCGTTTTGTTCCGGAAATTTATGAAGCCTTCGGTATTCCAGATCTTCTGGAGCGTTTGCCGCAGCGCATCGTTCCTGTCGGCGGAGTTATCGGCACGATGCGCAGCGAAATGGCCGCTGAACTTGGTCTTGATAACCTGCCGGTCGTAGCGCAGGGCGGCATCGACGCTCATATCGGCATTCTCGGCGCAGACACGGTCGAACCCGGCGGCATGCTGTTCATCGGTGGCACGTCTATCGTCCAGCTGGTGCAACTTGCCCAGGAGGAAGACGTTTCCGGTTTCTGGGGCCCCTACCCGAATGCACTGAACGATGGCCGTTGGCTGGTGGAATGTGGTCAGGTTGCCGCCGGGTCAATGCTCAATTGGCTGACCGATGAAATTTTCGGCCTCGACAAAAATGGACATGCGGCGATGATTGCCGATGTTGCCGCAACGCCGCACCGCTCCGAAGGCCTGCTTGCGCTGGACTATATGATGGGTAATCGTACACCCTATCGTGACGCCTCCTTGCGTGGCGTGCTGATGGGGCTGACGCTGGGCCACACACGCGCTGACATTTACGCGGCGGCGATCGATTCCGTTGCGCTCGGGTCCGCCAATATCCTGTCGGTGCTCAAAGCACGGGGTGTGGCGGTCGAGCGGGTGATGATGGCAGGCGGCATCGTCAAGAATGCCGCCTGGCTGCAAGCCACGGTCGATGCGCTCGGACTTCCGGTCCAGGTCGCCCGTGAAGACAATCTTTCTCTTGTCGGCACGGCGGTCGCAGCCGCCTCCGCGATTGGCGTGTTTCCTGATCTGAAGACCGCCGCAAAAGCCTGTGTTGCACCCGCAAGCGAGCTACTGCCCAATCCCGGCCGCGCCGAATGGTTCGAACGTATGCTTCCCCTTTATCAAGACGCAACCGAACAGTTGCGCCCGACATTACACCAGCTTGCCCGTCGGCAGATGGGAGCGTGAACATGGCAGAACGTAACCCCTACTCCGCCCGCCTGCCCGTCAATGAACAGCGCGACCATCTGATGGTGCAGGTGGCCAAACTCTACTATGATTTGGATCGCACCCAGTCAGACATTGCCAACGAACTCGGCCTAACCCGCTGGCAAGTTGGCCGCCTGCTGGTTGAGGCCAAGGAAAACGGTGTCGTCCGGATCGAAATCACGCCTCGCGCTGGTCGGCGAACATCAATGGAAGTCGAATTGCAGCGCCATTTTGGCGTTAGAGAAGCAATCGTCGTCCCGACGGTCGATATCGAAGAGCCCAGCCTGATCATTGACAGCGTTGCGCAAGCTGCAGCAAGCCATCTTGTGAGCCTCAATCCCAGACCATCTCTCATGGGGGTCAGCTGGGGACGCACGATGGCAGCGGTTGCCCGCGCCTTGCCAAAAGACTGGTGCCCTGGCCTCAATGTGGTTCTTGTCAACGGCTCGACCGCTCTGACGACGACCACCAGCCGAAATTCAGCAGTTGCCGAGGAGTTTGCACAGTCAGCACCGGGGCGCGCCACGCTTTTGCCTGTGCCGGCGATAATGGGATCACGTTCGACGCGGGAGGCTCTTGAACATGACCCGATAATCGGGCGTGTCCTCAGACTTGCCGATGAGGCGCCCGTTGTCTGTTTCGGTCTTGGAGGCCTTACCCATCAGTCCGTTTTGCTTGGCTCGGGCTATCTCGATGACCACGATATTGCGCGCTTGAAAACGCTGAACTCTGTTGGCGATATCATGGGGCGTTTCGTCGACCGGAATGGCAAGATTGCCGATCGCCAGCTTGATGATCGAACTATCGGCCTGAGGCTGGAGGCACTAGCGCACAAGGAAAGAGTAATCGGTGTCGCGGCCGGTGAGGACAAGCACCTGATCACCGCAGCCTGCCTTCGGGCCGGCTACGTCACAGATCTGGTGACCGATGAAGGAACAGCACGCAAAATTCTGGAGGAAGCTGCCTGATGGAAGACGTACTCCGGATAGAACAACTCTCCAAGAAATTCCCGCCACATATCGTGGCCCTCGCCGAAGCAAATATTTCGGTCAGAAAAGGTGAAGTTCATTGTCTTTTGGGTGCGAACGGTGCCGGGAAGTCCACCTTTCTCAAATTGATCGCTGGCGCTCTTTCGCCTTCCGGCGGGGACATCTGGGTCGAAGGCAAAAAGGTCAATTTCAAGACACCGGCTGAGGCCGCAGCAGCCGGAATTTCAATGATCTACCAGGAACTTGATCTTGTTCCGCAGCTCACGGTCGCTGAAAATCTGTTTCTTGGCCATCCACCAGCCAGTTTCGGTTTTCTGAACAAACGAGAACGGCGTGCCCGCGCCCTTGAAGCATTGGCCAGGATAAAGGCGACCTTCTCTCCAGAAGACCGGGTTGGCAATTTGTCAATTGCCAACCAGCAACTGACGGCAATTGCGCGCTCGCTAACGCGGGACGCCAAGGTCATCATCATGGATGAACCGTCGGCAGCGTTGAACGAAACAGAACTGAAGGCAGTCTTCCGCGTCATCCGGGAACTGACGGCGCGCGGCGTCGCAATCCTTTATGTCAGCCACCGGTTAGGCGAACTTCGCGAGATCGGAGACCGTGTCACGGTGCTGCGGGGTGGCCAGACGATCGAAACCTTCGATGTCGCAGGCACGCCGGACAGTGCGCTGGTCGAAGCGATCTTGGGTCGTAACCGCATGCTGATTGAGCGGCAGGAGCGCGCGCCCGTGACCGGCGATGTCGTGCTTAGGGTTGACCGACTTGTGGGAGCACACAAGCTGGAAATCCGCGATTTTGAATTGCGACGTGGTGAAATTGCTGGATTAACCGGACTGAACGGTTCGGGCCGAACGTCATTTCTGAAGGCTCTATTTGGTGCAGACCCGGCTCAATCGCAAATGTCGCTGTATGGCAAATCGTTCAATCCCAAGTCGCCACGCGACGCGATCCGGGCGGGCCTTGGCTTGGTGCCCGAAAACCGTAAGACGGAAGGGCTCATTCTCGACGCACCGATCTATCGCAATGCCACTCTCCCGGCCATGCAAGGTAAATTTCTCGCTCGCCATGGAGAGCTGAAAGCGCAGACCGTTTCCGTTTTGAAACAGCTGACAACCAAATACGGCGCGCCGGAACAGAAGGTTTTGCAATTGTCCGGCGGGAACCAGCAAAAGGTCGTTCTCGCCAAATGGATCATCAAGGGTGCAAAGCTGCTGTTGCTTGATGAGCCTTCGCGCGGCCTCGATATCGGAGCCAAGGCAGATCTATACAAGCTGGTTGATAAGCTTGCCTCCGAGGGCGCGGCCGTCATCGTCGCCTCGTCCGAGCTGGATGAGCTTTACGCTGCGTGCGACACAATCTGGGTCTTCCACGAAGGGCGGAACATCGCACGGTTCAACCCGGCCAGCACAGATCACGACACGATCCTGCGTCACCAGATCCTGGGAGAACATCATCATGACTGATACCGTAACGGGAACAACGCCATTGCAACGCTCCTCCTCTCGCCGCCTCGTGGATCTGGCGATCGAATATAACTTCATCGTTATCTTCCTTGTCGTGGTCGCTATCGCGGCAATACTGTCGCCGAACTTCCTCACGCCGACCAATATCTCCAATCTGTTTCAGCAGGCAGCGGTCGTTGGCGTTGTCGCCATTGGCATGACATTTGTCATTCTCACGGGAAATATTGACCTTTCTGTCGGTTCGGTTACCGCGCTTTGCGGCATGCTGGTTGCCGTTCTGTTGGCAGGGGGCATGCCCATCGTCCCTGCTCTGGCGATCACCATCTTCACCGGTGCCGTCGCTGGCGCATCGATCGGTTCGATCACCGCTTTTGCTGCCGTCCCAAGTTTTATCGTCTCGCTGGCAGGTCTCGTATCATTTCGCGGTGTAACCTATCTGCTGACCAACGGCACGCCGGTTGCCGGTCTGCCGCCAGAGTTCGCAGCCATCTCGTCAACGATGGTGCCCCTGCTACCTGGAATCCAGGTCAGCACCATGGGGATAATTTTCGTGGCACTGTGTGTTGCCGCCGGTGCTCTTTTGCGACTGACCGTTTTTGGTGAATCTGTCTATGCAACGGGCGGAAATCCGGAAGCGGCCCGTCTGTCTGGATTGCCAACCACGCGTATCCTTATCCTTGTCTTTACGGCATCAGGTGTCATGAGCGCGCTTGCTGGAATTTTGCTGACATCACGCCTGCGTATAGGTCAACCGACTGCCGCACAGGGCCTTGAGCTCGATGCAATCGCGGCCGTTGTGCTCGGCGGAACCTCACTTTTTGGTGGTCGCGGAGGCGTGCTCGGCACCTTTTTCGCCGTGATGTTACTGCAGGTGCTGCGCAATATCTTCAACCTGCTCGGTCTCGGCTCTTTCTATCAGATGACTGTCACCGGCCTGATTATTGTTGCCGCCATTCTGCTCAACCGCTTCATCGATATCCGCCGCGGTCGTGCCTGAAACTTCTTGCAAAGATACGAAGACGTCACGGTAAATCTTCTCCACCGTGACGTCCAAAGGCATCAACAATACCGGAAAAAATCGTCGCCAAGATGAGAGACCTTCTTGGCGACGACCTCTCACACAGGGGCGTCCAAATCGCAGATCACTCGGCCGCTATCGGTCTGCTTCTCGATACGACACGTTGGTCACATAGCTTGAGATGCTGTCGAATCTTGTCTGAGAGAACGCGGACATTTGGATTGAGAACCATGGAATCGTGGTCGCCCGGCACCTCGATAACGTCAAGATTTGGGGCGAGCGGTGACCATCCGTTGTCGTGACGAACAAAATCGCGATCGGCATTGAGCTGTCTGCCACCCGTGACCAGATAGCGCGGTTCAAGTTTTGGCCTTAACAGCAAAACCTGTCCGTCATAAGGTTTGACCTCATAACGATCCAAAGCACGCAAGAAGGCTGAGTGAACGCGTTCGTTGTGCAACTCGACCGTTTTTGCCGGTGCCTGCAATGCATCTGATCGCGCTCTCTGATAGTTTGCCCAATTACGCTTATGCTCTATCCAGTTGCGGATAAAAGCACCTCTTTCTCGCTTGATGTCCTGCGCCTTGATCAGAACTTTGTCTGCCATCGACAAAACGGGATAGCCGGGAAGCGGCGTATCAAGCATGATGATGATCTCGACGGTTTCTCCGGCAGCTTCCAGTTGCTTTGCCATTTCATAGGCCACAAGCCCACCGCCCGAAAAACCTCCCAAAAGATAAGGGCCAGACGGCTGTACTGTGCGTATCTCGCGGAGGTAGTCGCGCGCCATCTCGGTGAATGTCTCGTGCGGCTCCTGATTTGCGTAGAGCCCGCGTGCCTGCAAGCAGTAGACCGGCCGGTCATTGCCGATCTGCAATGCAATATGGCGCAGGTTGAGCACATTGCCGAACATGCCAGCGCAAAGGAACAGCGGCGTAGCCGTAGCTTTGGCAGATGTCGTGGTCATCGATACCAGATGTATCCGCTGCGTATCTGCCTCTTCAGGTGCTTCAGCATTATCCGCACTTTCGGCGGGCGCTGCATTCTTGCCAATGAGGTCTGCGCATTCGGAAATAGTGGGCGCCTGAAACAAAACTGAAATGGGCAGATCGATCCCATAGGTTTTGTGGATCATCCGGAACAGGCGCACCGCGATGAGCGAATGTCCACCGACGTCGAAGAAGTTGTCGCTGACACCGATCTTCTCAACCCCCAGCAACTCACTCCAATAACCGGCAAGTGTTCGCTCAACATCGTTCCGTGGCGCAATATAGTCGTTCTCAAGGTCTGGCCGCTCGAAAAGCTGGGCAGACGGACTTGCCTGCGCATCAACTCGCCGAGCAGCCCTTTCGCGCAACTTGTCGAGTGGTAGACTGGAGACGATTGCCTGAGGTCGGCGTGTTGCCAGCACCCGAGACAGCAGGTTGAACCCTTCAGAAGGCATGATGCCCTGGCGAACCTGCGCAGCAAGTTCAAGTGTTGCGGCCGAAGGCGGTGCTCCGACTTCGCCATGACTTGCCGCTCCGGCAGACGTCACACTCAAACTGAGATCATTAGCCAAGCGTTTGATCGTAAAACGTTCGATCTCCAGAATGACTGAACCGTCCAGCGCCGTAATGGTCACATCGAAAGCGGAATAATCTGGACCGGAATTCCCGCCCTTTGACAGCCTGACATGACTGAGAACCTGTTGCGGCAGATTTTCATAGATCCGAATGGAGCCGTAAGACATCGGTGCCCACAGCACTCCAGACGACGCATACCCCTCAATAAGCTCCATTGCGTAGCCGGTTGCAATATCGAGAAGCGCCGGGTGAAAACGTAATCCTGTCTCAATGTCGCCAGCATAGTCGTCGGAGAG
The DNA here is from genome assembly GCF_029193765.2 of Agrobacterium sp. Azo12. Taxonomy (NCBI): domain Bacteria; kingdom Pseudomonadati; phylum Pseudomonadota; class Alphaproteobacteria; order Hyphomicrobiales; family Rhizobiaceae; genus Agrobacterium; species Agrobacterium sp. Azo12. Next base: position 615,343 of record NZ_JARFYO020000003.1, on the reverse strand, counting down.
CGACAGTTGCGCAAGCGCCTCACCTTTTCCGATCGAAAGGGCGCGCAGAACCGACCAGCGTGACCCGAAGCGGATATTATCCTCTTGTGCGGAACGTAATACCGCGCCGTCTGCGGCGCGACGTCTGGTTGTCCAATGACTGTCGCCCAGCGAAAGCTGCACTGGCGGCAAGACCGACGGAGGGGTAAGTCGCACCGACGCTTCCGCATGGAGGCGAATGGAATTGGAACCGCCATTCTGATCTGCCGCACAAATGAAGGCGCGATAGTCATTGCCATCCTGTTCAAACCGAACCCGGATCGACTTCGTTGCCTCATCCTCAATGCTGAGTGGCGAAACGAAGATCAGATCCTCGATTTCAAAGCCTCCGGCGAAGCCATATTCATTGGCGGCCTGCGCCAGCAGTTCGATATAACCGGTTCCCGGCAGAATGGCCTCACCTGAAACAAGCCGATGTTCATTCCACATCCAGTGGGTCGCGGGGCTCGCCGTAAATTCGAGCCACTGGGTTTGATCCGCATCTTCAACCCAACGTTCGAACACGGGACCTTTTGCGGCGAACAGCTCTTTGGATGGCGCCGAGGCTGATCCAGGATTAAGGGACGCACGAGCCGCGATGCCGACCTCGTTCCAGACGCCCCAATGCACGGCGACTGTCTGACGTTTTTGATCGCCACTACGGCTCTCCGCATAGGCATTGAGATAGGCATTGGCTGCGACGTAGTCCACTTGGCCGACGGGCGCGGTATCGGTACTGGTCGAAGAAAACAGCACCAGGAAATCAATATCTTCCTTTTCCAGCACACGGGCGAGAACGGATGTGCCATAGACTTTCGGCGACAACACATCTTCAATTTCATCAAATGATTTCAGCTGGATAAGATTGTCTCTGACGATACCGGCGGTATGCAACACACCGTTGAGACTACCAAATCGGTTCTTTGCGGCCTCAACCGCTGCGGTCATCTGCTCGACGTTGCGCACATCGGCGACGCGGTAGATGACCTCGGCTCCGAGCACTTCAAGCTCTTCTATTGCTGCAATCGCCCGGCTTACCTTGTCCGTGCCAGAATGCATACGCCGATAAGACGTCCATTGCGACCGCTCAGGCAACTCGGTTCGGCCCAGCAGCACCAGACGCGCGGAAAACTGTGTTGCCAGTTCTCTCGCCACAACAAGCGAAAGATCTCCTAAACCACCTGTCAGCAAATATGTGCCCTTATGGCGGAATTGCTGTGTCGGATCGGACGGTTTGAGCGGCAGGCGTTCATGACTTGCAACCCAGCGGCGCCCTTTGCGATAGGCAACCGTTTCGGAGGCCGGAAAAACGCAGAGGTCCTCCCACAACTGGTCGAGGACATCAGCGGTCTGGCTGCTCGGAACATCGCCGACAAGTTTGAGCAGCTTTTGCAGGCCCGGTCTGTCGTTGTGTTTGGGCTTTGCGAGAAGCTCGATATCGACCATCCGTACGGTTGTACGCTCAAGCTCCTTGGGTATCACCAGACCGGGGCCAAGCACAGTCGCCTTGCCGGGATAGGCAAGCGTCTCATCGCCCACGCGCTGCATGCCGTTGGTCAGCACGGTCAGGTGACTGCCCGCCACGCCAGCATCGCCCATGGCCTGTGCCAGATGCAGAAGGCTGTAGAAACCCTGTTCCTGTATTCTGTCGAAGAAGCTGGACGCGCGTCGGTGATTTTCGTCGCCGGTCACCAGCCACATGTGGACGATATTGGCGGGCACCTCACCATCTTCACTGAGGCTGGTGAACAGTGCGTCATAGCCCCCACGCCCCTCTTCAGGACACAGACTATAGGACGAAGCATCAATCCGGCTGAAACCATCGCCCGCCGTCACGGTCACAACGTAGTGGCCTGAAGACCGCAAGCGGTCGACCAGTCGCTCTCCAAGCCCGGTGTCATCAATGAAAATCAGCCATGAACGCGGCTCCATGCTCGCATCTATCGCGACATCGCAAGGTACCTGCTTCCAGACCGGTCGATAACCCCAGTCGGACATGTCTTCCTGCCGCAATAAGGGTGCATCATCACTGGCAATCGGGGCCGAGCTGTCCACGACCCGCTCGATGAAGTAGCGCTGATGCTGAAACGCATAGGTAGGCAACTGAACGCGGCGCGGATCACGTCCCTTCCAGGATCGCGAGATTTCAACCTCAATCCCGGTCGCCCAGGCGCGACCGATTGCCGAAAGGAAGTGTAGACGATCGTCCGCATCGTCATCGGCATGCGGCAAAGTGTTGATCACCTGGTTCGCGTCGATATTCGTCTGCATTTTTGCCAGCGATGACAAGGTTCGGCCCGGCCCTATTTCAATGTAGACCTGACCCGGCTGCAACGATAGCCGCGCCATACCATCGTTGAACAGGACGGTGGATCGCAGATGCCTGACCCAGTAGGTCGGGTCACAGGCATCGGCATTCGTCAGCCAATGTCCGGCAAGGTTGGACATGATCGGGATAGTCGGCGGATTGAGACGGATACTGCGCACAAACGCTTCGAACCTTGGCAATATGCCGTCCAGCATGCGCGAATGTGCCGCGATATCAATCGCAACACGGGACGCATCAATACCTTTTTCCACCAACTCGGCTTGAAACAGGGCGAGGTCTTCATCCCGTCCGGACACGACGCAAAGTTCCGGGGCGTTGACCGACGCGATATCCAGCGACGCTGGCAGCAGGGACTTTAGTGTTTCAACCGAAACCGGTACGCTCAACATGCCACCGGGCTCGACAATATCGAACAATTCGCCGCGCAAACGCACGAGATTGACCGCGTCACGGTAGCTCATCACGCCCGAAATGCAGGCTGCTGCATATTCGCCCATCGAGTGACCGATCAGCGCCTTGGGGCTGACACCCCAATCCTTCCAAAGCCGTGCAATGGCGACCTCAACGATCAATATGGCAGGCAGTTGCAGAGACGGGCGCAGGAACGTTTTACCTTCAGCCGTTTTGTCACCGCCAGTGGCAAACCATACTGCACGGATTTCATCGGCGATCGCCGGCTCAAGATAGGAAAAACCTTCTTCTACAAAACTGCGGAAGCGCGCATCTTCCTCGCAGAGACGACGTGCCATGCCAACATGCTGGGCACCTCCGCCGGGAAGCAGAAAGACAGCTCCCACGGGGTTTTCAATCGCCGAATGTGTGAACATCCGTTTTGGGTTGTCGCCAGACAGCACGGCGACAGCATCTGCGCGGTCACGAACCACCGCAACGCGCCGATGCTCGAACTGTACCCGTCCCTGATGCAAGGTGAACGCTGCGTCTACAGTCCTCAACCCCGAATTTGTCGCAAACGCTGTACCGAGACGTTTGGTAGCTCCATCGAGAGCCTTGCGGTGTTTTGCGCTGAAAAGCAGGATGGCCGGGTCATCATTGGCGATGTCATCAACAGGCGCGATACGTGGAGCCTGCTCCAAAACGATATGTGCGTTTGTTCCGCCAACCCCAAGCGAGTTGACCGCGGCGCGACGCGGTCCGTCTGTATCAGGCCAGCTGGTCAGCTGGCTTGCGACAACAAACGGACTACTGGCGAAATCGATTGACGGATTTGGTTTCTCGAAGCCGAGAGTGGGCGGTATTTCAGCGTTCTTGAGCGCAAGGGTCGTCTTGATCAGGCTGACAACGCCAGCGGCAGTGTCGAGGTGACCAATATTGGATTTCACCGACCCGACGTGACAAAAACCTTTCTGGTTTGTTGTCTGACGGAACGCCTGGGTCAGAGCCTCGATCTCGATAGGATCTCCGAGTGCCGTGCCAGTGCCGTGGCATTCGACGTACTGGATCGTCTCGGCACTGATGCCCGCAAGCCCTTGCGCCTCAATGATCGCCTCTGCCTGACCCGTAACGCTTGGCGCGAGATAACCCGCCTTGCTGGCACCATCATTGTTGATTGCCGAGGCTTTTATGACTGCGTGAATGATGTCGCCATCAGCCAAGGCGTCGGACAGCCTTCGAAGCACAACCACCCCTGCCCCGCTGCCAAACACAGTGCCAGCGGCGCGATGGTCGAACGGTCTGCAACGGCCATCGGGAGAGAGGATTTCACCGTCATGATAAATATAGCCGCGCCGATGCGGCAACTCAATCGTGACGCCGCCCGCAAGAGCCATGTCGCACTCGCCGCTCAAAAGGCTCTGGCAGGCATAGTGGACAGCGACAAGCGAGGTGGAACAGGCCGTCTGCACATTCACACTCGGCCCGCGCAGATCAAAGGAGAACGACGCCCGCGTAGACAGAAAGTCCTTGTCATTGCCGGTATGGCGAAGCAGGAACATGCCCGTCTGCTCGAGCAACTGCCTGTTGCTGCAGACGTTGAAATAGAAATAGCTGCCCATGCCGCAGCCGGCAAATACACCGACTGGCCCAGGCATTGTGTTTGGAGTACGCCCCGCGTCCTCCATTGCTTCCCAGGTGCATTCCAAAAACTGCCTGTGCTGCGGATCCATGATCGCAGCCTCTTTCGGGCTCAGCCCGAAAAAATCAGCATCGAACATCTCCATGTCGGGCATATCAGATGTCCGCGCAACATATTTGGGATCGAGCATTCGAGCCTGGCTCTCACCAGCGGCAATCAGCTCGTCTTCCGAAAGATTGCGAATGGATTCAGTGCCTGATCGAAGGTTTTGCCAGAACTCATCTGGTGTTCTGGCGCCCGGCACTCTTAAAGCCATGCCGATGATTGCGATGTCGTTTGGTGAGGCGGTATCCTGATCTTGCATGCGACGCTCTTTACTCTCTCACACGCGGCCCCGATCGAAATTGCTGACAGCAAAATAGAAAACGTGCCTATATTTATTTCATAGCTGCTCTTGGTAAGTAACCGTATGAATTCTATTGAGTTTGTCTTATAAGCAATTTCTATAATTTATGAATATAAATAATATTTAACTGTTTGCAAGCACCTGAAGCCAGTGTATTCAATTTCGAGTAGCCAAACAAATTGGGCACAGAGTATTGCTTATGACTCAGTCTCTTTTCTTCTGGTGTTTATCGCTTCTCAATATTGCACTATTTTCTTTGGCAATCATCTATTCAGCGCAGTTGTTGGCAGCACTGCCATCGCTACGGGCGAAGATACAGCCATCGACTGCACCAAGACCAAAAATCGCCATTCTTGTTCCAGCGCATAATGAAGAAGCAGGACTGGGCGCCTCCCTGACCGCCATTCGCGCAGCGATGGCAGTGGACGATCGCTTGCTTGTCGTTGCCGACAATTGTTCGGACAGGACGGCAATCATTGCACAAACGGCTGGTGCGGAAGTACTCGAGCGAAACGATACGACTCGAAGGGGCAAAGGATATGCGCTGGATGCTGGCGTAAAATATCTGTCCTCTTGCCCGCCGGATATCGTCGTGCTGATAGATGCGGACTGCTTTCCCTCCCCTGACGCAATCGGCTTCCTCGCCGAAGCGACCGTACAGACAGAAAGACCCGTTCAGGCACTTTATCTGATGACAAACAAGGCAGGCGCCGGGCTCAGCCTGAAGATTGCCGAACTCGCATTCATGCTGAAAAACCGTCTTCGGCAGAGAGGACTCAATCGCCTTGGCATTCCCTGTCATCTGACGGGAAGCGGAATGGCTTTCCGCTGGGAGGTTATCAGCGACCTTGATCTCGCCCACGGACACCTCGTCGAAGACATGAAGATGGGTCTGGATCTTGCCATTGCCGGATCAGGACCGGTGTTCTGCGAAGACGCCGTGGTGCTGAGCCCGTTTCCGGACACCGTGCAAGGATTAAGCACACAGCGGCAAAGATGGATCGGCGGTCACTTCGAATTGATAAGCACGGCGCTTACCGGCGTTGCAAGGGCATTGCGCAGAGGCAGGATCGCTGCCGCATTGAGTGCATTGTCGACGGCCATACCGCCACTTACGTTTCTTCTGCCGTTGCTTGCCATAGTCTTGCTGATGACTGCAGGTTTTACCTGGGCGTTAAAGCTTGCCCCTCTCCCGCTCTTTATTGCAGTAGCCAATCTGGCCTTGGTCTGCGGCACGACGTTAATCGCGTGGGTTAAATATGGACGCTTGATTTTGACGCCGTCGGACGCCCTTCGTGCCGTGTCGATCATTGGTCTGCAAATGATACGATCCCCGCAGATGTTGCTCAGCGCACATCGAAATGGATGGGTGCGGACGGATCGCGGACAGCCAGGCGAATGAGTCGCTTATTTGTATTCGATCAGCCTGTGGCGACGACTGGTCAAAACGTTGCTGTAGTAAGTCGCCACGCCTCTCATTTCCGCGAACTTCCCAACTACCGACAATGCTGCCTCCACCCATCTGTTCTGACCTTTGGAGGCAGTTTTCCCTGCCAATCGCAATACCTGAAGTGGATAAAGCGCAAGCAGCGCCAGAAACGCGGGATGGACGACAGCGCCACCGATCAAGGACGCAGCAGGCAGCACACCACCCCAAAAGAGGCTGCGCCTGACATTGCGAACCCAGATGCGTTTATCGGACGTTCTGTGACGGGCCGCGACCTGCGCATAGGCATGGCCGGCACGAACCGAACGTCGCCACCACTGCGAGAATTTTTTGATATTGGCATCGTGAAGCGTCATGTCCGCGTCGATACGCCAGATTGTCCAGCCGATCTCACGCATTCGCAGGCACATTTCCGGCTCCTCACCGGCAATCAGATCAGCAGAGTAACCATTGACATCCCGAAATGCCTTAACGCGGATAAGGCAGTCTCCGCCGCAGGCTTCCGCCTCGCCAACCGGTGTATTCCACTCATCGTCACAAATGCGGTTATAGATCGAAACGTCAGGGAAGATTTCCCTCCGGCGCCCGCATACGATCGCCAGCCGGTCCTTGTCGCGGAAAAAGTCGCGGGCTTTCCTTATCCACCCATCAACGATCCGGCAGTCACCGTCTACGAACTGGACAAATTCGATATCGGAAGCAATGCGCAGCAACGCGGCAAAACCTTCGTTACGTGCCCGTGCAGCGGTAAACGGAACGTCTGGCGCCAACTCCACGACGGTAAGCCCCATGCTGCGCGCCGCCTCGATACTGCCGTCGGTTGAACCGGAATCGACATAGACCGATCGGACAGCAAGTTCGCCGAGCGAAGCCATGCAATCGATGAGCCTCTGACCTTCATTACGACCGATAAGGACGACACCAACATCATGTGGCGAGGGTTGCGTGAGTGTTTCCATCTCACGAATGTCCAATTGCCATCGATACGGTGGCAAATGGAGTTCCGTAGCCGAGCTCTATGCGAATGAACAACAAAAGCGCGATCAATGCCAGGAAGATGGCGTTGATCAGCAGGTCCTGGTTCAGAAACGAAATTCTCTCGCGTCGCTGACCAAAAGCGATTGGGAAATAGCGGAGCAATTCACTTGCAATGACCGCAAGGATAACGCCGGCCAGACCTAGCCATGCCTGCCCGGCATAGGACAACACCACAAGGGACAGGAGTTTCAGCAGATTGCCCGCCACCCCGTAGGCGGGCTTGCCAACTCCCAGCATGGTATATTCGTTTACAGTGCTCAGTATGCCAAACCACGCGCCGACAAGCAGCATGGACAGCATCCATCCGGCATCATGGTAGCGTGCATCATAGACAATTGAGATCGCAAAATCCGCAGTCGCAATGCCGATCGCAATCGAGGTTGCGGCAAGCAACAACAGCTTGAAGCGAAGCGGGCTGACCTGCTGAATAAGTGCTGGCCGTGCTTCACTGGCACTGGCAGAAATCAGCGGAAAAACAAGCTGGAAGCTGATGCGACCGATCAGGGTCCCCGGCAGATCGGCAATGATGCGCGCAATCGAATAGACGCCGACCAAAGCCAGCGGAACGGCCTGCGCCAGAAACAGCTTGTCGAAATTTCCGCACAGGAATGCCAGCAGTGACGACAGGAAAATCCATTTACCGAAGGACAGGACCTCACGAACATAGGCCGTGTTCCACTCGAACCAGTTGACGGCGTGAGGCAGCATGTAGCTGGCAGTCGCACGGATGATTGCAGAGATCAGGTTTGCCACCATGATCGCCCACACGCTTGGGTGAATTAGCGCGAGCGTGACAGTGACGATGATGGTCGTGACGTCGAGAACAACCTCAAAAAGGTTGGCCTGCTTCAGCATCATATGCCGCTGCATGTAATAGAACGAGGTGGACGCCGCGCCCAGGATCAGGATGTTCAATGCCGTCACTTGCAGCAGGCTTGGAGAAATGTCGTACAGTGCGCTGAGCGGATATGCAGCAATGGAAAATATGCAGCAGAGAATGAAACTGCGAACAAATTGCAGCGTCCAGACCGTATTTTTGAACGATCGGTTTTCAGCATTCGGATTGCGGACTACCGACTGGCCGATGCCGACATCCGTAACAAGTTCCATGCCGTTTTTCAGCGTAAAAACGATCATCAATACGCCGAACACTTCTGGCGCCACGATGCGTGACAGAATGACATTCGACACAAACCGCAAGCACACCGACAGGCCATAGGCACCGACAGTCCACATCGCTCCGGTGACAACACGCTTTTGGGAGAAATTCACAGTTTCGCTCATTTCTCAGCCTTTTGAGGGACGACGAACCCGTTTGCATGCCTCTGTTTTCGAGCGGTCGTCATGATTTACGTCCGAAAAGCCGGGAAAGATCTGATGCAAGCGACTTGATATCGTGCATGCGTTCAACGCGCATTCGGCCCTCTTGCCCCATTTCCGCCAGTCGTTCCGGCGAAGCGGATAAAGCGTCACGCAAGGCGGAGACGAGCGCGACATGGTCGCCCGGTGGAACAAGCCAACCACATTTGTCATCCACCAATTCGGGAATGGCAGCGATGGTGGTCGTGATCACCGGCCGTTGAAGCGCCATGCCCTCCATCAACACGATCGGCAGGCCTTCATGGTAGCTTGGTAACAACAATGCGCGACTGGTCGCAATGAAGGTCCTCACTTCTTCGTTGGAAGCCCAACCTTTAAGGATCACCTGCTCGCGAACGCCGTGACGGGCGATTTCCGCTTCGATCTCCGCCCGGCTCTCGCCATCGCCGATCAAGGTTATGCGAAGCGAAGGAAACTCATCGCGCAAGGCGGCGGCAGCGGCAGGAATGTGGACCTGCCCCTTCTGGGGACACAGGCGGCCGACGCAGACAATGTTGAAATTGTCGGCGGTGATTGGTGCAGACGGCTTGAAATCCTCGAGATTCAGGCCGCAACGCGCAATCTCAATCTTTTTCCGGTCCTCTTCGGTCTGGCTAAGGTCACGCAGGACGGATCGGCAGTAATTGGAAATGGCGACGACGAAAGATGCATGCCTGATCTTGAGCGCATAGCTGTTTGCAGACGTGTCAATGAACTCATCGGGACCATGGGCTGTGAAACTGTATTGGGGGCCGCCCATGAGCCGGGCGAGCATGACTACGGCTGCGGCGTTGGTACCATAATGGGCATGGGCGTGGTCAATGCCTGCACGAGAGGCTTTTTGGCGAAAACTTGCGGCCTGCATCAGATATGCAGCATGGCGCGCAAACCCTCCTCCGGAGTTCGTGACCAATTTCCGCCAGGTCGGCAGCGCCTTGATAATTCCAACGGGATTGAGAAGTAGTTCTCGTATCGTCGCTATCGTCAGGTCTGACAGCTTGCCTTCAAGTATATAGACCGTCTTTTCGGCTTCAGCGATGTCCTTTTGATCGACAAGTTTGTCTGAAAATCGTCGTGCCGCGAAGCGCAATACCGTTTGCCCTTGAACTTCAAGGGCTTCGATCTCGCGACGAATGAAAGTGGCGCTCGGCACCGGGTAAGTATTCAGGAAATAACCTACTTTCATTACGCCACTCCAAACACACACAAAACTCAAGTTACAAATCGCGCTGCTCAAGCACTGTAAAAGCGGGAGAGATGATTTTTTGAAAATGCACAATAAATGGATACGTAGCGCCCAAACAACGCTCACGACAACAAATATATTTCGCAAAATACTGAATATCTCTATTGAATTATCAGGGAAAATAATTCAACCTGATACAAATTATGCGGGCAACAAGCTTATTTTGCAACACGATTTCGTTTTGCGAAATCTATTTTTTATAATCTGCCCAGCGAAATATTACCTATATTCAGTGGCGTTTGTTGTTTCGGAGTATACGTCTAGATGTTCAGCGGTATTTTGATTGGCAATGAAGCTTTACTTGTGCAGTGCGGCATTTTGCTCCGAGATAAAGGCTTTGCGATAACTGCAGTTGTGTCAAGCAACGATGCGGCAAAAGACTGGGCAACACAACAGTCTATTCCAGTGATCGAATGGGGTGACGACCTCGAGAAAGCCGTTGGGCACCTCGATTACGACTGGCTGTTCAGCATCGCCAATCTGCGAATGATACCGCAGACGGTCTGGCAGAAAGCGCGACGGGGCGCCATCAATTTCCATGATGGCCCACTTCCAAGACTGGCAGGTCTAAACGCACCGACATGGGCTATTCTAGAAGGTGAGACAACATTCGGCGTTACATGGCACGAAATCACTGAAGGCGCAGATGAAGGTAAAATCTACCGCCAGACACATTTCGACATCAACCCTGACGAAATCAGTCTCACGCTGAACACCAAATGTCTGGCGGCTGGCGTTGAGACTTTTGCCAAGCTTGTCGACGACATCAACAACAACGCACTGACCGGGGTAGCACAAGACTTCTCCCAGCGTAGCTATTTTGCAAAATCCAAACGACCTGACGCCGCCGGCACCCTGCCGTTTGAAAAATCAGCTGAGGATCTATCTCGACTCCATCGCGCGCTGAATTTCGGCGCAGGTTACACCAACAGGATGGTGCATCCAAAAATCCGTCATGCTGAAGGCATATTCCTGCTGACAACATTCACAGTGTTGGGACTACCTGATGACCCCAAGCCTGCGGGCTTCATTCGCTCTGTCGGCCCGGGCGGCGTGGTTGTGGCGACAGCGACCGACGATGTTCTGATCAATGGTACGATGCAGAGGAATGGTCATGAGGTCCTGCTTTCCGACCACGTAAGGCAGGGTGACAGTCTTCCGCAATTTGCAACTGGCGATCTCGAGGAACTGAATACCGCAGTTGCCGATGTCGTTCGTTACGAAGATCGGGCGAAGGCCAGATTGCTGGCCGCCGAGGACGTCAAACTTTTTGACGTGTCGGAAAGTCCGTCTCACGCGGCTGGTGTTGCCAGCATTTCCATTAACCTGCCAGACGCGTTGACGACGAATTTACGGATTGCAGTAATTGCAGCCTTCCTGGCACGGTTTTCGGGTCAGGACAGGCTCGATATTGCCTATTCCTCGCCTAAGGCAGCAGATTATAACAGTCGGTTCCCGGGTTACTTCGCCCCCGATGTCCCTCTGCACGTTGAACTGCCATCAGATTTTCTGGTGTCCGAGTTTGCTGAAGGCCTGGCATCACAGCTGACTGTTTTGCGGCGGGAAGCCACCTATCTCAGCGATCTGCACTTCCGTGAACCGGGTCTGTCCAACAATCGTTTGACAACCTGCATCGTCGAGACCGACAACGGCTCGCTATGGTCCAGCAGCATTGACCATCCGCTGACATTTGTCCTCGACACAGCAACGTCAAGCGCACGATTGGCGTATGACCAATCAAGGGTTCCGGATGCAATCGCGGCGCAATATTGTCGCCACATCGAACTGCTTGCGTCTGCTTTCCTGCAGGATGGCCGCGTCGTTGATCTGCCTTTGATGTCCGCCGACGAAATCAAGAACGTTGTCTACGGCTGGAACGATACGGCCCGGGATTATGACACCGCCGCATGCGTTCACACACTCATCGAACAGCAGGTGCAATCGACCCCCAACGCCATTGCAGTCGCCTGGCGCAATGAGGAACTGACATACAAGGAGCTCGATGAACGGGCGAACCTGATCGCGAATGTTCTTGTCGACCTCGGCGTGAAACCTGATTTCATGGTTGGTCTCAACCTCCCCCGCTGCAGCAATCTTGTGGTTGGTGCCTTGGCGATCCAGAAGGCTGGCGGAGCATATGTTCCGCTTGATCCTCATTTTCCGGCAGATCGCCTTGCCTACATGGTGGAAGACAGCGGTGCGGCCGTCATCTTGACAAGCCGCATGACCGAAACACCGCTCTTCGCGACCGGCGTCAAAACCGTCTTCATCGAAGATATACTCGAGCGATCCGTCACGACAGACAGACCGGTTACAGAGGTATCGCCTGCCAATCTCGCCTACGTCATCTATACGTCAGGCTCGACCGGTCGCCCCAAGGGCGTGATGGTTGAACATCGCAATGTGGTCAACTTCTTTGCCGGGATGGATGAACGCATTCAGTACGACAAGTCGAGCCAGCCAGTCTGGCTTGCGGTTACCAGCCTATCCTTCGATATTTCGGTCCTGGAGCTTTTCTGGACCTTGGCGAGAGGTTTCAAGGTCGTACTCCATTCTGCCCAGACCCAAAGCCACAAAGGCGGTGATGGTGCCGTCAAATCCGCCCGCGCTGGCAAAGCGCCGATAGATTTCGGTCTATTCTATTGGGGCAATGATGATGGCGCGGGACCGGCAAAATACCAGTTGTTGCTCGAAGGCGCGAAATTTGCAGATGCGAATGGCTTCCAAGCTATCTGGACGCCCGAACGGCATTTTCACGCATTCGGCGGCCCCTACCCGAACCCTGCCGTAACAGGTGCAGCCATCGCTGCCGTCACCAAGAACCTGGCAATTCGTGCCGGCAGCTGCGTCCTTCCGCTCCATCATCCTATCCGTGTCGTAGAAGAATGGGCGGTTCTCGACAATCTCAGTAATGGGCGGGTGGGCCTTGCCTTTGCCTCCGGCTGGATGCCGGAAGACTTTGTTCTCAGACCCGAAAACGCACCGCCGCACAACAAGACTGCGCTGTTGCGCGATATCGAAACCGTGCGAAGGCTGTGGCGCGGCGAACGCATGGAATTCGATTATGGCGGCGGCAAAGCCAGTGTCGTCACACAGCCGCGACCAGTTCAGCCGGAAGTGCCAGTCTGGCTGACGACTGCAGGCAATCCCGAAACATACAGAGAAGCCGCGAGAAACGGCGCACATGTGCTGACTCATCTGCTCGGCCAGTCCGTTGATGAGCTTGCTGAAAAGATCAGCATTTACCGGCAAACACTGGTCGAATGCGGTCGCGATCCCGATGCCTACAAGGTGACGCTGATGCTGCACACGTTGCTCGGTGAGGACCGGGAAGAAGTGCGTGATGCCGCCCGTGGCCCAATGAAAGCCTATCTGCAAAGTGCCACGGCGCTGATCAAACAATATGCCTGGGCATTTCCCGCTTTCAAGAAACCACAAGGCCTGTCCAACGCTCTCGACATTGATCTGCAGTCTCTTGCGGCAGACGAGCTGGATGCCATCCTTGAATTTGCATTCCTGCGTTACTTCGAAGACAGCGGTCTGTTTGGCACCGTCGACGACGCCATGAAGCGTATTGATCAGGTTGCTGGCATCGGCGTGGACGAGATTGCCTGCCTGATAGACTTCGGCGTGCCATCTGAGCTTGTGCTGGAGAGACTGGAGCCGCTGGCCCGGGTGGTAGCACAGGCGCGTGCTGAAACGACTGTTACGGTTGAGGATGTTGCAAACGACAATAGCTTTGATCAGGACGTGCACCGGCACGGGGTAACACATCTTCAGTGCACCCCTTCAATGGCACGTATGTTCCTGATCAACGAAACAGATCGCGCTGCTTTCGCGCAAATCCGTCACCTGTTTATCGGTGGCGAGGCACTTCAAAACTCTCTGCTTGGCGACATCCAAAAACTGACCAATGCCAGTGTCGAGAACATGTACGGCCCGACAGAAACAACGATATGGTCATCCACAATGACCGCCGACATGTCGGAGATTGTTGTGCCGCTTGGGCAACCGATTGCCAATACACAACTCTACGTGCTGGACGCGTCTGGCGGCGTGGCGGCACCGGGACAGCCCGGTGAACTTTATATCGGTGGCGACGGGGTAACGCGCGGTTATCTGAACCGCGAGGAATTGACGCGGGAACGTTTCGTTCCAAACCCCTTTGCGCCAGGTCGTATATACCGTACCGGAGATCTGGTTTGCCGCAAGACGGACGGCACCTTGAGATTTCTCGGGCGCACGGATTATCAGGTCAAGGTCCGCGGTTATCGTATCGAACTGGGTGAGATCGAGGCACGGATCGCGTCCTTCCCCGGCGTGGCCGAAGCTGTCGTTGTTGCAAGAGAAGACAGGGCTTCCGACGTTCGCATCGTCGCTTATCTGAGGCTGACCGGTCAGCCATTGAACGAGGAGGCACTCAGACAACATCTTGGTGAAGCCCTGCCTGACTATATGATACCGGCACATTTCGTGACGCTCAAAGCGTTTCCACTGACGCCGAATGCGAAAGTCGACCGAAAAGCGCTGCCAAAACCGGATACGGGACCCATTATCGTCTCCGCTCAGGTCTTCGTGGCGCCGGAAAACAAACTGCAATCGGATCTGGCTGAAGCCTACAGCCGAACCCTTGGCATTGAACGCGTCGGTTTAAACGACAACTTCTTTGCTCTTGGCGGACACTCACTTCTCGCTGTGCAATTGCACCGTGACCTGAAAGTCGTCATCGCCCCTGACCTGACAATAACCGATGTTTTCCGTTTCCCGACCGTGCGAGCGCTTGCCGAGCATCTTGCCGACCGCGGAAAGGCAGAAGAACGTCTGAGCCAGGTGGCGGACAGAGCGGCCAATCGACGGGCCGCTCTTGGAGATCGGCGTGCGGCACTGACACGTTCGCGGCTCTGAATGGTGGTGGATGCGCTAAAGACCCTGTTTCCAGATGACGTGGCCATCGCGCACGGCGATCCACGCGCAGCTCGCAGTGGTTTTCTGGACGAAGAAGAGCGGTATATCGCGCATGCCATTCCGCGCCGCAAACGGGAATTCCATGCTGGCCGCGCCTGCGCGGGAACCGCCATGAGTGCCTTGGGCCTGAAACGCGTTCCCATACCCGCTGCAAACGATCGCTCTCCCGTTTGGCCGGACGGTGTTGTCGGAAGCATCAGCCACTGCGATACGCTGTGTGTCGCGGCCGTCGGCCTCGCGGCGCATGGGTACCTGTCGATGGGTCTCGACGTCGAGCCTGCTGAAGCACTACCTGCTGACTTGTTCGATGCAATATGTACACGTCAAGAGCAAGACTGGCTCGAGGATCGCCCATCAAGCGAGCGTGCTCTTCTGGTGCGGACGATCTTCAGCGCAAAGGAAGCAACCTACAAGTGCCAGTACCCTTTAACTGGCATGATGATGGATTTTCAGGATCTGGAAATCTCGCTTGGCACCGATTCATTTGATGCCACCTTCTGCAAAGACATCAAAGACTTCACCAAGGGAACCGTTCTTCCAGGCAGCCTTGCAGTTCAAGACGGCTACATTTTCGCCGCCATGGTGATGACCACGCAAAGCAGATGGAACTCAAGGTGACAAAATGCTCCAGAAAGCAACGCTGACAGTCCACGAGCCAATCTCTGACCAAGCCACAGGCAGTGTGCTGTTTGTCACTGCGGTTCGTCTGCGGCGGGGACCTCGCGGTTTGCAGCTTGATGACCAGACCAGTGCCGGTCTGGTTCGCCACGCCGAAAACTTCCGGCAGGTAAAATTCGCGGGCATCGTTCTGGAAGGTGATCGCGAAGAGAATACGTCGACGACATGGATCGATGTCGTG
The DNA here is from genome assembly GCF_029193765.2 of Agrobacterium sp. Azo12. Classification (NCBI taxonomy): domain Bacteria; kingdom Pseudomonadati; phylum Pseudomonadota; class Alphaproteobacteria; order Hyphomicrobiales; family Rhizobiaceae; genus Agrobacterium; species Agrobacterium sp. Azo12. The sequence goes on along the minus strand of NZ_JARFYO020000003.1, from coordinate 599,644 downwards.
GACCTGCCTTGTTATGACCAACTCAAGTTCATCGAACTGCCCTTTGCTTACAAGGCAAAGGATTTTGCGCGGACCTATCGCAAGACAAGAGCGTTGCTGAAAGAAGAGATCCGTAGCGCCGATCATCTCTGCTTTACCGTCGGTTACCTCATCGGTGACTGGGGCGCCATTGCTGCACTGGAAGCCAATGCGCAGGGGCGCAAATTCGCCATCTGGTTTGACCGCGTCGAGCATGATGTCATTCTGCGCACATTATCAGCGCATCGGTTACGCAGACGCATCAAAGAACGCGCAACCCTGCCATTGATGAAATGGTACCATCGTTATCTGATCGGGCGAAGCACACTCGGGCTTTTCCAGGGACGTGATACCTACGACACCTATTCTGGGGCGTCTTCCAATCCCCATTGCATGTACGACGTTCATACCCAGGAAACGGACCAGATCAACGAGCACACGCTGGACCAAAAAATCGAGAGAATTCTATCTCTTGCACCGATACGTGTTTCCTATGTCGGTCGCGCAGCTCCGATGAAAGGCCCGGAAGACTGGGTATCGGCACTGGCAATTGCCGCTCAGGGCAACCCGTCGATAGAAGCCTGCTGGACCGGTGACGGACCATTGCTCGATGTGATGGAAGGCATGATCCAGAAAAATCATTTGCAGGACAAGGTGAAGCTTGCCGGTTACGTCGGTGATCGGGAGGCTTTGTTGCACGCTCTGCGCGACAGCGATATTTTTGTGTTCTGCCACAAGACTGCCGAGTCACCGCGCTGCCTTATCGAAGCACTGGTTTGCGGCAGCGCCCTTGTCGGATATCACTCCCCCTATGCGGAGGATCTGGTCTCTGAACATGGCGGCGGCGCCCTTGTCCCTCGTGATGACATCGAGGCTCTGGGCCGTCAAATAACCGAGTTGAACAATGATCGCGCCAAACTCGCGCAACTCGTGAGCGCGGCTGCCATTTCCGGAAAACGCTTCGATGAAAGGTCAATCTATCAGCGTCGGGCAACCCTGCTGAAGAGCTATGCATGAGGCGGCTTGCGCTCTTGTCGACTGCCGTCGTTGTGGTGTGCGTCACAGGTCTGATGGTCATGACATCTGCAATTTCGACATCTTCCAGCAGCGAGGAGCCGACGGTGTATCCAGTACTGCCAGCGCCCGGCGAAATGGACGCAAAACGCCATATCTTCGTTTCCGGGCATAGTTTGACCCCTCGCCCGATGCTGGAATTCATGAGCCAGATCTCTGCGGCAGTGGAAATGCCAATCGTCTGGAACAGCCAAAATCTCAACGGATCCTCCATCAAGGACAGGTCTTTCGGACGTGACGAAAGTCGCGCCTGGAGTGGATTTGATACAGGGACAGATGCAAATGGCGAAACGATAGACGCCCTTGCAGAAATGCAATCTTCGTCAAAGGCAGATGCCGGCAAGTACGATATTCTGCTGATCACCGAGCAACATCGGCTGCTGGATTCACTCCTCTGGCAACAGACCGAGACCTATCTGCGCGCCTATCAGGAACGGTTCATACAATCCAACCCTGAGGGAGAGGTCTTCTTCTTTACGCCCTGGATCAGCCTTTCCGACAAGAACAATGCAAGCGACTGGATTGAATACGAACGCGCCGCCATGCCGGTGTGGCAGTGTGTGGTTGCTAAGGTCAACGACCAGCCATTAAATCAAGGCCACGCCCATCCTATTCGCATCGTGCCAGCGTCGCTAGCTCTGGCAGATCTTGTCGGTCATCTCATTGCAAACCCATCGACATCAGGCTTTGCAAATGAGAGCCCCCGCAAGATTGTCGACACCTTTTTCGAAGACGATGTGCACCTCACTGCGGCTGGCAACTATTTCATCGCCGCACTGACCTTTCAGGCAATCTACGGCGAATTGAAAGCTGACGACATCCCGTCTAGCCTTGCAGACGACAAGGCACGCACTCTCCGTAAACTTGCAGCAGATTTTCTGGCGCGATACCGCACTGACAACCCGACTTTCGACAGCAAGGCCTGCGGTGACGGACCCAGCCTGTCGTTTATCTTCAAATACACAAGCTACATAGAACGGACCTATGCCCGGCCAGAAAAGGGATATGTCGCGGCGAACGTGAAGAGATTTCGCGACATGTTGCGCTTCATGCGTCAACTCTAGACCAGATCACACTTGATAACATGTGAGCCTGCACCCGGCAGGCTCACATCAAAGCTCTTCTAGCGCCTCTTGGCACCAACCAGCAGAGACTGCTTGCCAAGCAAAGCTGCGAAGGGTGAAAAGACCTTCTTCATCCGCGAACGGTCGGCTCTGTTCAAGACAACGCCTGCGATCTTCTCATGAACCGTCGGATTCATAACCATTGCCGTCTGAAGCATCACACCTGTCAGTTTGCCCCAATCGACGATGAGGATAAATTTATCGACGACCTGCGCGGCATTTTGAAGATCGCCAAGTGCCACAAGTGGCGGCAGATCGAAGATCACCAGATCGTAGTCTTTGAAAATTGCCGAGAGTTTCGGCATTGTCTCAGACCAGAAAAGCTGTGTCGTCACATCCATATCACTCTGATCGCCAAGACGCAGAAATGCGAAGCCCGCCGTCTGATCTTTCTCAATGAGGGACGCAATGTCAGCGTCTGCACCGTTGGCCAGATCCAGTTTTTCCGTTTTGTCTACAGAAGAAACGAGAAGATGGGAGAGCGACTTGCGGTAGGGATCAGCATCAATGAGAAGAACTTTTTTCCCAGCTCTTGCTTTCATGACGGCGAAATTACCGGCGATGGTCGTCTTGCCCTCTTCGGAAATGGTCGAGGTAAAACCGACAATATTCGGGCCTTTTGCCTCTACGCTCGTAACAACAGTGTCGAGGTGGCGTAAAGTATGCCAAAGCCCACTCGAAGGCTGGTTGGCAACCGAGTACAACAGATCAACCTTGTTTTTGCGACGTTTTCTCGGCAGCGTCGGCACGAGACCCATGCAGGGCTTGCCCACGATTTCCATAATCTGTTCAGGGCTACGGATCCGCTTGTCAAAAAACGCCAGCACAAGAGAAATAACCGCTCCGAGCGAAACCCCGATAATGGCAGCCAGGACGATGATGAAGATGCCACGAATGTCGCTTTTGTGGACTGGCGGCAATGCCTCGGAAACGACCTGTGCCTTTGGCCCGACTTCCTGCAAACGCTCACGCAGCCAGCTACTTGCCGTTTCTGCGGCCTCAAGCCGGTCCTGCTCCAGCTTTGCCAGATAGGTTTCCGTAACGGTGTTTGCGACTGTCGCGGCGCGCTCTGCTGTTTCGGCCGTATATCTGATGCTGACCAGGTTGCTCATGCCCAGCCGTTGAACGTCCAAGGCCCTTCTGAAATCGTCGAGGGCCTCCGCCTCCTGGATAAGCTTGGCAGTCCGCTCTGCCGATGGCGGATTTTCTGCGGTGGCGGGTGAGCTGTCGATGATCTGCAATTTTGAGAGAACGTTCATCAGCACGGAGTCCGACGAGATTATCCGCATCTGCGTTTCGAGAAATGTCGGATCAAACTGCAACTCGGCAAAAAACGCGTCATCTCGGCTCATTGTCAATCGCAGATTGGTAATGTTCAGCGTCGATGATGCCGTATAGGCCGCGGGTCGATATTGAACGAATGCGACAGCGGCTGCAGACAACAATGCCGCAATCAAGATGATCAAAAAGATACGGTTGCGTATCGCTTTCACCATCCAGCGCCAGTCATATGTATTGTCCGTCGATATCGGAAGTGACGGGATAGAATGGGTCTGCATGTTACGCGATAACATCATGTTTGCACCTGTCTGAAGACATCAAGACTGCAGCTGCCATCCCCGCCACATCGCCTAAACACGCACGAATTGATCGTATTATGTCAGGTCTTGTCGGCGAAACCGGCGCGCTTCCCCTACATCGATTTATTACCTGAAAGCTCCACCTTGATTATGTCTCCAGGCAGGATTGGAGTAACCTCGGTCGCCGAGATTTGCTGCATCTGCGCATCCCGGCCCCTGATGATTGTAAACTGCAAGCGCGGCAGCTCTTCCCGCTGTCTTGCTGTCTTGAATTGCTCCGTCTGCAGCGCCGCACCGGTTACCAATTGGCTCAATGAAGTGAGCTGTTCATCAATCTCACGCATCATCGATCTTGCCCGCTGAAGACCTTCCTGAGCCGCCGTTTTACGGGTGCTGCCCAGCGTCTCAATGCGCAGCAATGCTTCCTGCACAGCGCGCTCGGCTCTGACTTTTTCGAACTCTAATAGGCGCTGTTCTCGCTGAATATCGAACAGATCCCGCTGCAACGGCAAGCGACGGTTCGTAGCCAGGCCGGAATTCTCTAGTCTGGTCGCTTTTTCGACTTCGACCTGATACTCGGCAAGCTTGCTCGAGACAGTTTCAAGCTGCATCGCAATCGATGCTATTTCCGTTTTATGCAACTCGACCATCGCGCCCAGGGTTTTGGCCTGGTTTTCGTAGCTGTTGTTATTGGCTGTGAATAACTCTCGTTGTTCATCCAAGGCGCGCGCATAGGATGGCGCTGCATCAGGGGGCGTTGGAGGAAAACCACGTTCGCCGACTTCAGCTTCGTATCGAACCTGTTCGGCCAGCAGCGTAGCTTTTCTCAATTCAGCAACATTCAGCTCTCCAACCCCGTTGATCGAGGTGCGTGCAAGATCCCACTCTGAATAGCCAACAGCGCGATAAGCTCCACCTGCGATGCTCATGGCATTCAACACCAGCATTTCGGGCCTGAATGCATATTCGCCGGGGGATGTGACCGATCCCAGAATATAAAATGGTCTGTAACCAACCACATCAATGGAAACGTCTGGAAGTTGGCGCTGATTTGCTTTCAGCTTCAGTTTTTCCGCAACTGCAGCTGCCAGCTGTGCTGGCTCTAGGCCACGCGCCTGGACTTCACCGATCAGTGGCAGCGCTACACTGCCGTTTGCGCCAACCGACAGTTCAACATTGAGTATAGGCCATTCCGCTACGTAAACACGCAACTTGTCCTGAACATCGAGCTTGTATTCCGTTGCCATGGACGGCGCTAACGACAGAAAATATACCACCAGCCAAGATAATATAAATTTTAATGTATTCGCGGGTGTTCGAAAAAATAAGATTGCATGTTCGAATTTTACACAATTACACATTCGAACTCCTGTTAGCACATATTTTTATGTAATCTCGTACGCGGAATTTCGGTAGAATTTTCAGACCATGAGAATTAATACATAATGTATTACGCATGTTTGTTGAGTAAATACAAAACGAATCAGAAAATCAACGAAAGTATTGATAATTCGACGTGTCAATATTGAAATATTCGCTTTGGCGCGCGCGTTGACGTGTTGCCACACCAATCACCAAGCCAAATGTCATTGCCAGCAAATACTGGATTTCCTTGGTGAATATGATCCATTCGAATCCAGAGTGGACGTAGGCGACGAACATCGCGATCGCGCACCCCAGCAGAATCTGGCCTTCTGTTTTGTCGTGATTTCGAAAGCCGGCTACAAATGCAAGCAGCATCGGCGTGAACACCATCAGACAAAAAGCAACCATACCAAGGTAGCCGGTCTCGGCGCCGGCCAACATGTAGGCGTTGTGCACGATGGCGCGCCGGTTTCCTTCAGATGGGTCCACGCCAGCACGGTCGGAGTAGCCCATGGATTGGGCTGCATAGACGTAATGGTTTGCGCCAACCCCCATCGGGAAATCGTGAAGCATGAAAAGAGCCGCCTGATTAAAGGCCGCACGCTCGTCATAGGCGTCTTCATGGAGCGGACTTGCTTCAAAGCGTTTTTCGAATGTCGACACAGCGACCGGCAGCAGCATGACTGCCACCAGAACCGCACCACCGACGACGGCGATCTTGCGTCTGGTCAGTCCGATAAGCGCCATTAGCGCGAACGTCAGGGCAATTCCAAAACCGGCCATTCCCAACGAGGCGCGCGACGCGGTGAAGATCAATATCGTCAACATGACGAGCACCGACCCAACCAGATAGAGCAGGTTCTTGCGGCCCGACAACAGCATGACAAGGTGCGGGAAAAGCACGAAGTGCACCGACATGCCCAAAGTGTTCTGATGCACAAAAAGCCCGGTATTCTGTGGAAGGCCCAACCCGAAACGCTGCCAGACAACTGCGATGAACTGGCCGACAATCCCGATCATCATGCCTTTGTAAATCAGCGACGGAACTTCCTCGTAGGCGCTGGCCCTGGCAACAACAACGACGATCAGGAACATCCTGAGATATTGCCAGACGCCGAAAAATGCAGCCATTGGCTCAGGCGCCTGCGTGACCGAAAGCATCAGAACACATATATAGATAAGCATCGGCACATAATAAGCTTTGGGCGAATGCTGCGTTGGCAAGATCAGCAAAGCTATGAGGGCCATGAAATCGAGAATGGAAACTTCCATTCCCATGACAAAACCGCTCCACTCCTCCCAGGATACTATGCCAATATCCAGAAGAGGTACCGCAGTCAGGTAAAATGGAAAACTTCCGAATGATATCCAGAATATTCTTGACACAAAAGCGTATCGTCTCACCAATAAACTTATTGGAAAAATGCTGAGTAACAGAAGAGCGGCAAATGCAAACTTCAAAACTGTATCTCTGACGATTAACAATGTTGCTATCAGTCAATACAATTAACACATAGCTTGCGACATGAAAGGTCTTTGGTGCCGTGAGATTATTTTATTTGATAATTGTCTTAACGTGCATTTTAACAGCACCTTTTTCTGCTTCATCTAAAGCATTGGCGAGCAGCGGAATTCGTATTCACGAAATTACCATGGCTGCCCCGGATATCATCGCAGTCGAAATTCGAGACATGGATTTTCGTGTTGGCCGTATCATTGAACTTGATGCGCCTGCATCTGCATCCGTCGGCTCCTGGATTTCTTACAAAGACGAATGGGGCATGGTTATCGGGCCAGATCGTCGACATCTGCGCATCTCCGACACCCCACCCGACCAATTTCTTGATCGCGCGAAGTTTCTGAAGCAAAGCAATTATCAGCTGGACGGCGCATCACGCGTTGTGGCCGTCTACCGAAAATCCGTGCCCTACAGTTCTGGTTTTTATCGCGGCGACACCGGCGCAACGGAAACAGGCGCCTCGTTCAAACACACATTTTATCTCAAACTGGATCAGCCACTCAGCGAAGGGAAACATACGATAACGTGGCCCGAGGGTGTATTTCCACCAACGGATTTTGTCTTCGACACGCTCCAGACACGCGCAATTGCTTTGCGTTCCACCTTTGTGGGACACAGGCCGGAAGACCCTTCCAAAATTGCCTATCTGGCATTGTGGCTGCCGGAAGGACCAGAGCACGGCGCAGTGGACTTCCGCAAATACGGCATCGATACTTTCTCGCTCATTGATGAGACCGGCCTAGAGGTTTTCACGGCTCCGGTCAGTCTTCGCAGCCAGCCCGACGATCCCGAGCCGTCAAACGGGCTTCCTCAGCCACTCATCGATTACGCAGAAGGCGTACCCTTTCCGGTTACGGCCATTCGTCCGGGAGCAGAACCCTACATTATGGCGCCGGGCCACGAACTGCAGACCGGGCAACGCGTCGCGCTTCAGCGACTGCGTGGCGAACAGGATGCAAAAGCCGTGTTTGCAACAATTGCAAGCACTGACGCCGACGGCTTCACTTTAAGCGATGTCAGCGAACCGCTGCCTGATGTGATCGAACCCGGAGCAAATGTCTCACTGACCTATAAATCGAACCGCGCCGGAACGTTCGTGTTTGAGCTGGATTATTCCGCATGGAACAATCCGGGCAAATACCGCCTGCGCCTGCCTGGCATTGGTGTGAGTGACACATTCGAGATTGCTGACGACCGCTGGATGGCGTTGGCCCGCAATGGCATTGGCGGGCTTTACAATCATCGCAGCGGCATCCCGCTCGATAACCGTTTTGGGTTTGAACGTCCGGAGGCTTTCCGCCCCGGCCCAAAACTGCAGATATTAGAAAGTAACCTGCCACTTGTCTGGACGCCGAACTGGTACAACGGTTTTGTGCCGTTTGAGGAGGGTTCAAATGCCTCCTGGGTTACGACCAATGTTGCGCCCGATGACTATTGGGGCGGTTACATGGATGCAGGAGACTGGGACAGGCGCATTCAGCATCTGTCAGTTTCAGATGCATTCCTTGAACTTGACGAGTTTCTTCCCGCGAACAAACGCGCAAAACCGCTCGGGATTCCAAAATCAAGTGAACTTTTGCCGGGTTATGAGAGCCTCGACGGCGCACCAGACCTTCTACACGAAGCGGTCTGGAACATTGATTTTTACCGACGCCTTCAACTGCCGGACGGAAGTGTACGCGGCGGCATTGAAAGTACCGGGCATCCATTATCCGGTTCGACGAGCTTTCTGGAGCACCTGAAGATATTCACCTATGCGCCGGACCATATCTCTACTTACAGATATGCGGCATCGGCTGCGCGACTTGCCCGCTTGCTGCGAGAAGCCGGTCAGCAAGACCTGTCGGAAACCTATCGCCAGAGCGCGCTGAAAGCCTGGGATGCCGCAGAACGAGGCTTCGAGAACCCGGACGAATTCTACGCCAGATCGATCGAGGCAGGAACGAAGGCCGGCGCGTTTTCTGCCATATCGTGGGAAGACCGCAAGGCCGCGTTGCAGAAAGATGCAGAAGGACCGCGCATTGCGGCAGCGGCTTCGCTGTTCAGGCTCGACAACAATCCATCCTTCGCCACCTTGGTCGAAACCGCGTGGAAAAAAGAGGGAGACGTTTATTTCCAGAAAGGCGATGGCGCCTGGGACTATCACCAAAGCGGTCATGCCGACCCAACATTGCGTGACCAGATTGAAAAAGCCTTTGTCCGCGAGGCCGGCACGCTTCTTTCTGTGCAATCGTCACTGGCCTATCCAAGCATGAAACATCCTTATGCGCCAGCAGGCTGGGGACAAGGCGGCCCGCCCGATTTCGGTCAAACCCTGCTCCTGTTCCGCGCCTATCAGATCAGCGGTGATGTCCAGATCATTCGCCTGTTGCAGCAAACCATGCATGGCCTGCACGGCGCAAACCAGCTTGGTATCAGCTTTACGACCGGGATCGGCCCTAGACAGATCGAGCATCCTTTGCACGAAGATCATCGCGCCATGGGCGTGGCGCCGCCACCTGGGATAACCATCTATGGCTGGGCGCCACAAAACGCCTCTGCATATGGCTGGGTTTTTGGGCCCTCATGGTCGCCTCTGGCAGAAGTGGGACGCCCCGACGCGGTTGCGCAGCGCAAGGTGGAGCCAGATCGCTTTGCCCTGCCCTTCTTCGAATACCTGATCGAACATCCAGCCATCGTTATTCAGCAGGAATACACTGTCGATCAAACCATCGGTCCGGTGACATTCATAGCGCTGTTTCTGGATGCAATTTAGGACGGTCACCCACTGGAATTCAACAGAGCTTGGGATTGTAGAATAAACGGATGACACACTTCGTAAAAACCAAGCTTCAAGATTCTGCCGCCTCCATCAAGCTAAAGGCGCTAATAAAGACAGCGATCCTTGAAGCCTCCTCTTTATGGACAGCCAGTGGCCTATACAAAAAATCAACAATGCACGGAGTCATTTTTACGCTGCACCATGTCCGACCAAGCCAGCCCGGCAGCAATCCATCGCAGAAAAACCTGGAAATCACGCCTGATTTTCTTGATCTGGTGATCAGCACACTCCGCGATTTGGGATATCGATTTATACGGCTTGAGGAGCTTGAAACGGCAGCGAAAGATCCCTCTGCCCAACCATTCGCTGTGTTCACATTGGACGATGGATATCGCGACAACGTGACATACGCGCTTCCAGTGTTCGCCCGACATCAGGTTCCCTTTACAATATTTGCATGCTCAGGCTTCATTCAACGGACCCACAGCATGTGGTGGGAAACGGCCTTTGAACTCACGCAACAAGGGCATTCTTTGCAGTTCGATTTCGGTGACGGCCGCGAGCAGGTAAGTTTGGCATCGCCAGACGCCAGAGACGCCGCATATCAACGCCTGTCGCGTTTCATTATGAACTCTGATGAAGCAAACGCCATCGACAGGCTCAATCAGGCGGCATCAGATTGCGGTATTGATCCTATGAAGCCCGTTGACGAGACGATCCTCGATGAGGCCGAACTCATAGCACTTTCTCGCCACCCACTGGCCACGATCGGCGCGCACTCCGTCAGTCATCGGGCAATGGCCAGGTTGACCCACGATGAACTGACAGAAGAACTAACATCATCGCGCCATTACCTGGAAACTTTATTGTCTCAGGAAATCTGTACTTTCGCATTTCCCTACGGTCATCGTGCTGAGGCAGGACCAAGAGAGTTTGCGGCCGCAGGTGCCTCAGGCTTTAAATTGGCGGTTACCACAGTGCAGGCGCCAGTTTGCAATGAGGAGGTGACGTCGGCATTGCAACTTCCGAGAGTCAACATAGATGGTCGCTGGCAACGCCGCAGATATGTGGCCGCACTCGCATCGGGATTGCCGTTCCGGGTATTGGGAACCTTCGCCAACAGTCGATGACTGGATCTTGTTGGCAACAGTAGGTGTAATTATGAACACCTTAAATATTTCAGAGAGATAATACTGCTTGCCGCTCGTAATTATTTTACATATTGAATAACACACCACCATTAGACGCTTGGGTTGAGGCCGAAGTTTATGAGCATGATTTCACCGGTGCTTTGGCTTTTCTCTATATGTACTGCGATCCCCACGGCTCTGTATGGAATAGAAGTTTCCATGTCTTTCCTGAGACGGCAAGTTGCACCAACTCCTGCCGAACGCCTCCCAGCCGTCATCATTATTCCAGCCCATGATGAAGAAGAGGGAATTGCAAGAACGGTGGTCAGCGTAACTTCGCAAAGGCGCCCATTCGACCGGCTTTTGGTTGTCGCCGACAATTGCACTGATGCCACGGCTGAAATAGCAAGAGCCGCTGGCGCCGAGGTGCTGGAGCGAACTGATCTTAAGCTTCGTGGCAAGGGTTATGCACTGGATGCGGGATTGCAGGCCATTGCGCAAAATCCACTACCCTTCGTGGTTTTTATTGATGCGGACTGCATAATCGAGGCGGGTGGGCTCGACGCGCTCGTCAGGGCATCAAATGCCCAGAGTGGAGCAGTTCAGGCCGTCAATCTGATGCTTGCGCCGACCGGTGCGAGCATCGGGACCAAAGTTGCCGAGTTTGCTTTTCTGATCAAAAACAAAGTACGGCCAAAGGGGCTGGCGCGCATGGGCGTCGGATGCCAGCTCACCGGGACCGCCATGGCGTTCCCGTGGGCCCTTATTCGCGGTGTGAACGTCGCGAGCGGAAACCTCGTTGAAGATATGAAGCTGGGACTTGATCTCACGCTGGTCGGAAAGCCACCGACACTCTGCGAGACATCATATATCTATAGCTTTTTTCCGCAATCCAAGACTGGAGCGGCAACCCAACGGCAACGTTGGGAAAGTGGGCATATTGCGACCATCTCAGAAGCGTTTCGCGCTTTGCCCAAGGCTCAAATCCTCAAAGAGCCGAAACTGGCGCTTTGGATGCTGGATCTACTTATCCCACCTTTGAGCCTGCTTCTTTTGAGCTTGGTCATTGTCGGCATGACTGAAATCGGCCTGATCATTTCATTCGATATGCCCGCTGGCCCATTCACAGTGACAATGCTTGCACTTATGTGGCTGCTCGGAACAACAAGTTTGGCGTGGCTAAAGTACGGAATGACAGCTTTACCGCCTAAAGACCTTATCCAGGTCCTGCCCTACGTCTTCAGTAAAATACCTCTCTATCTTACCATAATTGGTGGTCGGCAGAACAAAAGCTGGATCAGAACAGACCGTTCCAACGGCAGCGAACCTTTTTAATATAGTCATGCTTACTAACTACACGCGCGGTTCGACGACAAACGTAATTATCATTAGTAATACTAAGTACATCAAAAGACGTCGATAAATTTATTATTTAGTAGCCTCCCCTCTCTCCGAGTAGCGATGAGATAGCATCATGCATCTCAAATAAGAAATTCCAGACGACAAACAATTTCTTTCACAACGAAATTGTATTGACTCGCTTCACAACAATACTGCATTATTAATAATTGCTTAACTAAATATAAAATTACAAAACGCATAATTTTTTTCGGGGGGAACGACGATGGAAAATGTGTCGATTAATGCCGACGCGTGGGAAGTCAAACAACGGTTTCTGGATGTTCCGTACAACACTTTACGGTTTCATGAGGTTATTGCCGCAATTGAGGGCGTCAAACACACCGACGGTTTTTTTTACATCGTTACTCCGAACGTCGATCATGCCGTTAGATTACGCGGCGATAACATCCTGCAGAACATTTACGAACAGTCCTGGCTTTCTCTATGCGATAGCAAGCCTATTTCCTGGATGGCGAAATCCCTGTCTTTTCCGTTGCCGCTCGTTACCGGCTCAGATCTGACGGCATGTCTTTTTCATGAGGTAATTCAGCCAGGGGACCGCGTTACTTTGATCGCTCCTTACGAGGAGGTCGCACAGCGCATGATTGAACGGTTCCCGGACGTCCACATTACCTACCACGTGCCGCCACGTAATGTGATCACCAATGAAGAGGCGATGCGTGCCTGTGCAGAATTTGCCGCCCGGGACAAGCCAAACTTCATATTCATTGCTGTTGGCTCACCACAGTCTGAGCTGATCGCTTACGAAATATCACACACAGCAGGCTCAACCGGCGTTTGCATCTGTTGTGGGGCATCTTTGGAATTCATCACAAACCTTCAGACAAGGGCGCCATTCGTCATGCAGAAATTCGGGTTTGAATGGCTCTATCGACTGATGTCCGATCCCCGCAGGCTCTGGCGCCGCTATGTCTATGCGGTCCCGCCGCTTGTTCGGATGTTTGCCGCGGAAGCCATGATGCGCTCAAAATCCCGGCAGCGGGCAAGATCGGAAAAGAATATCGTCGAAAAACAGCTTGAAAAGCACAAGACCGCTTGAAAGCGATCATTTCCTGAACGCGAAGGCCGAGACGCCTCAGCGCCTCTATTATGGCTGCCGTTTTATCATCGAGAAAAACCGCTGATCCTCGAAGCGTCGCACGCTCGCGCGATGGATCAACTGAGCGGCGACAACAACAAACGGAACTGGCCAAACCAGGCACAGAAGCAGCCCCACAACATACCTGCCCCAGGGCAGTCTTCGCCGTGCAGATTCAACTGAGTTTGCGATGGCAAAAATAGATGCGATCATCAAATACAGGATCCCAGCTATCGTCATACCAATACCTTCCCGTCACAGCCAGAATGACAACGCCCCCGCGTCAAGTACTCACCTAGCCAAAGTAGCTAAAGCACGATTCGGCATCTGTTAGAAATACCAGCCGTGCCTTTCGCGAAGCTTGGTAATTACGCACTGTGGCTTTTTCATTGCGAAATTTTTGCTTTTTCAGTGGAGAGCCTCCCCTTTTTTAGGGGGCTGGAGATAGGCAAGAGGCTTCGCCAGGGATCGCCGGCAAGCATCCAGATGCCACCAACGCCTGATGATCGCAGGTGGATGGGATGAAGCGGCGCGCGCGGATCTAACTGGCGCTGCTCGATCTGGTTACGGACATTGTGTGCTCGACGCACACAGTAAAACCCCGATCTGACCAGTTGATAGCAGTTAAACAATCAGATCGGGATGAGTGATAAGCGGCAACGCGTGGTTAGACGACGCTGCTGGAAATCAAATCCGCTTATCAGGCGGCCACGCTCACATCATCAAGCAGAAAATGCACGATGACGTATTTGGATTGGCTCACATTTCCACTTTCTGATTTTTCTTCAACGGTACCGCCATCGGCTGGATGCCAACGCTGATAATGCGGGTTGTTCGCGATGAGCGTAATTGCCTTTCCTGCCGACTTGCCGTCGAGACGATAACGCGCCTCTGCAAGAGGCCAGATGCGCTCATAATCCTGTTGCAGCATTCGAACTTTTAAAGCCTTACGAAGAGCTTCCGGGTGAGAGGTCGGGTCATCTGAGGCATCTCCTGTGACATCAAGCGTCACCTCCTCAGCCCCCTGTAACAAGGAATTGTATTCTTCCGGCCACATTCGTTTCATGAAACTGCTCCTCCAAGCTTACTCCACACCATGAATGTAGCGCGTTTGAAACGGTAAGCAACGGCGATTTATCGTTGTTTTGCGGACAAAAAGTCGCGATCTGTTTCCGTTGGAAATAACCGTTCTGGACGACGGTCACATGTATTACGCGGCGACTTCTCAGGCGGTTCGACCAACGCATGCTACGTGAAAGTGCCGTCAGTCAGCCGCCACTGCGGCGGCGATGATGTCACGCAACCAGCGATGTGCGGGCTGAGAATCCGGCCTTTTATGCTAGCGCAGGCAGGTGGCGATGCGTGATGATGAGAAGGGCAGTTCGCGGATAACAAGACGGCCATCCGTGCTGATTGCCTCGGCGATAGGCCGCCGCATGACCACAAGCATTTTTTGTTGTTGCAAAGCGGTCGTGTAACCAAGCAATGGAATGCTGTGCCGAACGTCACGTCTAACCAAATGTTCTGCCAACCACATGAGGGTCGATCATCGTTCGACGCTATGCAGACCTAGAAGTATGCGTGGGCAAAGTTTGCCCACGCCGCCACGAGGATCACAATCGTGCGCCACCTGTTGCGTCAATCATCTGTCCTGTCGTCCAGCGGGCCTCTTCCGACGCAAGGAATGTGATGACATCAGCAATGTCATCGGCACGTCCCAGACGATTGAAGACCGACATCGCCTCGGCACCCGCACGTGCCTCCGGCATTGCCAGCCATTCGGCATTCATGTCTGTCTCAGTCACGCCGGGTCTGACCACATTGACGGTAATTCCGCGCTTGCCGAACTCCGGCGCAAGAGCAAGAGTAAGCGTTTCGAGAGCACCTTTTGATGCCGCATAGGCAGGGTGAGTTGGTGCTGCAACACGCGCAAAACCGGTCGAAACATTGATGATACGCCCATTGTCGCTGATATCATCAGCCACAGCCTGTATCAGGAAGAAGGGCGCTTTGAAGTTGATGGTCATCAACTCATCGAATGCAGCTTCGGTCGTGTCACCTATCGATGTTGCCGTTGCAATCCCGGCATTATTGACGAGAATATCAAGCACCGGTTTACCAGAAAACGCGATCGCAGCCTCCTTGAACTGCTGCCAGAGGCTGTCTGTCGCTTGCTTGCCCTTGCGCAGATCGGCGCCGATGGCCACCGCTTTTGCGCCCAGAGCTTCAATTTCACGCACAGTCGCCTGTGCGGCATCTGCATTGGCAGCATAGTGGACAGCGATAAGACCCGCACCTTGCCTGGCAAATGCCAGAGCGGCAGCCCGGCCGATGCCGCGGGAACTTCCTGTAATCAGGGCGGTTTTATTGGATAGCTTCTTGGACATAAATCACTCCGTTGCGATTTAACTAGCGAACGATATAATAAAACCGCTGAATGGCATGTCAATATTTATGTAGGGATCGATATAATAATGTCTGAAACGGTGCGGAAACGCGGCAGACCCCGCGTGCTCAATCGGGAAACCGGACTTGAGGTTGCAGCCAATCTGTTCTGGGAACGTGGCTACGAAGGCACATCGATTGCCGATCTCACCGCCGCCATGGGCATCACACCGCCATCGCTCTATGCAACCTTCGGCTCCAAGGAAGAACTGTTCCGCATGGCGCTCAACCACAGCATCAGCCAGCAAAACAGCCAACGCCTACAACTGCTTGACGCAAAAAGGCCCGTTTATGAGACGCTCAAATTATTCCTTTATGACATCGCCGAAGGAGACACCCAGCCAGACAAGCCGCGGGGCTGTATCGTCTCAACGGCCGTTTTGCAGCACTCGGAAGAAAACGCCTCAGTGGCCCGGACAACGGCAGCACTGCGCGAAGCCTCGATACAGGTTCTGAAGAGCAGATTTGACCGCGCAGTTAGCGAAGGTGAACTACCGGCCGGAACGGATACGGACACACTGGCCCGTTTCTATGGCGCTGTCATTCAGGGCATGTCCGCTCAGGCCTGCGACGGCGCATGTACGATAAGATTGAAGGCACTTGTCGATATCGCCCTGAATGCATGGCCCGGCAAGCGCTGACATTCGCCAAAGCCATCCTTTTCGCGAAGAGCGCGTTGTCATTCGAGTGTTTCGCCCAGAGTATCGGCAACAAAGGCGCCGCGCTGACCCATGGGTTTGGGCGAGCCGGTCGTCGTGTCGCGCGCAGTCTGGTGTTCCAGCTCTGCGTTTATCTGGGCACCGACGATCAGGATGATGACGGAAATCCACACCCACACCATCAGACCTATCAGGGCGCCAAGTGTTCCATATGTCGCATTATAATTCGCGAAATTTTCAAGGTAATAGGAGAAAAGCAGCGATGCGACGAACCATAGAGATGTACTGAACAAGACCCCCCAGTTGATCCACCTTAGTTTGGCTTGCTCACGGCTGGGGCCGAAGCGGTAAACTACGGTAATTCCGAAGCCGACGAACAGAATAAGGAACGGCCAGCGCACGAACCGGGCAAGCATTTCCTGCCACCGGTCAAGCCACAGATAGGTAAGAGCCGCCGGCAGAACGCCAATCGCCGCAATGATCACGATAACGACGATTAGGGCACCAAAAGTAAATGTCAGGGATAGCAGGTTGAGGCGAAAAAAATTACGCTTCTCGCTTTCCTGATAGGCCACATTCATCGCTTCGAATAGCGCTTTCATGCCACTATTGGCACTCCACAGGGCAATGATGAGACCGCTGACGAAAGCGATGCTCAGCGTTGAACTCTTTTGCTGGGCAAGCGCGTGCAACTGGCCAAGCAAGATGTCAAAGGACCCAGGCGGCAGGATCCGCGCCAGAAAGCTGATATGATCAACGATCGTCACCGGATCAGCGATAAAGCCGTAAAGCGCCACCAGTGCACCGAGGGCAGGAAACAGCGATAGAAGCAGGAAATAGGTAACGCCAGCTGCGATCAACGTGACGCGATCGACCATAAGCGCTTTGACGATACGCCAGAACACATCGCGCATGCCCTTTGCAGGGATTTCGTTGGGCGCATCTGCATCCCGTCCTATGGCCTTGTCGAGATCACGTTCCAAATATCTGCCTATCCATCATTCAAATGTTTCTCATCCACACCAACTGCCTCCAATGCGTTCCACATCAGCACCACCGCCCCCATTGATGGTGCACGCCCATGCATTAATCCGGGCTGGAAATCGACGGTGGGCGAATGTCCACCTCAGATTTTTTGCCGCTGTTGTCCTTGGCAAATTCCTCATCGGCGTGTTGATTGGCTTTGGTCGCCTCTTCGGCCTGCTGGTCGGTCATTTGGTGCTCTTTTTCAGCACGCAGCCAATGATCGTTGTGAAAACCGCTTTCGCGGCCCTCCTCCTCCCAGATTTTATAGGCCAGTTGGCGGATTTTTTCTTCCCTGTCGGTCATGACACTTCCTCCCTTATTATTACGTCCAACCCCGTCGAAACCGAGTTGTTCCGTATTCCAGAAGAGAAAAATGCAAGACGCTTAATATCCTGTCATTTCAAGGTATCCGCGACCCGACGTACTGCCTTCAAACGTGATCGGACCTTCCCAATAAGGCGTGGATGTCGCCATCCATGCCTGATCGTTGAGTGCCTTCGTTGTGATGTCTAGACCGCGACTTGGAATTCGTACCCGCCACTCCACGGGGATCGACTTGCCGTTGACATCCGCAGATCTCAGCGGTTCAAAAGACACATCGCCGGAAGCGAGCGGCGACGGCGTGCCATCAGCGCTGATCCAGTTTGCGGATGTGTAACCTTCACCGCTGTCACGCAGCCTGAAAGCCATGACTTTTTCCCCGCTATCCAGATGCAGTGAAAACCAGTCCCATCCGGTCTGGTCGGCAGCAAGCGGCTGCGATGACCATTCACGGTCAAGCCAGGCCTTTCCCTTCACTTCGACAGATTGCCCGTCAAGCTCCACCCGACCGGTGACGGCGTAGAACGGCTGCGAATAATAATAGCTCGCCTGCCCAGCCAGTGATTTTACCGAATACCCGTGGTCGCCCTGCAGTGTCAGCGGCCCCTGTGCTTTCAGGGTCAGATCATAGGAAAAATCCTTGCCACTGGCCTTGAGCGATACGCCATCTAGACCGTCCTGCTCGGCCGTAACGACACTCTTCATCTGCCAATCATCAATCCACGCAGCAAATGGCTCAGCTGCTACTCCCGCCTGCCCCACACCACCTCGGCCAAATTTTTCGGCGACATGATGGCTGGTTGCGGTCGTAAGGGCCGCGTGACCAATCCATATTTGCGGGTCGGACCAGCCTGCCCGTTCTTGCGGGGCAAGTGCCGAACGGAATAATGTCCATTGAGCACCCAGCGGACGACCATCAACCGTCTCCAGATTGGCCGTGACATACCACCATTCGATCCTGAAATCGGGATGCGCAGCGTGGTCACGTGGAAACTGCAACGCCACGCCTTTTTGCGGCACGGTAAACCCCTCGGCATTTGAACCGAGCCCGGCGAAACCCTGCGCAACAGCGGCGACCGGTGCAGCCGTGATTAATGCGAAGACGATAAAAAACGCCGTTCTAACGTTCATTGGCAAACACCCTCAGTAGATCGGCAGGATCGGTTGTGGCCAGTCGCCGCACCGGGATCAGAACCGAAATCAAAGCCGCCAGCAGCGCAACAACGCCGAGCTTCAGCCAGTCGAATGGAAACAGGATCAGGGGCAACCGCCAGCCAAAAGCTTCGACATTGACGATTGCAAGCAAAACCCACGCAAGCGCCAGTCCGACGGGAACCGCCGCGACAAAGGTCGCCAGCCACAAGGCGATCGTTCGGACGATTTCCAGTAGCGCGAGATCACGGCGGCGAAGCCCCATCGCCCATACGGGAGCAAGCTGCGGCAGTCGAAGTGCTGACAATGTCAGCAGACTGGAAAACATTGCAAATCCGGCGACCGCAAGCGTGAGAATGTTAAGCGCGCCGGTTACCGCAAATGTCTGCTCAAAGATCGCCGTCGACTGCCGTTTCAGGGCGGCCTGATCGATGACGTTGCTCTCTGGCAGGCCAAACTCTTCTGACAGCTTTTTTCTGAATTCCGGCACCTGTTGCGGTTTCATACGCAAACCATACCGAAGTTTCGCCACATCGGGATAATGCCGGACAAGTGCATCGAGCCCGATCATGACCTGGCCACTTGGATTGCCGTAGTCAGAGAACACGCCGACAATCTCTGCCGACCAACCACCGGGCAGGTTAATCCGTTCACCAAGGTTTGCCTTGCCGGTTCGCCAAAGCTGCTCATTGACAAGCGCGCCTTGTCCCTTGGCAATCTCATCCCAGGTCGAGGTGGAGCGAGCAATCAAGGGCCAGTGGTCGCGGTAGGTGACATCATCTGCAACGCCTGAAATCTGTATGTGCCTGCCAAGCACCTCACCTTCCGTGCTCCAGATCGGCAGAATCGCCGTGACATGTCCGGGCAGCCAGCCACGTAGCCTCTCGGCTTCCGCCTCATTGCGCGCCGTAACATACACCTCTGCGGCAAGACGCTGATCCAGCCAGCCCAGAAAGGTCTGCCTAAAACTGGACACCATTGTTCCGACACCGACATTGGCCGAAAGCGCCAGAAGCAGCGCCATCAGTGCCAAGGAAAGGCCGGGCAATTGCTGGCGCGTGTCAGCCCAGAACCACTGCATGAGAACCTGTCGGGACATGTATTGTCCAGCAGCCATCACCAGTGCCAACAGGGCTGGCAAAATAAGCGCTGCACCAAGCAGCAGCGCCCCAAGCACGGCAAAACCGGAGTAAAGTCCCTCGCCGGCGACTGCGATAATCGCAGAGACAAACAGCAAGGCAACGCCAATGCCTGACTGAACCATCAGCCTTTTGGTCGACACGCGCGCCCAGGCTCTTTGTTGGGCAGCCGCTAGTATCGGCATTTTCCAGACATGCAGCAGATGTTGCACCGACGACAAGGCTGTGCCAGCCAACGCCATGGCCAGCCCTGCCAGCCACCATTGCGGTCTGATCGAAAGTCCACCTGCGACACTTGCCCCGTAGAGACCGCTCAATGTCGCCGCGACACCAGGCAGGAGAGCAGATGCTACGAGGTAACCCAGCACGACGCCCAGCACACCTGCGAGAATGGCAAAGGCAATGGTTTCGATGGCAAGCATTGTCGTGAGCGAGCGCAGCGATACTCCAAGCGACCGCAATGTTCTAAAGGTCGCGCGGCGTTGCTCAAAAGACAGACCTGTCGCTGAGTAGACGATGAAAAGGCCGACTACGAATGCCAGAAAACCGAAGGCTGTCAGATTAAGATGAAAACTGTCGGTCAGATGGGCAACATCAGGTCGCCCGCCGGCATCGCGCACCATCAGCTCCGGCGCTATCGTTGTGATGGCTTCAAGCCCTGCTTTCTGGTCAGGCGAGATCACGATCCTGCTCAGTTCGCCATTGCGGTTCAGCAGCCGGTCGGCAACACTAATGTCAACAAAAGCTGCGCCATCAGGAAGATCCGCCGCTATTTTGACCGATAGACCAGCGGTATCGGTCAGGCGGGCGGCAGTCGCAGCCGACACGATCAACTGGCCGGGAGAACGGACAAATTCGGTAAGACCCGCGGCGCTTGAAACTGGGGTAAACTGTGCTTGCGAGGGCATGCTCAGTGGATCGATGCCAATCAGCCGGAGGCGCGTCTGACCAAACCTGTAGTCACCCTCGATAACCGGTGAAACGGACCAGCCCGAGCGGCGTAATTTTGCATATGTCTCGGTGGCGATAGTGCTTCCGTTTCGCGGTACCAATTGATCGAGAGCATTCTGGTCGAAGACGGCAGCCGCACGTCCGTAACTTGCCCTCGCCTCCGCATTGATTGCCTGCACGCCAGACCACAGCGCCGTCGCAAGCGCCACACCCAGAATGAGTGTGGTCAACTGCAGTGGTCTGTAACGCCAGTGGGACAGCAGCGCCCAGAAGGCAATCATCCTCATGTGACAACCCTTCCGCCACTCAGAGTGATCCGGCGGTCCAGCTTGTCGGCCAGTCTGTTGGAATGTGTTACCAGAAGAAGGGCAATATCCGCCGATTTGGTCAGTCGCAGCATGATATTAAGCACGATGTCGGCTGTGGCTTCGTCCAGATTGCCGGTGGGTTCATCCGCAAGAATGAGCGACGGTCTGGCCGCCAGTGTCCGCCCGATCGCCACCCTTTGCTGTTGACCGCCGGAAAGCTGTTCGGGGTAGCGATGAAGAAGCTGACCGATGCCAAGTTCTTCAACGAGTTGCGTTTCCCACGCCTGATCGAAACGATCCGCGAGCTTGGCGTGAAACGAGATATTGGCTTTCACATCCAGACTTGGAATGAGATTGAACTGCTGGAAGATGACCCCGACATCGCGCCTGCGAAAGCCTGCACGACCCGCATCATCGAGATTGGTGATGTCGCGCCCGTTGACAGTGATAGTGCCACTATCTGGCTTGTCCAACCCGCCTGCCAGGTGCAGAAGGGTGCTTTTGCCACTACCGGATTCACCCGTCAGCGCAAGGCTCTCGCCTTTTGCCAGATCAAGCGTCACACCTTTCAGG
Organism: Agrobacterium sp. Azo12; assembly: GCF_029193765.2. Taxonomy (NCBI): domain Bacteria; kingdom Pseudomonadati; phylum Pseudomonadota; class Alphaproteobacteria; order Hyphomicrobiales; family Rhizobiaceae; genus Agrobacterium; species Agrobacterium sp. Azo12. Next base: position 577,999 of record NZ_JARFYO020000003.1, on the reverse strand, counting down.
ACCGGGATTTGCCCTTCGGCTGACGGGTATGATTTGGTGATATCAGAAAGCGAAAGGATCATGGCAGTCTCACTAAGGAATATCAGGTGGAGCCACCCGCGCGTCGTTGCCGACGTCGCCAGTTTGCGACGCGGCATGCGTCATCTTTAATTCCACAGGCCAAACGATACCACCCATTGATCACCACATGGGAGGGAAATGGCGTTGATTTGATGGGGAATGACGAATACAGGACCGTCTGCTAAGCGACGCGACAATCCTGAACGGCCTTCAAAAAGGCATCCGGCAAGCATGGTTTGTTGATCCAGAAACGGCTCGCCCAAGTAATTTCCGCAGTGGTATCAACCTGCGCATCATCAGCAGAATGCACAATGATGGGGACATTGCGGGATGAGAGGATTCCAGCGACCTCGTCCGATGCACCGTCACGCAGACGTGTCTCTATAACCGCCAGTTGTGGTGTGTTGGTGTTAAGCCAATTTTGCGCTTCGGCACAGGAGGTAAAGGTGACAATGTTTGAAAAACCGGCGCTCGTGAGCAAATCTTCGACCTCAAGGGCGATGAGCGGCTGGTCGTCCAGCACCAGAACGGTGTCATATGTACGCGTTACCAGTGTAACTTCTCCTTGCAAGAAACCTCAGCTTAGCAGTTTCTGACGCGCATAGGTGGAAGGTATGCCAGCGTACATAAAATCCGTCGAATTTCCGGAATGCTATAGAATCACCAACCGTTTGAAATAGCTCAGGGCTTAACGGCTGTGGGTTCGGACTCACGCCCGTCAACGAGTGCCATGAACGTTTCGGACCACCCCGCCTCTCGCAGTCGACTCCTAGCTCTTTTGCCTCCCCATGAATTCGCAAGTGTGACCGATGCGTTGACGCCGGTTGACCTCCCGAAAGGCGAAGTCATCGCGAGTGCCAACGGCAACATCGAGTATGTCTATTTTCTTTGCAGTGGCATCGGGTCGGTGGTCACCGCATCAAAGGATGGTCAACGGTCCGAAGCTGGCATGGTCGGGCGTGAGGGGTTTTGCCCGACTTCGGCAGGCGTGGGCGGAACCATCAGTGTTCACGAGGTGCTAATGCAGGTGTCGGGCGAAGCCTACCGCATGCCGATCGACGCGGTGAATGACAAGCTGTCGGCCAATCCGATCTTTGCAAACCTGCTAGCAAGATTCATCCAGACATTTGCCGCACAAATATCATACACGGCCCTCTGCAACGCCAATTATCAGGTCGACCAACGCCTGGCCCGATGGTTACTGATGTGTCACGATCGGCTGGACGACGATGAAATAAGCCTCACCCACGACTTCGTTTCCCTGATGCTCGCGGTTCGACGACCCAGTATCACCAACGCGTTCCATGTTCTGGAAGGCATGAAGCTTGTTGTGGCAGAGCGCGGCAGGGTGACGATCCGTGACCGGAAAGGACTTGAGGAATTTGCCGGGGGCGCCTACGGCGAACCAGAAGCGGAGTATCGTCGACTGATCGGTCCGTTTTGATCAGTTATTTTTTTAAATGATTTTGCACGACGTCGTGAAAGGATACGCTGAACAGAAGCTTGCCAGCGTCATCCGATACATCCACATATTCATCAGCCACGACGCGCCCGCTCTTGATAAGAGCAGCAACCATTTCTCGGACCGCACCAATGGCACTCACTCGAGCAGCATCATCATTCAAAAAGTCATCGCCCTCGACATCGGAAACAATTTCTCCGTCACGGCGTAGATGAAAGAAATATCGGCTCATATCGACAACATCAGTCTGAGGGCGTTGTCATGTTTGGCTTCGTTTGCAACGTTCATGGGAAAAGGTCCTTCATAAGACGCCGGTACTCTGCCTCCGGCTTTCCGTAAGCGTCATGTGCAAACTCTTCAAGCGCAGCCCTGTTCCTTATTGTAATCATGCCACGTTGTGATTTGAGGAAACCGTTACCTTCCAGCACGTGAAGTGAGGTGGTGACGCTTGGTCTACGTACGGCCAGCATTCGCGCAATAAACTCATGGGTCAGTGCGATCTCGTTTCCCGTCACACGGTCGTGGCACATCAAAAGCCAGCGTGCGAGCCGCTCATTGACATCGTGGACAGCGTTGGAAACTGCTGTCTGAGCAAGTTGGACTGAAAAAGCCTCGATTGACCGAATAACAATCTTTGAAAAGCTACTGTTTTCCATAGCAGCGCGGAAGTTATTGTAGTCAACGCGATATGCATCGCCGGAAAGCTGCATCGTTACATCGTGCGAACTGGTTTCCACTTCGGCAATGGCAGTTGTTGGCACATAACCTTCAAAGCCGAAAATTCCTGCCTCTGCACTGTTTCCGTCAGGCGTCGTAGTCACAAGCGAGCCTATGCCCGACGCCAGAAAGTATACATGATCGATCGGTTCACCTACCCGGGCGAGAACTGTGCCACGAGGCAAGTCGACATATTCCAGGTGCTTTGCAATCAACGAAAAATCGTCGGGCGGAAGAATGGATAGTAGTTTGTTCCGAATGGAATCCTGATTGGCTGAAACCATGACGTTCGCTTCCGTCTTGAGGCAAGAGTTGGCACCCCTCATCGTCTGCGCCTTCGAACACCCTGCAAACGACTACGGAAAGCTTATACGCAGGTAATCTGTTCAGCAACCCGACTTGCAGTCTTGCTTACCACCCAAATTTATTGGCTCGCACGGAACATCTGAGCCCTCTTGATGATTTAAAAGGACTAGCTCAGGAGAAAAATCATGAAAAATCCAGTATCGCCCGCCGTCCAGTCGCTCCGCAAGGAGCAGGCTGCCGTCAAAGACAAGAGCGCAAATGACGACCTGCAGAACGCGATTGAAGATACGTTTCCCGCATCCGATCCTTTGTCGATTACACAAACCTCCGTGCCTTCGGGACGGACCGATGTTGACGCCGCAGAGCAGATTGAAAACAGCGCTGACCTCATAACACCCAAAACTGCCGTCCGTGACGACGACGCTACACGTCAGGAACTGCGAGATCTCAGCAGCGAGATTACAAAACTTTCCGACGCCATTCGTTCTGTCGGCACATCATCTGCCAGATTGGCGAAAGCGGAAGTTCGCGACCAGATGGAAACGATTGAGGAGAAGGTGCGCGCCCAACCTTTATTGTGGGTATCAATGGCGGCAGCAGCGGGGTTTCTGTGGGGATCTGTCAGAGGCCGTTAACGCCCCAGCTGAAATGCCTGGCAGTCACCTCTCGAGGCGATAAATTTTTGTTGAACTGGTGTGTTGCAACAAATTTAGCCCGCATGTGTTCCTGAAACGAAGCGTGGCATCAATCTGCCCCGCCAGCACTCAAGGGAGCCAACTGTCGATGTTCAGGAAAAACTACATTCTCGCCACCACGATGCTTGCATGCAGCCTTGTTGCGGTTCCCGTTTCGGCCCAAGACAGCAACACCGCAGAAACAGGAAAAGCAAATGCGCCGCAGCAGGCACCGGCGTTTGAAAACCAGACGCGGGCACCGTTGCCTGAAAACCAGCCACGTGTCGAAATGAAGGTGATTGCCAAGGACTTGCCACACCTGTGGGCAATGGAGTTCCTGCCGGATGGCCGCATGCTGGTCACGGCAAAGGAAGGTGCCATGCACATTGTTTCGCAAGATGGCAGTGCAGTCAGCGAGCCTGTTGAAGGCGTTCCGGAAGTAGCCTCTGCTGGTCAGGGCGGCCTGCTGGACGTTGCGCTCGCACCGGACTTTGAAACATCCGGCATGATCTATTTCTCGTTTTCAGAACCCCGCCAAGATGGCAACGGCACTTCCGTGGCCGCAGCAAAATTAGTCGAGGTCGACGGTGGTGCAAAACTCGAAGGTGTAACGACCATATTCCAGCAAACACCGAGTTACGACGGTGACAAACATTTCGGTTCACGCCTGGTATTTGGACCGCAGGGTGAGTTGTATGTCACGGTCGGCGAGCGTTCAGATGCGGAAGTGCGCACCGGTGCGCAGGATCTGGCAAGCGGTTTTGGCAAGGTTTTCCGCATCGACACATCAGGCAAGGCAATTGAAGGCAATCCATTCGTCGCCACGGACGGCGCTCTCGACGAGATCTGGAGCTTGGGACACCGCAATGTTCAGGCAGCAGCCCTCGATGGACAGGGACGCTTGTGGCTGGTCGAACACGGCCCAAAGGGCGGCGATGAGCTCAATCGACCGGAAGCCGGGAAAAATTACGGTTGGCCAGAGGTAACCTACGGCATTGAATACAGCGGTCGCGCAGTGGGAGATGGTATTACCTCACAGCAAGGTACCGAGCAGCCGGTCTATTACTGGGATCCCGTTATCGCGCCCTCTGGCATGGCTTATTATGATCATGACCTGATCCCCGAATGGAAAGGTGCTTTCCTGATTGGCGGGCTTGTCAGCCAGGGCATCGTAGCAGTCCATATGGATGGTGATCGCGTCTCGCATGAGGGACGGCTCGATCTCGAAGCACGTATCCGCGATGTGAAAGTTGCACCAGACGGTTCTGTCTTTGCAGTGACCGAACAACGCGGTGGTGGAAACTCGACAATCATCAAAATTACCAATGCAACCTGACTGACACTGCGCGCTGTTTAACTGCCGCCCGCCATATCAAAGCACTGCGCGCAACTGCCAAGCGGCGCGCGCGGTGCGAAATACATACACCGGCATCTTACGCCAGCATGTTCCTTTTTTGTTCCTTTCATGTTATGCAGACGCCAATATTTTCGGGCTTTCGGAATCGTCTGGGCCTGAACGCCATCACAGCAATGGCGTGACGGACTATGTAGCAGCGCGAAATGAGAGCATTTACAGGCATCAAATGACGGCGACCTATCTGGAAAAACTGAATGACCAGCAACGAAGTGCTGTCGTGCATGGCATCGGCGCATTGGATGGGCAGATCGGCGGACCACTGCTGATTATTGCCGGTGCTGGTTCTGGCAAGACCAATACGCTTGCGCATCGCGTCACACATCTGATTGTCAATGGCGCCGATCCCCGCCGCATTCTGCTGATGACCTTCTCCAGACGGGCAGCTTCGGAAATGACCCGGCGCGTTCAACGCATTTGTCGGCAGGTTCTGGGCGAAAATTCCGCCGTCATGACGGATGCGCTTGCATGGGCGGGCACATTTCACGGCATCGGCGCGCGGCTTTTGCGGATCTATGCCGAACAGATCGGACTGAACATCGATTTCACAATCCATGATCGCGAAGATAGCGCCGATCTGATGAATATCGTCCGGCATGATCTCGGTTTTTCCAAAACCCGGGACCGGTTTCCGACCAAGGGAACGTGCCTTGCCATCTATTCCCGCGTGGTGAATTCGGAATGTTCGATTGCCGAAGCGCTTAAAACCTCCTGGCCTTGGGTCACGGAATGGGAAAATGAGTTGAAGGAGTTGTTTGGCGCCTATGTCGAGGCCAAGCAGGCACAAAACGTACTCGACTACGACGACCTTCTTCTCTACTGGGCTCAAATGGTGTCAGATCCGGAACTTGCGGGAGATATCGGCAATCGTTTCGACCATATTCTCGTTGATGAATATCAGGACACCAACCGTCTGCAGGCATCAATTCTCAGATCGCTCAAGCCAAATGGTCAGGGCCTGACGGTGGTTGGCGATGACGCACAGTCGATCTATTCCTTTCGCGCCGCTACCATTCGCAACATTCTCGATTTTCCGAAGGAATTTTCGCCGCAACCGGCTGATGTCATTACCCTTGACCGGAACTATCGATCCACACAGCCGATCCTTGCCGCCGCAAATGGTGTGATCGATCTTGCCCGGGAGCGCTTTACCAAGAATCTGTGGACCGACCGCGAATCCGAACAGCGGCCAATGCTGGTCACCGTAAAAGATGAAACGGACCAGGCCGCCTATATTGTCGAAAAGGTCCTTGCCAATCGCGAGATCGGTATATCGCTCAAACAGCAAGCAGTGCTTTTCCGCTCATCCAACCACAGTGGTGCTTTGGAAGTAGAGCTGACCAGGCGCAATATTCCATTCGTGAAGTTCGGCGGTTTGAAGTTTCTCGACAGCGCTCATGTCAAGGACCTGCTGGCCGTACTGCGGTTTGCCCAGAACCCGCGTGACCGCGTGGCGGGTTTCAGGCTGCTGCAGATGTTACCGGGTATTGGTCCACAAACGGCAGGTAAAATCCTCGATACGATAACAGCAGAACCGGAGCCGCTGATCTCGCTCGCGGAGATTCCGCCTCCACCCAAAAGTGGTGAAGACTGGGCAAAGTTTGTCACTCTGATGGTAGGCCTGAGGAAGATGGGGGCGAGCTGGCCTGCCGAGATTGGCCTGGCTCGCCTGTGGTATGAGTCCTATCTTGATCGCATTCATGAGGATGCTGACACGCGCAAGGCCGATCTCATCCAGCTTGAGCAGATCGCAGCAGGTTATGCCAACCGGGAAAGATTTCTTACTGAGCTGACCCTTGATCCGCCCGACGCAACCAGTGATCAGGCCGGGGTCCCGTTGCTTGATGAGGATTACCTGATCCTGTCAACCATCCATTCTTCCAAAGGTCAGGAATGGCGCTCCGTTTTTATGCTCAATGTGGTTGATGGCTGCATTCCTTCTGACCTCGGGGTTGGTACGACGGCCGAGGTCGAAGAAGAGCGACGTTTGCTTTACGTTGGAATGACTAGGGCGCGTGACAGCCTTTCGCTCATTACCCCGCAACGCTTTTTTACCCATGGCCAAAACACGCAAGGTGACCGTCATGTCTACGCCTCGCGCACCCGCTTCATTCCCGCGACATTGCTGCAATTCTTCGAGTCAACAAGCTGGCCGAAGATAAGCCCTAACGCCAGCGAGCGCAGTGCCACCCAGATACGCATGGATGTCGGTGCGCGGATGCGCTCCATGTGGAAGTGATGGTGAACAGCCATGCCTGACGAGAGCCCCCGTCCGATGCGCAAGATCATTCACGTGGACATGGATGCTTTCTACGCTTCAGTGGAACAGCGCGACAATCCCGAGCTAAGGGGCAAACCCGTTGCCGTTGGTGGAGCCGCAGCACGTGGGGTGGTGGCTGCGGCAAGTTACGAGGCAAGAGAATTTGGCGTTCGCTCGGCTATGCCTTCAGTCACCGCAGCGCGCAAATGCCCCCAGCTGATTTTTGTGAAACCGCGGTTTGAGATTTACCGCGCGGTATCCCGGCAAATTCGCGAGATTTTTGCGGAATATACACCGCTCATCGAGCCTTTGTCGCTTGATGAAGCCTATCTCGACGTGACGGAAAACCTGAGAGATATGCCGGTTGCGACTGAGATTGCCCTGGAAATCAGGGGGAAAATCAAGGCAGTGACCGGGCTTAACGCCTCTGCCGGCATTTCCTACAACAAGTTTCTTGCCAAGATGGCCTCTGATCTCAACAAGCCGAACGGACAAGCAGTCATTACGCCAAAAAATGGTGCGGCTTTTGTCGAGGGATTGGCCGTCAAGAAGTTTCACGGCGTCGGCCCTGCAACCGCAGAAAAGATGCACCGGCTTGGCATTGAAACGGGGGCCGATCTCAAAGCGAAATCGCTGGAGTTTCTGGCCCAGCACTTTGGCAAGTCGGGCCCATATTTTTACGGCATTTCGCGTGGCATTGATAACCGTCAGGTACAACCCGATCGTGAGCGCAAATCGGTCGGCGCCGAAGATACCTTTATTGAAGATATCGTAGAGCTTGATCTGGCAAAGGCCGAACTGGTGCCGCTTGTCGCGAAAATCTGGCGTCATTGCGAGGCAAACGGATATTCCGGAAAAACGGTGACGGTTAAGGTCAAATATTCCGATTTCCAGCAGATCACACGCAGCCGGACAGTTTCGCATTTTTTCGGTGGCGAAGCCGAACTGGTCGAAAACGCCGCTCAATTGCTGGCCAGCGCATTTCCATTTCGCAAACCCGTAAGGTTACTTGGTGTCACGATCTCCAATCTCGGAGAAACATCTGCAGCCCACGAGCATCAACTGGATCTGGCGATCTGATACGTCGACAATAAAAATCTCTCAACCACTCAGGCATACCAATGCGCGCAAGTCTCAGAGCAAAAGCCATCGCCATTTGTGACGACAAGATCGCAAAGAAAGGCGATGCCGTCGGCATTTCTTTCTATGCCTTTTTTGCCAACAAAAACGATGACTCGGACCTTCTGATGGAAGCCGCCGAGTGGTGGATCAAGACCCATAGGCTCAATCATTTTGAAAAGGCGCTGAAAGTTCGCGAGATGATAAAATCTGGCGAGTAAAACCGTGTGATTTGCATTCAGCGGCGTAACAGAAACGAACGACAGATCGCCCCGCCTACCGGGTGGTCGTCCGCGTTACATCAAGCAGAAAACATCTATTAGGGACGAATGTTGTCCTTGTTCGCAATGACCGAAGCGGGATCGCACTGCAGCCGTAGCTGTTCATTGTTTTTTGTATCGTTGCTGAATGCGTCTATCGACTTGTAAACGCGGATTTCGGCATCACGGACAGGCCCGTCATCGTTCTTATCTTCAGTGACAAAAAACGAATAGACGTAGTTCTTGTTGGCGAGACCGACCCCCATGGTCAGGTCGCTGGGATGACCAGCAATCGTATCTTTGGTGGAGAAATAATAACCGTCCGCTTCAAAATAAAGCTCTGCCGGCTTCGTTCCCACAACATAGGTATAGTAGTGGCTTTTGAGGCTCTTGTGGCTTTCCTGATCTGCAATTTCGCAAAACTCTGCCCTGGCCTCTGAACCTTTGATGTTACAGGCAAACAGCGTCTGCCAAGGAGGCATACAGTTGGCGCTGGCGGTCCAGGGAAAGAGGGCAACAAAAATCGTCAGCAAACTGCGTCTCATATGCGGTCCTGTAAACTCGGCCCGGAACGCAGGCCTACTGAAAATGCCATCGCGCCCGGAGATGGAATCGCGATAGCTCACCATAGGGGAACTCTACTCTGAGGAGTATCAAAACTTGAGTTCCACCAGAATACCGGGGGCAACATACAATGCGCCGTGACAACTTCGGTCGGCCTGCGCCGCTGTAACAACAACCAAATGCCATGTACACACGGCGGACGTTTATCCCGATTTGGTCGTGATGTCGCTGTTTTGCCGTTGCAACAAACGGTAACGAGCCTGACTTCCATTTAGGTGCGCACGCATTGCTTCACGCGCTGCATATTCGTCGCCAGCCGAAATGGCATCGACAATCCGGCCATGCTCCTCGTGCAATTGCGCTAGATATTCAGTTTCGCCGGCTTCGCTTCTTTTGTTCAGGATAATTCTCGGCACCAAGGCTTCGCCGATCAGTGTCATGAAGGCCACAAATTTTGGAGAATTGGCCGCCTTCGCCACAGCAAGATGCAGCGCATATTCCGCCTCAGCGGTTGGTAGACCGGCCTGTATCTGCCTCATATGGGCGTGATGACATTCGATAATATGTTCTTCCTGTTGCGGCGAACGTCTCAAGGCAGCAAGGGCAGCCGCTTCCGATTCAACCGCAACACGGATTTCAAGCATCTCCAGTACGGAGGAAATCCGGTTTTGGTCCATGTCCTGAAGGCGTGGCGTTGCCGGATCAATCGGGCTGGAGGTCAGGATAAACACCCCTGCCCCCTGCCTGGCCTCAACAAGCCCGTCAGCACGAAGAGAGGCGATTGCTTCTCGCACGACTGTGCGACTAACCCCATGTGCTTCCGTCAGTTGGGTTTCACTCGGCAACTTGTCCCCGGCGCGAAACATGCCATCCCGAATTTGCTGACGCAGTTCACCGCTTAAGTGGAAGGCAAGCGTCCCACCTTTTTTCCGACCGTGTGTCTGGCGCTCAAGCCCCAAAGAATGTCCTCTCCGTTAGGAAACGTGTTGAACAACCTTTGCCAACATTCACTTGTATGTCAAGTGTTCGAAATTTTTATCCAGGACACAATAACCAATCTCATAACACGCGAAATTTACACGAGCTTCGCGCAGCATATTGATAACTTGTATGATGTGTAAGTTCGATATTTCTGAAACTATTTTTAACTTACCTCGCACGAAAACCATCATAAACATCTGATATAGATAAATTAAAATCGAACTTCATATCTCGCATCTATAGAAAAGCATATCCAACGTAATACTTACGGTTGAAAAATAGACAAATTTATATAACACGTACTTTTTTTACGATAAGTCATCACACAACTATTGACGCCCATTCTCTTTTGCGAATAAAAACATCCCGTCATCTCACTGACGCGCCCTGAAGGAAGAGGGCGCATGAGGCGATGACTGAGGAGGCATTTCATGAAGATCACCGACGTCATTGTGACGAAGTTTGTGCACAAGACCCGCAAGCATCAGGACAGCCACGGGCACTCCCATCCCGGGCCAGAAAAGGATGCCACGCAGGCAATGCTTACCGTCCGGGCAGACGACGGGTCCGAAGGTTACGCGTTTCAAAGCCCGGACGCCCTACGTCCCGGTATCGTCGATAAATATTTCCGCCCCATGCTTATCGGCGAAGACCCGATGGCACGCGAACGTCTCTGGCAGCGGATCGAACATCAGCAACGGGGGTCGGGTGGACATCTGGCCGACCGGTCCATCGGCGCCGTCGATCAGGCTCTGTGGGATTTGGCCGGACGTGCCTTGGGCCTGCCAATGCACCGGTTGATTGGAACCTATCGCAACAAGATCCTGGCCTATGGCTCAATCATGTGTGGAGATGAGCTGGAAGGCGGCCTGTCGACGCCGGAGGACTATGGCCGTTTCGCCAAAACTCTGGTCGCGCGCGGTTACAAAGCCATCAAGCTGCATACCTGGATGCCGCCGGCAAAGGGTGCGCCTAACGTAAAGCTCGATATCGCAGCCTGTGCTGCCGTGCGCGATGCCGTTGGCCCCGATATCGCTTTGATGCTGGATGGATATCACTGGTACAGCCGCAGCAACGCTTTGAAAATTGGCAAAGCATTGGAAGAATTGGACTTCCATTGGTTTGAGGAACCCATGGATGAAACCAGCATGTCATCCTATCGCTGGCTGTCACAAAACCTGTCTATACCCGTCATTGGACCGGAATCCGCGCCAGGCAAACATCACACCAGAGCAGAATGGATCCGCAATGATGCAAGCGACATCATGCGGTGTGGCGTGCTGAATGCGGGTGGCATCACCCCAATGATCAAGGTTGCGCACCTTGCGGAATCCCACGGGCTGGATTGCGAGCTTCACGGAAACGGCGCTGCCAATCTGTCGCTCTGCATGACCGTGCCGAACTGCACATATTACGAACGTGGACTGCTGCACCCGTTCCTCGATTATGAGGTTCCTGCCCTTTATCTCAACACCATCTGCGACCCGATGGATGAAGAGGGCTATGTGCATGCCCCTGATATCCCGGGGATCGGTGACGATATCAACTTCGACTACATCCGGGATCATCAGGTCCCCTGAAATACATAATCCATCTGCAACTATGCCTTTGAGGAGGAAGGTATTCGATGCGTATAGGAACATTTCTCAAATCCGCCAGCCTTGTAGCGTTACTCGCATGCGCAGGCATGCCCGCTCTGGCAGAAACGCCACCGGACCAGCTGATCGTTGGCGTTAGTTTGGTCAACATGTTGTCGCTCGACCCCTCTGCAATGAGCGGCCGGGAATCGACAGAGGTCAATAGCAACATCTATGACAGTCTCCTCGAGACAGATCCGGTCGAAAAAGGTGTGTTTCACCCACGCCTTGCGTCCAGCTGGGAGGTAAACGACGCCCGTGACACCATCACTTTCAAATTGCGTGACGACGTCAAATTCCACTCCGGAAATCCTTTGACTGCCAAAGACTTCGTGTGGTCGGTGACCCGTGCATTTGCTCTTGGCATCGGTGGCTCCAACATTCGTGTCTTCGGCTACAACGAGAAGAACATTGCGGAAATGATAACCGCGCCTGACGATCATACGGTCGTTGTCCGATTGCCTAAAGCAAGCGATCCGGACCTGATACTCGGCGTCATCGCCGGTTCCGGCATAGGCATGGTCATCGACAGCAAGCTTGCCATGGAGCACGAGAAGAATGGTGACTTCGGTCAAGCCTGGCTGACGACCAACAGTGCAGGCTCCGGCCCATTTAAATTAGTGCGCTGGCAGGCCAATGACACCGTCGTGCTGCAGCGGGTCGACGACCATTGGTCCGGGCCCGCGAAGATGCGCCGCATCATCTACCGCCATATGCCAGAAAGCCAGTCACAGCGTCTGGCGCTGCAGCGCGATGATATCGACATTGCGATGGGCATGTCTGTCGCCGACGTCAAAGCATTGCAGACCGATGAAAAGCTGGCCACCGCCGAAGTGCCAAGTGGTAACGTTTATTATCTCGCCGTCAGCATGAAAGACGAGAAGTTTAAGGATCAACGGGTACGCTTGGCATTACGCCATCTGATCGATTACGAAGGCATCAACGAAACAATCCTGCCCTTTTACGGTAAATTGCATCAGCGACCGTTGTCTCCCGGCCTGCCCGGCAGCCTGCCTGATCCGGGCTACAAGCTCGATCCGGCATTCGCCAAGGAGCAGCTTGCCGCCGCAGGTTATCCCAACGGCTTCAAGACAACGATCCGGGTTCTGGCAGACTCGCCTTTTGTAAATGTGGCAACTGCCATTCAGGCGTCACTCGCACAAGGCGGCATCACAGCCGAGATCATCACGGGCAATGGCGACCAGACATACGGGGCCATGCGTGATCGCAAGTTTGAAATGGTTGTTGGCCGCGGCGGTGATCGCAACGGCTCGCATCCATACACCAGCCTGCTGTCGCTTGTTTACAACCCTGACAACACCGACGAAGCTAAGCTCTATACGCTTCAGGCATGGCGAACCTCTTTCCAATCCAAGGAGATCAACGAGTTGCTGGACGCAGCGCTGATCGAACCGGACGCGGAAAAACAGCGCGCGAGCTATGAAAAGATCCAGGCGCTCTATGAGGAGCTGGTACCATCTATCCAGGTCATCTCCCAGAGCTACGACACGGTTGTCTATCAGGCAGATCTGAAGAATTACATCGCCCATCCCTACCAGACGACGCGATACCGCAACCTCGAAAAGGACCGCTAGGTATTTCTTGGGGTCATCTGATCGCCATCACCCAGAAGATCGGCGGAACAAGGACGTTCCGCCGGACAAACTCGGGAAATTTCCATGTTTCGTAAATTGCTGCCAAGGCGTGCGGACGGTATCGTCCAGCTGCTTTCCTCGGTCATCGTCACTCTTTTCCTGCTGGTGACCCTGACCTTCTTTCTCGGCCAAGTCATGCCGGTCGATATCGTGTCACGACTGGTTGGTCCGGATGCGGATTCCCAGACCTATGAGGCGATGACCAGACGTCTGGGACTGGACCAACCCATCTGGGAACAGTTCCGCCTTTATATCGGCCGTATTATCACTGGGGACTTTGGTACCGCCCTACTGACCGGGAACCAAGTCCGCGACGATATCCTCAGGGTGTTCCCTGCGACGATTGAACTTGGCAGCCTGGCGCTGCTGATCGGAGCAGGTATCGGCATCCCCCTTGGCGTTCTTGCTGCCGTCAAGCGCAATACACTGGTTGATCACTTCATTCGTGTCATCACGCTCCTTGGCCATTCGGTGCCGATTTTCTGGTTGGGCATGGTCGGGTTGTTGATCTTTTATGCCTGGCTCGGCGTGGTCGGCGGATCGGGTCGTGTCGCCAGCTATTATGATGATCTTGTTCAACCGGTCACCGGCATTATCCTGATTGATTCCGCCGTTGCTGGTGAATGGGACGTGTTCTGGAGCGCAATAAGGCACATCATCCTTCCCGCATCGATCCTTGGGTATGCCTCCATGGCATCTTTATGCCGGCTCACCCGCAGCTTCATGCTCGATCAGTTGGGGCAGGAATACATCATCACCGCGCAGGTAAAAGGCCTTTCGCCTTCACGGGTTGTCTGGGGCCATGCATTTCGCAACATCCGAGTGCAGCTTCTGACTGTTGTGGCACTGGCCTATGGATCGATGCTCGAAGGTGCATTGCTGATCGAAACGATCTTTGCATGGCCAGGCTTTGGCCAGTACCTGACCAACAACCTGTTACTGGGCGATATGAACGCCATTATGGTCTGTGTTTTGCTGGTCGGTGTGATCTTTATCACTCTGAATATGTTCACCGATTTTCTCTACAAGATATTTGATCCGAGGACGACGCGATGAGCGATATCATCCCTCTCAAAGGTACCACGTCGCCGGAACGGCCGTTTCTTCTGCGTGACGCAAAGTCCCCTCGCGAAGCGCTGATGCAGCGTGTGGCCTTGGGCTGTCTGGAATTGCTTGGAAACCGGCTTGCGCTCATCGGTCTAGTCATCATCGCGCTGCTGGTCTTTATGGCAATATTTGCGCCGCTGATTGCCACCCACGATCCAACCATACAAAATCTTCGCACCGCTCTGCAGCCACCATCCCTGGCAAACTGGTTCGGGACGGATGAATACGGTCGCGATATCTGGAGCCGTATCGTCTATGGTTCGCGCGTCACCCTCTACATTGTGGCACTGGTGACCATCACGGTTGCCCCGATCGGCCTGATCGTTGGCGCTGTCTCCGGTTACTTCGGTGGCATCGTTGATCTGGTTGTGATGCGTATAACGGACCTGTTTCTCGCATTTCCCAGCCTGATCCTGACACTGGCCTTCGTAGCAGTGCTCGGACCGGGTCTGGAACAGGCCGTGTTGGCTATTGCCCTTACAGGCTGGCCCAGCATCGCTCGCCTCGCACGCGCAGAAACCATGACTGTGCGGGATGCCGACTACATAGCGGCCATGAGGCTTCAAGGCGCCACTGACCTGCGCATCATATTCGGCTCTATTCTGCCGATGTGCCTGCCATCTGTCATCGTGCGCCAGACACTTGCAATGGCATCTGTGATCCTGACTGCAGCCGGCCTCGGTTTTCTCGGCCTCGGCGCCCAGCCTCCGGCCCCTGAGTGGGGTGCCATGACCTCAACCGGTCGGCAATATATGCTCGACAGCTGGTGGGTCATCACCTTCCCCGGACTTGCGATCATGATCGTCAGTCTCGCTTTCAACCTTTTTGGAGATGGCCTGCGTGATGTCCTCGATCCCAAACGTAAATGATGATGCCGAACCTCTGATCGAAGTTGAAGATCTTTGGGTGAAGTTCCGGCTACGGGCTGGTGACATGACCGCCGTGCGCGGCCTGTCCTTCACACTTGGACGCGAAAAACTTGCGATTGTCGGTGAGAGCGGCTCGGGAAAGTCAACAGTTGGTCGCGCCCTGCTGGGACTGTTGTCACCAAACGCAGTTGTCGAAGCCAAGGCACTACGTTTCCGTGGCACAGATATTCTCAGCGCAAGCCCGCGCGAAATGCGCCAAATCCGCGGCGCACGCATCTCAATGATCCTGCAAGATCCGAAGTTCTCGCTCAACCCGGTCATCACCGTCGGTGAGCAGATCGCGGAGGCCTATCGCGCGCATCACAAGGTCGGCCGTCATGTGGCCAAAAAAAATGCCCTTGAGATGCTCGAAGCGGTGCAAATTCGTTCACCCGAACGGGTCTATGGCCTCTACCCGCATCAGGTGTCCGGGGGCATGGGTCAACGCATCATGATTGCCATGATGTTGATTTCGGATCCTGACGTGATTATCGCCGATGAACCGACGTCGGCGCTTGATGTGACTGTCAGGCTACAAATTCTGGCCATTCTTGATGATCTCGTGCGCAAGCGCGGCATGGGCCTGATTTTTATCAGCCATGACCTCAATCTCGTGCGATCGTTCTGCGACCGGGTTGTCATCATGTATGGCGGCCAGGTCATGGAAACCATTGCTGCCAAGGACCTCGACAAAGTCCAACATCCATACAGCCGAGGCCTGCTGGATTCCCTGCCGTCACTGGAAACACGTCGACCGGCTTTGCCTGTCTTGCGCCGTGATCCGGCATGGCTTGCACAAAAGGAGCAACATCCATGATCAGGGTTGAAGAACTGAACCTTTCCTTCGGCGCGGGGCATGACGACCATCAGGTACTGTTCGACGTGAATTTTGATGTGCCGAAGGGTGAGATATTCGGACTGGTGGGCGAAAGCGGTTCGGGAAAATCGACTGTCCTGCGGTGCATTGCAGGTCTTTACACACACTGGACCGGAAAGATCGATGTGAACGGACATCCGATCGGCGGAAAAATCCAAAAGAGCCATTATCGGCAAATTCAGATGGTGTTTCAGGATCCCTATGGCTCCCTGCACCCGCGGCACACGATTGACAGCACTCTTTCTTCCCCACTGAAGATACACGGCATTGGTGATATCAACCGGCGTGTTAACACAATCCTTGAGCAAGTCGGCTTACCGCTTGCGGCGCGGTATCGTTATCCGCATCAGCTATCTGGTGGTCAGAGGCAACGTGTCGCAATTGCCCGCGCGCTGATCCTGGAGCCTTCGGTACTTCTACTTGATGAACCGACATCCGCGCTCGACGTATCAGTGCAGGCAGAAATCCTCAACCTGCTGTCGGATGTCCGCAAGGAACGTGGTCTGACCTACATCATGGTCAGCCATGACCTGTCGGTCATCGCCCATCTCTGCGACCGGCTTGCGGTGATGCAGGGCGGCCGGATCGAGGAAATTTTGCCCGTCAGCCAACTGATGTCAGGTGATGCGCAACAGGACTATACCCGCACCCTTTATGAGGCCAGCCGCAGTTACGACCGCGCCATGGCCGATGATCTGACCCGCGGGCGTGTGAGGACAGAGGCGACATGATGGAAAGAACCAGTCTTCATGACGCCGCAGGTTTGCGCGATTTTGCCACATCCGCATTGTGTGCTGCGGGCCTTGCCTCCAGCATGGCGCCAACGGTTGCGGAAGTGCTTGTTGAGGGTGACTTGATGGGGCACGACACGCACGGCTTGGCCCTGCTACCTGCCTATCTTTCAGCCTTGGAGAACGGCGGCATGGCCCGCTCGGGACAGCCCGAAGTCCTCAGGGATTGTCCTGCCGCCATGTTGTGGGACGGATGTTTTCTGCCCGGCCCATGGTTACTGACGGAAGGTTTCAGGCAGGGCGTTAAGCGCGCTCATGAAAACGGCACGTTCACGCTTGCCATTGCAAGAAGCCATCACACGGCAAGTCTTGTTGCCTATTTGCGACCAGTCGTTGAACAGGGCATGGTTGCAATGATCACCGTTTCGGACCCAACGGAAGCCTGTGTGTTGCCATTCGGTGGCACGGCCCCGCTGCTGTCGACCAATCCGCTCGCTTGGGGTTTCCCAGGCTCCGAAGGTGCAATCCTGGTTGACGTCAGCACCTCAACGACCACCAATGGCATGGTCCGGCGTCTGTCGGAGCAAAACCGGCTTTTCCGCGACGAATTGCTGGCTGACAATGCTGGCCGCGCCAGTCGCGACCCCGCTGTGCGCTTGACCGATCCGCCGGGCTCAATCCTGCCGCTGGGCGGCATGGCCTCCGGTCATAAAGGCACAGGGCTTGGCATTGTGGTCGAGGCGTTAACCCACGGTCTTTCTGGCAACGGTCGTCACACCGGTCCGCAAGGCTGGCAGGCCAATGTGTTCCTGCAGGTTTTTGACCCAGAGATTTTTGGCGGGCGCTCGGCATTGGAAACGGAACTTGGCCATCTCGCGCGCAATATCAGGGCCAACAAACCGGCTGATCCCGACAACGCCGTAAGACTGCCCGGTGATAGGGCACTGAACAACCGCGCCAGACACCTGTCGCAGGGTGTGCCGTTGATTGCGCCAATCTACCAGAAACTGGAAGAGTGGGCGGTGAAGTTGAAAATCGACATGCCCGTGTTGGTCTCATGACGACCTGGCGCAAACATCCCGAACGGATATGATAATATGCGGAAAATACTACTGACCGGTGCTGCCGGCGTCATCGGAACTGACGTTGCACGTCTTTTGCCACATCATGGAGAGTTCTGGCGGTTAACCGACATCCGCCCGGCTAGTCCATCGGCAACATCCAGGTCTGGAAACGTTGAGTGGGTTCAGGCTGATTTGACCGACCCCGAACAGGCAAAACGGCTCTGTGACGGTGTCGACGCGGTCATACATCTGGCTGGTCAACCGCGTGAACGCGAATGGTCCGAGCTGCTCGGCCCAAACATTGTCACCTGCACAAATCTGTGGGAGGCAATGCGGCAACAGGGCGTCAAACGTGTCATCTTTGGAAGCTCAAATCATGCCAGTGGCATGTATCCTGCGACACAGACGCTAAGCGGGACGGAAGCTGCACGACCTGACTCGCGTTACGGCATCACAAAAGTCTTCGGTGAGGCATTGGGCAGCTGCTACGCCGACAAATTCAACATCAAGTGTTTTTCCATTCGTATCGGCACATACCGCGAAACACCGTCCATTGAACGGGAACTGGCGACCTGGGTTTCGTCACGTGATCTCGCCTCACTGATCCGGGTCGGACTGCAGGCTGAATATCACAATGAAATCGTCTATGGTGTTTCCAACAATAGTCGAAGCTGGTGGCGTAACGACCGTGCCTATCAACTCGGCTATGCACCGCAAGACAATGCGGAGACATATGCACCAGAGATTGCCATGACCACGCCTGATAAGAACGATGTCGCCACGGTGTTGCAGGGTGCCAATCATGCCGGGCGGGATTTTACCGGCAATCTGGAGTGGCTCGCAAACCGACGGGTTGGAGAATGAGCCGACATCTGATTGCCATCTGCAATGCCCGATCTGCAAATATTCAGTTCCACGTACTGGATACGACTGACTGGTCGTTGATTGATCTGGAGGCCGTCGCTGTGCCCGGAGCAATCGGGCCGGGAGATGCAGCCCCCATGGCTGTTTCTCGTTCCGGCGATCGGTTCTGGCTAGCATGGCGGGGTGACAGTCGTGCCATTCACAGTTTTGCAATTGACCGGAGCCGACCCGGTGCAGTGTTACTGGGCAGCTTTCCAATTGAGCAGAACATTTGCCATTTGTCCCTTACCGATGATGAAAAACATCTTCTCGCCGCCGGAGGAGAGGATGGCGCGGTGTTTTCACTCGATGATGACGGGCGGGTCATGCGGTCAACAGATCGGGTTACGGCAGGCCCGATGGCGCACTGCCTCATGGTTTCAGGCCATCTCGCATTAGCAACTTCCTGTCGAGGCGATCTGGTCAGGCGCTTTGACTTCGATCCCGAAAACGGCGCGCTGACTTTCCACGACCAGATATCCATGGAGAACAACTCCGGTCCACGCCATCTGGCCATCAGCGCGGATCGCTGTTTTGCCTATGTACTGCTGCAAGAGGGCGGCAAGGTTGTCACAATCTCGCTCGGAGCTAAGATGGAGATTGTTCATACCCTTTCCATCATCGACGACAATATCCCCGCCATGTCCGGCGAAATTGCGCTTTTTGATGAAGGCAGAAGCCTTTTGGTGACCGAGCGCAACACCAACCGACTCATATGTCTGGATATTGACCCCGACACTAGACACCCTGCCCTTCGAACTGAAGTGACCACCCCCGATTATCCTCGCGCTTTTTTTATCGACTTGCAGGGCCAGTTTGTCACCACTCTTGGTTTTCGCGGCAATCGTGCTGCAATCCACAGCCTGACGTCTGACGGCGGCATAGTTCGCCGACTGGACTTTGCAACCGGAGAGCGTCCCAGCTGGGTCTTTTCCGTTGCGTTGGATTGAAGCCTGTCAAACAATGACGGACGAGCGGCCTCTTACCGAGACGGGGGCGCCAGGGGTTTCTGTGAGCGTAACCTCAATCCGGCTCGGCTGCCTCATATCCTCGCCTTGATGAATGACAAAGGTGCCATCGCTGAGTATTTGCAGGTCACGCAACATTCCTGCAAAAGCGGCCGCTGCTGCACCTGTTGCAGGGTCTTCCAGCACCCCGCCAGTTGCAAATGCGTTTCGCGCCTGGAAACGCCTTTCCTCTTCACGGAAGATAAAGGCCACTGTCCCGATCCGATGCTTTTCCATAAAACGACGACCTTCTTCGAGATCGTAGTCCATCCGCTTCAATGCGTCGCGAGTGTTGAGAGGCAGGACAAGATGTTCGGTGCCCGCATTGGCGCGACGCGGCGGCAAAAGAGGATCAAGCTCGTCCACTGTATAGCCAAACAACGACAAAGCCTCATCAACCAGATCAGGATCGGCCGGACTGCTGCGGGTTGGCGGCGATAGAAGAGTGCTTACCCACGTCCCGTCGATCTGTTCGGCAGACACTTCGATCTCAGCCTTAGAAAGACTGAGGGCATAACGGCCCGGTCCTTGTGTATCACCGAGAACCGCTCCCAGCGCGATTGTTGCGTGACCGCAGAAAGGCACTTCTGTTTCAGGTGCGAAATAACGAACCCGCCAAGACCCGTCCGGGTTCGGACTTGCAAATACCGTCTCGGAATAACCGACCTCGGCGGCGATGGCCTGCATTTGCTCGACTGAAATGGGCCCTTGCGTCAACAGAACACCGGCCGGATTTCCTCCCAAACCGTTGTTGGTGAACGCCGAAATTCGTTTAACCTGCACAGCACTACTCCTAATATTTTGCGCCAACAAATTAGCAGCAGTTTCGTCGCAAGTACTTTTATTATGAAAAATCAAGGAGAATATCGCTTTCTATTTGAGAAGGAAATCAGCTAATGTATGACGATGAAGAAAATCAGTCTCGACTCGAAAGATCGTAGTATCATCGACGAACTTTTGGCGGATAGCCGCAAGAGTTCACAGGCGATTGGCTCAACTGTCGGCCTGTCACCGCCGACCGTGCGGGAGCGCGTCAGACGTCTTGAAGATGAAGGGGTAATCGAGTGTTTCACAATCGAGGTCCCCTCGAAAATGCTGGGATACAGCCTTGAAGCCATCGTGCGGGTCGAGCCGCTTCCGGGAAAACTGCACATCGTTGAGAAAATTCTTCAAGACACCTCTGAAATCACACAATGTGACACGGTCACAGGCGACGATTGCTTCATCGCGCGTATGGTGTTGAGAGATATTCAGGACCTCAATCGACTACTAGACCCGCTTCATGACAAGGCGCGCACCAATACGAGCATCATCAAGGGAACCCCCGTACCAAGACGACGCGCACCTTTTGCGGACAATGAATAGTTTGTTGCCATCAGGGTTCTGCGGATCGCAGGAAAACCGACCAGGCTTCCAATCCAGCCAATCCCCGCTTTTACTGCGGTTCAATTATGCTTTAGAATCAATTTCGTCCGAGGCGAGATTCCCATCCAGCACGCGACCGAAACACAAACCGGAAGTAACTCGCGATGCAGGTTCCTATACGCGCCATTACCGTGTTTCACGCCGTCGCACGGGCAGGCAGTATTTCACGCGCCGCCGATGAACTGGGTGTGACACCCTCTGCCGTCACACAGCAGATACAGGTACTGGAGGTTCAGCTTGGCATATCGCTGCTGAGCAAGGTTGGCCGTCGCATCACGCTGACAGAGGCAGGCGAACGTTACTTTGCCAGCGTGACCGATGAAATTGACCGTATTGTCGAGGCGACCAACACCATACGTGGTTATCGT
The DNA here is from genome assembly GCF_029193765.2 of Agrobacterium sp. Azo12. Lineage (NCBI taxonomy): Bacteria > Pseudomonadati > Pseudomonadota > Alphaproteobacteria > Hyphomicrobiales > Rhizobiaceae > Agrobacterium > Agrobacterium sp. Azo12. The sequence goes on along the minus strand of NZ_JARFYO020000003.1, from coordinate 556,500 downwards.
TCGGTCACCACACTGACGATCCGCGCCACGCCGACCGTTTCCAACAAATGGCTGTTGCCGCGTCTTGGCGCATTTCTCGACAATCACCCCGAACTGGAAGTGCGGCTGGACGGTACCAACGAGCCGACCGATTTCAACCGCGAAATGGTCGACGTGGAAATTCGCCACGGCGATGGTCGCTGGCCGGGCCTTTTCGTGGAAGGACTGACGGAAGAGTACTTTTTTCCTGTCTGCGCACCAGGTTACGCGCCCCAAGACGGATTGCACCCGTCGGAAGTTCTCAATTATCGCCTCATCCATTCGGTAAAATCGCAGGCGCAATGGCCGCGCTGGTTCACTCTTGCCAACATCGAAGCGCCGGACCGCTGGAAACGCGTGTTCTTTGACCGCAGCCATATGGCAATCGATGCGGCCTGTGACGGTTTCGGCATTGCACTTGAAAGCAATCTGATGATGTGGCGCGAATTGCGTGATGGGCGCTTGATTTGCCCGGTAGAGGCCCCGCCACAGATCAGGCTAACCACCCAGTGGATCGTTTGCCCGAGAGATCATCTCAGGCAAAAGAAAGTACGTGCGTTCCTTGAATGGTTGCGCACGGAAAGCGCTCTGTGGCGGGAGAAAGAGGCGATCTCCGTCTGGCCCTCCGACATCTGATTATGCCTTTTTTGCCCGCACCTGCGTCAGGCTGTTAACGGCGGCGCGCACGATATCTGCAGGCATCAACCCTATCGATAAATGAAGTGCCTGCTCGTCCGGTTCAGGTGGTTCCAGCGCCTCAAGCTGGCTGTCCAGCAAAGATACACCAGCATAGTGCCCCTTACGGTTGGCAAGCCGCGCCGCGATGATTTCCGCGGCACCATCGAGAAAAATGAAACGGACCTGCCCTAGTCTTTCCCTGATAAAATCACGGTAACGCCGCTTCAGTGCCGAGCAGGCAATCACGACAGGGCGCTGCGACAGGGCAACTGCCTCATCGCAAACGCTGGCAAGCCACGGCCAGCGCGCCTCATCGGAAAGCCCTTGCCCGGAACGCATCCGTGCAATGTTTTCAGCGCTGTGCAACTGGTCGGCCTCCAGCCACGGACAATCCAATTCACGGGCAAGGCCACTGGCAATTTCTGTCTTGCCAGCGCCCGAGACGCCCATCACCACAATGAACGTATCGCCTGCCATCAGTACAATCCAAGCAACCGGATCGGGCCAAGCGTCAGGATCGGGAACAGCACCAGCGCCAGGATCGCCGCCATCATGATGCTGATTGGCAGGATCGATCCCTTGATGACATCCTCGATCGACATTTTCGCCACCTGCGCCACCGCAAACAGGCACACACCGACTGGCGGCGTAATCAGGCCAAGCGTCAGCGTAATCACCGTCACGATCAGGAAGTGCATGGGATCGATACCGAGCTGGATGGCCGGTGGCATCAGAACCGGGATCAGAATGAACATGGCGGCAATAGCGTCCATGAACATGCCGATGACGATGAGGAACAGGAAGATCAGGAACAGTGCCATCGTCGGGCCGGTGCTGATGCTGCCGAGGAATTCGGCAACCTGCTGTGGCAGCCCATCATAGGTGAAGACCCATGCCGCCAGTTTGGCTGTCGCGGCAATAAAAAGAATGGTGCCTGTTGTGCGTGCCGTTTCAATAAAGATCGATGGCAGTTCCTTCGGGCGGATGGTGCGATAAAGCACAATCGACAGGAACATGGTGTAAAGCACGGCAATGGCGGCAGCTTCCGTCGGTGTAAAATAACCATCGACGATACCAACAAGCAGAATGACCGGCGTCAGCATCGGCAATATCGCGGCAATGCCTGTTGTGACCACAAGTCGGACATTAAAAGGCTTGGGGGGATTATAGCCGTGATAGACCGAATAGAAGTGGTTGAAAACCATGAACATGAAGGCCAGGAAAAGGCCAGGCACCAGACCCGCAACCAGCAACGTGCCGATGGACACATTAGCGATGGAACCGGCGATCACGATGAGGATCGACGGTGGAATGATCGATGACAAGGTCGATGTCACCAGTGTCATGCCGACAGCATAGCCCTTGGGGAAACCGTGGCGCTGCATGGCGTTGATCTCAATTGCGCCGATCGAGGCGATATCGGCAACGGACGAGCCCGAAACACCACCGAAGATCACCGACGATGCCACATTGACGTGCCCCAACCCACCGGGAAGCCAGCCGACCAATGCCTCGGCAAAGTCAAACAGCCTTTCAGCCACGCGCCCACGCTCCATGAGCACACCGACGAGAATGAACAGCGGCACAGCCACCAGTAGGAAGGAATTCATGGCCGAGAACATGCTCTGTGACAGCAAATCAAGCGGCGTCGATGTATAGATGAGGATTGCAGCGATGCTGGAAAGGCCAAGCGAGACCGCGAGCGGTACGCCAAGTGCGCTGAGCACCAGAAACAGAACCAGAAGAAAAATGCTCATAGCGCCTTCTCCGTATTGGATGCGGATATGTCGGTTTCGGTTTGGGCAATGCCGATCTCCGGCAACGCAATCTGGTTGCGGCGGTTGCGCAGGGAATCGACGATGCCAAGAATGGCAAGAAGAGCCGAAAGCGGCATGATGATGCCAATTGCCCACATGGGAACGGCAAGGGTTGCGGCGGTTTCATTCATCATGAACTGCTGGCGCACCAGACTTGCGCCCGTCCAGAACATCAGTCCAAAAAACAGCACGGAAAAACCGACATAGATTGGCACGGCCAGATATTTGAAAACGGACCGCAGCGAGGCGATAAACACGACAACACGGGCTGCCTCCACGGTGCGAAAGCCTGCGGCAACTCCCAAGAACACCATCCAGACGAACAGAAACCGTGTGGCTTCCTCTGTCCAGGAAACCGGTATATTTGCAAGGCGGCTGCCCACCTGAAGAAGCACGACAAGAAAGATTCCCATGGCAGCGAGGCCTGCCGAAACATCGGCGAAGATCCTGATCATGCGGCTGGGAATAGAGGTATTGCTAGACATTAAAGCGATCCTTCAGAACGGGTCGGGACAGGCCAGGCTGTCAGTCATTCATGCGGATAAAGGCGTGGTGGCACAGGGCTGATGCGCTGTACCCGGAGGGTCATGCCGCCCGAGAAAAAGCCCCGAGCGGCCGTGACACGAGACGTTAGTTCTTGCCGACGGAAGCCACGCTGCGATCGAAGAACGACTGGTCCTTCACGAGACCGGCAAAGACCGGAAACAGGCTTTTCGACACTTCCACGAAGGCCTGTTTCTGTTCAGGCGTCAAAGTGTTGACTTCCATGCCGCTTTTTTTGAGCTCGGCCAGCGCCTTGTCAGCTTCTGCCGCGTCGTTTTCAGCCTTCCAGTTCTCGGTTTCTGCCGAGGCCTCGGTGATGATCTTCTTTTCATCATCAGTGAGCGCTGCGAACTTGGCAGGATTGATAGCCATGACCCAGCCGTCGCCCATGTGGTCGGTCATGGAAACGTATTTCTGGACTTCATAGAGCTTGGCGCTGAGCGGTACGTTGATCGGGTTTTCCTGCCCGTCAACGACCTTGAGCTGGAGGGCATTATAGACTTCCGCAAAGGCCATGGGGGTCGGAACAGCGCCGAGTTTCTTAAAGAACTCGACGTAAAGGGGGTTGTTCGGCACACGCAGTTTCACCCCGGCAAGATCGGCCGGAGAGGTGATCGGCAAACGTGAATTGGTGATCTGGCGGAATGGACGTGTCCACATGCCAAGCCCCTTGATGCCGATCTTGTCTAGATCTGCAATCAGCTCCTGCCCCAGTTCGCCGCTCAGATAACCGCGAAGCTGCGCCATGTCGTCATAGAGATAGGGGATGGAAATGGCTGTAAACTTCGGATTGAAGTTCGAATAAAGCGATGTGGACAGCAACAGCATATCCAGCGAACCGCCAGCCAGCTGTTTGACGGCCGCCGATGGATCAGCGCCATAAAGCGTACCGTTCGGAAACACTTTGACAGTGATGTCACCGTTGCTTTTCGCCGTGACAATTTCAGCGAATTTTTTGGCGGCGATGGTGATTTCCGACGTGTCGGTATCGGGTGTCGACAGCGTTAGCGTTGTCGCAGCTTGCGCTGCAGTTGTCGCCAGCATGGACGCGGCAACCAGAAGTCCGCGCATAAAAGTCATGTTCATGTGTTCTCCTCCACACAGTGTTTTTAATCACGATACTTCCCTCCCTGGAAGCATCAGGCATTCATGCGCCGCAACTCTTCTATGACGGCGCTATGATCAAGATCGCCATCGCCATTTTCGACCATGGCGGCAAAAAGCCGGTCGGCCCCGATGGCGATGGGAAGCTGCAGTCCAAGCCCTGCCGCAAGCGACAGAGCGGTGTTGGTATCTTTGAGTTGGTACCGGGCTGGGCCACCGGGAACGAAATCATTCGTCACCATGCGTAAGCCGTGCTGTCGCAGGATCGTCGAGTCGGCAAAACCGCCAAGCAGTGCCTCGCGCACGCGGCCGGGATCTGCCCCACCACGTTCAGCCAAAAGCAATGCCTCGGCCACCGTGCAGATGGAACTGGCAACGATCATCTGGTTGGCAAGTTTGGCAAGTTGGCCACTGCCAACCGGTCCCACAGGCGTCAGTCTGCCCATAGCGGCAAAAACCCGCTGCATGGCGGCCACGTCATCGGCCTCACCGCCAGCCATGATAGCAAGCGTGCCTTCACGGGCACCCTTCTCACCGCCCGACACAGGAGCATCAATATAATAAATGCCCTTCTCTCGGCAGATTTCTGCCTGTTTCCTCGCGGTTTCGACCGGAATGGAACTCATGACGATGAGTGTAGACCCCGTCTGCATGACATCAATGACGCCGCCTTCCCCAAGCAAAACCTCATCGCAAACTGGGCCTGAGCTCAACATGCAAATGACGAAATCCTTGGCCGTTGCGGCGGCAACGGCGCTACTTGCCACCTCGATACCCAGATCTTTCAAAGGTGCGGTTTTCTCCGGTGAGCGGTTCCAGGCCGCCATGTCGAAACCCGCCTCGGAAAGCCTGCGAACCATGTGGCCGCCCATGATGCCAGTGCCGATAAATCCACCTCTCATCGTCAGTCCCATCCCCTTCAGAACAGCTTGCCGAATCGCACGGGGTGCTCGGCAATGATTAGTGCCGGGAAGGCTTCACGAAACCGCGCCAGATGCGGTGTTTCGAGATGCGCATCGAAGGCAGCGCGGCTGTCATAGACCTCGTAGAAGACAACCGTATCGTCCTCATCGTCGATCGTGACGACATCGAACTGGCGGCAACCCGGCTCATCGGCAACGGAATGTTTGGCATCGTCATGCGCCGCTGCAAGAAAGGCTTCCATACAGCCGGGCTTCACATGAAATCCGGCAAACACGACGAATGGCTTGTCGTTATCAGGCATATCGGCCTCCTTATGCCTGGCTGCCAGGACGGAAACGGTTTTCCATGTCGCGACGCAGGTTGACGACATCGAGATCGTTGACCAGTTCGACGTCGTCGAAGCTGACGATCGTGTCCTTGGCAATCGGGCGGATAACCTTGACGTTGTGGGCAAGACCGATTGGCAGGGCTTTCAGGGAAAGGCTGCGCTCTGCCGGAATTGCATTGGCCCAGACCGCGAAACCGCCTTCACCATCCAGCATTTCGCCAGGCTTCAGGTCTTTTTTGGCAACTGCTACGGCATCGCCGCGGAACTCCTTGGAGCAACCCGTTGCCTCGCCACGCAGCACTGCCGACAGCACGCTGATGGAGGTTTCAAGACCAATAATGTGGAACGGACGCCACATGGATGCATACCAGCCCGAAGGATCGGTCAGCAGGCCATATTGCTTAAAGCAGGCCTTGGCATATTCATTATGCGCCTTGAAGGTAACAAAGACGCCGTAACGGATGTTGTTGAACACTTCACGGCCATCCGGCTCCTGGCTGGCAGCGATATCGACAAGACCCGAGCGCGCCATGCGACCACCATCGGCCGTTGGACGGAAGACCCGCGCCAGATCGTGCAGTCCAGCTGGCGGGAAGGCAAGACCATCATCCGGACAATCCAGACCGGTGCCATTGGCAACCGCTGCCATTTCGATTGCCGCCTTGGTACCATCGGTGAAGGAGTTATACATTTTTGGATTAAAATCACCCTTGGCAACTTCCTCATCGGTCCAGCCAAAGAAACCCCAGACGGTTTCAGGCGTCGAGTAGCGGTAGCGCGGCTCGAAATTCATGCCCTTGCCGGCAGCGGTGACTTCAAAACCGGTAGCACGCGCCCAATCGACCAGTTCGCAGATCAGAGCTGGCTGATCCCCGTAGGCCATGGAGTAGATCACACCCTTCTGGCGGGCTTTTTCAGCCAGGATCGGCCCAACCATGACGTCGGCTTCAACATTGACCATCACAACGTGCTTGCCGGCCTCAATGGCTTTGAGAGCATGGCGTGTTCCAAAAATCGGATGGCCGGTTGCCTCGATGATGCAGTCAATCTCGTCGCAGGCCAGCATGGCATCGACATCATCAAGCACGCAGGTCGTGCCGGACAGCATGGCTTCACCGACCGTTTTTGCGCTGTAGCGGTTGTCGGACCAACCGACGCGATTGAGAGATTCCCGTGCCTTGGAGACATTGAGGTCAACGACCGCAACCATATGCAGACCGTCGATGCGTTGCGCCTGGGCGAGAACCATGGAACCGAATTTACCGGCGCCAATCAGGCCAACACGAACGGGGCGCCCCTTGGCGGCACTGGCGGACAGAAGACTGTAGAGATTCATGAAATGATCCTTGGATGATGTTGAGCATCATCGATGGGCGCAGTGCAGCGTTTTCGCCTTCCGGGAAGAGGGCAAATACCGGAAACCGTTCCGACGATGAGATTGCAGTTAGTGCGACAGACAATGCGAACGGCTGCGCCGCTGCATCAACCTGGTGTCAGATAGTGCGCATCAGGCAAACGGTAACGCCCACCGCTTTCGGGTGCTGAATGACATGTATTGATCTCCTCCTTCGGCTCGCAGAACTCCTCCCCGCGAGCAATGCAGCCATTTCCCTTTGGCTGTTAATGGGAGATTAAACGTGCGGCGACGTTAGCTCAATTTAGAACAAAAGAAATTTTGTTTAGTTTTTCTAACAAATTGAGACATCGAGATTAGGAGAAGTTTGCATCTTCCTGCCACAGCCGCACCGCAATTTTCCGCTCAAGTACTGCGCCTTATACACTTGAGAAATTATGACCGTTTCGAAAGGGAAAACCTGGGCTTCGGCAAACAACAGAAGAATAATGTTCTAGAAACCTGCAGTTGCTGGAACCATTCAGAAGCAATAACAATTGGTTGCATGATGTTTTGTAAGGAGACAGAAATATGAAAATTCTTGCTTTAACGGCTATATTGACTGGCGCCACAATCACGGCTGCATTTGCACAGCAACCGACGCCTGAACAGGTGGAAATGGCATATACTGCGGCGAGAAACCAGCTCGGCGTACTGACCTATTGCCAGGGAAAAGGTCATATTGACGGTACCGCAGCCGAAGTTCAGACCAAGCTTCTTGCCCTAGTGCCCGCCCCTGCCGATGTTTCCAAGGGCGATGCTGCAGAAGAGGTTGGCAAGCAAGGAAAGGTCTCCGTCATGGGTATGGAACAAGACCTGGCAACCGCCGCAAAAGCGCAGGGCGTTGATGAAGCCAAGCTTTGCGAGACCATGTCAAATGCCTTGAAACAGGCTGCTGCAAACCTGCCCCAGTAACCATTCTGGTCGCATGGCCTTATCGGCAATAAATTATGCGCTTTAGACACCATGCCTGTTCAGTTCACCAACTGGACGGGCAATTATTAGGCGGGATGCCCGCCTCGCCTTTTCAAAACAGCAAATCCGAATACCGGGATGCCGACGATAACGTCGACGCGCGGTGTTACATCGAGTTTTTGATAGGTTGGTGGGCTGGAACTGGCAGGCAAAAAACGGACCGTGCAAGGCTTATCCTAAGCTCTATCATGCATGGAGCAGGTTGATACTCCCAAATATATGTGAAATTCAGGAACGATGATTGATACTGTTGTCGAAGCGCGGCCCGCTGTCCGGGCACTCTCCAATTCGCTTATCCGTGAGGTCGCAAATGCGGCGATGGGCAAGTCAAATGTTTTGCCCTTCTGGTTCGGCGAGGCCGATACGGCCACTCCCGATTTCGTTCGGAAAGCAGCGGCAGAATCCCTGCTGTCGGGTGAAACATTTTATTCCCAGAATCTCGGGCGTCCCTATCTGAGAGAAACCATCGCGGCCTATCAGAGCGAACTGCTCGGCTGCGCCATTCCGGTCGAACAGGTACTGGCTGTCGGCTCCGGCATGAGTGGTTTGCAGATCGCAATGCAGCTCGTACTATCGCCCGGTGACCGGGTTGTGGCGGTAACCCCGCTGTGGCCAAATATCAGCGAAGCACCACTTATTCTCGGCGCGAATGTTGAACGGGTTTCTTTGTCCATCAATGACGGTCGCTGGTCGCTCGATCTCGACAAACTTATCGATGCGCTGACGCCCGACACTCGCATGGTTATCATCAACTCGCCAAACAATCCGACTGGCTGGACGATTGATGACGAAAGCGTTCAGGCCATTTTGAAGCATTGCCGAAAGCACGGTATCTGGATCCTGGCCGACGAGGTTTATCAGCGGTTGGTATATGACCCTGCCGTCCGTTACGCCCCGTCATTTCTGCGCCACTATCAAACCGGCGATCGCATCATTTCAGTCAACAGCCTCTCCAAGGCTTGGTCGATGACCGGCTGGCGTATTGGCTGGATGGTCATTCCGGAGACGCTGTCACAGGATGCCACCAAGCTCGTGGAGTATAATTTCTCCTGCATCTTTGAACCGACCCAACGCGCTGCAGCCGTGGCGATCAAGGAAGGAGAAAGTGAAGTGCTGCGTCTGCGCGCCAATCTTACCAAGACCCGTGCATTGCTGGTTGACGGGCTACGCAGCATGGGCGGCGTCAGTGTGCCGGAGGCTGGCGGAGCCATGTATGCGTTTCTGCGCATTGATGGCTACGGCAAATCTCTCGAGTTGGCGCAGCGTCTCGTCCGCGAAGTCGGTCTTGGTCTCGCGCCGGGAGCCGCTTTCGGTCCCGAGGGTGAAGGTTGGCTGCGGTGGTGCCACGCCGTTTCCGAAGACAAGATTTCCGAAGGCCTGAACAGGCTGTCAGACTTCCTTCGCCGATGAGGTCTGCAATCGTTCTTTCGATACCGACATCCTCTCCTAAGGATGGCCCCGTCCCGAAACACAACAGGATCAGCCAAACTGTTCAACGACTTTACTGCAAACAGCAACCCGCAGGTGCGCAACCGGCATCTGCGGAAATGCTGGAGCAGGCACTGCATGAACAGAAGCTCTCCCATCATTCAACGTCTGCGGGCACGCAGCCGCAAGATGGCCGCCGTCTTCTTTCCGCACAGCAATTTTGCCTTCCGCCTGCGCAATTTCATCATGCGGAACATGCCAAAACGTCTGCTTGGATGGTATTTTAGCAGTGCAATCAAAGCGGAAATGAAGCTCCTGGAGAAATAGGCTCAAGTGTCTATGTCGTTTAAGAAAATTGGCGTTGGCGTCGACACTTCCGCCTGTGCATATCTGGTTTCCAACCCACCTTATAACGTCGTTGTGATGAATTGCGGGCGGCAACTGTCTCATCGTAAATCACCCGTTAACACCTTGTTGACCATAATTGCCCTCAGTTGTTCGAGGGCATGGGTGTACTGACTGCCGCCTGCCCTTTGTGGAGTTTGTCAGCCAAGCGGGTGTTCAAGTTGTCGATTATTATGTCTCCCGACATGACGTCGGTTGGCCTTTCCGGCCTTCTCAACCGTTTCGCCAAGGCGATCCGCGTTGTGACAATCGCTGCGGTCGCGCTGCTTGGAGTGGTGTCATTCGCCCAGGCACAAGACCGCTCACTCAAGCTGTATTTTGTACATACCGGAGAAAAGGCCACCATTACCTACAAGCGGAATGGCCGTTTCGATCCGGCAGGTCTGCAGAAGGTCAATCGTTTCCTTCGTGACTGGCGACGTAATGAGAGCGGACGGATGGACCCGAGGCTGCTCGACATTGTCTGGGAAATCTACCAACGCGCCAACACTTCGAACTACATCCATGTCGTTTCCGGCTACCGGTCTCCCACCACCAACGCCATGTTGCGTGGCCGGTCGAGAAACACCGGTGTTGGAGAAAAAAGCTTGCATATGCAGGGCAAGGCGATGGATTTCTATATTCCCGGTGTGAAGCTGTCGACGCTGCGTGCACTCGCCATGCAGATGCAGGCAGGAGGCGTTGGCTATTACCCAACGTCTGGTTCGCCGTTCTTGCATGTTGACGTCGGTGGAGTACGCGCTTGGCCGCGCATGTCGCGGCAGGAACTGGTCAGACTTTTCCCGGATGGCAAAACACTGCATCTGCCGCCAGATGGCAGACGCTTTGCCGGCTATAACGTTGCGCTTGCCGACTACAGACGTCGCGTCAACGGTCAGTCAATTCAGGTTGCGTCGGTTGCCAGACCAACCAACGCTGCTTCGCAGGCAAAAGCCGCCGCCGCCCCATCCCGTGTTGCACCGGTTGCGGATAGCCAGAGCACACTGGTGACTGCAATGCTGCCGGTGCCCACAAGCCGGCCGACCACAGCCTTTGACATCGCCGACAGAACCGATGACGGACGCGTTGATGTCGCGAAGTTCGCGATACCAATGCCCACTATGAGGCCCGAGGCAGAAATTGGCGAAGTTGCTGCAGCGACCGATCCAATCGTGACCGCTTCGCTGGGGGCCATCCCCTCTGTTCGTCCCTCGCCCACACCTGGCGACCCGGCAACCGCGGCCACTGTCCTGACACCGTCGTTCACCACGGGTTTTAGTGCGGTCACACCGGATTTCGATACAGCCTTCAAGGAGCCGAAATCGTCTATCGCGTCCTTGCGTTTCGAACCTGTCGATCTTGACGATGAAGAGGAGCTTGATAGCCAGGACATCTTGATCGGCTGGGCGATCTCTCCGCGCAACAGTCAGGTCGCGATGTTCGCTCCTGAGCTGACAAGACGTGTCCTGATGGATCATACGACCGATACCGGCACGAGCAGGGATCTGTCCGACATATAAAAGCGGGGAACATTTAAGGTGCTCCGCTTTCGTTGCCTTGCCGACTTTTGAAACGATAAAGGCTCCGGTCTTTCAAAACCGGAGCCTTATTGTCAGTGACTGTTACATCTTGAAAAGCGACTTCAGTGTGGAGGGTTGGCTGCGATGATATTGCGGTGCAGCCGACACCTCTCCGCCGAGTGCGGCAGCCGCGTGCCAAGGCCAACGCGGATCATAGAGGATCGTACGGGCAAGGCCGACAAGATCGGCATCGCCAGTCGCAATGATTGCCTCGGCCTGTGCAGGCTCGGTAATCAATCCAACAGCAACAACCGGCATCTTCACCGCAGCCTTGACGGCACGAGCGAACGGTACCTGATAGCTCGGGGACAGCGGAATCGCTTGATCGACATGCAGACCGCCCGTCGATACGTTGATGGCATCGCAGCCACGAAGCTCCAGAGCCTTCGCAAACTCTATGGTCTGTTCAATATCCCAGCCATTGTCGTGCCAGTCGGTGGCCGAAACACGAACCGTCACCACCTTGTCCGCAGGGAATGCAGATCTGACCGCATCAAAGACCTCAAGCGGAAAACGCATCCGGTTTTCCAGGCTGCCGCCATATTCATCAGTTCGATGATTGGAAAGCGGCGAGAGAAATGAATGCAGCAAGTAACCGTGCGCCGCATGAATTTGTACCGCATCAATCCCGATACGGGCAGCGCGTTTGGCAGCCTCTGCAAAGGCATCGCGGATCGCGTTCATTCGTTCACGGGTCAGCGCGGTCGGCACCGTATCCGTGGATTTGAACGGCACCGCGGAAGGTGCTTCGGTTTGCCAGCCATTCTTCTGGTCTGCCGCAATCTGTGCGCCACCCAGCCAAGGCAAGTCCGAAGACGCCTTCCGGCCGGCATGGGCAAGCTGTATCGCGATCGGTATGTTTGACCACTTGCGAATGCCATCCAGCGTGCGTTGCATGGCCTGTTCTGTTGCGTCGTCATAGAGGCCGACATCCGCGTAGCTGATGCGTCCCTCGGGAACGACTGCGGTTGCTTCGATGGTCAACAGGCCGGCGCCAGACAGCGCAAGTTGCCCGAGATGGATCAGGTGCCAGTCCGTCATGCAACCATCGACGGCTGAATAGGTGCACATCGGGGCGATGGTGATACGGTTCTCTAGTTCGAGATTGCGGATCTTGAACGGCGTGAATAGCTGCGGCTGAGGCATTGGGCATACTCTTAACGTGACGGGTTTGTCACCATACCGATGACCTGATGAGGTTCCCAGAATGATGCGCGATCTTGACCAGTCAATCAATCTGACAAAGATCAATTGGTATGGACAATACCATACCTAAGCCTGTCGAAGGTATACGTCAAGGCGTACCTTGCGCTTGCGCATCATCGTCCGACCCGGTAAAATGTCTTCATGCCAGATTTGCTTCCCCAACCCGCACGTGACGAGATCGACCTCGGTGTCGTCCTGTCCACATTGTCTGATCCTCTGCGTCGCACCACCGTTGCCATTCTCGCAACATTGCCTGAGTGCACGGAGCGCAACTGTGTGTCCTTCGGATTTCCGGTCGCGAAAGCTTCCCTCACCCATCACTTCAAGGTTCTGCGTGAGTCCGGCCTGATCAGCCAGATCGACTACGGAAATCGGCGTTCGTCGTCGCTGCGGAAGCAAGATATCGAAGCCCGCTTTCCCGGTCTTCTGGCACTTCTGGTCGATGAGTTAGAGCGGGATGGCGGTGCCGAAAAGGCGGTGGCGTTGGCAGGTCAACGCTAAGACCAACGCCCCCAAGTCGGTATTGACAGACTATCAGATGTCCAGGTGCAGATCGCTGCCAGTTGCCGGGACGGAGCAGCAGATTAACGCATGGCCCACACCAGGATCATAGGCTGGCTGCGAGAAATAGCTGACCTGCCCTTTGATGATAGCGGCTTTACAATCTCCGCAGTGCCCTGCCCGACAACCGAAGGCTGGTGACAGGCCACGCTGTTCCGCAAGTTCGAGCAAAGACCCGTCACCGGGTTTCCACCGCGCCTCCTTTGTCGACCCTGCAAAAATCACCCTGACAGGCTCGGACGCAGGCTGTGCAGAGTTGACCTTAATAGAACCGTCTTTGACATCGCGTTTCAGCCCCGACGGTCCAAAAGCCTCGGCATGTATGCGTTCATCTGCGACATTGAGCTTGAGCAAGCCATCATAAACCGACTGCATAAAGGATGGCGGCCCACAGAGATAAAAATCATAATCGTCAAAGGGCAGATGCGCCTTCAACAGATCCATATTGATGCGGCCTAAAGTCTCGCGACTTTCCAACCCGTCTTCCTCCGACTGCCCAACGACTCTGATATCCCGGACGCTGCCGTTGCCGCGCGCGACCAATTCATCAATCTCTTGGTCGAACGCCCGCTCCTGACGTCTATGGGATGATCTGAAAAACCAGACCGGGCGGCGATGTCGTGTCCTATCGCCCTCATGAACGAGATGACGCAGCATTGACAATAAGGGTGTGACACCAATACCGGCGGCAATAAACACCGCATGCCTGCTCCGCTCCATCGGATCGATAGTGAAGGCACCGGTTGGCGCAAGCGCTGAAATTTCGTCACCGATCTGCATGCCATGCAGCAGGTTTGATGCCTTCCCCTCGCGTTTGACGCTTATGCGGTAATAACCGTCCGACGGTGCACTTGAGATCGTGTAGCTGCGTCGGATGAACACCCCACCATCGGCAATTTTGACCGGCAGATGCTGACCTGACAGATGCGGGATTAAAGCTTCACCGTCAGCCGGCTCAAGGTGGAGTGAGCGGATCGTCGTGCTTTCATCGACGATCCGTCCAATACGAAAATTGCGCCAGGTCTTTGCTTTTGCTGCGGCCTGCAGCCGGGCCTCGGCGTCTGTCCAACTGCCGGTCATCAGACTACTGGGCGACATTCCATCGTCGGCAAACGTCCACCGCAAGGGCAGTGCATCCCGACGCCGGACAACCTTCGTCGGCATGACCCGCCAAAGCCGCTCTGCACCTTCGAAAGCCGTAATTTCGGGTGATTCAAGAATAAGCTCAACAGTCCCTGCGATCTGCAGGACATCACCTGTTACTGCATCAAAGAACACCAAACCGGCAAGCGGATTAACGAGAAAATTTCCGAGCGTGTTGAAGAACAGATTGCCGTTAAAATCAGGGACAGTCAGACCGCCATCATCGTCAATGCGCACGAAACCGGCCCGGCCGCCACGGTGCGAGATATCAACCTGCCGCTTTTCGTCGGGTCGATCGACATAGGATGCGACAAAAAATGTATCTGCTGTGGAGATGATACGCCGTGCATCGGCGTCAAGTCTGTCGCTGACATCAACTGCAGAACTCGTCTGTTGCAACGGGTCACGCACGAACGCGAAATGCCGGTTCTGGATGTAACGCGGACAGTTTCCAAAACTGTCCTCCACCGAAACCGAAAAGCCTTCGTTTGACTGACGGGTGATCAAGCCGTTCATACGGTTGCGCCTGCGGGTTACAAGATCAATTCCCAGCAGGCCGACAGGGTCTCCCTCCTTCATTCCGGCTTGCGCAGGATCGCTGGTATCACTCACCGCATTGATGTCCAGTGTGAGCGGATCAGGTGAATGCAGAAAACCCGGTTGACCGCTCCGGATTGTAGCCCATGGCATACCCTCGCCATCCACCGCACCTATAACGATAAACGGCAGAAGCGGATAGAATTCGCGGTGCTGATCCAGCAGAAAATGACGCACGAATTTTCGACCAACCGTATCCATCTGGTCGGCGACACCGGCGTGTCGTTGCAATTCCAGCTCACCTTCATGCCAGGGTGATGACAAGGCCGAAACATTTTCGAGTTGCGCATTTCGATCGGACATTCGCACCTCCAAGGGAAACATGGAAAAAGTGGATGCGGCCCAATTTGCCGACCGCATCCTCACAATCAGGCAGCAAGGCCTGCTGCGGTTTTGGGGAAAGCCACAAAGCCGGGCAGCGCTTCTATGCGGGCAAGCCACCGGCGGACGTTTTCATGCGGTACGAGGTTCACATTTCCTTCTGGCGCACTGACGATATAGCTGTAGAGCGCAATATCAGCGATGGTCGGTTTTTCATCGATGATGAACTGATGCTGCTCCAACTCCGCATTGATCAGCCCGAGAATGCGATGGGCGCGCGCGATAACTTCATCGGCACGAAAATCCGCACCGAACACGGTAATCAGCCGGGCGGCAGCCGGCCCATAGGCGATTTCGCCAGCGGCGACAGACAACCATTTCTGGACTTTTGCTGTCGACTGCAGGTCGTCAGGCAGCCAGTCCTTCCGGCCCAGTTTAGTGGCGAGATAAACGAGGATTGCGTTGGAATCATTGACGATGATGTCTCCGTCCTCAAGCACGGGCACCTGACCGAACGGATTGAGTTTGAGGAATGGCGCCGATTTGTGCTCGCCGTTTGCCAGATCGACGTCGATGACTTCGGCTTTCACACCGAGCAGCGAAAGACCGAGCAGGGCACGATGCGCATGGCCGGAAAGCGGAAAATGGTACAGTTTCATGAGAGGCTCCGTTGAGATGTGGAGCAAAAGCTCCGATGGCACGAAGGAGGCTATCGGCATCCACATTTCTGCAGTAGACAGATATTTATAGAGTTACCCTCTCACTTTTTGGAAGGCTGATATGGACCGGCTGGATGCCATGGCTGTTTTGTTGTCTGTCGTGGAAAACGGCAGTCTGTCGGCAGCGTCCCGGGCACTTCATTCACCTCTGCCGACGGTCAGCCGCAAGATATCGGAGCTTGAGGCTCAGCTTGGGGTTCAGCTATTGGTGCGCACCAGCCGCAAGGCCCTGTTGACAGAAGCCGGAGAAAATTATGTCATTGCCGCGCGCGAGATCCTCGGCCGCGTTGAGGAAGCGGAACGCCGCGCATCCGGTGAATATGTTTCGCCACGCGGCGACCTGACAATCACAGCGCCGATCGTGTTTGGCCGCCTGCATGTGTTGCCGATCATCACCGAATTTCTGAAAGTGTTTCCCGACATCAATATCCGGCTTGCGATGAGTGACCGGTCCGTCAGCCTCGCAGACGAACATATCGATGTCGCTCTGCGTATCTCAGCGCTGTCAGAAAACAATCTGATTGCAACACGTCTCGGTGCGATCCGCACATGTGTTTACGCCAATCCGGATTATCTGCGCCGACACGGTCAGCCACTCCATCCGCGCGACCTTGAAAACCACAGATGTATCGCGTTTGAAGGCGTGCTTTCAAACCGGTTCTGGACATTCAAAGACACCGGTTCGGAGATTACAGTGCCGGTACGGCCCCGTTTATCGGTCAATACGGCAGAGGCAGCTGTGGATGCTGCAGCCGATGGGTTGGGCATCACAAGGGTGATGTCCTATCAGGCGAAACGGGCCGTGGAAGCCGGCCTGCTCGTGCCGCTTCTGGAGGATTTCGAGTTGGACGCCTCACCCGTACATCTGGTTTATCTGTCGCAAGGGCTGATGACGCTGAAGCTCAGAACGTTTCTCGACTTTGCTGCTCCAAGACTTCGAGCCGTCCTGCAGCAGATCTAAGAGCGCCAAGGCTAATTTCGGTACATCAGCTTACTGCTTCACGCGGGTCTAAACGATATGCAATGCCCTGCCGCTCACAGGTTTGTTCGCCTGGTTCCAGCCACCATTGAGAACCGCGGAAAGTGACCCAATTGCTTTCTTTATCGTCAAGGGTCGCCACTGGCAGGCATGCCGGATTGATACCCTAGAATGATCTTTGGTGTGGATTGATTGCTCAGTACAAAACGAACATTCTGCGCCAGCCGAAAACACTGACAGATTTAGGTATGGGGAACGGACACATGAACCTAAGAAATTTTACCTGACGACAGCAATCGATTGCGCCCCCATATCCACGCTGAAACCAAAACCGCTGGATATTGCTCTAACTACGGGCAAGCCGCACACCAAGTTTGCTGACCGAAAACGTTAAAGTCATGTCCGGGCATCACCGGTTTAACCATGCAGAAAACGATTATTGCCATGGGGGATATCTCTCTCGGTAATCTGTCATTCGGCTTAAAAGCTGCAAACTTTTGCCTGCGGCAGGTCACTTCGCGAAGAAAATCGTTGCCGAAATACGCCGGACCAGTGGCTATCCGACGGATGAGGTTGAGGGCGCTTGAGGCGCCCTTTTCAAAATGTCTTGGATAGGGGCGTGATCACCCCATTCTTTCCGAGGCATAACTGCCGGGGCTTGCAGGAAAGACGACGGTTTTGTGGCCGTTCAGGAATACCCGCTGGTGGATATGCGCGTGCACTGCTCTGGCCAAAACATGCGCTTCCACATCGCGTCCAATCGATACGTAGTCGTCGGGCGATTGCGCATGCGTGATGCGAGCAACGTCCTGCTCGATAATTGGACCTTCGTCCAGATCGGCAGTCACGTAATGCGCCGTCGCCCCAATCAGCTTAACCCCCCGCTCAAATGCCTGTTTGTAAGGATTGGCACCCTTGAAGGATGGCAAAAACGAGTGGTGAATGTTTATGATGCGTCCGGACATTTTTTTGCACACCCCGTCCGACAGGATTTGCATATAACGCGCCAGCACCACCAATTCAGCACCTGAATCCTCGACAATCGACATCAGCCTCGCTTCCGCTTCAGGCTTGTTTTCCTTGGTCACCTTGATGTGGTGAAACGGAATATCATTGTTCACAATAAGCTTCTGATAAGTGAGATGATTGGACACCACGCCGACAATATCGATCGGCAACGCACCGATTTTCCAGCGATACAACAGGTCGTTCAGGCAGTGGCCAAAATTGGACACCATCAGCAAAACCTTGGTGCGCTGGGCAGCATCATGGAAAGCAAACGCCATGTCGAAAGGCTTTGAGACCGGTTCGAAACTGCTGCGCAGTGTCTCGAGGTCCGTTCCAAGTTCCGAACGAAATGTGGTGCGCATAAAGAAGTTTTCGGTCTGCGGATCATCAAATTGCGCAGAATCCGTGATGTTGCAGCCATGCTCCGCCAGAAAGGTTGCGATGGCAGCGACGATCCCACGACGGGACTGGCATTGAACGGTAAGGACAAAATTCTCCACGCGGGAACTCCATGAAGTCGTGATGGGATGGCCAGCCGTCAGGCCGCAACAGTGAGGTGGGTAACAAGCAGGTCGGTCAATGACCGCTCCCAGGTGGTCGGCACCATGACCAGAAATCTGTCCCGCTCCAGACGTTCAACCAGCACACCGACATGGTGCAAAGACGTCTGTACGAAGGTCCCTGCCGGGAAGGCAGCTTCCGAAAAATCCAGGGCGATCACGCGACCCAGCAAGCCTGCCGCCCCCTCTCCTTCGAGGATCAGGCAGACACGAGCATCGGAAAGATCAAGTGCCACAAGATCTTCCGGCACCGACATGTTAACCGGTGTTTCGGAGCGAAGGAGCACACGGTCCGGCGCAATCCGCCACACTGTCATCCTGGCACTATGAACAGGAGAACGATAGTCTGGCGGCAGCGACAGGCCTTGCGTCTTTAACACCGCGTCGGTGGCATCTGCGAAGGTTTCCCATCCCGCTAATTGTGTGAGGTGGCCAAGCGCGATCTCGGAGACCGACACGGTTCGCCCGTCACTGTTCAGACCACCAAGCGGAAGGTTATGTTTTTTAGCCATTTTGACGATACCCTTCCGGATCGAAGAAGTGAGGAGAGACGACCTTGGCGCGCAGTGTTTGGTTGCCAACAAAATCAACGACCTGAATTGTTTCACCTATGCGTTCCGGTCCCTTGGACAACAAGGCCAGCGCGATGTTCTTTTTCAGAGCCGGTGAATAGGTTGTCGATGACACCCAGCCTTCGCCATGACCTTTCGCAGGGACATTCAATCCGAACAGCAGCGACCCAGCTCTTGCACCGTCGTCGCCGACGATCTCCAAGCCAACCAATGACGGGCGTGTTGCATCTTCCAGCACCACACGTTTGCGCAACACCGATCCGATGAAGGGTTTCTTGCTCGACGCGAAAACTTCGAGACCAAGATCCTTCATGGTCGTACGGCCCTCGATCTCAGCGCCAGCCACGTGGCCCTTTTCAATACGAAGGGCGCCCATCGCCTCGGTACCATAGGGTTTGAGATGATGCGGAACACCCGCTTCGATCAGCGCGCGCCAGACCTTCGGGCCGGATTTGGCCGGGATGTAGATTTCATAGGCCAGCTCGCCGGAATAGCTCATCCGATGGAGACGGCACGGCACACCTGCAATCGTCACATAGGTCAGGTGGTTGTTCGGCAAAGCCTCCTTGCTCAAATCCGCGTCCGTCAGTGCCGTTAGTACTGTTCGCGATTTGGGACCGGCAATGGCAATGGCTGCCCATTGATCCGTCACGGTTGTCACATGCACCTTGAGATCACGCCATGCCGTTTGCAGCAGGAACTCCGCCTGAGCCAGAACCTTGGCGGCGTTGGCTGTTGTGGTCGACATGAAATAGTCGTTCTCGCCCAGACGCGCCGTTGCACCATCATCAAGGACAAAACCGTCTTCCCGCAGCATAACGCCGTAGCGCAAGCGACCGATCGGCAGTGTCTTGAAACCGTTTGCGTAGACGCGGTTGAGAAACTCCGCCGCATCAGGGCCCTGCACGGCAATCTTGCCAAGCGTCGACACGTCGACAATGCCGACATGTTCACGCACATGGGCCGCTTCACGGATATAGGTATCACGCAATGTCTCACCCTTGGCCGGGTAATACCACGGACGAAGCCACGCCCCCGCCTCAATCATCTCGGCACCATTTTGCTGGTGCCAGTCATGAATGGTCGACAGACGCGTCGGGCGGAAATGCAGGCCGTGATCGTGAGCAACGATCGCGCCAATGGCAACCGGCGTATAGGGCGGACGGAAGGTCGTTGTTCCGACCTTGGGAATGTCCATGCCTCTCAGCGCCGCCATTCTTGCCAGTGCATTGAGGTTGGAGGTTTTGCCCTGGTCGGCAGCCATGCCCGATGTAGTGTAACGCTTGAGATGTTCGACCGAGACATAACCTTCCAGATGCGCCTGATCGATGTCGGCAAGTTTCACATCGTGCTGGAAATCGATGAAAGCCTTGCCCGGCGTCGTGCCGTCGGCCTTTGTGATGACGGTGGTCGGCAGCAGATCGCGGCCCCAGAAATCACCGCCATTGGCTACCGTATCGACCTTGCCAGCGTCACCGCCGGCGTCGTACCCCTGCGTGATCGCTTCAGCGGTTGAGACAGCGGCAACAAGCGATCCAACGCTGGTGACGGTTGTTTTCTGCATCGGCAGAAATGCATCAAACTCCGGATGATATTGCGGTTTGCCGAAACGCTGGCTCCACAGATGCAGTGCCGGAGCCCAACCGCCGGATGTCGCGATCAGATCGCATTTGACCGCAATCTCCTTACCAGACGCCCGACCATTGGTGTCGACAGGCACGATGCGGGCACCGCGCACTTGGCCACGGCCTTCGGTCTTCAACAGGCCATACCCAAGCCGAAGCTCTACGCCCGCAGCCTTGGCGCGGCTGGACAATGCATCCGGAATGGTTCGGCGAAGATCACAGAGAATGACCTTGGCACCGGCCTTGGCGAGATCGATTGCGGTGCTGTAGGCGCTGTCGTTGTTGGTCGCGACGACGACGGTCTCACCGACCAGAACAGCGTAACGGTTGAGATATTTACGTACGGCCGATGCCAACATCACACCGGGAACGTCATTGCCGGCAAAAACCATCGGCCGTTCAATGGCACCGGTGGCAAGAATTGACCGTTTGGCACGAACCAGCCAGTAGCGCTGGCGCGGTTTGCCCGCTTCCGGAACCAGCAGATGATCCTGAAACCGTTCGACCAGACCAAAGACATCACTGTCATAGGCACCAAACGCCGTTGTGCGGCTGAGTACCTGAACATTGGGCATGTTCTTGAGTTCGGCCACGGCGTTGCGAAGCCATGTATCGCTTTCACCACCGGCACCTTCGCTCAGCAAAGAGCCACCGAGTTCGTGATCCTGTTCAACCAGCATCACCTTGTCGCCCTTTCGGCCTGCAGCCAAGGCTGCAGCAAGTCCGGCAGGACCTGCCCCCACGATCAGCACATCACAAAAAGCATTGATCTTTTCGTAGTGATCCGGATCGTCAAGTGTTGTTGCCTTGCCCATGCCAGCGGCATTGCGGATGATTTTTTCGCAGGCCATCCAGAAGCCGGTGCCTTTGAACGGACCGATAAATGTCTTGTAGTAGAACCCGGCACCAAAGAAGCGCGACAGGGCACCGTTAACCGAACCGATATCAAACTTCAGGCTGGGCCATGCATTTTGCGGCGTCGAGATTAGACCATCGAACACCTCGACCATCGTTGCCTGTGCGTTGGGTTCCTGACGGGCGCCATCACGCAGATGAACCAATGAATTCGGCTCTTCGACACCTGCAGCCATCAGACCGCGTGGGCGATGATATTTGAAACTGCGTGCGGTGATTTTCTGTCCACCGGCCAACAGGGCAGAAGCCAGACTATCGCCGGGATGAGCGACAAACGGTTTGCCATCAAACTGCACGGTAACTTTGCGGCTGCGGTCAATGCGTCCGCCGGTGGGAAGTCTGCGCGCTGTCATGCCGCCACCTCGCGGGCAAGATAGCTTGCCGAAATCTCATGGGTCAGCGTGTCACGCTCAACCACCACCCATTGGCGGCAACCGGTCACATGGTGCCAATATTCCTTATGTGGACCACGCGGATTATCGCGCATGAACACATAATCGAGCCAGGCTTTGGGATCGCTCTCATTCATGTCAGGCCGGCGGATCGTCGCATCGGAACCATAGGTAAACTCCATTTCGTCCCGCAGCCCGCAGACGGGGCAATGAATTCTCAACATGATGGAACCTCAATGGGCGTTGGGTTGCGGGCCTGCGCCCTTTTCGTCGATCTGGTAGCCGCGTTCGAAACGCTCCAGCGTAAATTCGGCGTTGTCGGTGTGCGGTTCGCCCTTGGCGATTGTCCAGGCAAAGCAGTAGCCGGAGGCCGGCGTTGCCTTGAAGCCGCCGTAGCACCAGCCGCCATTCAACCAGAGACCTTCAACCGGCATCTTGCCAATGATCGGAGAGCCATCCATCGACATGTCCATGACCCCGGCCCAATGACGCAGCAGCCGCAGTCGCGACAGCGACGGCATCAGCGCTTTGGCACTATGCAGCGTATATTCGACAATGGGCAGGCCGCCGCGCTGGGCATAGGAGTTGAAACCGTCGAGATCTCCACCAAGCACCAGTCCACCCTTGTCGGACTGGCTGATGTAGAAATGTGCTGCACCGAAGGAGATGACGCTGTCGACCAGCGGCTTCAGCGGTTCGGTGACGAAGGCCTGAAGAACATGGGTTTCGATTGGCAAACGCAGGCCTGCCTTTTCCGCCAGATGGCCGGTATGACCGGCAACGGCAAGTGCCACCTTCTTGGCGCGGATCGGGCCACGGGTTGTTTCCACACCGACAATGGTACCATTATCCCAGATATATCCGGTAACTTCGCATTGCTGGATCAGGTCCACGCCGTGCTGGTCTGCGCCACGCGCAAATCCCCAGGCAACCGCGTCGTGACGTGCCGTCCCTGCCCGCGACTGGTAAATCGCACCATGAATCGGGAAACGGGCATTGGGCGAATAGTCCAGGTAAGGCAAACGGCGCATTACCTCAGCCCGGTCAAAAAGTTCCGCGTCAATGCCATTGGCCCGCATAATGTTGCCACGGCGGCGGGCAGCATCCATCTGCCCCGGAGAGTGGCAGAGATTGTACTGGCCGCGCTGCGAGATCATGACATTGTAGTTCAGGTCCTGGCTCAGGTTCTCCCAGAGCTGCATCGACCGCTCGTAGAACATCGTATTGCCGGGCATCATGTAGTTTGAGCGAACGATCGTGGTGTTACGACCGGTATTGCCACCGCCAAGCCAGCCCTTTTCCAGCACCGCGACATTACGGATGCCGTGCTCCTTGGCAAGGTAATAGGCTGTTGCCAGGCCATGGCCGCCGCCGCCGACAATGATCACGTCGTAGCTTGGCTTCGGCACCGGATCGCGCCAGGCGCGTGTCCAGTTCCGGTTGCCACTCAGGCCGTGGCGTAAAATAGACAGGGCAGAATAATGACTCATGCGATCTCCTCGCGGTAATCGGTACTTTCGCGCACCACCTTGAGCACTTCGTCATTGCTCAGCAGGCCGCGTTCTATGGCTAGGTCTATGAAAGGGCGACGCTCTATTGCTGATGCCTGAACAAGGCGGGACACCTCGGCGTATCCCAGCTTGGGCACGAACACGGTGGCAAGTGCCGATGACTGCATCAGGTTTTTGAGCGATTGTTCTTCGTCGGCTTCCATGCCGGCGATGCATTTATCCGCGAAGATGCGCGACGATTTGGCCAGAAGCTCGATGGAATCGAACAGGCGCGAGGCGATGACTGGTTCAAAATGGTTGATTTCCAACTGGCCCTGAAGGGAGGCCAGCGACACCGCTGCATCATTGCCTACTACGGCAAACGCAACCTGTTGCATCATCATCGGCAGGACAGGATTGACCTTACCTGGCATGATCGAAGAGCCCGGTTGTACCGAGGGTAGCCTCAGTTCACCAACACCGCTGTTGGGACCGGATGACAGGATGATCAGGTCCGATGCAATCTTGCCGATCACCTCGCCACAGATGCGGATTTCTGACGAAACACGCGCGAAAGCATCGGCATTCTGCATGGCATCGAACATGTCATCGCCGGGGCGCACATCCGCGCCGACGATCACCTTCAAATGCCGGTAAACGGCTGAGCGATATCCCGGCGCTGAACCCAGCCCCGTGCCAATCGCCGTGCCACCCAAAGGCAGAACAAGCATATCCTCGCGCGCTTGCGACAGCTTGCTTTCCAGACGCCTGACAGAGGCGGCATACCCGCCAAAGGCCTGCCCCAGCCGCATGGGTTGAGCCGCCTGCATGCAGGTTCGCCCTATCCGCAAAATATCCGCAAATTCAGTGGCTTTGACTTCGAGACACGCAGCGAGATGACCAAGCGCCGAAATCAACGACGAAGCCTTGTCATAGACCGCCAGTTTGACGGCAGCGGGCAAAACATCATTGGTGGATTGCCCGGTATTGACGTGATCATTGGGGTGAATGCGGCGATAATTACCCGGTTCATCACCCAAGATCTGCAAGGCACGATTGGCGATCACTTCATTGACGTTCATGTTGATCGACGTACCACCAGAGCCTTCCAGCAGATCGACGATGAACTGATCGGAATGCAAACCGCATTCGATTTCTTCGGCCGCCTTATCGATCGCCTGCGCCACATCGCGCGGCAATATGCCAATGTCGCGATTGGCCGCAGCGGCAGCCCGCTTGATCTGCGCAAGTGCCTTCAGCAGCTCCGGCGCATCACCCAATTTGTGAAAGGAGATATCGAAGTTCTCCTGTCCACGCAGCGTCGCGACCCCATACAATGCTCCGCAGGGTAACTCGCGCGCTCCCAGGCTGTCTTTGTCGGTTCTGGTATTTGGCATGGAGGTTCCAAGGTCCGTTCGTGTGATGCCGCAGCATCGCAAACTCCAGGAACCATTTGAACCGAATAAGCGAGACTTAAATTAATTCACTTATTGGCATTAATTCATCTAATAGTACGGGTGAACTCGTTGCAAAACCGCTGTGAAGATTTTTATGTCAGACACACTCAAACGGCGGAGCAACACATGCTGGCAAAGATCGCATTCATCGGCACCGGTGGGACAATTGCGTCCATTGGCACAGACCAGTTTGACCTTCTGGATTATAATGCCAGTCAGCAACGGCTCGATGCGGCAGCGCTGATCGAGCGTATTGGCATTCAGGGGACGATCGCCGATATCAGGCCGGTCAATTTTCGCCAGATCGACAGCACGGCAATCACATCGGACGACTGGGCGGATCTGGCAGAAATTTGCTGCCAGTTGGCTGAAGATAGCAGCCTGCGCGGCATCGTGATCGGCCACGGTACGGCGAGCCTCGAAGAAACCGCATGGGTTCTGTCACTGGTTCTGGACCTGAAAATTCCTGTCATTCTCACCGGATCGATGCGGCCACTGACGGGAATTTCGACCGATGCCCATGCAAATCTGGCTGCGGCAATCCGCGCAGCGATCGCACCAACAACCGGACCCGGCGTATTTGTGGTCATCAATGACGAAATCCACGACCCAAAAACGGTCACGAAAACCCACACATTACGACTAGGTGCTTTCCAATCTCCCTGGGCTGCTCCGATCGGATATGTCGATGGAACCGAAGTCAGGTTTCAGCAGGTAAGCAAACGCAGACATGAACCCTTCGCACGCGATCTGCTGCGTGAGATGCCACGGGTGGATATCAGCTATAGTCATGTCGGTGCTGATGGATGTGCGATACAATCCTTTGTTGCGGCAGGCGCAAAAGGAATTGTTTCATCAGGTTTCGGGCCGGGAATGTCAACGCCTGCAGAAACGGCTGCATTACATGAAGCGGTGAATGCTGGCCTTGTTGTTGTGCAATCGTCCCGTACCGGTGCGGGCTTGGTGGTCGATAGTGCGCACCATCAAAGCCTCGGCATTCTTGCCGGTGGCGATATCAATCCCCAGAAAGCGCGCATCCTTTTGTCACTTTGCCTGGCCGCTGGTTACAGTCACGGTGACATTGCTGAAGTGTTTCACTCGCTCTGATCGCCTTCAATGAGCGGCGGTTTCCAGATCATCTCACCCGCCGTTTCGGCGAGCCAGGGAATGTGGCTAACGATCAGTGGCAAAGTGTGCTTTACCAGCATCTGACGGGCGGCTTCGGCCACCCTTGGCCCCAATGTGTCAAACTCACCGCGTCTGGTCACCAGTGTCAATTCGCGGGAAAATCCGGGGCTTGGCAGTGGCAGCACCGAAAGCGCCGGCATGTGAATGGCGCCCTGAACGACGCAAAGAGGCGTGGTGATGGCCACGCCAACGCCACCGGCCACCATTGCCAACAACGAGTCCGAGGTGTCGAACGACAACACCTGCGGGTGTTCGATGCGCAGTCGTCTGAGATGCCGCTCGACCTGCATGCCCATATGCGAACGTGAACTGTAGCGAATGAGCCGGTGCTCAAACAGCAGATCCCTGAGTGGCTGGTTGCGCAGCGTATCCCCCCAGGCAACCGGCGCAACAAGAACGAATGGCTCCCGGTAAAGCGGGAAGCGCATCATCTCATCCAGCTCTTCCATCGGGTCCGAGGTGATCGCTGCATCGATCTCGTGACGCATCAGGGCGTCGGTGTGCGAGTGTGCAAGGCCTGAAAAGGCTGTCACGCGCAAAGCAATCGCGCCCTCCATCAGATCGCGGATCAGCACCGGACCAACGGATGAGGCAAAGGTGTCCACCATGCCCAATCGCAGGTCCTGCCGTTCAGGCCGCCTTGCCGTTGCCCTCACCTCTTCAATCGCCCGCTCGGCGCGATTGGCAATCTCGCGGATATGAGCCGCCAGTACCCGCCCCGCCTCCGTTGCAATAAGCGGACGCCGGTCGCGATGTACAAGCGTCACCTCGACTTGCGCTTCAGCGCGCTTCATGGCTTGAGAGACTGCTGATTGGGTCATGCCCAACTGCGCGGCGGCAGCACTCATGCTGCCTTGCTCGATCACAGTTGCAGCAATCTCCAGAGCGTGCAAATCCGGTAGGGGCATCTGCTTAGTTTACCTGAATTAATCTTTATCAGTAATATGAATACTACTCGCAAATCACCATTGAAGCAACGGCCGCAATTGGAGAGATTCCACTCACATCAGCTTTCCCAGTCGCAACAACAAAAATGCAGACGACACCGATGCCTGAAAGTGATGCAAACAAACTGTTCAAAAAGGGGAACGAAATGTTCAAACTGAAAGCAATTTTTCTGGCGACAGCCTTCGCTTTCGTTGGTTTTTCCGCATCGGCACAGTCCTGCGGTGATGATACATTGTGCAAGGTCAAAGCCTCAGGTGTCCTGAAGGTCGGCACCAAAGACGACTACGTGCCTTGGTCCTACCGCGCCTCCGATGGCAGCTTCAAAGGCATGGAAGTCGATATCGGCAAAAAAATTGCTGAAACCCTCGGCGTCAAAGCCGAATTCGTCAAAGTAACCTCCGCAAATCGTTTCGAATTTCTGGCGCAGGGCCAGATCGATCTGATGATTGCCTCCGCTTCAGATACCGCTGAACGACGCAAAGTGGTCGCTTTTGTTCACCCGAATTATTATTCGTCCGGTTACACACTTCTGCTTCCAAAAGCAGTCACGGCGACAGAGTGGTCGCAGCTTGCTGACCAGACCGTCTGCGCAGTACAGGGTGCCTGGTACAATAAGCCAGCGCAGGAAGAGCTGAAACTGAAGGTGCTGGCTTTTGCCGGCACGGCCGAAACCGAGGCCGCGATGACGCAGGGACGCTGCATTGGCCTGCTTGAAGACGACAACCAGATCAACGTTCGCCTTTCCAATCAGAAATGGGCAGAGTATCAGAAACCGCTATCGAGCCAGGCAGATACCCCATGGGGCATGGCGGTGCGCCAGCGTGACCAGTTCGCTCCGTTCGGCCTGTCAATTTCCGGCATCATCTCCGAAATGCACCGTGACGGCACGTTGCTCGCACTCGAAAAAGAGCATGGTATCGCAAACTCTGCCTTCCTCATCAAAATGCACGATGCTCTGAAAGATCACGTCAACTGATCCTTGAACCGTAAACAGTCCGGAGCACAAATGCTCCGGACAGCACTGAGGATTGGGCTGTGATTACAGAGATCCAGACATTTTTTCGCGATCTGGCGGCATCGGGGATCAATCTTACGATTTTCTATGACACCTTCGACTTCGACCGTTTCACCACCGGTCTTGGCAATACCTTACTACTGATCCTGGTCAGCGCATTTTTCTCCATCGTCATCGGTGCGGCCTGCGCCGCAATCCTGTCCCTGTCCACGGGGTGGCCGACAAAAATTATCCGGGGTTACGTCGCGTTGTTCCGCAACACGCCACTGATCGTGCAGATGTATTTTTTCTATTTTGCGATCGGCAGCATCATGCCGGTGGGTCGCAGTGAGATAGGTCTGCCGCAACCCTTGATCGGCAGTTTCAGCTGGGCGGTGATTTCACTTTCACTCTATTCTGGCGCATTTAATACCGAGACGTTTCGGGCCGGTGTGGGTGCTGTCCATGGCTCCTATCAGGAGGCAGCTTTTGCACTCGGCTATAACAAACGCCAGGCATTCTTTTCTGTCACCGTGCCGTTGGCGTTGCGTTTTTCCTTTGCGTCTCTCGCCAACAATCTGGTCGATCTGACGAAAGCAACAACAGTCGCCTATGCCGTTGGTGTCGCTGAACTCCTTTACGTTTCCAACCAGATCTGGTCGGATTCCCTCAACACCATCGAAATGATGAATGTGATGCTGGTGATCTACCTGATCCTGACCGGAGCCGTCGTCGTCATCATCAACAGCGTCGAAGCCGCCATGCGCCTGCCTGGCTTTGGACTGGGAGACGGACAATGAACCAGACCAGCATTCTCCCCCAGATTCTTGAATGGATGCCATTCGTTCTTCAAGGTTTTGGGCTCAACATTCTCATGAGCCTGATGGCAATCGCCATTGGCACGGCCATCGGTACGTTTCTGGGCTTTGGACAATTGTCGCCCAGCATGGCGGTTGGGGGACCATCAAAGCTTGCAACACAGCTGTTTCGCAACGCGCCCTGGCTGGTTCTGTTATTCTACTGCATCTTTCTCATTCCCTATCAGGTGAATATTGCAGGCATAACCATACAGTTGCCGAGTTGGCTGCGAGCAACCATCGGTTTTTCCTTTCCGGTGGCAGCCAATTTCTCCGAAATCGTACGCGGCTCGGTCAACTCGGTGCCACGTGGACAGTGGGAAGCCGCCGAGGCACTTGGTTACAGCCGTCGCGCAACACTGTTCAGGATCATCCTGCCCCAGTGCATCACACGCATGGTTCCTCCGTGGATGAACCTCTACGCGCTTCTGCTGACAGCCACACCCCTGTCGATGATTGTTGGTGTTGAGGAAGCTCTTGGTCGTACCCAGGCAGCTGTGCAAGCCCAGAGCGACTCCCGGGTTTTGATCCCGATGTATCTCGCTCTTCTCACGATGTTCTTTGTCTACACATGGCCGATCAATCGACTGTCGTTGATGCTCGAACGCCGCTTCCGCACAAAATGAGGTGCTGACATGACTATTAATTCAAATGCGAAGCCATTGATTTCTCTTCGTGGCGTCCGCAAGTCCTTCGGCACGTTTGAGGTACTTCGTGGCATCGACATGGATATTCGCAAAGGCGAAGTTGTGGCGATCATCGGCCCTTCCGGTTCCGGAAAGTCGACGATCCTGCGTACCATCAACGGGCTGACACCGATCAATGAAGGCACCATCCAGGTTGGCGACATCAATGTGAGTGACCCGAAACTCGATCAGGTCAAGTTGCGTCATCGCGTTGGCATGGTGTTCCAACAATACAATCTGTTTCCGCATAAAACCGTTCTGGAAAATGTTGCCATGGCACCAATCCAGGTGCTGAAGCAGCCGCGCAAGCAGGTGGAAGAACGGGCCCGCACGCTCTTGTCCGAAATGCGCCTGCCCGACAAGGCGGCGGCCTACCCCGGCGAACTTTCCGGAGGCCAGCAGCAACGTGTGGCAATCGCCCGGGCGCTTTGTATGGAGCCAGAGGTCATCCTGTTCGATGAAGTGACGGCGGCGCTTGATCCGGAAATGGTCAAGGAAGTGCTCTCGGCCGTGCGTAAAGTGGCCGAAGACGGCATGACATGTATCCTCGTTACCCATGAAATGGGCTTTGCCCGCGAGGCTGCAGACCATGTCTATTTCACCGACAAGGGCGTGATTGTCGAACATGCACCGCCGGCAGATTTTTTCACTAAGGCCAGCGATCCACGTACCAAAGAATTCCTGTCCAAGGTGCTGTAATGTCGAGGATCATTGATGGGAAACTGTTCGCGCAGCGGCTGCGTGAATTTATAGGCCAGCAGGTTGCGATTATCAAAACCGAGCACGGTGTTGTGCCGGGTTTGGCAACCATATTGGTGGGACAGGATGCAGCCTCCGAGGTCTACGTGCGCAACAAGGCGCGCCAAACGATTGAAGCCGGCATGGCATCGTTCAAGCACACACTTGATGCCGCCATATCGGAAGCAGAGCTGCTGGATCTGATTGCGGATCTGAACGCAAATGAAGACGTCCATGGCATTCTCGTTCAATTGCCACTGCCCGCGCATATCACTGCCGAGCGCGTGATCAACGCGATTGATCCGCGCAAGGATGTCGATGGTTTCCATGTGTCCAATGTTGGCTTGCTGGGAACCGGCCAGCCGGCCATGCTGCCCTGCACTCCCTTGGGCAGCATGATGCTGCTGCGCGAGCAGTTCGGTTCGTTGACAGGAAGAAACGCACTGGTGGTTGGTCGCTCGAACATTGTTGGAAAACCGATGGCGCAACTGCTTCTGGCCGATGATTGCACAGTCACCATTGCCCATCGCTACAGTGAAAATCTGGAGGAGCATTGCCGACGCGCCGATATTCTGGTGATGGCTGTCGGCAAACCAGAGATGATCCCGGGTACCTGGATCAAACCCGGCGCGACTGTGATCGATGTTGGCATCAACCGCATTGAACGCAATGGCAAACCAACCCTTGTTGGTGATGTTGATTTTACGTCCGCATCGGAAGTTGCGGGCGCCATCACCCCGGTCCCGGGCGGCGTTGGTCCAATGACGATCGCCTGCCTGCTGTTAAACACACTGACGGCATTCTGCCGCTCTAAGGGTTTGCCTGAACCTGCCAATTCTGGCCTTGAATTGGTCAATGGCATCGGCGTAATTCATGAGCTCAAAA
The DNA here is from genome assembly GCF_029193765.2 of Agrobacterium sp. Azo12. Classification (NCBI taxonomy): domain Bacteria; kingdom Pseudomonadati; phylum Pseudomonadota; class Alphaproteobacteria; order Hyphomicrobiales; family Rhizobiaceae; genus Agrobacterium; species Agrobacterium sp. Azo12. The sequence continues at coordinate 525,487 of NZ_JARFYO020000003.1, read as the reverse complement.
AAGCCAGCCGATTTGAGCGTCTCGGATTACGTTTTGAAGTAAGTGAAAACGCGATTGCTTCAACGATAGGCCAGCTCGTAAGGTAAAGTTCTGTTACCGCAATGTTCGGTTCCGAACCAGGCAGCATAAATACGGCTTTTACCGTATATCCCATGCTGCCCGGTCTTGTTGCACGCCCTATTCAGGCAGCCATTTTTTCCAGTTCGGCAAGAGCATCGCCGGGCAGCTCGATGCTCTCTACCGCAAGATTTTCCCTCAGATGAACTCGCGTGGATGTGCCGGGGATCAACAGAATGTTCGGGGAGCGATGGAGAAGCCAGGCGAGAGCCACTTGCAGTGGTGTCGCGCCAAGCCGAGACGCAACATCCGACAAGGCTGCAGATTGCAGTGGCGAAAAGCCACCGAGCGGGAAGAACGGCACATAGGCAATTCCTTCTGCGCCAAGCTTTTCAATCAACGCATCGTCGCCACGGTGGGCAAGATTGTACTGGTTCTGTACGCAGACAATATCAGTGATCTTTTTTCCGTCGTCGATCTGCTTTGCGGTGACATTGGACAAGCCAATATTTCGGATCAACCCCTGTCGTTTCAGATCTGCCAGCACTTCGAGCGGTTCATCAAGAGAGCCTTCCGCAGGGCCATGGACATCGAACATGGCGCGCAGATTAACCACATCCAGAACGTCCAGACCGAGATTGCGAAGGTTGTCATGCACCGCCTGCGTAAGATCTTCCCGCGAAAAGGCCGGGTTCCATGAAGCGTCCGCGCCGCGCGTTGCACCGATCTTCGTGACGATCACAAGGTCATCGCCATAGGGATGTAGCGCTTCACGAATGATCTGGTTGGTGATGTGCGGTCCGTAAAAGTCGCTAGTGTCAATATGGTTGACACCGCTTTCGATCGCCTCACGCAAAACGGCAATGGCTTCCGCATGATCGCGCGGCGGACCGAACACACCCTTGCCCGCAAGCTGCATTGCCCCGTAACCGAGCCGGTTTACTGAGCGCCCACCGAGGATAAAGGTACCGGATTTTCCAATTGAAGTCATGGCTTTGTCTCCTGTCTCGAGTTCCAAAGTAAGCGCCTGACATAGAGGTCACAATCCGCTAGAATCCGGACATGCTGTCCGCTTTCCCGGACAATCTGCAGTCAGAAACAGGAGAGCCGGATGCGAGAAATGGCCGATGTCGAGGCTTTCCTACTGGTCGCACGTGCGAAAGGCTTTCGTGAGGCATCGCGTGTCAGCGGAACGAGTTCATCCTCCCTAAGCGATGCCGTCAAGCGGCTTGAAGCTGATCTCGGAGTGCGGTTGCTCAACCGCACGACACGCAGCGTGTTGCCAACTGAGGCTGGGCGCACGCTGATGGAACGTTTGGGGCCTGCCTTTTCCGAAATCACATCTGCACTTGACCAGGCAACCAGCCACGGAGACCGCCCGGCTGGTTCGTTGAAGCTTAATGTCCCCGCCAGTGCTGCCAGGCTCGTTCTACCGCGCGTTGTGCCGGCTTTTCTGGCCACCTATCCGGACATCAGGCTGGAGATCGTCACGGAGGAGAGCTTCGTTGACATCATTGAAGGCGGTTATGACGCCGGAATCCGCTTCGATGAGCGGCTGGAACAGGACATGATTGCCGTGCCCATCGGCCCGCGTGTGCAGCGTTATGCCCTCGCAGCATCCCCCTCCTATCTTGCAGCACGCGGCACACCCCAAACCCCGCACGAACTTCTGTCGCATGATTGCATCCGGGGGCGCTTTTCGGGCCGCGCCATACCCGCCTGGGAATTTGAGCGCGATGGAAAGGAGTTGATAATCGAGCCCAGTGGCAATCTGATCGTGCAGTCCGGTGGCGCCACCGATCTTGGCATTGAAGCGGCGAAAGCTGGCCTCGGCATCATGTATCTGTTTGAGGACTGGCTGAGACCACACTTCGCGGACAAGACGCTTTTACCAATCATGGAAGACTGGTGGCTGAGCTTTTCTGGCCCGTTTCTCTACTATCCGGGCCGCCGTCTTGTTCCATCTCCACTGCGTGCCTTTATTGATTTCATCAAGGCAATGCCGCGATGACATCTCGCAGAACGGAATTGTTTCTTCAGCGCGGTTTGTTGGCGTACCGCGCCAGATAAACGAACTGTGTGATGAGCCCAACGACAAATGTTGCGGCCACAGTTCCAAGTGCGACTTTCAAAATGATCGAATCCGGATCAGCCGCAATCGGGTGTCCGTCTGGTACTCGACGCAGGGTCTCGGAGACTGAAGGCACCATGAGCAGAAATACCGAAAGGCTCAACAGGAATGTCTCCAGATACTTTTGCAAACGCCCCAGAATAGTCAGCCGATGCACGGTGTAACCGCCGATCAGACACAGCAGGGTAACGACCGCAATGACCGGACTGACGGGCGCCTTCGCCACGAGGAAAATCGTAAGGCTGCCGATCAGCATACAGATGAAATAAATGCGTCCGGCAAGACTGTCTGGCTTGATGCGCCCAAAGCGAAAAATCATGTAAGCCGCAGCGGGTATCGCTGGAAGGCTGCCCAGAGTGTGGAGCCAGCCAAGTGTTGTTATTCCAAACATCTCAGGTCCTTTCAATCTGAATTCACGCCCATTTGCCGAGGTAGCTTCCCGGATTTAAAATTTAACGTCCTACTAGTTGGTAGGTTGATTTGATGAAATTTGCCGCCCAGTTTCTTAGGGCAACACCCTTTTGGGGTCACTGTTTCGGTTTCAATGCGTCAAACGTCGCCGACATGATCAATGAGAATTTCTTCGCGTCGCCATAGGCGCGCGCGGACAGCATAGCGCCGTGGACAGTGGCCATAAATAGCTCCGCCTCCACCTCAGGTGTCCGCGAAATATCGATTATACCCTGTTGCGACGCGCGATCGAATGCCCGAGCCATCCACCCTGACAGGACTCGAAAATATGCTTTGACCTCAACGGCAACTTCGGGCGGCAGCAGCGGCAGTTCACCTGCCAACAGGGCACAAACGCAAAATGGCCGGCTGCCATCACTGATGCATGTCGCCCAGTGGTCGCTATAGGTGCGCAGTTGCTCGATAGGGTTGGTCACGTTGCGCTCGATATGTGCGATGCCGGTTTCGGCATCCCGTCGGTATCGATTTACGAGTGTGTGAACCAGATCGACTTTGCTGGGAAAATGATGGTGGATACTCGCTTTGCGAATACCGACGATGTCGGAAATATCCGCATAGCTGAAACCATTGTAGCCTCCTGACACGATGAGGCTTTGTGCGCAGTCGAGGATGTGATCGTATGTGGAAACAACATTGGTCATGAGCAACACCTGCCTTCTAGTAGGCAGATTGTCAATTCGTCGAAACACTGTGTTTGTTGCGAAAACTCACAGGCACGTGAAGATAAAGCAAATTTATCCTTGTGAGCGTTGCCTCTAATGCAGCGGCTGAGGTCGAGTCATTCGGCCGCTTCGGACACAGGACGGAAAGGATAACGGATGTCTGCAACACACCACGCCCCATCGATCGAGGCGAACGGACGAGCCTATCGTTGGCCAGTGAGGCCAACTGTCGTGGTCTGCTTTGATGGTTGCGACCCGGTCTTATTGCTGCCTTCCCCGACTGTTGCTTCTAAGTGCTCATGTTGAGCGAGCGTGGCCTTGATTTTCTTGCGGGACGTCTACCATTGGTTATTGAGCGTTTTGTCGCCGGCGGTTTTTCCAGGCTTTGACTTTCGCATTGGGCAGCTTTGGTGTGCCTTGGTCGTTGTGCTTTGAGCAGGGTTATTTTCGCGGGCGCGTAGGTGCCGGCAATGGTCTGCGGTTTCTTTTAGTTTTGAGATTTTGATTTTTTGGGGGATGTTTTGGTGATTTGGTTGCGGGGCAGGATTTGGGATTTTTCTGTCCCGTTGCGTCGGCTGTGCCTCCTTGCGGGCCCCTGAGGAGGCGTTAACTCCTCGACGCGTTACCAACAAAAAAGCCCGCTTGCTGCGGGCTTGTTTTATTGGTTGCGGGGGCAGGATTTGAACCTGCGGCCTTCAGGTTATGAGCCTGACGAGCTACCGGGCTGCTCCACCCCGCGTTACCAGGTTTTTGCCAAAGGCAAAATACCGACTGCGCAAGTTCGCAGAACTTGTCGCGACAGAGCAAACACGATGTGTTTGCATCCCCTAGGCAAACTGTAAAACAGTTTGTCCGTATTTCCAGGTTTTTGCCAAAGGCAAAATACCCCTAGGCAAACTGCATGGCAGTTTGTCCGAACCAGCGCAAGTTCGCAGAACTTGTCGCGACTACGTCGATCGCTCTAGCGATTGACGGATCTGTGCCGAGCAAATTGGGTTGCAATTTGTCTCGCGTTTCCTGAACTTGCCAGTTTTCCCGATCTATCAGCCCTCAAAGAGTTAGCTTTTCGGAATGGCAGGACGGCATTAGTCCAAGAATTGGCCTTAAACGCAAAAAGCCGCTTTGATAGCGGCCTCGTGTTGGGCATCGAGGCCCTTTTTGTGATGAGAAGATGTTTTGTAAGCTTTGAGTTGCGTTTAGCAGACCTGGCAGCGACCTACTCTCCCGCGTCTTAAGACGAAGTACCATTGGCGCTGGGGCGTTTCACGGCCGTGTTCGGAATGGGAACGGGTGCAGCCGCCCCGCAATAACCACCAGGTCGGCAAAACGCAACAACTTACGTTGTTTTCGAGAAGCTGGAGAGCTTGAAGCTCACTTTAATTTAACACGTCTTGATGGACATGAACAATGAGAACGAAGAAGTCGATCGAGCTATTAGTAACGGTAAGCTTCATACATTACTGTACTTCCACACCCGTCCTATCAACGTGGTCGTCTTCCACGGCTCTGATAGGGAATACTCGTTTTCAGGTTGGTTTCCCGCTTAGATGCCTTCAGCGGTTATCCATTCCGTATATAGCTACTCTGCTATGCCCTTGGCAGGACAACAGATCCACCAGAGATACGTCCATCCCGGTCCTCTCGTACTAGGGACAGATCCTGTCAATATTCCTACACCCACGGCAGATAGGGACCGAACTGTCTCACGACGTTCTGAACCCAACTCACGTACCGCTTTAAATGGCGAACAGCCATACCCTTGGGACCTGCTCCAGCCCCAGGATGCGATGAGTCGACATCGAGGTGCCAAACAACCCCGTCGATATGGACTCTTGGGGGTCATCAGCCTGTTATCCCCGGCGTACCTTTTATCCGTTGAGCGATGGCCCTTCCACACGGGACCACCGGATCACTATGACCGACTTTCGTCTCTGCTCGACTTGTCAGTCTCGCAGTCAGGCTAGCTTATGCCATTGCACTCGACGACCGATTTCCGACCGGTCTGAGCTAACCATCGCGCGCCTCCGTTACTCTTTCGGAGGCGACCGCCCCAGTCAAACTACCCACCATACACTGTCCCGGATCCGGATAACGGACCGCGGTTAGACATCCACGAAGATAAGGGTGGTATTTCAAGGATGGCTCCACAAGAACTGGCGTCCCTGCTTCAAAGCCTACCACCTATCCTACACATGCCTTGGCGAATGCCAGTGTAAAGCTATAGTAAAGGTGCACGGGGTCTTTCCGTCTGACCGCAGGAACCCCGCATCTTCACGGGGAATTCAATTTCACTGAGTCTATGTTGGAGACAGCGGGGAAGTCGTTACGCCATTCGTGCAGGTCGGAACTTACCCGACAAGGAATTTCGCTACCTTAGGACCGTTATAGTTACGGCCGCCGTTTACTGGGGCTTCAGTTCAGAGCTTGCACCCCTCCCTTTAACCTTCCAGCACCGGGCAGGCGTCAGACCCTATACGTCGTATTGCTACTTCGCAGAGCCCTGTGTTTTTGATAAACAGTCGCTACCCCCTGGTCTGTGCCACCCCACTATACTTGCGTACAATGGGGTCACGCTTCTTCCGAAGTTACGCGTGCAATTTGCCGAGTTCCTTCAACATAGTTCTCTCAAGCGCCTTGGTATACTCTACCTGACCACCTGTGTCGGTTTCGGGTACGGTCTATACGGTGGAGCTATTTCCTGGAACCTCTTCGCTGCACAACCAATCCAATAAGGGTGTACAACACACGAGATCCGTCACTACCACCAGGCCCACGAATATTAACGTGGTTCCCATCGACTACGCGTGTCCGCCTCGTCTTAGGGGCCGGCTAACCCTGCTCAGATTAACTTTAAGCAGGAACCCTTGGTCTTTCGGCGAGGGAGTCTCTCACTCCCTTTATCGTTACTCATGTCAACATTCGCACTTCCGATATCTCCAGCAGCCCTCACGGGTCCGCCTTCACAGACTTACGGAACGCTCCGCTACCACACGATCATAAGATCGTATCCTCAGCTTCGGTGCATGGCTTTAGCCCCGTTACATTTTCGGCGCAAAGACCCTTATTTAGACCAGTGAGCTGTTACGCTTTCTTTAAATGATGGCTGCTTCTAAGCCAACATCCTGGTTGTTTTGGGATCCTCACATCCTTTCCCACTTAGCCATGACTTGGGGACCTTAGCTGGAGGTCAGGGTTGTTGCCCTCTTCACGACGGACGTTAGCACCCGCCGTGTGTCTGCCGACTAGTACTCCTCGGTATTCGGAGTTTGGTTAGGATCAGTAAGACGGTGAGTCCCCATAGCCCATCCAGTGCTCTACCCCCGAGGGTATTCGGTCGACGCTCTACCTAAATAGATTTCGCGGAGAACCAGCTATTTCCGAGTTTGATTGGCCTTTCACCCCTAGCCACAAGTCATCCCAATCTATTGCAACAGATATGGGTTCGGCCCTCCAGTTGGTGTTACCCAACCTTCAGCCTGCTCATGGCTAGATCACTCGGTTTCGGGTCTAATGCAACTAACTAAATCGCCCTATTCAGACTCGCTTTCGCTGCGCCTACACCTACCGGCTTAAGCTTGCTAGTTACACTAAGTCGTTGACCCATTATACAAAAGGTACGCCGTCACCCTTGCGGGCTCCGACTGTTTGTAGGCATCCGGTTTCAGGTTCTATTTCACTCCCCTCGTCGGGGTGCTTTTCACCTTTCCCTCACGGTACTTGTTCGCTATCGGTCATGCACGAGTACTTAGGCTTGGAGAGTGGTCTCCCCATGTTCAGACAGGATTTCACGTGCCCCGCCTTACTCAAGGACAATGATTGTTCTACGTGTACGGGGCTATCACCCGCTACGGCCGAACTTTCCAGATCGTTCCACTTTATTCATCATTGCCACTGGCCTGGTCCGCGTTCGCTCGCCACTACTTACGGAGTCTCGGTTGATGTCCTTTCCTGCAGGTACTTAGATGTTTCAGTTCCCTGCGTTCGCTTCTTACCCCTATGTATTCGAAGGTAAGATACCTTATATCAATACTTGGAAACCCAAACCGTTCAGAAGAACAGCTTGGATTCTCCAAGTATTTAAGGTGGGTTGCCCCATTCGGAGATCCATGGATCAAAGCTTATTCGCAGCTCCCCACGGCTTATCGCAGCGTATCACGTCCTTCTTCGCCTGTGCATGCCAAGGCATCCACCAAATGCCCTTAAAACACTTGTTCGTTCTCATTGTCTATGCCCATCCATATTTGCAAATTTGGAATTCCTATCCTTCTCGCTTGCGCTCAAAGGGGTTCCAAATCGGCCTCACACAACCCTAAGGTATGCGTAAAACCAGCAAAAACCTGATTACCTTTTACAATCAGATCATTTCATGATGCCATCGACGTGTTCGATACAATCCTCATATGAAGGCACGCCGGTGCACTTCGAGGTCGTATCATTAAGACCAGCTTCTCGAGATATCATCCGGTGATGCGCGGTCAGGCAACACCAATCCAGCATTTCCATCAGATGAACCAAAGTTCAAACAACAAAAATGCCTAGGACAAGCTTTCCTTCCTACCTCCAATCCCTCCACCACGCCCGGCCGACTAAGCCATCAAATGGGTTCACAAGGACTGGGCTCGGACGTCTCAAACCCAATGGGCTCAAAACACCTGGAAGCTTCCAG
>NZ_JARFYO020000003.1:0-515000 GCF_029193765.2 Agrobacterium sp. Azo12 | reverse complement strand
CGCCGCCCTCGTTCAGTGAGCGGACTTATAGAGGGGACATTGCCTTATCGTCAATAGGCCTTTGGAAAAAAAATCATAAAAAATATTCGCTTATGATGACGACCTGTGGAAAACGGCACGTCTACACCCTCCGAAATCCCTGGCTGGCAAGGCGAAAGGGCGCCATCCCCCGACGGCGCCCGGCTTTATTCAGTAGCCAGCCTTATAGACAAGCGGCACCCAATCGTAATTGCTGTCATCACGACGGACATGGCCGATCCCGGGAAAGGCGTGATGGGCGCCAGCCACCAGATATTTCTGATCCGCGGCTTCCGCAAATGCAATGCCGCGGCTGGCTGCTGCAGCCTTCTGATCGACGTCAAAATCAACGGTGACTTCGGGTTGATCAAATTGCAGGACGTCGCCATGGGCGATATCTCCCCAGAAGATGATCTTCTCGCCTTTGCTCTCGACGATAATACCGCTGTGTCCAGGCGTATGGCCGGCATGCAGCACCGAACCGAAGCCTGGAATTGGCGCAGCGTCATCAGCAAAAGTCTCGAACTTGCCAGCTTCGACATAGGGACCGACGCATTTTTCTGCCTGGGCAATCTGCGGGCCGAGTACCTTGTCTACCTTTGCCTTAGCGTCTGCCTTCAACCAGAAATCAGCCTCGCGCTGGTTTACATGCAGCACGGCATTTTCAAACACCCGCTTGCCGCCAATAACAAGACCGCCGGAATGATCGGCATGGATATGGGTGAGGATAACGTGGTCGATCTCAGACGTCTTGTAACCTGATGCTTCGATATTGGCGACCAGCTTGCCAAGCGCCGGTCCCATCAGATCACCTGTCCCGGCATCAACAAGCACAAGTTTTTCGCCAGTATTGATGAGGAAGGCATTGACTGAGGTTTCGGCGTCACCGGCCTGAAAATGACCTTCAAGATAGGCCTCGGCATCCGTTTCCTTGATATTCCGGTAAATCTTCGCCATCGGCAATTTGACCGTACCATCGGAAAGCGCGGTGATTTCATAATCGCCAAGCTTCAGACGGTAATAGCTGGCGGCTTGCCTGGCGATGATTGCTGCCTTGGCAAGCACCGTGGACGGCAAGGCAGTGATGACACCGGCGGCAAGAGCGATACCGGCAGAGGATTTCAGTAGGTTGCGACGGGTTTGCATAAAAGGCTCCAGGGATTGTGTTGACATGGTCTTGAACTGACCCGGAGAGCATTTATGTATCGGACTATCAGTGAACAAATCGATGCGGCTCATGGTAACTATCGATCATTTCAATCTTCGCTCTTTTGATCTCAATCTGCTCATCGCTTTTGATGCTTTGATGTCGGAAGGCAACGTGACCAAGGCGGCGAAGCGGCTGAAAATCCAGCAGCCCGCCATGAGCCATTCGCTCTCCACCTTACGGGTACTTTTACAGGATGAGCTTTTTATCCGTGTCGGCCAGGTCATGCAGCCGACTGCGAGGGCAAGCAGTCTTGCTGTCCCGGTGCGCCAGGCGTTGCGGCAGGCTCAACTTGCACTGTCAGGCGGCGTTGCCTTTGATCCGGCGAGCGAGGAGCGCACATTTCGTATCGCCATGTCGCCGGAGATAGAATTGTTGCTGATCCCTGATCTCACCGCACGACTGCGGCAGCTTGCACCGGGCATCAAGGTGCTTGCCCGGGTTTTCCCCTATGAGGCGATGGAGCCTTCGCTGGAGGATGGCAGCATCGATCTGGCCGTCGGCTGCACTTACACCAAAACCAGCCGCCGTGCCTTCGAACCACTATATGCGACGGATTTTGCCTGCTGTTTCAACCCTGCGCTTCTGGATCTATCGAACCCGGTAGATCTTGAAGCATATCTTGCCGCCAAACATGCAACGATCTCACAGAACGAAACCTTGCAGGGCTGCATCAAGGACGCACTGGAAATTGCCGGCGTCGAACTCGACGTGGTGATGGCAGGGCCGGGTTACATGTCGGTACTTTCGGCAGCGCAGATAAGCCCGGTCATCGCGACTGTGCCAAGCCGCATTGCCGAGCGTTACGGGCCTCTGCTTGGTCTAGAAGTAAGCCCGCTGCCAGTACCACTCAGCTTTCCACCCGTTAACATGGTCTGGGCGCAACACGCTGATGGCGACGCCGCCAACGCCTGGCTGCGTCAGCAAATCCGTGAGATCGTCGCTGATGTCGGCATAACCAGGGAATAACTGTCAACGACAGCTGCTCATTGAGATGACGCGGTTGAAACTCCATCCCAAACGCTTTTCCGGGGCCTTTTAACTGTCCGCTCCCCAAAGCTCCGGGTTCTGTCTGAAGTACTCGACCAGCATTTCGGTAAGTACTCGCACTTTCCGGGTGGGATGCTGGCTGGGTGGTCGCACGACATAGACTGCACCCGGAGGAACCGGAAAACGCGTCATGATCGGAACCAGGGTGCCGGCGGCTTCGTACTCATGCGTGATGCACTGCGGGAGCCAGGCAACGCCGAGACCTGCCGCAGCGGCGGCGGCAAGTGCTGTGGCGCTATCGGCTTTGAACTTGCCCTGCGGCTGCACCGTAACGATCCTGTCGCCGTCCATGAACTGCCAGGCCTCCGTTCCCTGCATGAGGGCCGGATGGTTGACAAGTTGTAATATATTGTCCGGTGAGCCGTGTTCCTTGATGTAAGCCGGGCTGGCGACAAGCTTGCCATGGATCGGCCCAACGCGTTTGGCAATCAGGTTCGAGTCCTGAAGATAGGCGCCCCGGATCGCGCAATCAAACCCCTCTGCGATCAGATCGACAAAGCGATCGCTATAAGACGTATGGATGTGGAGCTGCGGATGCAAACGCGCCATTTCCGCAAGTACGGGGGCAAAGTGGGTTGGGCCGAAGGTAAGCGGCATGGCAACCCGCAAACGACCATGCAGTTGGCCTGTAGGATGGATGGTTTCCCGGGCAGTATCAATCTCAGCACTGGCGCGGGCTGCGTGATCCCTGAATGTTACTCCCGCTTCCGTCAACGCAGCACCTCGGGTCGTCCGCGCAAGAAGCTGCACACCAAGCTCGGCTTCAATCCTAAAAAGCCTGCGACTGACAATCGACTTAGACAGGCCCAGGCGACGGGCAGCCGCCGATACTCCTCCGGCATCAGCCACGGCAACAAATGTCCGCAGGTCCTCAATATCCATCTCAGCGTTCCTGATTCCGCGACACAGCTAGTCCGAACTTGATACTATTACAACATCAACGGGAACGGCAAATTGTCTTCTGGCAGCATCGCTCGCTGGCGTGTGTTTCCTGTGAACCCATGGCCGTCCACAACGGCAAAAAAAAAGGAACTCTTGATGACCCCTCGTAACGGCCTCGATTCTCTTCTTCGTCCCGAAGATTCGGTCCTCGTTCTGATCGACCATCAACCTTATCAACTCGCGAACCTGAACAGCCACGATCCGCAAGCTGTCGTCAACAACACGACCGCGCTGGCGAAGCTGGCAAAAGCCTTCAATGTTCCAACTATTCTTACCAGCGTCATCGCGACGCGCGGTGGACTGCTTTTCAAGCAGATCACCGACGTCTTTCCAGGCCAGGATGTCATCGATCGCACTTGGGTAAACACCTGGCAGGACGAGAATGTCGTCAACGCCGTCAAGGCGACCGGAAGGAAGCAATTGATCATTGCCGGTCTGTGGACCGAGGTTTGCGTTGCAATGCCCGTGATCCAGGCCGCCGGAGAGGGCTGGGACGTGACCGTGATCACCGACGCATCGGGAGGGATCTCAAAGGAATCCCACGAAGTTGCCGTTCAGCGCATGATCTCGGCCGGCGCCAACGTCATGACCGTCATGGCTCTTGCTGGTGAATTTCAACGCGACTGGGCACGCACCGAGCATGTCGATGAGCTGACTGAGATTCTCATTCAGCACTTCGGCGGCAGCGGCATCGCCTATCTTTGGGAGCAACAGCTCCTCAACACGCCAGTCGCTGATTGATTAGGCGGCTTTAGCAAGCACCTCGGTGAGGGTCAGAACAAGCCGCCCTCACCGCCTTTCTCTCAAGCAATGACAGAGCAACCATGAAAGCAGCAGTCTACGATCACGCCGGGACACCGGATGTCCTCCGTTACGTGGATGTGCCCGATCCAGCCTGCCCAAGCGATGGCGTTCTGATCCGCGTCGAGGCCGCCGCCATTGAAGGTGGCGATCTGATCAATCGTGCGTCCACCCCTCCTCCCCATGCAGCCTTCATCGTCGGTTATGCTGCCGCAGGAGAAATCATTGCGGTCGGGAAAAACGTGGCGGACCGTCACGTTGGCCAGAAGGTGACAAGTTTTGATCTTGCCGGGTCACACGCAGAGCTGCGCGCTGTTGCCGCTGGCCGGACATGGCTTGTGCCTGATGGGCTGGACATGGCCGCCGCCGCTGCTTTGCCAATCGCATTCGGCACGGCGCACCACTGCCTCTTCGCAAGGGGAGATATCAAGCGCGGCGAGACGGTCCTCATTCAGGCGGGCGCTGGCGGCGTGGGGCTTGCCGCCATTCAACTGGCGCATCAGGCAGGTGCGACAGTGCTTGCAACCGTCTCGGGGGCCGAGAGGACGGAACGCCTTCTGCAGCTTGGCCTTGACCATGCAATCGACCATCACGCGACAGATGTCGTCGACGCGGTGATGCACCTGACGGCAGGTCGTGGCGTCGATCTGGTCATCGACCCGGTCGGAGCAACCCTGCAAAATTCTCTGGCGGTTCTGCGTCCCGAGGGACGCCTGGTTTTCGTCGGCAATGCCGGCGGTTCAAAGCTCAGCCTTGACCTGTGGCCAGCACTGCAGGCGAACCAGGCGCTTTTTGGTGTTTTTATGGGAACGCAATTGGAAAAGCCTGATGTCTACGACACAATTTCCCAAATGCTAAAGTGGGCTGCGGCCGGTACTGTCAAAGTGGTCGTGGACAGGACATTCCCGCTTGACGCGGCTGCAGAGGCCCATGCCTACGCCGAAAACAACTCCATCCTCGGTCGCGTTGTCCTCCTTCCCTCGGGTTGAACACTAACGACAAAGAGCAACCGATTTCCAAATCGCCATTTGCGGAAAGCACGCGCCGAATGGCAGCCCAGCATTTTATGAAGCGCCACCGGACGATGGCTTCCTGTGCAGGAAAGCAGTGAGGCGGCAGGCTGATTACGGCTTCAGGGTTTATCGTGTTGCACGCGCCCTAATTTCCTCAGACTTTGTGTCTCTCCTGCTTCCGATTGATTGCAGCAAGTTCCAACGCATTGCGAACCCCCATCTTCATCAACACCTTGCCGCGATGGGCCTCCACCGTTCGCATGGCGATGCCAAGAGTGTCGGCGATTTGTTTGTTCATCGCACCAGTCAACATCAAATCCATGACCTCGACCTCGCGCGCAGAAAGTGAAGCATGCCGGGTCTCGAGATCGCGGCGGCTTTCCGCCTGTGCCTGCATCATCTGGCCGGCTTCGATGGCATTAAGCGCGAGATCAACGATTTGATTGTCGTTAAACGGCTTTTCGACAAAATCGAAAGCTCCCGCTTTCAGTGTACGTACCGCCACCGGCACGTCAGCGTGACCGGTCAGGAAAATGACGGGAACCTCAGATCCCATAATGCGTAATCGCTCGTAGACCTCAGGCCCCGACAGCGCTCCCATCCGCACATCCATGATGACGCAAACCATGTCGTCCAACGGCTGCGCCGCTAGAAAATCTTCACCTGAAGCCCATGTCCGGGTCTGCACGCCACGGGAGGCAAGGAGAAAAGACAGTGCGTCGCGAATTGCCTCCTCATCATCGACGATGTCAATCAAGTTACTCATCTGTATCCTCCCTCATACATCCTCCAGTTCCTCCTGCTTCGAGTAGCCCACGTCAGCAAGCGGAATGGAGACACTGAATATGGTTCCTCCCCCCTCCGCTGGCTGATGCATCAAGTGGCCTCGATGCAATTCGATAATCGTGCGGCAGATTTTCAACCCCATGCCCATGCCCTGCGTTTTTGTGCTCGCAAAGGCATCGAAGATCGTATCGACCATTTCCGCGGGAATTCCAGAGCCTGCATCCTCGACTTCAATCACCGCCTGCCCGTCGTGTTCAAACAAACGAACGGTGACCGCACCATCTCTTCGCGTGTCGGCCATCGCCTCCATTCCGTTGCGAATGAGGTTGATGAGAACCTGCTCAAGCAGAATGGCATCAGCCGCAACCGCGCAGGCTCCCTCCCCTTCGCGCAGAAGCCGCACGCCATGTTCGCGCGCATCGGCCTGAAGGAAATCGAGCGTCTCGTCGATGACATCGGACAGCTGCAGATTGGTAAACCGTGGCTCGCGTTTTTTGACCAGATCCTGAATACGTCTAATGATGAGCCCTGCCCGATCCGCCTGACGCGCCAGCTTTTCCGTCGCTCCCCGCAAAAGTGTGAGATCCGTGTCCGGCCGGTGCATAAGATTGAGCATGCCAGCCGCATAAGACGCAATTGCCGATAGCGGCTGATTAAGCTCATGCGACAATGTTGAGGCCATCTCGCCAAGCGTCACCAGCCGGCCAGTTCTCGCCAGCGTCTCATCGTGAAGACGAGCCCGCCGGGCGGCCTGTCGTGCTTCGGTTACATCGATGATCGAGCCCATCCAGCCACGATGCTCACCACGCGCGTCAATCAATGGCGCCTCATAGACCTCGACTTCGATCTCGCGTCCATCGCGTGACACAAAATAGGTCTCAAATCGCTGGCTGACGGCACCGCCCGCCGCAAGTCGACGATGGCGCTCTTCCGTTTCAGGCAGATGGGCCGGGTCCCAGTAAGGCAACGGTGGAGAGCGCCCGATAAGTTCATCTGCGCTCCATCCAACCAGCTTGCAGAATGCCGGATTTACAAAAAGAATCCGGCCATCGTGATCTTTGGCCCGCAATCCGACCGTCAAGCTTTCTTCCATTGAGCGCCTGAACGCGGTTTCTGCCCAAAGACGCATCTCCGTCGCCCGCCTTCTTTTGCTCGACCGGTGCAGGATAATCATCGTCAAAACAGCGAATGCAGCAAGGCCGGCAATTGCTCCAAAAAGAGCTGTCGAAAGAAATGTCAGCGGGCGGCCATAGGCGCTGATGCGAAGCCAGGTGCCGTGTAGAGGCGGATCGATACTGATCACATGTGTCGGGTTTTCAGGATCGATTTCCAACCGTTGCCGGCTGGCGAGCACATTGCCGGACAGATCGACCAGCGTCACGCCATATTGCTCGGCAATCCACCAGGGCAGATGCCGATCAAACACTGACGGCAGTGAAATGGTGGCGGTCAGAACGCCGCGCTGGTCGGCCAGCAAGATGCCGAAAGTCACATGGCCTTCGGGTGTGATTTGTCCATAAACGGGTCTCGATGTGACCGTTGCAACATCCAGAATCTGCGCCGCCAGTGTCGGGTCACCGGGTGCTGCGTTGTCCGGGAGGCCTTTTTGTACCTGACCGTCAGAGCCATACCAGAGAATGGAGACAACTTCAGGGTTGCTCGTGATATGACTACGCGCTCTGGCCGCAATAACCGGATCTGCCGTTTCGCCGGCATGATCCATCGCCAGGCGAACCAGCATATCTTCATCAACACCGAGCTGAAACCGCAGTGTCTGCTCGACCCACAAGGCATCCGTCGCCAACTTGATACGCGCACTTTCGCTATCGTCACGCGCAACAGCCCAGACGAATGCCCAGACCATTCCTGCCAAAGCAATGATTGCAATCAATGGAACAATCGACAACAAATCAATGCGCATGGCCAATGGACTGGGATTATCATCCGACCATGGATACCAGGCAGCATTTGAAGGATTGTTGGTCTGCGTTAGAGAAGAACGCGTTGATTTTCGAGTTTTCTTGTCTCTCAATACCGGTTCCGTCCCCCAAACGTCCGCGAGCCTTTGCAGGCCTTGTCCGCACCATAGCCTTGTGTGCGTCAGGCCACTATTGCGGGAATCCACAATAGCGAGATTGCAAACATGGTGGCAAGGAAGCGGATGATAATTGTGTCGCAGCTGGAGGGTTGCGACTTTCAGGAGGAAAAGAATGTTCACTCGTCGTTCGTTAGCGGCCCTCGCCAGCGCAGCTATCATCTCGTTGGCTTCGGCCTTGCCAGCTCTGGCAAACCCTGTCGTCATCAAGTTCAGCCATGTTGTCGCCCCAGATACCCCCAAGGGCAAAGGCGCGCTGAAGTTCAAGGAACTGGCAGAGCAATATACCAATGGCGCGGTACTGGTCGAAGTTTATCCCAACAGCCAGCTCTACAAGGATAAGGAAGAACTGGAAGCACTTCAGCTTGGTGCCGTCCAGATGCTGGCACCATCCCTCGCCAAATTTGGTCCATTGGGCGTCCAGCAGTTTGAGCTTTTCGATCTGCCGTATCTGATGTCTAACTACGATGATCTGCGTAAAATAACCGATGGCGAGGTCGGCCAGCATCTTCTTGGCCTGCTCGACAGCAAGGGCATAAAGGGCCTGGCCTACTGGGATAACGGCTTCAAGCTGATGTCGGCAAATTCGCCGATTGCATCACCCGATGATTTCCTTGGCCTGAAGATGCGAATTCAGTCATCGAAGATCATCGAGGGGCAGATGCTGGCTCTTGATGCAGTCCCGCAGGTTCTGCCATTCTCGGAAGTTTATCAGGCACTGCAAACGGGCGTTGTCGACGGCACCGAGAATCCGCCGTCCAACATGTTCACGCAAAAAATGCACGAAGTACAAAAGCACGCGACCCTGACCAACCACGGCTATCTCGGTTATGCCGTCATCGTCAACAAGGGGTTCTGGGACTCACTGGACCCGGAAATTCGCACGCACATTGACCGTGCGATGGACGAATCCACGACCTACGCAAACTCGATCGCCCGCGAAGAAAACGAATGGGCTATGGCCGAGATGGTCAAGACCGGAACGACTAAGTTCCACGAGTTGAGTGACGAAGAGCGTGCCGAATGGATCGAACGTCTGCGTCCACTGCACGAACAGATGTCGTCTCGCATCGGTGCGGACCTCGTCAAACAGGCCCATAGCGTTTTGGGTATCCAGTAATTTCTTCAAAGAACTTGTCCAGTTGCCCAAAGGGGGTGCCTATCGCGCCCCCTCTCTTATTCGTGAGGTTTGACTATGCTGCGCATGCTCGACCGTTTCGAAGAAATCCTTATCGCGGCGCTAATGGCGGCTGCCGTGACATTGATCTTCGTCGCTGTTCTTCACCGTTTTTCGATCGGTTATGCTGCCGATCTCGTTCGTTTTGCTCGTGCCAACAACATGCCCGAACTTCAGGCATGGGCGCGCTGGGTGTTTGCCAACATCAACGCCATCAAGCTGACATGGGCCCAGGAGGCTTGCATCTATCTTTTCGTCTGGATGGCTAAATTTGGCGCCGCCTACGGCGTACGTATCGGCATCCATGTCGGTGTCGACATGCTGGTCAACATGCTGGATGACAACCGTCGTCGGGTCGTGACGATAATTGCAATGTCAGGCGGCGTGATCTTCACCGCAATACTTGTCTGGATCGGCTCGACATTTGTCTACCACGTGGGTGTTGGAGGCCAGATTTCCGCCGATCTCGAAATGCCAATGTGGATCGTCTATCTCGCGGTTCCCCTGGGCTCCGCCTTGATGTGTTTCCGGTTTATTCAGGCGCTCCATCTTTACATCACTAAGGGCATCATCATTCACCACGAACTTGGACACGTGGATGGTGTTGAAGACGAGTCCGCCGTTCAGCATGGAGGACATCGATAATGACCGCCCTCATCATTTTTACGATCCTGACCATTCTGCTGGCGACAGGTATGCCTGTCTCGATCGCCCTCGGTTTGACGGTATTCAGCTTCCTGTTCGCCTTCACCAATATCCCCATGGATTCCATCGCCCTGAAACTTTTCACAGGCATCGAAAAGTTCGAAATCATGGCAATCCCGTTTTTCATTCTGGCGGGCAATTTCCTGACCCATGGCGGTGTCGCAAAACGCATGATCGGGTTCGCCACCTCCATGGTCGGTCATTGGCATGGCGGCATGGGCCTCGCGGCGGTTCTAGCCTGTGCGTTGTTTGCTTCGATCTCAGGCTCAAGCCCCGCAACGGTCATGGCCGTCGGCTCCATCATGATCCCGGCTATGGTCAAAATGGGTTATCCACCGCAGTTTGCCGTCGGTCCGGTCGCCGCAGCCGGTGGTTTGGGAATCCTCATTCCACCTTCCATCGTCATGGTGATGTATGCCGTCGCAACGTCCGGCATGCTCGCAGTCGGACCGGATGGTGAAACGGTATTTTCTCCATCGATCGGACAGATCTTTATCGCAGGTGTGGTGCCGGGGTTGATCCTCGCCGCCATGTATGCCGCAACCACCGTCTGGCGTGCCTGGAAAAATGGTTATCCGCGTCTGCCAAGAGCCGGATGGCGCGAACGATTTGTCGCGTTTCGAAAGTCGGTGTGGGGCCTTTTGCTGGTCGTTATCATCATGGGCGGCATTTATGGTGGATTGTTCACGCCAACCGAAGCGGCTGCAGTCTCGGCCGTGTACGCCTTCGTGATTGCCGTCTTCGTCTATAAAGACATACGCATGAAGGATGTGCCGCGCATCCTGTTATGGTCCGCAGCCATGTCAGCCATGCTGCTGTACATCATCACAAATGCCGTGATGTTCGCGTTTATCCTGACATCGGAGCAGATTCCGCAGCTGATGTCCGACTGGATCGTCTCGCTTGGTTTCGGCAAGATTGGCTTTCTGTTGATCGTCAACATCATGCTGTTGGTGATCGGCATGGTTATGGAGCCATCGGCAATCATCCTCATCATGGCGCCAATTCTTTATCCGATCGCCGTCAAATTGGGGGTTGATCCTGTCCATTTCGGGATCATCCTGATCGTGAATATGGAAATCGGTCTCGCCACGCCGCCAGTTGGACTTAACCTCTATGTTGGTTCCGCGATCTCACGACTGGGTCTGACGGAAGTCTCCAAATCTGTCGTGCCCTGGCTGCTGACAGCCATCGTTTTCCTGATGATGATCACCTACATCCCGGAAATCACGCTCTTTTTGCCAAGGCTACTAGGAATGTAAAAAAGCAACGCCTTTTGCCCCATAAGCCGCGGTCGACCTTGCGTCAGCCGCGGTTTTGTTTTGCACATGCCATTGCCTTCGTCGCTCCTCAAAAGCCGCTTGCCAGGACCTTCTTCTGCGGTAGCTTGGTTCTGCACAAAACACGGCAACAAGGGGGGAATACATATGGAGAGTTTTCGCAAAGGCCTGCTGTTTCCTGTGGCGCTTATCATTGCTGGCGTGGCGATATTCTTCCTCTATCTGTTCATCATCGGCCATGATCCGGATGAGCGCCCACTGACCGTCACGCAATGGGTAATCGGTGGAATATTGATCGGTCCCGGTTTCGGCTATCTGCTGAAGTGGAGGAAAGCGAAGGATAGCCAAAAGCCGAAATTGGACTGAGCAAACAATCACCTTTTATCATCCAACGACCTTACTCCGCGTGACCGGACAGCAATGCCTCGAGTTGATCCAATTGCTCCGGCAAAGCGGCCGCCGATCCCTGTAGCGCTTCTTCAAGCCCGTCACTTGATGGATAGGCCTCATGGTAAGTCAGCAGTGTTTGACCGTCTCGGTCCTCAAAGGTCACGGTCGTGATTGCGCCTTCTTCGCCCTCGTCATTGGTCCAGACAATACGCGCATTCGGCACGACCTCGAGATACTTGCCGTAAAAGGCCATGGTTTCCGCGCCTGTGACAGCAAACTCCAGCCGATATTTACCGCCGGTTCGAACATCCAGCTCACACGAGACAAGCGAAACACCGGACACCGATTTTGGGAACCACCACCGCTGGAACAGTTCAGACTGGCTCCACGCTTCGTACACCCTGCTCCGCGGCGCATCGAACACCCTGATCACAACGAGTTCGCGATCTCCTCTGCGCTCGACTGAAGTACGGTTCAGCGCAGAACCTGCATTACTAGTGCGCTCGCTCATCGCTTCCTCCTGTTCCACCTCTTGGGTGATGTCACCCAATGCTAGAAATGGATTTCGAAGAATTTGCGGCGGCAATGTCTCCGTCACTCCCGCATGTAAGAGACACATGGTCTTTCACAGGAGCCCTGCGCCCAGCCTTTCCGGCCAGGCGCCGGTTTTAATTGGTTTAGTGAGCCTTCATCTCGCTAACAATCTGTTTTGCGTCCATCGATGACGGATAATAGGTCGGCCAATTCGTGACTTCTTCCAGAAGAGCGGCGCGGTCATTACCCCAGTAGAGATGGTAATGGTCGGCTTTTTTCGGTGCGATACCGTGGTCGCTGAACTGGATGAACTGCGGGGCAGCGGCATCACCTTCGGTTTTCTTGAAGATAAACCGCACACCACGATTGCCCTTCTTGTAGGTTAGAGTTTCCTTGCCGTCATAGGCATAGTTACCTTTCGTCGGCTTTCCGTCCTTGTAGAAACTGACAATATCACCCTCGATGGTGATCCGATCCACATCGGTCTTGTAACCGATCTCGTATTCGGCACGGTATTCCTCGGCACTCATGGAGCCCTTCTCGGCCTTGTGAGCCCATACTGGGTCAAGCGTGCCGTCCTGCAGGAACGGATAAACCGACTGCCAATCGCCAGCATAGTCGGAGATTGGGCGGTCTTTGACCTGCGCATCTTCGAAATAGCCTGCGTAGATCTTCGGATCACCGTGGCTGTGGCCAGCATGGTCATGGTCTTCACCATGTTCATGAACCTTGCCGCTGCCACCTGCTACCGCAATGTTGTAGGGTTTGCCTTCAACAGCGATCGTGCCAATTTCCTTGAGGTCATCCCTGGAGATACGGCGTACCAAGCCGGCATTCGGATCGCTCATGACAATCTCATCACCGGCCATCGCGATACGGGGGCGAGGATCATTCCAGTGGCCATCCATGGAGTAGGGTTCGGTCACTTTGGCACTCTTGGACAGTGTACCGTCCAGCACATCGACTTGATGAAGGGATCCATCTTCTGTCAGGACATATCCAAACCGGGCATTGGCCGGATCAAGGACAAAATCGATGCGACGGAAGGGAAGCTCGATATAACGGAAGTTGGGGGCATCGACAGGGTCAACGACAACCAGGCCCTTTGCTCCATAATTTCCAAGGAACACCTGCATGCTTTTGGCGCCAAGCAAGGTGCCTGTGGTCTCGCCTGCAGGAAGGTCATCGGGATAGTTCAGCATGCTGGTGACCAAACCACCTTTACCTGATGTCACCGTGATGATCCCCTCCTTGCACCCGGCCGCCAGATAGGCACCCGAAAAAGCTTCGCCATGGATGCCGGTGCACGTTGCAACATCGCCAACCGGCGTGCCGTCGACGCTTACAACTTGCAAGCCGACGCGTGATGGTGCTGCGTCGCCTTCTACAGGTGCGTCAGAGGCAACCGTCGTCACCCAACCCTTGCCGATAGGTGCGACAAATCCATGATGGGCACGCGCTTGTGTCAACCGTGTTGATTTTATTTCACCTTTAGACAAATCGCGTGCCGCGATGATGTCGGCATATCCACCTTTATCGAAGTGAACGACCACCTTGCCGTCATGATCGATGACGTGGAATGGGCGCGGACCAATCAGCGTTTCTTTTACCGCAGCCGGGTCAGCAATCTCGATGTCAGAATGATCGCCGTGCGAATGAAGGGAAATACCGCTATTGATGAAGTTGACAGCATCATTGTCCGATTGAACGGCAACGATGCCTGCCCCCTCATTGACGCTATAGAGTTTGTTCTGGCCGGTGGTATCAAATGTCCAGCGATTATCCGGCTTTTCCAGATCAAACGCGGTAATCTTGCCCGCATCATGGTCTCCAACAAAGACGCGGTACAACGTTACATTCTCACTAGCACTATCATCGGCAAAGGCCATGGGGCCAATCAAACTTGCCGATAGCGCAAGGGCGGATACGCCCAGGATTAAGTGTCTCACGTTTCTCTCCTTTTTTAATGATATATCATTACGGTTCAAGGTTATTTAAAACCGGGAATATCGGGGTTTCAGCCACCACTTATCGCAGGCCGCCAATGTCGAGGTTTCATTCCACACCTCACGAATGCTGAAGCGCTCGAAAAGCATCAGCGACATCGTGTTCCAAGACGTCCGCCATGGCTTTGTGAATGGAGACCTGGATCGTGTCGCCATTGCTCATCACGAGAATGACGGTTTCCTTTGGCGGGCAATCCGGCAGAGCACATGAGATTTCATTGACAGATACAACGGCATCATCCGGAATTGCCAACACCTGCCGGGCCCATTGTTTGATGGATCGCGCCTTTGCGATGATGTCTGAGGAGCCACGCGCCAACGGGTTGTGGAATGCTGCACTCATGTCCTTGCACCTCGTTTTCGCGAAGGACTTGCTGCCACAGCACGAAACAGGTCACGAATTGGACCAAGCGGCATATCCAACCCGATCAGTACGACACGACTGGAACGGTCGTGATCGGGCCACGCACTCAGCCGTTCCATCGGATAGACCCGGTGCTGCACCGCGTGAGCAATGGCCGGCTTTTCCAGATTGTCCGCAAGGGCGAATATGCCTTTTAATCTCAACAGGCCGGACCGGGTATTCGTCGTGATAACATGGAGAAAAGTTTGCAAAGCCTGCTGAGACAGGGGCACATCATGCGTCAACACCACAGCTTCTATCTCGTCACCATGCCGATGAATGTCGTGTGTATGATCGGCATGTTTGGTCAGCGCTTCCATTGCCAACCAGCCGGCAACATCCTCGGTCTTGCCTGAAATGGAATAAGCATCACCGTCCAAGAGATCAGCAATCTTGAAATCGGCATCATGATTATCGTGAAAATGTGCTGCCGGGTTGAGCAACTTGAGTTCACGTACCCAATCCTTCCGCTCATCGGCCAGATCTGTTTTTGTCAAAACAATATGATCAGCAAAAGCCAGCTGCTTCCAACCTTCGATGATGCTGTGAAGTGTCATGCGGCCGTTCAAAACATCGAAAGTGGTCACAACTCCAGAAAGTCGGAATTGCCTGGCAACCACATGGTCTCTCAGCGAGGTGGCAGGCGCACCTCCGGGTATGATGCTGTTTATGATGGGAGCAGGATCGGCCAGTCCGGTGGTTTCTATGATGACACGATCGATAGCCGGTATTTTCCGCTTTCGCATCGCATCGTGCAATTCATATAAGGACACGCGAATATCGCTGGTCGCGGTACAACAAATGCAGCCGGTTGTTGTTTGAAAATACCGTTCCGATCCGACACGCACCAAACCGTGATCAATCGGCACACTACCAAATTCATTGACGATAACAGCCGTGCCCGCCATGCGTGGATCAGTCAGAATCTCATTGAGCAAAGTGGTCTTTCCAGAACCAAGAAAACCCGTCAGGAGCAATACCGGCACGGAAGCTTCGTTGCTCTGGCCCTCGATTTGAGACGGACCAGACGGTTGCGATCTTTTGAACAGCCGGTGGAGCATTACCATCTCGCAATAAGGACATGAGAATAGTCTAGTTGTCCGCGACACCCAGATCCGTTGAACTGGTTGTGTTGGGTCAATGCAACCCGAATATGTTACGACATTACACGCGTCAAGCATTATGTTTTGTTATAACATAACTTTCTATCTTGTAATCGATTTTGATAACGCTAGCGACGCTCTTACAGGGTAAAGCGCAGAAACTTACCTGGGGAATTGAACCGCGCCTGAAGCCATCACTCTGATAAATTGAGTGCGATCTTGCTCAGCAGACGCCAATTCGCCTCTCAGGACTCAAGATCGTTTTTTCCGCCTTACACCAAATAGTTGGCAAATCGACTCATGTCCTAGCAGAATCGTTGGAGAAAACATGCCACAGGGTCGACAATTCAATTCCGGCCCCGGAAAACCGGTGGCAGGAAATGTGTGAAACAAGATAACGTTCCATTTCACGGGCCGTGCCGCCCATGCCGCTTCTGCCCCTCACCTGGGCCGAAGCGCACTGGATGCAGTCGAACTGATGAATGTCGGCGCAAATTACATGCGTGAGCACATGCCCTCCTCTGCACGTATTCATTATGCCGTGATGGATACTGGCGGGTTTGCCCCCAATGTCGTGCAGGCAAAGGCCGTTGTTCGTTACCTGATACGCGCCCGCAGCCTTCCGGAAATGCAATCCCTGCTCGAACGCGTCAAAAAGATTGCCGAAGGTGCAGCCCTGATGACCGAAACTACAGTACGAAGCGAAATTGTCAGTGGTGACGCCAATCTGATCGGAAATGTCCCGCTCGAACTCCTCATGCAGCGCGAGCTTGAGCGGCTCGGGCCGCCTGTCTTCGATGAAAAAGATCAAGAAACAGCGCGGCGCTTTCAAGCAACGCTGACCAAGGAAGATATCTCTGACGCCTTCCGCCGTTTTGGTGCCGAGCCGAAGGCGGATCTCGCGTTATGCGATGCTATTTATCAGCCCTACCACGGCGATAATTCCCTTGTCGGGTCGACCGACGTTGGCACGGTAAGCTGGGTTGTCCCCACCGTGCAGATGCGTGGTGCGACCTGCGCTATTGGCACGCCGCTTCATTCGTGGCAGATGGTGGCGCAGGGAAAATTGCCTGCTGCTCATAAAGGAATGGCTCATGCTGCCAAAGTCATGGGCAGCACGGCGGTCGAACTGTTTCGAAATCCCGACCGGATTGCAGAAGCCAAGCGAGACCACGCGCGTAAGCTGGACGGCGTTACGTTCGTAAATCCGATCCCTGACAGCGTGCAGCCGGCTCTGCCCGTCGAAACGAAATGAAAGACAGCTCCTGGAGTTGACGGAAAGTGAAATGACGTTCAATTGCTCCCTCAAATTATGGCCTGATACACCATGAAGGCCTTTTTCGACATTCTCAGCTTCGGTCCTGACGGCTGGGGTTATGTTTTAACCATGGCGGTCCTTGTGACGGTATCGCTGGCGGCGATGGGCTTTGCGCTTGGTGCAGCCATTGGCGTCTTTGCCGCCTGGGCAAAGATTTCCGGCGGGCGTACATTGCGGACAATCGCTGATGGTTACACGACGATCATTCGTGGCATTCCCGACCTGCTGGTTATCTACCTGTTTTATTTCGGCGGCAGCGCGGCCGTGACCGCCATCGGCAAGTTTTTCGGGGCGCAAGGTTTTCTTGGTTTTCCGGCTTTTCTTGCCGGGGTGCTGGCCATCGGCATTTCCTGCGGCGCCCATCATACCGAAGTGTTTCGCGGTGCATTCCGTGCCGTGTCGAAGGGGGAACTGGAAGCAGCCTCCGCCTGCGGCATGGGACAGGCACTGAAGTTTCGTCGCATCATCGCGCCGCTGGCGCTTCGCCACGCTTTGCCCGGTCTTGGCAATGTCTGGCAGGTTGCCCTGAAAGAATCCGCGCTCATTTCCGTCGTTGGTGTTGTTGATATTCTGCGTCAGGCGCAGATCGGTGCCGGGTCTACCGGGCTGCCGTTCAACTTCTTCCTGATCGCAGGCGCGCTCTATCTGCTGATCTCCTCGGTTTCAGGCACGATGCTGCAGGCCGCCGAACGACACTTCTCACGTGGTGTCAGGAGGGCAAAATGAATCTGGAATTTTACACCGAAGCCTTCCTGGCAATGATGGGTGGCGTGCCCCTCACTCTGCAGCTTGCAGCCAGCGCTATCATCTGCGGCGCAGTGCTTGCCCTGTTACTGGCGCTGATGCGCCTGTCCGGCGTCACTGTACTTGACTGGATTGCACGCCTCTACATCTTCGTGTTCCGCGGCACGCCACTTCTGGTGCAGATATTCATCATCTATTATGGTCTCAGCCAGTTTCCGGCGATCCGCTATTCCTTCCTGTGGCCCATTCTGCGTGAGCCCTACTGGTGTGCGATCATAGCGCTGACCTTGAACAATGCCGCTTATGCCGGTGAAATCATCCGTGGCGGTCTTCTATCCGTGCCTCACGGCCAGGTTGAAGCAGCCAGGGCCTGCGGCATGTCGCGTTTCACCTGCTTCCGACGCATCGTGATGCCACTTGCCATCCGGCAGGCCCTGCCCGGTTACGGCAATGAGATGATTTCCATGGTCAAGGCAACATCGCTCGCCTCGATCATTACATTGATGGAAGTCACCGGTATTGCGGCGAAACTCATCTCGGAAAGCTACCGCGTCATTGAGGTATTCGTCATCGCCGGTGCAATCTATTTGGCCATCAATTTCGTTCTGACCCGCCTGCTTCTGATCGCGGAATACAGGCTTACGCCCTACCTGCGTCAGCCAACGATCAGCATCCTGACCGAAGGAAAAACACTTTGAGTAAAGTTATCTCTGCCAATCCCCCGGTGGCGCTGAACGTTGAGAACCTGCGAAAAAGCTTCGGCCCGAATGAAGTGCTGAAAGGCATTTCGCTTGAAGCACGAGAAGGCGAAGTCATTTCAATTCTTGGCTCGTCGGGCTCGGGAAAGTCTACGTTGTTGCGCTGTATCAATCTCCTGGAAATCCCGACCTCCGGCACGGTGACTGTTTCCGGCGAAACCATTCGCATGGCCAAAAACTCGAAGGGTGAGGCTTTTCCTGCCGACAAACAACAGGTTTCGCGCATCCGCTCTGAGTTGGGCATGGTTTTCCAGAGCTTCAATCTTTGGTCACACAAGACTATTCTCGAGAACATTATCGAAGCGCCGATCTATGTTCAGGGCCGCCCCCGTGCTGAATGTGTCGATGAGGCGGAAGCCTTGTTGGCCAAGGTCGGTATCGCGGACAAGCGTGACTTTTACCCGGCTCACCTGTCCGGTGGACAGCAGCAGCGCGCCGCGATTGCCCGTGCATTGGCAATGAAACCCAAAGTCATGCTGTTCGACGAACCGACATCCGCACTCGACCCGGAACTGGTCGGCGAAGTTTTGCGTGTCATGCGTGGGCTAGCCGAAGAAGGACGGACCATGCTGGTCGTCACCCATGAAATGGGTTTTGCCCGCGACGTATCCAACCGTGTCATCTTTGTTCATCAGGGCGTGGTGGAAGAAGACGGCGCGCCGGAAGACGTGTTCACCAACTCCAGATCGGAGCGGTTCCGTAAATTCATCAGCCACGAAAATGCGGGCTGAATATTTTAAACGGCATTCATTCATGCCAAACGCGGTTTGGCATTTAACTGCAGTAAGGGAAGTAAAATGAAGACCAAGGGATTTTTGAAAGCCCTGTTCGTTTCGGCCATCGTTGTGACCGCCGCTTCGGCACACGCTGAAGAAAAGACATGGACCAAGATCACCATCGCGACCGAAGGCGCCTTCCGGCCCTACAACTTCACCAAGCCTGATGGCACGCTGGATGGTTATGAAATTGAGTTGAGCAAAGACCTTTGCGCACGCATGAAGGTGGAATGCACCATGATTGCGCAGCCGTTCGACGGCATCATTCCAGCACTCAACGCTGGCAAGTTCGATGCGATTATGGCAGGCCTCACAGCGACCGCGAAGCGTGAAGAAACCATCGATTTCTCGGTATCTTACGGCCTGACACCACAGACTTTTGCGACGCTGAAGGATAGCCCGTTCGCCAAGCTGCCACACACTGGTGAAACGCTTTATCTTGCCAAGGACGAAGCTGCAGCCCAGAAGGCGATTGACGACGTTGCTGCGGAAATCAAGGGACGGACAATCGGCGTGCAGACTGCGTCGCTGGGCCTGACGCTTCTCGAAAAATATTTCAAGGATTCCACTGACATCCGCGAGTACAAGACCACCGACCAGCACGATCTCGACCTGAAGTCTGGTCGCGTTGATCTCGTTGTCGCTTCGCTTGCCTATCTCAGCGACACCGTCAAAAAGCCAGGCAACGAAGACATCGTTATGACCGGTCCATTCTTCAAAGGTGGCATTCTTGGGCGTGGCGTTGCCGTTGGTCTGCGCAAGGGCGAACCTGAGCTGCAGAAGATGTTCAATGAGGCGATCGACGCTGCGAAAGCAGACGGCACTGTGAAGCGCCTGTCTGAAAAGTGGTTCGGCTTCGACGTCACGCCGTAATCTTTGAACATGCTTTTAAAAAAAAGGCCGCCTCAGGGCGGCCTTTCTTTTGAGGAGTTAGGAGATAAGCAGGTTCTTCGCATTGATCATTTTGAAGCGCATGGCGCATGGCGCATGCCATCACACATGCGATCGCTTCACATGAACAATCTCATCGCTGCGAAGACAGCAGCTTTTCCAACAACGAAGACAGGGTTTCCTGCTCATCCTTGCTCAAACCGTCCACAATCAGGTGTTGGTTTGCAACATGGGCAACGACTGCTTTCTCAATCAACGCTAACCCGTCTGCGGTGAGCGCAACGAGTGTACCGCGCTTATCGGATGGGTTTGGACGACGCTCGATCAGCCCGGCTTTCTCCAACCGATCAATTCGGTTCGTCATGCTGCCGGAGGAGATCATCGCCACTTCGTAAAGTTCCGTCGGCGTTAGCGCGTAGGGAACACCACTGCGTCTGAGCGTCGCCAACACATCGAATTCGCCGGGTTGCAGTCCGAAGCTCGTGAAGACCGGACCAAGCCTGTCGCGACCAATGACCAACGCAGCCTCGTTCAACCGACCAAGCAGGATCATGGGACCTGTCTTTATCGTCGGCATTTCATTGGCCCACTGTGTGGCCGCAAACATTGCTCTATCCATACCTCACCTATCTTGACGTCAAGATATATTGCCCCTACACCGAAACATATAGCTCTACATAGAGATATAATCCTCGAGCCTTCCCGGCAATAGCTTTGGCAGAAAAATGAACAAGTCCCCTTCTTCCCTCCTGTTTTTTACAAGTGTCATACTCGTTGGCCTTAACCTCCGTCCCATCCTTGCATCCATCGGCCCGTTACTCGATGGCATACAACGTGATACTGGCCTTAACGACAGCGCCGCAAGCCTTCTGACAACACTGCCTGTCGTCATGATGGGCGTTTGCCTTCTTGGAACATCATGGCTTCGACGGACTATCGGCGAAGACAGAGGAATCCTTCTTGGGCTGGCGCTCATTTTCTTAGGCGCTCTCGCTCGGATCATCGGGCCGACGTCGATAAAACTGTTGCTCACGGCGACGTTAGGCGGCGTTGGCATCGCAATCGTGCAAGCACTGATGCCGACAGTCGTCAGGAGGCGTGCTGGTTCTCAGACTGCTCAACTCATGGGGCTATATTCAACCGCCATTATGGGCGGTGCGCTGCTCGCCAGCATGATATCGCCGTGGCTTGCAAATATGTGGGGTTGGCCGTCAGCACTTGGCGCATGGGCACTCCCTGCCCTTTTGGCGATTGCCAGCTGCCTAATAACGCGAGACGGCCCGCAGGTCGTAGCAACCTCATCAGCTTTGAACATTCACAGGTCGCCGCGGGCCTGGGCACTGCTTGCTTTTTTTGGATTGGGAACCGGCGCCTACACCCTTGTTCTGGCCTGGCTACCACCGTTTTTTACCCAACTGGGCTGGACGCCTCAGGCAGCAGGAAACATTCTCGGCGCTCTCACAGCGGCTGAAGTTATCGCGGGCATTGCCGTCTCCTTATGCGTGGACCGCAGCCATGATCGCAGACCGGCATTGCTGACCGCATTGGCATTTCTGCTTGTCGGAATGCTTATGCTTTGCCTTGCGCCTCTTGCATTGGCCTGGCCAGCTGCAATTTTTGCGGGACTGGGGATCGGCGCATTGTTTCCTTTGTCGCTTATCGTCTCGCTGGACCACGGTGAGGGTAATGAAGCTGGTGTAATCCTAGGCTTTGTTCAAGGGGGAGGATATGTACTGGCCGCTACACTCCCCTTTGTCGCCGGCATATTGCGACAAAACCTCTCTGACCTGACACCCGCATGGTGGCTGATGTCTGGGTTTTGTGTGGTGCTTGCCACTATCGCCGTTCGTTTGCGTCCCACTGACAGAATTCGCTCGTCAGAGATACAATCCGCTCAATCAGCATAGGCAACATGAAGCTGGCAGGCGACGCTCAGCAAGGTAAAATCCGCAGCATCGGCAATGTTGCGCCCCGTCAGGGTCTCGATACGGGTCAGTCGCTGATAAAGCGTATTGGTGTGGATTTGTAACGCATCAGCTGTGCGGCCCGCCGACTTTCCCTCCTGCACGTAGCGAAACAGGGTTTGGTAAAGGACGCGATGTTTTTGATCACTGAGAAGTGGGTCCAGGACCTGGCGGGTAAAGCGCAATACTTCTTGCCGGTCGCGCCCACCCAATAGCAGTTCGATGCCCATATCCCTATTGGTTAGAATACCTGGACGGCCCCGTCGCAAAAGGCACTCGGCCGCCTTTATGGCTTGGGCCTGTGCAGACCTGTGAAAACCCGGCTGTTCGTAAATATCGCTCGCCCCAATGCATACCGCCGCTACACTGGCCACATCCATCAATACCGCAAGGTTTCTCTCAAGCGCCGCCATGGTCGAGGCTGAAAAAAGCATGACGATCTGCTCGCGCTCATGAAACACAAGAGCATTGGTCAACTTGGTTGCATTCTGGAGTTCGACCTCATGTTTGTGCAAGGCCAGGTGCGCTCCAACGAGCGCCCGCTCACCGGGAGGCGTCGCAACAAGGATTTGGCTGAAACGATCCGGCCTGAAGCCAAATTGCGGTCTGAGAACGTCGCCCTCTATGCCCTCAGCCAGATCCTCGAAATAGGCTTTTTTGCTGGCGTTGAGCACATTGACGCGGGACATGTCCCGTACGAAATCCAGCGCGACAAAGGCGGCCAGCGTACCAAACAAAGCGCGGTGAAAACTCGTGTCACCAGACACATCGAAATGGAAATATCCAACCGGCGCTTCAGCCACCTCCACGACTTGCTGCAGTGTTTCGCGCTCGCTGCTCCACTGCCCGGAGTGATAGTCCATACCAAGAACGTTTTCGAACCGAAACTCGACATGGAACAGCTTGGCGACCATGGCAAGTTGTTCAGCCAGTCCGCCGCTGGTCGAGAATATCCGCAGCAATGTGTCGTGTAATTGAACCGCACGATCAAGCTCTGCATTCTTGCGGGCAAGATCGCTACGCATCGCTTCCAGCCGGTCAGATGTCGCAAGCGCGTTCTGGTAGACAAGCGACCTCTGGTAAGCGATCGCGACCTGTGCCGCCAGGGATTCAAGAACCTGCCGGTCAAATACCGAAAAAGCACCGTCGCGTGAAAAACACAGCGTCGTCAGTGTACCAAGGCGCTTACCTTCGGCCATGACGGGCACACACAGTAGCGCATTGGAAATTTGCGAACGTTCCATGAAGGATTGATTTTCAGGGCGCATGACACGGTGGGCATCAATAATGTTTTGACGACCGTTATGGATCGATGGCCGGCCGGTGGTGAACACTTCCCCGGAAACGGATTCGTTTGGTTGCAGGCGATAGTCTTTGTAGTCATCCGGCAGGCCGTCATACGAGACGGGGATGAGATAACCGCTGTCTTCATCAAACAAGCGAAATACCCCGGCATCCGAATGAGGCAAGACATGCATCACTTCGCGCAAGACGTTATCGACAATTTCATTGTCGTCCAGCGAGTTGATGACAGCAGCGTTAACCGATGCCAGCATGCTGACCGTCTTGCTTTGAACGGAAATGATTTCATCCCTGACGATTTGCAGGATTTCGGCGACAATCATCTCACTCTTGCTGCCGAAAATTTCAAACCGCGTTTGCTTTGCAGTAAAATACGAGTGGTCAACGACCAGCAAGAAACTGCCACCCGCACGCGTGATGGAGTGGTTCAACGACAGCGGTGCGTTTTCAATGTCGACATCAAAATCCTGAAAACGGATCATCCCGGATCTCGCCAATTCGCGCAGCCGAGAATGAGAGTGCAAATCGATTTTCATAGACACCTTTATGGCTGAACACACATAACAATAATCATTCTCATGTGTGTTTCAACATAGCTTTATTTTGAGGGGGTGCCACAAAGAACAAAAGCCAAAGCAAGGGGAATTCTAGACATGTTTTCGAATATACAACGCCGCCATGTGATCATAGGAATGTTGTTCCTGTGCTGGGTTGTCGGTTTTATCGACAAGACCGCAATCAACATCGCCATCATCCCGATCAGCGAGGAGTTCGGCCTTAGCTCAGATCATCAGGGCATGATCATCAGCGCGTTTTTTCTTGCATATTCGATGACCCAGCTGATCGGCGGTTATCTGGTGGACCGTTTCGGAGCGCGGCGTGTTCTCAGTTCCGCTGTCGCCGTCTGGTCGCTTGGAACGGCAGTTTCTGGCGCGGTGAGTAACGCGGTGGGTCTCGCCGCTGCGCGTGCCGTTACTGGTGCAGGTGAAGCGGTGTTTCCGGCAGGCGGCTCGGTTGCCATCACGGAACACTTTGAAAAGTCGCAGATGGCGCGCGCCAAGTCGGTGCTGCAGTCCGGCGCATCGGTTGGTTTTGCCGTCGGCTCCATCGTCATTACAGCACTGATTGCTGCCCATAGCTGGCAGATGATGTTTTATGTGCTGGGCGGCGTTGGCATCTGCATGTCAATCGCGCTTTTCTTCGTCATGAAGCCAGTAGATGACCAGTCCGTTGCCAAGACAAAGGTTGAAAAGGTTTCCGAAAAGAAACGCATTGGTGCGTTGCTGAAAAACTCGCTGACCTGGAAAATCACGCTCGTCTATTTCTTCACCAACATCGTCTTCTGGGGTCTGCAGTCCTGGCTGCCGTCCTACTGGGTGAAAGTGAAAGGCATGAGCATGGTGCAGATGGGCGCCTATTCGATGATCCCACCAGCACTCGGGTTTATTTCGTTTCTGACCTGCGGCTGGCTGCTCGACCGCTACTTCCACCAAAAGGAAAAGTATCTCATCTGCATCGGCTCTGCCGTGTCTGCGATCTTCATCTACCTGATGGCTAATGAAGAATCCATTCCGCTGGCCTTTGCCTATCTCTCGGTTTCCAACGTCTTCCTCAATGCGATCTC
Organism: Agrobacterium sp. Azo12; assembly: GCF_029193765.2. Taxonomy (NCBI): domain Bacteria; kingdom Pseudomonadati; phylum Pseudomonadota; class Alphaproteobacteria; order Hyphomicrobiales; family Rhizobiaceae; genus Agrobacterium; species Agrobacterium sp. Azo12. Next base: position 490,113 of record NZ_JARFYO020000003.1, on the reverse strand, counting down.
GATTAGCGTCTTCGTCAGCATTATGAAGCACTTCCCGCAGAACACCGTCGGAACGGCGACTGGCCTGATCAACTCGCTCGCCCAGCTCGGTTCCTTTGCATCACCGATGCTGATCGGAGCTGTCCTTTCGGCCACTAATCAGAATTACGGCATTGCATTCTCGGTGATTGTCGCCTGCGCGGTTGTGGTCTGCATTATCGCCACCACCTTTCCCGCCGTTCACGGCAAAAAGCCTGTCGAACAGACCGCCTGAAGGAATAAAATGACTTACCTCGACATTATCGAACGGACTGTCACGTCCCAGTCCGACAATCTCAAATCCGTATCCGATGCGATCTGGTCTTTTGCTGAAATCCGTTATGAAGAAACGCGCTCCGCAGCCCTTCTCGCCGACGAACTGGAAAAGGCTGGCTTTGATGTCGCGCGTAATGCCGGCAACATCGAAACCGCCTTCGTCGCAAGCTACGGCGAAGGCCAACCGGTCGTCGCAATCCTCGGTGAATTCGATGCCTTGACCGGCCTCAGCCAAAAGAGCGGTGTCACCAGCCACGATCCAATCGTTGCAGGCGGTAACGGTCATGGTTGCGGCCACAACCTTCTCGGCACCGGCGCGCTTGCCGCCATTCTGGCGCTCAAGGCCTGCAAGGACGAACTAGGGCTGAAAGGCACGATCCGTTATTATGGCTGCCCCGCAGAAGAAGGCGGCGGCGGCAAGGCCTACATGGCGCGCGAAGGCCTGTTTTCGGATGTTGATGTGGCATTCACCTGGCATCCGTGGGATGAAAATCTCGCCTATAATGCCCGCATGCTGGCGACCAATCAGTTGTATTTCACGTTTCGTGGAACAAGCGCTCACGCAGGTTTTGAACCCCATCTGGGACGCTCGGCGCTGGACGCCGTCGAACTGACCAATGTCGGCTGTAACTATCTGCGCGAACACATCCTTCAGGATGGCCGCATTCACTACGCGATCACCGATACCGGTGGGCGCGCACCGAATGTGGTGCAGTCGCAAGCTCAGGTGCTTTACAAGGTGCGCGCGCCGCGCATGGATCAGGTCCGTGACATCACCGAACGGGTCAAGGACGTGGCACGCGGTGCCGCGCTAATGACCGGCACCCAACTGGAAATTACTTTTGATGCGGCATCGGCTGATCTTGTGCCGAATGTCACGCTGGCACGGATGATGCATCAGGAGTTCGAAAAATTCGGTGTTGCCGGTTTTTCAAACAGCGAAAAGGATTTTGCCGGTAGCATCCAGAAAACGTTTTCGAGTGAAGTTCAGGCCCGAATTGCCAAACGCGGCAAGATCCTGTCAGAGGACCTGAACGCATTCGAGGAGGTGCCAACATTCCTGCATGGTTCGACTGATGTCGGCGACGTCAGCTGGCTTGTTCCAACAGGCCAGGTCTATGTCGCAACAGAAGCCTATGGCACACCTCCACACACATGGCAGATGGTGTCGCAGGGAACCTCGGGTTATGCCCATAAGGGCATGTTGCAGGCTGGCAAGGTGCTGGCAGCTTCCGCCGTGCGTGCACTGACCGACCCCGAACTGATTGCCGTCGCAAAACGCGAACACCAGGAGCAGTTGGGCGGGGAAAGTTACATGCCACTGATCCCGGTAGACGCCACCCCGCAGCGTCTCCGCTGACAGACAATCCGCACCAGATCCAACCTCCCTGACTTGAGAAGCGGATGATCACGTGAAGCCAGACATGTTGACCCGCCCGCAGCCTCTTGTCAGCGAAGTCGCCTGACGAACGCTCGCCGGCATCAAAATCATTTGTTGGTCATTTAGCGCAAAAACTTGTCCGAAAGGACAAAGGTAGCCGGACGATCTCTTCCGAAATTGATACTATCGGACCCCTCTGCGTTTCGTCGTTGGGAAATCAGGCAGCGTCTTTCTTTAATAGACTATTTTGATGAATGACAATTCTAAAGCGATGGGGTTCTCAAAAACGGCTCAACACTAAAAAATAATGCGATTGAATTTTGCGCCTCCGCACAATCATCGGGGTTTGAGAAATGGGGTCGGAAATGAGGATGCAGGGCAAGTTGAAAAAGGTCAGGAATAATGGGACATCGACGACGTCCATCCGTTGTCCGCTATCAAACATCATTCCGTTGTTTTTCGCGAGAACGTGTGGCGGATAGTGACTGGCGTGGTCAAGATCATGCATATGGCCCGAGGCTGAAACCATCACGCTATTACCAGCAGGAAAAAGCCCGGCATTGCTGCCGGGCGTTCCCTATCGACTTTTGTTAGACCAGAACGAACGGGTCAGACGAACCCAACCGGAAGTCGCGTCATCGATATTCGCGCTTTGGTTATAACCCTGTACTGCTAATTCAAGCAGTAAATGCCGCTGATCAAGCCCGAGAGGCGCAACCCAACATGAGGGCCAGCGGGCTTCATGGTGAAGAGAATTACAATCTTCCGTTGCAAAACCCAATCAGTTTGATAGACAAATAGCCATATAGGCTCTTTGATGACGAGTGACATATGATCGAAACTGATAGGCTGTTATTACGGCCGTACGTGTTGGCTGAATGTCAGTCTTATCTGGCAATGTGCTCCGATCCCCTCGTACTCAAATTTCTGGGTGGAAAACCCTTTTCACCCGAGGATGCCTGGCATCGGATTTTACGCTACACGGGCCACTGGGCATTGCTGAATTATGGCATCTTCGCCGTCATTGAGAGAAGTTCAGGCGAATATATCGGTGAAACCGGGATCGCGGATTTCCACCGGGGACTTGGTGACGCCTTTGATGGATACGGTGAAGCCAGCTGGACATTCGCTTCGCGGGTGCACGGGCGTGGATTTGCATTGGAAGCGGCCGAGGCAGCGCACAAATGGTACAACGCCAACTTACACCAGAACCGAACCGTATGCCTTATCGATCCCGATAACGCAGCGTCTCTGAAAATGGCTGGTCGACTGGGCTACACCGCCTTTGATACGAGAGATTATAAAGGGCAGACCATGGTAGTGCTCGAACGCACGGCCTCTGCTTAGTAAACTATCGGCAGGCCTTTATAGGAGAGAGGTCGGAGGAATGATGAAGTACGATATCGACAAAACAAGCACATCGGTACCATTGCTGCTGGCTCTCTAGGTATTTAGCGAAGCACCGTCAGCTTGCCGTCAAACGCGATGACGCCCTGAATGATTTGCATCCACTCAGCGGTTTTATCGATTTACCGTCATCTATCGATGCAAGATCGAGTATCACAGCATTGGCAATTGTATGGGCACGACTAGCGACTGCGATTCACCTGGGTCTCCGCGAGACACAAGGATTTGATGATCCGGCGTGGGGTCGATGCGGGTGCTACCAAGGTCTGCCACGGCCAATATGTTTGCCGCCAAGTCGCGGATTTCCTGAAGAAGCGGCGGCGCCATTCGGAACGCAAGCAACCAGACAACATCGTCCTCAGGTAAGGTCGTTCTGCTAACTGGTGCATTTGGCTGACTTGATCGATTGCGACAGAACCGGGACTATTGAGGCGTAGGCTCTAGCGCCTTTGCTTGCAGACCTGTGCTCAACGATGAGGTCGAATGAGATTCAATGATCCCGCAGCTTGAGCCTACGGGTGAGTTTTTAGCGGCGCCAGTAAGAAATTGGTCATGGAAACCCCATACGCTCCTACCGATATGAAAGGCGGTGGCTGCCATGGTTTTTTCGGCATGATCGTTGATTACAGTTCACTCTTGATTGCGCTTGCCGTCTCGACGACGTGTCTTGGTGTGACCCTGCTTGGCAGTTGGTTCGCACGCCGCTCCGAGACCTTTCTACTGAGCTGTACGCTCGGGCTCGTGCTTATCGTTGGCGGCATTGTTACCTACGGTCTCTATGTAAACGATCCTGCTGTTTCGTTTGGCGTTGTGTCGTTCATACTTCTTCATGCAGGTTTCGCAATTATCTGGGGAGCGGGCTGCCAATTTCGCAGCAACATCTTGCCGCTGCGAGCTACAATTACTTGGGCTTTGGCAGCAATGCTTGTCTCCATTCCTCCGCTGCTGATCGGTTATGACGGGATTGCATTTATCGCTCAAAATACGGCGATTGCCGCAATGCTCTTCGCGACCGCCTGGCAATATTGGCGCGCGCGCGGAGAAGCACTTGTTCCTCTCATCGGAATTTCCATCCTCTATTGCCTGGCGGCAACATCCTTTGTTGTCTGCGCCGCCGTTCTCGTTGCCGAGGGAAAGACCGTATTGGGAGTTGCGCCAAACAATTGGGCCGAAGATCTCAATATCGCTGTTTGCATTGCTGGCATGACCGGCATCGGCGCCCTTTCACTGGCCCTTCACCAATGGCGGCTCGCCGCACGTCACCTTCTTGAAGCCATCACAGATCCACTAACCGGCCTGCTAAATCGCCGTGCGCTATTCGAGCGCTACGGTCAGCGTTTGATCGGACCGGAAACGGCAGTCTTGGTCTTCGACCTTGATCATTTCAAATCCATCAACGACACTTTCGGGCACGCTGCCGGCGACCGGGTGTTGAAGATCTTTGCTGCTGAGCTTGCGGTTAATTGTGGACCCAGCGACACTGCTGCGCGTCTTGGTGGCGAGGAATTCGCGCTGATCTTGACCGACGTCATGCCCAATCGTGCCGAGATGGTGGCGGAGGACATTCGCAAAGCCTTCGAAGATCAGAAAATCCATGTGGAAGGTGAAACCCTCACGTCCACGGTCAGCGCCGGGATCGCCTTGGGATGTCCCGTTCCAATGGATTTCGACGCTATGCTGAGTGCGGCAGACAAGGCACTCTATATCGCCAAACGCGCGGGCCGTAACCGGATTGAGCTTGCAAGCCATCTGCACTCTGTATCGATTGGTGCCGCTCGAACCGTATCGTAGGCGAACTGTGCATTAAGCAGACCAAGAGCAAGGGTGTCCCGCCGCTCTCATCGTCAATTACAGCCAGCAGTTCGACAGCTAACTCGACCCTGAGTACTTGATCGGGCTCGGGCCTGGCGATGACACCATACGCGCAAGAAACGCAAGGTCACATTGGCAGGAAGAGACCATCAGCCACTGCGGACATAAGCGAGATCGCCACCATGATTTACCTACGTTAGCCGAGGCAAACGATTAGGTCTTGGCCTCTCAAACCGAAGATGCGACCTGGTAGCACACCTAGCCAAGGAAATCAGGGAGTTGTCGGGTCTGCCGTCTATTCACGACGCGTTCACCGCGGAACAAGGTTCATTCACGCAAACTATGCGCAAAGAAAAAGCCCGGCATCTCTGCCGGGCTTTCATTAATCGACTTTTCGTCAGATTAGAACGAACGTGTCAGGCGCAGGAAGCCAGAAGTGTTATCGTCGCCAACGTCTGGGCTAACGTAGTCAACAGTCGCACCAACCTTAAGGCCTGTCGCAAGCTGGTATTCAGCCAATACGCCAACGCCCCAGATGTCGTTGTTGTCCTGCGTGCTCCAGTAAGCAAGGGAAGGAGCGATTGTCAGCTTCTCTGTTGCCTTGAGAGCGTACGAACCGGAAACGGTCCACTCGTAGGACGTGGCAGCGAAGTCAGAGTTAAAACGGTCGACGTAAACGTTGTCACCCGAAGACCAGCCTGCGCCGAGTTCCAGAGTGCCTGGGCCGATCGGTGCAACGAGCGTTGCATAGATGGCGCCTTCTTCAGCTTCGTTGTCGTAAACACCGCGCAGTGCAGCGTTTGCGGAACCGAAATCAACCTGTGCATAACCCTGCAGACCAAATTCGGAACCTGCACGATCGGAGTATTCGCCAGACAGATCGTTGATGCCAACACCAATGCGGAATGTACCTGCGTCATAGAGGTAGTTGACAGTGTTGAAGTTTGTTGCAGCTTCAAACGCGTCAAGCTCACCGTAAATGCCGATGTCATCCCACCAGGTCAGAACTTTACCTGCCGTCAGGCCGCCGACGCTGACCCAAGCCTGCTCAAGCTCGAGAGACGAGGAAGAGTTTCCATCGCGAGGACGGTAGTCACCCTCCAAACGAATGTAGGTGCCGATGGTGCCGAGTTCGGAGTCGGTCTTCGTGTCGAAGAACACGCGAGCACGAACTTGGGAGTTCCAGTCAGACGAACGACCGCCTGGAGCCAGACCACCAATGTCTTCGCCGAATGCGACGGTCGCACGAACTTCGCCACCAATGCGCAGGCAGGTTTCAGTGCCTGGGATGTAGAAGTAGCCAGCGCCAAAAGCGTCGCAAACGCGTACGTATTCCAGAGGCTCGGGTTCGGCAGCGACGATAGCGTCAGCGGCCTGTGCGCCAGAAACTGCTGCGAGTGCTGCAGCGGAGCCGATGAGAAGGCTCTTGATGTTCATAGTGACCTCCAGTGAAGGATTAGATTGCTATCGGTTAGATTTGTGAAAATCATCTCAAAACCTAAACCAGTTAAATAAAAACAGGCGAAGCCCGCTTCTTGACGGAAAGAATACGCGACGCACTCACGGTTGCAATCACGTTGCCTCAATTAGTGCAATTTTTTGGACGCTTCCCACCGTGACGTTGCAAAATGCACACAAAAGTAATGAGAGGGCATCAATCGTCACTTATTTCGATATCCACCTGAAAAATAACGAATTGTGTTAGAATTCCGGTCGAATTACGGCAAAAATACGCCCTTATCTTCGGAGCAAAAAGCATCAGACAAAGAGACCGACACGCCTCTCCCGTAAAAACTGAGCGTCTAGAAATTTAGCCTGACAAAAACAATCATAGATTGTACTTCAGTTCAAATATCAAGTCCTCCTGAGCTTTTATAGCTTGTCGTGAAGAAGAAATTTGAGAAGAGGTGCTGACCATCTAGCAGCCATCAAGCCGGTAAAATCGACGTATCTTGCGATCAAACGGATTGTGTCATCCTCTTCGCCCATTACACCAAGAGAGCGTGCTGCGTGTTGGAAATGAACTTTCGGAACCGCTCTGATTTAGGATTACGAAATACCTCTTCAATCGGACCGTCCTCCTCAATGACGCCTTCGTGAAGGAAGACAATACGTGTTGCCACATCGCGTGCGAAAGCGATTTCATGCGTCACCAGCAACATGGTCCTTCCTTCTTTGGCAAGCGCACGCATTACGGCCAGAACCTCGCCCACGCGTTCGGGATCCAGTGCCGATGTCGGCTCGTCGAACAACATGACCTGAGGATGCATGGCGAGCGCCCGGGCAATCGCAGCACGTTGCTGCTGCCCACCGGAAAGATGACCGGGATAGGCATCGCTCTTGTCGGCAATACCGACATTTTCCAGGAGGGCACGAGCTTCAACAACACATTCTGCCCGCGGCCGCCCCTGGACGTGGACCGGCGCCTCGATGGGATTCTCAAGAATCGTCATGTGAGACCACAAATTGAAGCTCTGAAAAACCATAGCGGCGCGTGCACGAATACCATCGATCTGCCGACCATCGGCAATGGCAAGACCGTTACCCTGCTTTTTGAGCTTCACGGTTTCCCCTGTCACCACGACCTCACCAGCTGTCGGAATTTCCAACATGTTGATGCAACGCAGCATCGTGCTCTTGCCTGAACCGGAAGAACCAAGGATCGCGATAACCTCGCCCTTATGGGCATCGAGCGAGATGCCTTTGAGTACTTCGAGCGTCCCGAAGCTTTTGCGCAGGCTAGGTAGATGGGGTGTCAACCATGCTTTTTGGCTTTAAAATAAACAGTGAGCCATGCACAGAGTAGTACTCAGATGAGTGCTGCTCATCGCGTATCGTTCCGAACGTGACCTTCCAGCCCGAGCACAGCCAGATCGTTGGGTCATCGCCCTGCGTGGTTACGTTAACGTTCAGCGATGCCGTACCGCCTGCCACATCGATTTCCACACCCCACCGCGCAGAAAGAACTGGCCCATGTCTGTTCCGCCACTTTGAAACCGTCGCAATTTGGGCCTTGGACCAGAAAATTTTCAGAATTGTTTGCTGGCAGCGAGGGACGCTCCGATCGATTTCTGACCTTCGCCTTCAATATTGAAGAGAATGCTTGCATCGACCATCCACAGATCGGCCGTTTGCAGTGACATACCTGCCTTTATCATGCCGAATGTCCCGGATCCGTCTAGAGCAGCAAAGCCTCCCGTTGCGCCAAGCCTCGGTTTGAGCATTGCGCCACTTTCGAGGATAAAGGAACGTGCAATCTCGGCGCCGAGACTAACCCGGAATTGCTTTGCATCAAAGCCATCAATGGTGATCGAGTCGCCTGCAGCGTTGCCGATCGTGTAGTCCTCGACCTTTTCGGAAAAATACACAGCCCTGAGTTTTGGAGCCAGAATCGTGTCGTTGCCAAGATCCCACTGGCCGTCGATCGATGTATCGGCCATCCAGCGCCTTGTCTCGAATGCGCCATCCCAGAACATTGTATCGATATCATTGGATGAACCTCCATAGAGCAGGCTGCTGTTCCAGAACACACCCTTGCCGATTTCGAAGGAGGCGTAAGGACCGGCGAGCCAGCCATTGCCCTTCAACTCTGCGTCCTCATCGGTCGGGTTGGTCATGTGGTCGTAATGGAACGAGAGACCGAACAGCGCCCTCTCGTTCAGCAGATAGTCTGCCCCCATGTTGATCATTGCGAAGCTGCCCCATTTGGCGCCGTTGATGTCTTTGTCACTGTGGGCCAGAAAGGCACCGTCGATCCAGATGTTGAAGGCCGAGGAATAACCGCCGGTAATGCCATCCGCACTGTCACGTGCTGCTTCCATCTGAGCGAGGCTGGTGGAAACGTTGACCGTCATGCCGTTTTCGGACGGTGTCATGCGTGCAGTGACAGCATCGGTTGCCTCAGCCATCCGACGCCGCTCCAGAAGACCGGGAACATGGATCATGGAGGAAATCATGTTCTGGCGGCTCTGGATGAAGCTGCGTACAAACCGGTCAGCATCAGATGCAACCTGCGCCGCGTCGTAGGCAATGTTATATGTCACTGTACCGGTGTTGGAGATTCCGAGAGCACTTGTCAGCTTGAACCCGACACGGACCTGTCCTTTATAGGCCGGGTTCGGTGTGAACTGCAGATACCAGCCGACTGGTGTCGTGACGGGCCCACTCTGTGCGAGTTGCCCCTGAATAATCACAGCAGTGCCAGCATTCGGTGGCTCCACGAAGGTCCTCTCGGCTTGCACGAAAGGCCCGCCGGTAGCACCACGATTAAGATACACATCGGCAGGCGATGAACCGGCCTCGACTGTGACGACTTTATCAACGACGGTCACGGCACGCGCTTTGACTGCCAGTGTGTAGCTGGCCGTTCCAGTGGCCCCGTTGCCATCATGCGCCTCAATGGTGAAAGCATAATTCTTTGCTTCAGCATCCGTCTCTAATGGGCCTGTGAGTTCGCCTGTCGAAAGGTTGAGCGTCATGCCATCAGGAAGCGCGCCAGTGAGCAGGCTGTAAACAAGAGCGCCGTTGCCGCCCGTTGCGCTGATAGGCTGGCTATAGTCTTCGCCGACCATGGCTTCCTTCAACGTGGCAGCAGATGGCGTGAAGACGAAACTGCCCTCTGAAGAATTAACTTTCAGTGCATAGGTAGCAGAGCCGATCAGATTGTTTGCATCAACCACCGTAACCGAGAATTCGTAGGTTCCCGCCGCCGTCGGCGTTCCGGAAATCATGCCTGTTGCGGGGTTGACGGTGAGGCCTGCGGGCACCAATCCTGACGTTGTGAATAGGTATGGTGCGGTTCCGCCAGTTAAAGAAAGAGCCTGATCATACACCACACCCTTCGTTGCCTCATTCAACACTCCGCTCCCAGGTGAGATAATGATTGGCTCCGCCACATAAGTGAAGCTATTGACCAGCACGTCTGCACCGCCCGGCGTGCTCACGGTCACATTGAACGCACCGGCTGCATGAGCGGGTGTCGTTGCGGTGATCTTTGTCGACGAAACGACGGTGATGTCTGTTGCGGCCACGCCGCCAATACTGACGTCTGTCGCACCTGTCAGGTCCGTGCCGGTGATTGTAACGGAGGTTCCGCCCGCCGTGGTGCCGGAGTTCGGGGTAATGCCAGTCAGGGTCGGCGCAGCAGCGACCACTGTTATCGTGACAGTTGCCTCAGCCGATAAGCCATCGTCATTGCTGGCAGTGTAGGTGAAACTATCGGGGCCTGAGTACCCAACCGTCGGTGTATAGGTGATCGACGTACCCGATGCGGTTGCCATGCCGTGACTGGCCTGCGTGCCAACCGCGACCGAAGTCGCAACACCGCCTGTTATGTCGAGAGCAATCGGATTGTCGGAAGAGCCCGCAGACACGCTTTTCGAAACAGCATTAGCGACCGGCGGGTTTGTTGCGACATAGGTGAAGCTATTGGCCAGCACGTCTGACCCGCTTGGCGTGCTCACGGCGACATTGACGGGCCCCGCCGCATGAGTGGGTGTCGTAGCGGTGATCTTGGTCGACGACACGACGGTGACGTCTGTTGCGGCTACGCCGCCAATACTTACGCCCGTTGCGCCTGTAAGGTTGGTGCCTGTAATGGTGATGGATGTGCCGCCCGCCGTTAGGCCGGTCGTAGGAATAATCCCGTCCAATGTCGGTTCAGTGACCGGAGCCGAGCAAACAATTGTCACTGCGCTCAGGTAGTTTTTTGAATCTATCACAATACCCAGCCCATCGGTGCTGAGTGTACTGTGGGTACCGGAATGGGCTCCAGCAGATCCGGAATACGAGGAGTAGCGGAAAAAGACCGTACTGCTTCCGTAGTTGTTTAGTCTGATTTGGCCGGAGAAAATTTCCGGAACGGACTTCGGGTCGGTCCCGTAGTCCGTGAATGATACGCTGACAACCTCACCCGCTTCGAAATCGGAGGCAGGAAAATCCCGCGAATATCCTGTGGTTCCACTAATGCTGTTCAGTGCATTGCAAGCGGCCGAGAGAGCAAATGCGGGTGTGGAGATTGCCGCTGTACCGGCCATAAAAACAACCACGAGAACAATCGACGAGAAGACAGCCTGCATAAACTTCGGAACATATGATTTTTTTGCAGGAAGGTGGGTTGCGGTGGTGCCATTCATGTCTGCGCGTTTCCGTCGATTCTGCGTGTTGGCAACTACGTTGCCGTCTTCCACATGCGTTAAATCGGTTCGCTATATTTCGAAAGAGCACAACTGGAACGGAATGATACGAATTGTAACGGTAGTTGTGCTTTGACCGCAACATTGGGCCGAAAATGCAAAATCCCCTTGAAAATGAAGCTGAAAAACGGACGTGCCGTATCATTCTGCTGACTTACGCATCCCTGGAAACTGCATGATTGCCCGTTGCATGATGATGGCCGAACCAGCCGTAATACAGACTGCGATAATGCTCGTGGCGCTACATAACACCCCGCATCCGGCCAGGACTAGCAAACAGCGAATTATGCTTCGCCAGATAACTCCACAATATGATCAAACACTGCGGCCGGATCGTCATGATCTGGGTTAAGCATATCTGCACTCCGTTCAAGCGACGCAACAAGTGCGGAAACGGCAGAAAATTGGACCATTCACCTCACATTTTGCCGCTAGCTCGCACCCATGCCAGCGCTTCAAAGCCATCATGCACATCGCAGTTGCGCGGCATGCCTGTAACTTTCGAGAATTCGGCCAGTTGATTTGAATGGCTGACTTGGAGGCGAAAAGTTGCACGTTGGCATTCGCCTGCAAAGACAACTTTGGACCGGTCGTGTTGAGAAACTCGTCATTGTCGTAGCTGCCGGAACTCCCCGCTATGGCAAGGGAACGCAATGCCACCGCGGTGGCTCAATGATAAGTGTGGCGTCTACGTTTTGTAGCTGGGGTGATACGCGATGTCGAACTGGTCACTCTATTGCCTAGCCACGACGTGCGCGGTTTCACCCGCACTTGACTCACCCTCTATACCCCCCGGCCAGCGACAGGCTGGCCAAGGGTGATCATCGACAGGTGGCAAATATTGCACTCCCATACGGGGTCAACATTTCAGCACCTATTGTCGTCATACGGGGCACAGAGCGCTGCTCCTGCCCCATATGAGTGTAGATTTTAGAAGTGGTAGTTCACGCCAGCCTTGACTGTGTGGTCGCTTACGGTCGTTTCGCTAAGCGGGCCACCGGTGCTGCTGCGCACATCGCCAGTGCGCGCGTAGTTGTATTCTACTTTGCCGGAAATCTGCTGGTTGAACTTGTGTTCAACGCCAGCGCCGACCAACCAGCCGGGCTTCCAGCCGTCCGGACCCTGAGCCGTACCGTCGCGCATGCTGGTAATCGTGGCGCCTGCCGTGCCGTAGACGAGTGTATCTCCAAGAGGCATGCCGGCCTTGGCCTTGGCAGAGACGCGGTAGCGCTCTTCCAGATTGCCGCCTGGTACGAGTACCTTGGTGTCGCCCAGGTGTGACAGTTCTCCTTCGCCACCGACAACGAAACCGTTCGTTTCCATGTTGTAGCCACCCTGAATGCCACCCATGAATTCACGGTCGCCGGAGAAAGGATTGCCATGGCGCGAAGCCGTACCGGCATGAAGACCGACATAACCGCCGGTCCAGCCGGATGACTGCCCTACCGGCTCGTTGTACGACGGTGCTTCATAGGAATTGGTGAGGTCGGCTGCGAAAGCAGGACCGGAAATGACAGCGGCTGCAAGCACTGATGCGATGTACTTCTTGATCATGACTTTACTCCATACACAGCCCGCAGATGGTGAATGCGCAGGCGAAACATCGGCTTTCGCCACGGGTGAGTTCAAATCGGAACAGCTTGGTCGCTGACCGTAAGCACACCCGCACCGGTATGCCTTTCATTTTCATTAAAACATTAACAGCCTGTTAACCGAGAGAGGCGAGGTGCCGAGATGAAGTGTTCAATTGGTCGGCTTATACGGTGGCTCACACAGCAATAGTGTAGGGGGTAGAACGCGAGAGACAACGGAATCAAATGCTTGCAATCGATCCAGGGATCGCCATCCTTCGATTTTCAAACAGAGAACATTTTTTCGTGAGCATTGCGCTAAAATTACGTGATCGCGGCGTCTCGAAACACGATCCATAGACTTTCGTCTGCAGGTGGTATGACAATCGGCTTTCCCGCCACAATAAGCGGCGGCCCTTCTATCATCGTACTCCATTGGCACTACTGCGGCGCTCTGACCAACTTCATCGCGCAATGTTCAAACAACGTGCCAACACCAGGGCCGGTATTGCCTGGCACCGTCTTGGGACGACCTTATGAGCGCATGTTATTCTTGAGCCCACCCTAGGTGCCCCTGCGTTCCATCCGGATCATATCCGCTGCCTTTTCGGCAATCATCACCACTGGCGATGCGGTGTTGCCGGAAATGATACGCGGCATGATCGAGGCATCGACAATACGCAATCCATGAACGCCTTTTGCCCGCAACGCCGGATCAACAACAGCGGCGTCATCCACGCCCATGCGGCATGTACCGACCGGATGGAAGATGGTGGTGGCGATATCGCCTGCTTTTTCCAGAAGCGCGTCATCACTTTCGAACTGGCGGCCGGGGAGAATCTCCTCGGGCTGGTACGGGCGCAATGCGTTGGCCGCCATCACCTGCCGGGCCTGACGGATCGCTGCGATAGCAACGGAGCGGTCATGGTTGGTCGACAGATAGTTTGGCCGGATTTCCGGTTGCTGGTGCGGATCGGTCGAGCTGATGTGGCATGTGCCCACACTGCTCGGGCGCAATTGGCAGACCGAAACGGTAATGGCCGGGAACGGATGCAGCGGATCGCCGAGCTTGTCGGTGGAGAGCGGTTGGACGTGGTACTCGATATCAGGACGGTTTGCGCCGGGAGTGGATCGCGTGAACATGCCGAATTGGCTCGGTGCCATCGACATCGGTCCGGAGCGCATCAGCGCATATTCCGCTGCGATCCTGATCTTGCCCCTCCAGGAGTTGGCGAGCTGGTTGAGTGTGATGGTATCCTTGACTTTGAAGACGGTCCGGATTTGCAAATGGTCCTGCAGATTTTCACCCACAGAGGATTTTGCCAGATTGACCTTGATGCCAAGCGATCCGAGACGGGCGGGATCGCCGATGCCGGACAATTCCAGCAGCTTCGGTGAGTTGATGGCGCCAGCCGCCAGGATCACTTCACCGCTGGCTTTCGCATGAAACGAGCCTGCGGATGTGCTATACTGGACGCCGGTGACGCGGCTTCCCTCCATCGTCAGCCGCTCGACCAGCGCATGTTTGATGAGACGCAGGTTTGGGCGCTTCAGAGCGGGTCGCAAAAAGCCGCGCGCCGTGTTCCAGCGCACGCCCTTATGCTGGTTTACGTCGAAGAAACCCGAGCCTTCATTGTCGCCATCGTTGAAGTCCGCACGAGGCTCAATGCCGAGTTCGCGGGCACCCGTCTGCACCGCCTCGAGGATCTTCCACTTCAGCCGCTGGCGACTGACCTTCCACGGTCCACCGGTCGAATGCATGTCGCCTTGCGGACCATGGAAATCTTCGGAGCGTTTGAAATAGGGCAGCACATCCGACCATCCCCAGCCGTCATTGCCGAGCTCGCGCCAGCCATCATAATCGGCGGCTTGCCCACGCATATAGATCATGCCGTTGACCGACGTGCAGCCTCCCAGCACCTTGCCGCGCGGGTAAGCGAGACTGCGTCCATTGAGGCCTGCTTCGGCAGCTGTGCGCATCATCCAATCGGTTCGTGGGTTGCCAATGCAATAGAGGTAGCCCACGGGGATCTGCACCCAATGATACCGATCGGAGCCTCCGGCTTCCAGCAGCAGGACACGTACGGTTGGATCTTCCGTAAGGCGGGCGGCCAACACACAGCCTGCCGTCCCTGCCCCGACGATCACATAGTCATATTGGCCATCCAGGCCAGTCGTTTCCGCCATGGTTCCTGTCCTCATTGGCAAGGGTAGTCGCGTTACATCCTTGCGAACCACCTCACCCTAATTTTTCAATGCGTTCCAGAAATTCCGCATCTGGCCTGTAAGAGCCGCGTAAATGGCATAGCGTCTGCGAAAATGCTCGAACCGCTTGGCTTCAGGGCGAAAGTCGCGGGCGACCCGGGTCATTGCCTGAACGGCATCTTCGTAGGAAGGATAATGGCCAACGGCGACTGTCACGCCAATCGCAGCCCCCAACGCTCCAGTCTCCCTCGCTTCTGCCACGGTCAGCGGGATTTCCAGAACATCCGCCATCATCTGCGGCCAGTGTGGGCTTCGCGAGCCGCCGCCCGACATGACAGCCCTACTCACAGACAGTCCGGCATTTTCCAACACCTCGATATGGCGGCGATGCTCGAAGCAGACGCCTTCGAACAGCGCCCTCAGCATATGCCCTTCACCGTGCCAGCCCGCCAGCCCATAGAAGCCACCGCGAAACTCCGCCCCTAAACGCGAGCCGAAAATGAAGGGATGGAAGAACGGATCGTCGGCGCGTGGCACGACTTTGCCGACTTCATGATTGCAGCGCTCGAAGGCCTGGTCGCCATGGTCGCCGCGCATGCGGTGAACATACCATTCAAGATTGGCAGCAGAGGTGGCGCTGGACTCGATGTTGACATATCGGTCCTTGCCGAAGACCGTCACCATAAAGACATCGTCACTGATAACCGGCTTATCGGCAAAGACCTGGTTGATACTCCAGGTTCCAGCCACCACCGAGGCCTCGCCTGCGTGAATGATGCCGGAGCCCAGCGCACTCGACACCACATCGAAGAAGCCGCCGATGACGGGTGTTCCTTCAGCAAGTCCGGTGGCCTGTGCCGCCTTGGCGCTCACACGTCCAGTGATCTCCGCCGATTCAACACGATCAGGAAAGAAGGAAAGCGCGTCCTCCAAATGGTAGAGGCTCAGCAAAGCCTCGTCGAGCACGCTTTCCGGCATGGCGAGAAGCCCGGCACCACTCAGGTCGGAAATGTCGTTGGTCAGACGGTCCGTCAGGCAGAAGTTGATGTAGTCCTTGCAGAACAGCACGGCGCCGATCCGGGCGTAAAGCGCTGCTTCGTGACGTTTGACCCAAGCAAGAAGTGTCGGCGTTTGCGATGGCCAGGGTCGTTGCAGGCACCGCGCCTGAAGAGCCACGCCGTTTTCATGGTCGAGTTCGGTGGCAATATCGCAGGCGCGGCTGTCGAGAGACTGGATACCCTTCAACGGGCGCATCTCCTTATCGAGCAGATAAAGCCCGTTGCCATGGCCGGCGCAGCCGATGCCGAGGATCCGGCTGGGATCGACCCCGGAGCTTGAAATCACCTCGCGGATAGCCCTGCAGCCATTCTCCCAGAGCTCGGATAGATCGCGTTCAACATGCCCAGGTTCCGGGAGGCTCGATTTTCCGTCGAGCGCGCATTGCGCAACCTGATGCCCTTTCGTGTCAAACAGCACGGCCTTGATGACCGTGTTGCCCACATCGACGCCCAGAACGTAATTTGTTTCAGCCACGGTTGTAGATATCCCACGCTTCTTCGCCACCGGCACGCTGATGAATGATAGCCATCAGCGCCTTTACGACGGCCTTCGGATTATCATGTTGATAGATATTGCGGCCATAGACCATACCGTTTGCGCCCTGCTCCATGATAGCAGCAGATTTTGCCAGCACGGTACGCAAATCCTCCTTCCCGCCGCCGCGCACCAGAACCGGGCAACGGGCCGCTTCGATCACCTTGTGGAAATCCGCAGGGTCCGTCGTCGGATCGGCCTTGATGATATCGGCGCCCATTTCTGATGCCAGGCGCACCAGGGTTACGATCTTTTCGGCATCTCCATCCACCTGATAACCGCCACGTACATCATTGGGCAGCATCACCAGCGGCTCGATCATCAGGGGCATGCCGTAGCGATGGCAATCTGCGCGCACGCGGCTGATGTTTTCGACGCATTGGCGAAACAGTTCCGGTTCGTCCGGCAGCATGAACAGGTTGACGACAACGCAGGCCGCATCCATTTCCAGCGCGCCAATGATCGGCTCTTCGTGATTTTGCAGTTGCGACCACATGCTGCGGTGGCGCGTGGAATTGTAAGGATTGCCCATATCAATGCGCATCACGAGTGCCGGCTTGTCGCGCTCCGGTCTGGATTGCAGCAGGTCGGCCTGACCATAGGCCATCTGAAT
Source organism: Agrobacterium sp. Azo12 (assembly GCF_029193765.2). Lineage (NCBI taxonomy): Bacteria > Pseudomonadati > Pseudomonadota > Alphaproteobacteria > Hyphomicrobiales > Rhizobiaceae > Agrobacterium > Agrobacterium sp. Azo12. The sequence goes on along the minus strand of NZ_JARFYO020000003.1, from coordinate 473,043 downwards.
GGCATCTGGTCCGGCTTCAATGAGTTTGCCGACAACTCCGGCCATATCTTCCAGACCGACGAGAAAGCTCGGCTCGTTGCAGACCCCGTGATCGAGTGCGACATCGAGGCAGCCGCCTTGACGAAACAGCCTGTTCATTCTTGCCTTGCGGGAAACGCGTATCATGATGCCTTGTCCTTTGCTTTACATCTATCCTGAAGCATTTCGATCGACACGCCGTAATAGGCCTGAAGTTCGTCGATCACCTGTCGCCGTTCGGCGAATGCGTTATCAGCTGTCCAGCCGAGTTCGCGCGACGCGACGGCAAGCAGCGTGTCGAGGATGTCGAGATCAAGCTCGCCGGTAATGGCGAGGCTAGTGCGTCGCAGCACCAGATCGGACAGGTGCCGCACATCCTCTGCCTGGATAAGCCAGGCGATCTCGGCGAGCGTCATGGCCGTCGCGGCAGAGAACGAGATATCGTCGGAGCGCGAACGGCAGAAGGTCATCAATTCGAAGGCCCGCGAGCCATAGGTGGTCGCCAGATGATCGGCACGCGCCTTGCCGATGGCGAACTCACGGGAGAGCTGTTGGGACAAGAGATCCGCGTTACCCGGGTGGTTCATGCCGCCGCCAATGGGGCGATTGTTCGTCGAGGTGACGCGGGACCGTCCTATTCCAGCCAACACCTCGTCGGTAAGCTGCTCACCAAATGCGCGGAAGGTCGTCCACTTGCCGCCGACCATGCACAATTGCGGCGGGTTGGAATCGACGCGATGGATCAGGTGACTGCGCGAAATCTTTCCCGTGAACTCCGCTTCGCTGCGCGGCAGAGGGCGAATACCGCTATAGCTGAAGACGATATCTGAGGCCGCAACATTGATGTTGGGAAAAACGGTTCGCACCGCATCCAGGATGTAGTCGCGCTCTTGCGGTTCGCAGCGTGTCCGGTCAGGCGTGTTCACCTTGATATCGGTTGATCCGGCAAGCACGCGTCCGAGATAGGGGAAGAGAATACAGACCCGATTGTCGACATTCTCAAAAAAGATCATGTGCCCGTTCAACGCCTCATAGAGCGCCTGATTGGCAAGGATGATATGGGAGCCCTTGGTGCCGGTAACGCTCGGCTCACTGGTTTTCGCGGCATTGCCAAGAGCGCCGATCGTCTCGTCGATCCAGGCCCCCGTTGCGTTGACGATCATCCCTGTGCGGATCACCATTGGTTCATCCGCCTCTTCCGCCAAGAGATGATAAGCGTCGCCGCTTCGGTTCAACTGCGCATAGTTCAGGGCGATTGCCTGCGGCGCATCGCGACGCGTATCCAGCACCAGTTCCAATGCCAACCGCTCGGGCTGACGGATCCAGGCGTCGTAATAGGTTGCCGAGGAGCGCACGCGCACATCGAGTTCTGGCCACCGCGATCTGGTGGTGCGATTGTTGTGAAACTCGTGCCGTGGCAGGAGACGGTTCTTGCGAGTGACGAAGTCATAAAGCGCAAGCCCGATCTTGATCGCCACCGCCCCACGGCTCGCTGGCTTGCCCGATGAACCGAAGAACGTCGCCGCAGCATTGAAGAGACCGCCAAAAGTCGAATGGATGGGAATGGTCGTGGGCAAGGGATGGACCAGATGCGGCGCCAGGCGCAGCAGTGTATCGCGCTCCATCAGCGATTCCCGCACAAGGCCGAACTCGCCATTTTCCAGATAGCGGAGACCGCCGTGGATCATGCGGGACGGAGCGGCACTGCACCCGGAAGCAAAATCATTGCGCTCCACCAAAAGCACTCTCAGACCCTGCAATGCCAGATCGCGGTATGCGCCGATACCATTGATCCCCCCACCAACAACGACGACATCAAAATCGGCATCTTGTCGAATTTGTCTGAGCGCGTCCTCGCGGAAATTGGACATGGAAATACCGTTCGCTGGTTTTCACGCCAACGTCCCAATCTGGTGTTGCGGTGTTTGAGACTTAGAGCACCTCCGGGAAACATGAGTTCACCTGCACTGCTCTAACTATTTGTTTTTACGAATTTCCGGGCGCAAAGCCGAGTACGCGTTCTGGAAATGCTCTAACGGTCTAGGTCAACCAGATGCTCTGCAATGCCATCAGATAGTATCGCCACCTCGTGCGCTGTCAGGCGCAAGCGCGCCGCTCCAGCATTCTCGACGGCTTGTTTGGGATCACGAGCCCCGCACAGGGAAAAAGTAATCCCAGGCTGGGCCACCGTCCAGGCAATCACCGCCTGCGCGATGGTTGCCTGATGACGATCCGCCACCGAAGTGACGACCTCCATCAGGCGCGCCACTTTCTGGCGATTGCCGGGACTGAAGCGCGGATTGTCTTTCCTCTGGTCATCGCCGGTGAAGACCCTGTCCGGGCCAATCTTGCCAGAGAGAAGACCAAGCGCCAGCGACGAGTAGCTGAGGATGGAGACGTCATTGGCAAGGCAAGTCGGCACGAAACTGGTTTCGATGTCGCGCTTGACCATCGAGTATTCTTCCTGGATGGCATCGAGGGCACCAGTAGCGATGTAGGCGGCAAGGTCTTCCTTCGAAACGTTGCTTGCGCCAATCGATCGGATCTTGCCCTCCTCCTTCAGCCGCGCCAGTTCACCGACTGTGTCTGCGATCGGTGTCGTGGCGTCCTGCCAATGGGTGACGTAGTGATCGATGTAGTCGGTACCGAGCCGTTTGAGGCTATGTTCGATCTCGTAGCGAAGGGAGTGCGGACCAAGGTAGCGGTGCACTGGCTTGCCATCCTGGTGAAAGAAATAGGCGCCTTCCGCCACATTCCAGACCAGGCCGCATTTCGTCACGAGCACGACCTTGTCGCGCTGGCCAGCAATGGCTTTGCCGACGATCGTCTCTGCGAGACCCATGCCGTAAGCAGGTGCCGTGTCGATGAGAGAAAGGCCAGCGTCGATGGAGGCCCGGATCGCATCGATCGATGCCGTCTCGTCGGTGCCACCCCACATCCAGCCGCCGATCGCCCAGGTACCGAGCCCGACAGCAGACGCTTCGATGCCGCTTTTTCCGATCGGCCGCTTCAAGGTAGGTGCGTCATTCATTCGTGTAATCCTTCCCTAAAGTTTCAAGCGCCTTGGCGATTTCCTCATCGACAACCAGCGATGTCAGGAACCGACCCGCGAGCGCTGCGGACACCGGGCCGGCCTTCAATTCACCCGCAGCAACCCCGATGACCGAAGGGCAATTGGCCAGTTGCTGCGGATCGAGAGCCACGACCCGCGAGTTCAAGTCACTGTCGGCAAGCGAACCATCCGCGCGGATCAGGTGCGCCAGAAACTCGCCTGCAATACCTGCATCCATCAGCGCCTGGCTGCCTCGGGCCGGATCCGGTAAGAGATCGTAGTAGCCCGAGCCCGGAGCCTGGACAGATCCGATGCCGACCAGCGCTACCGTTGCCTGACGCGCCAAATCGAACACGTCGCGGATCGAGGCGACATTCATCAGCACGTTACGTTGCTGCTTGTCCTCGACGAACAGAGGCGCATGAACCAACTGTGCCGTGCCGCCGAGCTTTTCCGCCAACTGGGTGGCGAGATGGTTGACGTCGGTATAGTGCTTCCCCTGCACTCCCCCTGTCAGCGGCACCACCCGCACGTCAAAGCGCCGCTCCGCCTCCAGACTGTCAACGACTGCGCTCACTGCCTTGCCGCCGGTGATGGCGATGACATCGCCGTCACGGATCGTTTCAAGCAGATGGTTCGCGGCAACGCGTCCGACCATCTGCAAGGTTGTCTCGGGATTGTCCGAAACGGTCGGCGTCACCATGGCCTGCTTGAGGCCGAACCGTCCGACGACGTTATTTTCCAGATCGACGAGCCGCTGGTAGGGGCTTGAGATGCTGATCTTGACCATGCCCGCCTTGCGGCCAGCGGCAATCATTCTGTTGACCTTCGTGTGAGACAGATTGAGCTTTTCAGCGATCTCCGACTGTTTCATACCCTCGATAAAATGCAGAACGAGAACGGAATACATCTGGCGCTGCTGATCGAATTCATCCCTGTAGTCCACCATGATGTATCATCTCCTTCTTGATCGTCGGCACTTTAGCGGCGGCGCTTTACCAGGTAATGGTCGAAGAGCACGGCGGCGAGCAAGATGCTACCCCGAATAATGTCCTGCCAGTAAACGGAAACGTTGAGCAAGGCGAGCGAGCTTGAAACCACCGAAAGCAGAACGGCACCGAGGATTGCGCCGAGGATCGTACCAGATCCGCCTGAAAGGCTTGCCCCACCGATGACTGCAGCAGCGATCACGTTAAGTTCCATGCCGACACCGAAGCTTGGTTGAGCCGAGCCGAAGCGGGCCATGTAGATCACTCCTGCCACGCCGCAAAGCATTGAGCAAAGCGTGGTCGTGGCGAAGACGACGCGGCCGACCCGGATGCCAGAATAGGCGGCGGCTTTTGGGTTGCTACCGACGTAGAAGACTTTACGGAAGGCCGTCGTGCGGCGCAGCATCAGATCGAAGGCAACGACGACCACCACGAAGATGATGAGCACGAGCGGAACGCCATAGACCGAACCCTGGCCGATGAACTTGAATTCCGGCGGTAGAGAAAAGAGGCTGAGTGGCCGGCCACCCGTTGCAAGCAGGCACACGCCTCGAGCAATGACCATGACGCCGAGCGAGACGATGAAGTGGTGCAGTCCGACGACGGTCGTCAGAAAGCCCATGGCCATGCCGATACAGGTGGTGGCCAGGATTGCGAGCGCGGCGGCGGCCCAGGGGTCTACACCGTTCAGGAACAGCCAGCCGGCAACCACCATGGCAAGTGCCGTGACCGAACCTACCGACAGATCGATGCCTCCGGAAATCAGCAGGATCGTCATGCCGACGACGACGATGCTTTCCACCGCAAAGGCCATGGCCATCGCTCGAAGGTTGTCGACGGTCAGGAAGTAGGGCGAGGTGAAGGACATCACGGTAAAGAGCGCGAGGATGATGACGATGAGGCCTGTCTCGCGGGCCTTGATCGCGGGCGTCCACCACCGCACACGGGTTTCTGCCGCCGTCGGTGCGTGATGCTGTGTATCGATCGTTGCCATGTCTGCTATTCCCCTCACGCTTCGCAGAGCTGCGATTGACTACTGATCGATGCGAGATGCATGATCTGTTCTTCCGTCATGTCCGCACCGGTGACCTCTCCGGTGATCCGCCCTTCCCGCACAACGAGAACTCGGTCGCTCACACCGATGAGCTCGGGGAGTTCGGACGATATGACCACCACGCCGACACCCTCATTGGCGAGATCGCGGATCTGTCGGTGGATTTCCGCCTTGGCGCCGACATCGACACCGCGCGTCGGCTCGTCGAGAAAAATAACCTGCGGCTCGACCGACAGCATTTTCGCCAAGGCCACTTTTTGCTGGTTGCCGCCGCTCAGCGTATTGACCGCCTCACCGACACCATTGGAGCGCAACTTCAGCCGGTCGCCGAAGTCGCTCGCACGCGCAGCCTCTTTCCGTCGGCTGATAAGGCCCAACCCGTTCGAGACGCGTCCGACATCGAGAGCCGAAACATTGGCGGCAATCGACATGTTGAGAAACAGGCCGTCTCCCTTGCGGTCTTCCGAAACGTAAACCAGCCCCTCGCGAATGCTGTCGCGATAGTCGCACAACGAAAGCTTTCGGCCTCTGAGTCTCACCTCGCCCTCCGGCTTGCCTTCCAGCCGACAGATGGCGCGCACGATCTCGCTGCGCCCTGCCCCGATCAGGCCCGCCAGCCCAAGAATTTCACCGTTATGCAGATCGAAGTTGACATCGCGGACGCGACGCCCCTCGTTAAGTCCGCGCACCGACAGGATCACCTCGTCGGACTTTGCATTCGGTGCCTGTTTTGGCGGATAGAGCTTGTCGAGCACGCGCCCGACCATGCTGTTGACAACATCTTGCGGGTTGACCGAAGCAATATCCGCCGTCTTGATATGGCAGCCATCGCGCATGATGGTGATCCGGTCGCAATGCTGGAAGATTTCCGCCATACGATGGGAAATATAGATAATCGCAATGCCGCGCTCAGCGAGGCGATGCATGATCTTGAACAGTGTCTGCGCCTCGGACTCGGTCAAGGCGGCGGTTGGTTCGTCAAGGATGAGAATGCGGCAATCGAGCGTCAGCGCCTTGGCGATTTCGACGATCTGCTGCTGCGAGATCGAGAGATCGCCGGCACGGCACCTCGGATCGATATCGCCAAGTTCCGTCAGGATGTTTTCGGCACGCACGCAAAGCGAACGATAGTCCATCAATAGCGTGCGGCTACGACCTGTTTCCGCCATGAACATGTTTTCTGCGACCGAGATTTCCGGGCAGAGTGCAATCTCCTGATGGACGAAACCAATACCGAGGCGATTGGCGGCATTGGGTGAGGATATGCGAACTGGCGCACCGTCCAGACGGATTTCACCGCTGTCCGGCTGCAGAATGCCGTCGATGATATGCATCAGGGTCGACTTGCCGGCACCATTTTCACCCGCCAAAGCGTGGATCTCGCCGCGGCGCAATTCAAGCTCGGCGCCCCGCAAGGCCTGGACAGGCCCGAATGACTTGTGAATATTCGTCATGCTGAGTACGACCTCTGCCATGACACCCTCCCGATCAATCATTGTTGATGCCCCCGGCAGTGCAAGCCGCACCGCCGGAGATCTCTAGGGACGTCGCTCAGCGACCCTTCATGTAGGTGTTGAGGTCGAAGGAGTCGGCGTTGTCTTTGGTGATCACAGCAAAACCATTGTCCATTGACGGGATCTGCATCGGATTGAACCCGGAGACCTTATAGTCGTTGAACGGATCGCTTAGATCGGGATGGGCGCCGAGAAAGGTATTGATGAACCCCATGAAACCCTGAATGCCCTGGTTAGGGTTGATCGCCATATGGATGTTGCCCTGCTTGATCTGCTCAAGCGTTGCGGGCGTGATGTCCGCGTGAAGAATAAGGACCTTTTTCTTGGCCGCTAGGACGGCAGCAACTGCACCTTCGGCAGAACCCGCTTCAGGAATCCAGAGAGCGCCGAGGTTCGGATTGGCCTGCAGCATGGCGGAAACCGCCTGATAGGCCGCGTTGGAATCTTGGTTCGTCGCCTGGCGGGCAACGAGCTTCATGCCAGGATGAGTGGTGCCCATGTAATCGACAAGTGCGGTGACGCGCAGGTCATGGTTGCTCTGGCCGGGATTTTCGAGGACGGCATATTCACCCTTCTCACCCAGCACCTTGACGATTTCGTCCGCGGCAAACTTGGCCTCAGCGACGTTATCGGAGGTGATGTAAGCCGTGCGCTTGGATTTCGGAGAGTCTGCGGCGAAGGTTGTGATGGAAATACCGGACTCGATTGCCTTGTTGATCGGCTCGATGAATGGGTCGGCCTGCATCGGGTGCAGCAGGATGCCCTTCGGCTTCTTGACCACCTCCTGCTCGAAGGAGGCGATCTGCTTGGTGATGTCATATTCCGGCGTGCCGGTGAAAACAGCCTCGCAGCCAAGAGACTTGGCGGCCTGCTTGAAGCCTTCGAAGACTGGCACCCAATAAGGATGGCTCGAGACCATCACGTTCATCGCATAGGTTTCACCTGGCTCGCAGGCAAACTTTCCCTCAGCATTGGCAGACTTAACAGACCAGCCAGCAACAACTGCAGCAATCAGAGCCATAGCGGTCGCGGCTTTCAAAGACTTCAGCATTTTCCCCTCCCAGAGATAATTCGGTCAATGAAATAAAAATCTCTATGAGAAATTTATTGCACGAAAGGATAACTAACCTACGGCCCAACTCGCGTCAATGGCTCTGCATAATATTTCTATCTGTGCAATTTATTTCACATCGGGGAATGATTAAGATAAAAAGCAAATGAATCTCGGTCCGCATGCGCATCAGCTGTACGCCGTCCCAGACCGAAACACCGTCCGACGCATTGCTTGCTCTGCAGCGCAAAACTTGACGGGAGCCACGTAATGTCAGCTTCGACATTCTCCGTTCCACCGGACAACCTGTAAGCTTTCTGTTGCTGGAGGCATTCGAAGATGAAGAGGCGCTTGCTACAATTGCGTGGATGGCTTCCTGCCGTGTACCACAACGTTGAAGTAACCGCTCGGCGGCGTGCTCATATAAGCCAACGAGCGTGTCGTTTGCTGACATTTCCCACATTCCTACGATCGCCTTTCGCGACAAAGTCAGCAATCCGCGAGATGAAGGTGGCGGAAGCTCGCCAAGATTTGCATGCCTCCCGTGCAAGCAGATGCCTACTATCCTCCCTTCAAATTGCTTATTTTACAGGCAACAGAGTTACTGGAGAACGATCATGAAATTTCGTGAAAAGCTTAAGAAAATGGTTCAAAATCGCCGCGCATTCCGCGAACTGTCGTCGCTTGACGATCGCACATTGGAAGATCTCGGTGTATCGCGTTCGAACATTCTCGCGGCTGTAGAAGGTCGTCGTTGAATTTCAAAATATGCGAACTGACGAATTTTATATCGGTTTGCAAAAGTCTCTACAGGGCGAACAATCGCCCTCACGTCTCGGAAGTCGCGATTTTTTTTACGGTCCGCATTGGTGGAAACGTACTGACGTATGTTCCAACTTGTACTGCCGCTATCCTTTATCGAGCCTTTGCGATGGATCGGAGTTGGTTCGAAATGTCTGCCAGATGTGTGTAAAACTCTGGAGATGCACGACGATCTTCACCATCTGCGCCCAGTGACAAACGGATCTCTTTGACAAAGCGACCCGGCGATCCGGCCATCAAGATGATCCGATCGCCAACAATCAATGCTTCTTCTACCGAATGGGTAACAAGAACAGTTGTCATGGATGGTCCCGATGACAGCGATGTCAGGTTCGTTAACACGCCCTGCATGTCTTCCCTTGCGAGCGGATCGAGATTGGCAAAGGGTTCATCAAGCAGCAAAAGAGGAGCTTGCAGAGCCATCGCCCTGGCCAGTGCCAGACGTTGTTTCATGCCACCCGAAAGTTCATGTGGCCATTTGCATGCATGATCCTGCAGCCCAACTCGCGACAGCAACTCATCGATGCGCTGTTTTTTCTGCTGTTTTGAGTTCGATTTCAAAACCACGCCGATGTTGCCTGCAGAATTTCGCCATGGCAGCAAGCGCGGATTCTGGAACACCAGCGCCGAACTTACACCCGGCTGTGGCGCTTTTCCCTCAATGTCGACGGTACCGCTGCGGGCGGACATAAGACCACTCAGTATGTGCAAAAGGCTCGTCTTGCCGCAACCGGAAGGTCCCAAAATGACGACCCTTTCTCCCGTAGCAACCTCAAGATTGATGTCGCTCAATACCGCGACACCTGAGTAGTCATGGTTCAGAGCCTTAACATTCAAAAGGGGGCGTTGCGCGCTGGTCATTCACGATCCAACGTATCGCCAAGATCGGAAGTGCCGATTTTTGTGAGAACACGATCCATGGGAGAGAAGTTTGCCCAGTTTTCAACCTCGATACGAAATGGTGTATCTTCGCCATCCACTTTCAGAACAACACCTGACTGAGTGTTCTTGGCAGTATAAATCAGCTCTCCAAATTGCAAGCCGCCATTTACGGTCCAGCTACCCTGATAAATTTTTGCCAGTTCGGAAAGTGTTGCGAATTTGACATCGGGTCGCGCCCGTTCCATGGCTTCCACCCATTTTTCAGGTGACTGTGCATAATCCCTGGCCGCCAGGGTCAGGGCCTCAAGGACCTTGTCCACCTCGTCTGCGCGTGTCTCAAGTGTATCGCGCCGCAAGACGTCAACCTTGGTCACCAGCGGAACGGTCTCGAAGAAGTCGGTGACATCGACCAAAATCTTGAAACGGTCACGTTCAGGCATGGCAAGAAACGAACCGATCGACATGGTGGTTGCGTCGATACGTCCAGTCGCCAGCGCCTGGGCGCGAACCTTTGGTTCACCAAGGGGCACAAGTTGCAAGGTGTCGATATTCACTCGATGACCCTCCAGAACTCGGCTGGACAATTCATGGTCGAGGCTACGGATACGGCCTATTCCAAATGAGGATCCGGCCATGGTTTCAAGCGTCAAATCTTTTCGGCCGGCAATGACGTAGGGGATCGTTTTGCCCGAGGAATGAATGGCAACCACATCATTTGCACCTTCACGATGCAAGGAAATCAGCGCATCAACGGAGATGTTGGCCATTTCGCCCTGCCCCGAGCGAAGGGCTGCCACCGCCATGGGCGTTTGCGCGGCTGGCACCAGCTCCACATCGACACCAGCCCTGTCGAAGTAACCTTCTTCCCTGGCCAGATAAAGAAGCGAGTTTGGAACAAGTGGTGTTTCGGTTTCCGTCACAATAATGCGAAACGGATCAGCAAGCACAGGCCCCGCTGCAAAGCTCAAGCCGAACGCTATGGTGACACCAATAGCCTTGATAATGTGTTTCATCTCAATTGTTGCCTATCAGGATACGGTAAGATTTCAGGCTAGGTAGCGGCGTCGCGATGGCGGTGAAAGACGATTTTCCAGCAAGGATAGCAGGCCGGTGAACACCGTGCCGATAGCCGCATAAGTCAGGACAACCGCCAGATAACGGTCCATGCGGAAACTGTTGCCATATGCCTGCAGGAGGGCGCCAAGACCGGTCATTGCGGTGTAGAAATCTGCAATAACCGATGTGACAAGGCCGGCAATCGCTCCAAGACGTAAGCCGGCCATGATCTGCGGCAATGCTGCAGGCAGGTAGAAATGCCTGACGCGGCCTGTCAAAGAAATATTATATGCGGCGGCCATCTCGCGCAAATCGGAGTCCAAGGTTTGTACCCCTGTCTGGGTGTTTACAAGCACAGGCATGACCGCACCGAGTGCGATAATCAAAACCTTTGCCTGCCAGCCCAACCCAAGAAGCAGAACGATAAGCGGTATCAGTGCAATGACGGGCAACGCTGCCACGGCATGGATGAAGGGCGCGAAAGTTCTAGACAAAAGCGGTATGCCGCCAAAAAACGCACCGAGCAAAATTCCTACCACGGCGGCGAGCAGAAATCCCGCGAGATAGACAAAAAGTGTTGTCCCCAACGCGATCAGGAAATCCTGACGATTGTCAGCCAGCATCAGGAAAAAGGCATCAATGGTCAGTGTTGGCCCGGCAAAGAAGCCGTTTGGAAGGACGCGGGCCATCCATATCCATGCCAACAAGACAAGCAACAATACAGGAAGCCGAAGCCAGACATGCAATGGCACACGCCAAAGCCAATCCAGGTCATCGCGGAACGAACCCAGCTCGTTGCATATCCATGCCTTAAGTGACGTCATGAAATTCATCCCGCCGCAAAAGACGCGGCATTTTACAGAATATCACCTGCGACCGACGTGTAACCGGCGCGGTCGAGTTTGCCCGCGCCGGTCTCTCATAGTCTAACTTAATCCAGCCTATAGGCTATGACGGAGTCTCCGGCAGTGGTGCCCAACGATCCGTGGCCGCCTGCGGCAATGACAACATATTGTTTGTCGTCTTTACCACGGTAGGTCATCGGGGTCGCCTGACCGCCTGCTGGCAACTTGTGCTGCCAAAGCGTCTTGCCGGTCTGCATGTCATAGGCGCGGATGATGTCATCAAGAGCCGCGCCCGTGAATGCTACGCCACCTGCCGTTGTCAGTGTTCCGCCATGGGCAAGCATGCCCATTTCGAACGGGATCGGGAACTGGATGCCGGCGACCTTCTGGCCGGCAACAGTGCCATTGCGGTGTTTCCATGCGGTCGTGCCATCAGCGAGATTGACGCCAACCCGAACACCCCATGGCGGCGTGTTGCATGGCACCTGCAGCGACGAACGCATGTGGGAAATGGATACGGCATATGGACCGCCGAGGTTTTCGTTGCCCGGTTTGGACTCACCACCTGCTTCACCCGGCTTGCCGAACATACGCTTGTTCAAGTCGCCTTCCGGACGCGGAAACAGCTTGTAGACGTATGGCAGATATTGCGGTGTGGCGATCATCCACCGGTTGACCGGATCAACCGCGACCGAACCCCAGTTGAAGACGCCGATATTACCCGGCCAAACAATCGAACCAGTCGTTGTTGGAGGGGTGAACGAATTGCCGTCATAGCGGTTGGAGCGGAACGTGACCCTGCATTCGATCTGGTCGAAAGGTGTTGTTCCCCACATGTCAGCTTCTGTCAGCGGTGCAGGCGTAAAGCTCAGGCCCGACATGGGCTGCACTGGTGACAGTTTTTCGTTCGGGATATCGGTTTCAGTCGATACCTTCATGTCCCGAACTGGCTGGATTGCCTTGCCGTCACGGCGATCTAGAACCCAAATATTACCAATCTTGGTCGGGATGAGGATCGCAGGAACGTCTGCACCATCATGTGGCAGATTCAGCAGCACTGGCTGTGACGGGTTATCACGGTCCCAGAGATCGTGGTAGGACGTCTGGAATTTCCAAACCATTCGGCCGGTCTTGACATCGAGTGCTGCAAGAGCATCGACATAGGCCTGATCTTCTTCCGAACGGAACACGCCAACTTGGTCTGGAGACTTGTTGCCAAACGGCACATAGACGAGACCGAGGTTTTCATCTGCGGCAAACTGTGTCCAGGCAACTGCCGAGTTTGGCTCGTAGAGTTCACCGGCTTGTAGCGGACGTGTGTCGTCCGGTTTGCCAGCATCAAACTTCCAGACGATTTCGCCGGTGCGCACGTCATATGCGCGAATGACGCCCGACGGGTTATTCTCGTAGTAGTTATCGGCAATTGCACTACCGAGGATGATCAGATCCTTGGTCACGAGTGGAGCGGACGTTTGCTGATAGGTCGCCCGTTGCAGGTTCGGCATCTGCGCTTTGAGGTCAACATAGCCGTTCTCGCCGAAGGTCGTGCAAAGCGCACCGGTATCAGCATTCAAGGCGTAGAGGCGCGCATCGACAGACGAGGCGATAATGCGGCGTGGGCACTCGGCCACCGCGGCAGAAATCGCCTGTACCTTGACAGGATCGGTGTCAGCAGGTGGAGCATAGGCGCTGGAATCGTCGTAGGATACACCACGGCACGTCTGATGCTGGAACTGGTTGTCGCGCTGCATCTTCGGATCGAAGGACCATGCGAGCTTGCCGGTTTCCGGCTCCAAAGCCTGGACGATGTTGTGCGGCGTGCAGAAATAAAGCATGCCGTTCACTTTGATCGGCGTCGCCTCAAAAGTGTATTCTTTCGCGTCGACTGCGTCACCTTCGCGAAGATCGCCCGTATGGTGCTCCCACGCAACTTTCAAACCGGTGATATTGGTGGTGTTGATGTCTTTCAGCGCGGAATAACGCTGGCCGAGATTTGTGCCGCCATAGGCAATCCAGTCATTGGCAGGATAGGCCACACCGCTGGGATCGACTGCGGTGTCGCCAGCCGTCGCAACCTTTTCAAGGGTGCCCTGCTTTTCCATCGGATCGATGAACCAGACGGCAAGTCCCATGACGGCGATGAGGGCAACCACAGTGCGTAATGCAAGCGGACCGTTGCTGAGGCTGAAGGACCAGAGTTTTGCAGGCTTGTCGCGCAAACCATTGACGACAAATGGCAGGGAAAGCAGCAAGCCGATGAAGATGATCAGCGCGCCTCGTGGAATCCACTGCCACTTATCAAGCCCAACTTCATAGAGGGTCCAGATGAATGACGCAGCAAGGGTCAATGCATATATGCCCAAGCCGTTTTGACGTTGCCGGGCGATTTGAATTCCTGCGATCAACAGGCCGATGCCCATGACCACATAGAAAAAGCTGCCGCCGATGATTGCAAGCCGCGCTCCATAATAAAGGATCGCAGCTCCCAGTAGTGCGGATACAATACCGCCTAACCGAGCTAGCATGGCTCAAACTCCTATTTAATTTCATTGGGGAGGACTGAAAGTCCCGAGATGAGTGCTGAGGCAGAATGTCACATCAGCCTCTATTTAACGTGATAAATGTCAATGCTGCATTGCACAATAGATTAATCAACCGATCTCGAAAATGTTGGATTTTTTATCTACTTTATAGGCGCCTCCAAGAACCTGCATGCGCTGGCCATCGTTTTAAGTCACGGCAGGCGTGTGTATATCACTTTGATTTCGCTTACTATTTTTACTGTTGCACCCCATCACGTTGACACGTTTGCCTCTATTCCCGCTACGAGGCTTGCTACTTTTCAAGGCGCGCCGGTGGGTGTCTCGCGCGTGCTCAAGGCTGTGATGGTCGTTAATCAGGTTGCGTTACTGTTAGCCTGTCTGTGGCAAATTGAACGCCCCGCTCTGCTGCCTGTCGCAACCGCAAATCGGATAACCGCAGTGGTTCGTCTCATCGACAGGACTGCTGCGAAAGATCGCACATGGCCCGCACAATGTGAGAGATGCCTTGGCAGCGGACATTTTGACAATCACGTGATCATATGAGCAGGCGAGTATGCAATTCAGGACACTCCCAGCACCGGTCAACTTCACCATGGCCGCCTCCCGCCATAGGAAACGCTGGCCTGAACTCCTCAACGCATCATCGCGTTAAACCGGACAGGGTTCCTAGGAAAAGCGGTCAGACCAGAAGCGTGCCGAACGGCAGGTCAATGATGATATCTACACCGTCAATGCGCCATTCGTATGTAATCCTGCCATTCAAATTGCCCACGGTGCGCTTGATCAGCGTCGAACCAAATCCGGTATGATCCGACACGCTTTTTGCCGGTCCATCCCGTTCACTCCAGGTGATTTGCACGCTGTCAACATGTCGACATGAAATGACGAGGTGGCCTTGATCAGAACTTAACGCCCCATATTTCGCAGCGTTGGTGGCAAGCTCATGGAGGATCAGGGCAATACCGGTAATGTGCGCCGATGGAACCCGAATATCATCCGTTCCGACAAAGGTGATTTTTTCAGAGGACGCTTCACCGTCATACGGTGCCAGAATATCCGCCATAATCTGCCGAAGCGGAACGGCAGCGTCCGAAACGTCCTGTGTTGCAGAGGTAGTCTTGGGACGAACGAGATCATGGGCAAGTGCGAGTGCACGCAGACGCCCCCTCACCGCTGCAGAAAAATGATCTACGCCGGTCGCAGATTTCGCGGTCATTGCGACCATCGCATCTGCCAGCGCAAACACGTTTTTCACCCGGTGGTTCAGTTCATGGATGAGAAGAAGACGCTGCTCTTCAGCACGTTCGCGGGCCAGTTCGTTGCGATAGCGCTCAATGGCAATCGCGGTCGTTCGCGTCACCATGCCAATAACTTCGAGGTCTCGCTCGGTCGGCTCACGTGGTTCTTGGTAGTAATTGGCGAAGGTTCCCAGGATGGTGCCATCCGCAGCGCGGATCGGCATTGACCAGCAGGCACGTAAACCATGCTTCAGCGCAATATCACGGTAGTTTGTCCAAAGCGGATCGACAGCGATATCGCTGACCATGACCTGCTCTCCCGTAAAGGCAGCAGTACCACAGGACCCAATCCCGATGGCAACTGGGATACCGTCCACCGCCGCGTTGTATTCCGCAGGCAGGCTTGGCGCCGCTCCTTCAACGAGATTTTTGCCATCCTCTGTCGTCAGAAGTATCGACGCAAGCAACTCGCCATTCGCCGGCTTCTCAATGAGAAGAATAATGTCCCTTAGCACATCCTTGAGTGGGCCACCCAAGGCAACACGTGCGAGAATGTCTCGCTCGGCGATTATGAGCTCAGACGAGACCGACGGGCTGTTTATGTATGTCATCGTCCGTTCTTCTCTGTTGAAGAGAGCCGAATGTCAACGACAGCGGCAAGTTTGTTACAATAGGATATTTGAATCAAAAGTCATCCCAATTGCGGCGCTGAAAGAGGCCTGCGCAAAAATGCAACTTGAACAGGCATTCTCATGACTTACCCGTCAAATCCGCAACGCGTCTCGCAAGTGCATCGGCTGCCACTGGTTTGGTGAGCACCTGCATGCCGCGCTCAAGATGGCCATGGTTCAAAACGGCGTTTTCAGCATAACCCGTTACAAACAACACTGGCAGATCCGGCTGACTGCTGCGCGCGGCATCGGCAAGTTGTCGTCCATTTATACCGTTTGGCAAGCCAACATCAGTGACAAGAAGGTCTATGTCATTGCGGGACGCGAGGACCTTCAACGCGGAGGGTGCGTCTTCCGCTTCAAGAACAAAATAACCAAGTTCCTCAAGCACTTCGACCGCTACCATCCGGACCAGAGGTTCGTCATCAACGACCAAAATCGTTGTTTTTCCTGACGCTGGCGCCGCAGGGGTTTCCAGCGCAACAACCTCTACCACTTCGCCATCAGCGTGATGTCGCGGCAAATAGATACAGACCATCGAGCCCTTGCCAACCTCGGAATATATGCGTGCCGCGCCACCCGATTGACCCGCAAAGCCGTAGACCATTGAAAGACCAAGTCCGGTTCCCTGCCCGGTCGGTTTTGTCGTGAAAAATGGATCGAAGGCCCGGGATATAACGTCCTGTGTCATACCCGTCCCGGTATCGCTGACGCACATCGAGACATATTGGCCGGGCTGGACGCCGCGCTCCCTGGCGGCACGTTCGTCCAGCCAGCGGTTTCCCGTCTCAATGGTCAGCTTGCCACCGTCAGGCATCGCATCTCGGGCATTGATGCAGAGGTTAAGCAGTGCATTTTCGAGTTGGCCCACATCAACGAAGGCCGTCCAAAGCCCGCCTGCGCAGGCAATTTCGACATCGATTGCCGGTCCGACGCTGCGCGTCACCAGATCCTGCATGTCGGTGACGACGCGATTGATATTCGAGGGTTTTGGATCAAGTGTCTGGCGCCTTGAGAACGCCAGCAGACGCTGTGTCAGACCCGCGGCCCGTTTAACAGCGCCTTGTGCTCCCGTCAGATAGCGGTCAATGTCACCAATACGCCCCTGTGCCATGCGCATCTTCATCAGTTCAAGGCTACCGCCAATACCAGCCAGGATGTTGTTGAAGTCGTGAGCAAGTCCACCCGTGAGTTGCCCAACGGCCTCCATTTTCTGAGACTGTCGCAAAGCATCTTCGGCCTGCATGAGGGCTTTCGTTCGATCCTCGACGCGCTGTTCAAGCGTTTCGGTCAAGGCACGAAGTTCACTTGTCGCCCTGTCCCGTTCCTGCTCAATGGCACGGCGATTTTCGATGTCTAGCAGCACTCCAGGAAAAAGCATCGCACGGCCGTCGGGGCCAAGGTCGACACGACCATTTGCCTCCAGCCATCGGTAGTGTCCGTCCGACCGCCTTGTTCTATACTGGTGAAGAAACGGTCCTCCCCTTTTCAGCGCCTCATCGATCGCTTTGGACAAACTGGCCTGGTCGTCAGGATGGACCGTCTCGACAACCTGCGCCAGACTGAGCCCTGTCCGGCCAAGCGAATGGTCAAAACCGAATGCTGTTGCAAAGGCATCATCGACGGTGAATTTGTCCGCTTGAACATCCCAAGACCATGTGCCGATAATGGCCCCGGCAGCCAGCGCAAGCTGAACACGCTGGATGTTCTCTCTGGCCACAGCCTCGCTTTCGCGCAGAGCTTTTTCCGCTTGTTTGCGGGTTGTGATATCCCGGAAGAGAACAGAGACCTGCTTGAGGCTTGCAGGCTCAAGTCGCGTTGCAGAGACCTCAATGTGGCGATTGATCGCCTTGAACTCCTGCTCGAAGCGCACCGTCACGCCAGTTGTCAGGACATCCCCGTAGATCTTCAGCCAAACGTCAGCATTATCAGGTTCAATCTCGCGAAGACGCTTGCCAACAATTCCCTTGATACCAGTCTGGCGTTCATACCCCGAATTGGACTCCACATGTACATAGTCACTCATCGGGCCATCGGGACCGTCGATAAATTCTATGATGCAAAAACCGTCGTCAATCGCTTCGAACAAAGCACGCCTGCGAGCGTCGCTGCGAAACAGCGCATCTTCGTCATCACGTTCGGGTTGCTTGACCAAGTTTTCGTTTGTCACCGATGATCCTCAAGGCACACTCTTCCGCTAATAGATATGTGGCTCCGTCTCGAAGTCAATGAAAACACTTGACGATTCGAAAAATTACAATGGACAGTATGTCTCTTGGCTTAAGGGTTGCGTACGACTTTGGCCTATTCTAGTTTTTGCGGCTCAGGAACCAAAATCAACCAACTTCATTGTGAAGTAAGTTGTGCAGAGTACGGAACCAGAATGACGGATAAAGAGCAGCAACAGACTGATGCCCGCAGTGCCGGTGATCGCCTAGTGTCCGGGCACGTTAGCGAAGATCCATTTGCTGCAGCATTCAAGGCAACACGGATGCCGATGATCGTCACCGACCCCAATCAACACGACAATCCCATCATCTTCTGCAATGCTGCGTTCAATAAACTCACCGGCTACACCAATGAAGAAATCATTGGGCAGAACTGTCGCATCTTGCAGGGTCCGAAAAGTGACCCCAAGGCCGTCGAAAAGATGCGAAAAGCAATTGCGGCGGGCGAAGATGTCGCGGTCGACGTCACCAATTACCGCAAAGACGGATCGACATTCTGGAATGCCGTATTCATCAGTCCCGTACGAGATGATAGCGGCAAGATCATATACTTCTTCGCTTCTCAACTTGACTTCACGCACGTGAAAAGTCGCGAGGCAGACCTTGCCGCCGCACGACACAAGGCCGAGGAGGAAGTTGCCAGCCAGACTGCCAACCTTCGATCTGCACTGTCTGCCAAATCACTCCTGGTTCACGAGGTTGATCACCGCGTAAAAAACAACCTGCTGACGATGGCATCCATCGTAAAAATGCAGGCGCGCATAACCACTGACCAGGGACAGAAACAGGCGCTTGAATCCGTCCTCAACAGGATCGAAGCCCTGAGTACCGTTCAGCGCAAACTTTTCACCTTGGATGATGTCTCGAAGTTCGACATTTCCGAGTTCACCCGTGAACTGGTCACTGACCTGGTCGAGGCAACTGGCCGAAAAGACATACACCTGTCCCTTGATCTTTCGCCCGTGCATGTTCCGGCTGTCAAAGCAACACCGCTATCGCTTGTCGTCAACGAGCTGGTCGGCGATGCGGTATTGCGAGGGCTAAGCCAAGGAGGAGATATACATGTTGTCGTCCGGCGGACTAACGGTCATTTTGTCATCCTGGTTGAAGACACATCAGAGCCGGTTGAGGTGGATAAGGAGCGCGCGCAGTTCAGTCGAAAGCTGCTTGAAGCTTCTGCTCTGCAGCTTGGTGCAAAAATCGAGCGGACCGTACAGAACCGAAAGACAAGTGTAAGCGTTACTGTGCTTGTTGATGTAAACTTGGAGACGACGCATTGAAGGTAATGATAGTTGAGGATGAAATGCTGCTCGCAATGGAGCTTGAGAGCGAAGTCGAGCTGGCAGGTCATGAGGTTACTGACATGGTAATGAGCAGCGACCAAGCCCGGAGGGCACTAGCCTCGACAAAACCTGATTTTGCATTTGTCGACATACATCTGATGGACGGAGCTACCGGGATAGATTTCGGACGCGAACTATCCGAAAACGGCGTACCCTACGTTTTCGTCAGCGGAAACATCAAAAAAATCCCGGACGATTTCGCTGGTGCACTCGGTGCGATCGAAAAACCGTATACCGCAAATGGGATGAAAAATGCTCTGACCTATCTCTCGGCAATTGTTGACGGAGACGAAAGTCTGGAGCCGCCAGCAAGCCTTGTATTGGCGGATGATGCGCGGGCAAGCCGCCGCTCTTGAAAGTGAGACCAGCGTCTGCCACGGCGCTGGCTAGCTCCCAGCGACCGACCTGTCAGCAGTTCGGAAACGAACTCGTATAACGAACGCAGTTGACGCGGAAAATCTGAAACACCTACCGAAGTGGATCAGATCTCTGCTACCTCGTCCTGGCTGCTCTCTTCGTCAACAGCGGAATGTGCGACAGTCTTGTGATAGCTGTCATCGGAAAGCTCCGCCGCTTGCTCTGTATTCATGATGCCGAATGGCATGAGATTTCCGTCCGAGTCAGATACGGATACCTCGATTAGCGTTTTTTTCGTCAACGTCATTTCCTCAGCAATTTCCTGGAGCGGCCACAGACCGATCAATAAAAAAGGCAGCAACCTGTGCAGAAAATGCGCTCGACGAATCATTGTTCCATGATGTGGTGCCGCAAAGGGACGATTTCTGAGCTAAAGCCTGCTGTGTGTCTGGGATACATCGGCGAACAGAACGAGGCCCATGATGACCTCGCCGATTTGCGCGAATTAGCCGTGGAATTGTGTTGCAGTCGACTTCGCAGTTGTCGCACTGAGCCTAGAGTGCTGGCTCGAAAAGATCGACAATTTCGGGCGTCCCTGCAACATATGCAAGCCTATCTTCCAGGCCTGTCGCATTCCAGTCGATTGAACATTTACCGCCCATTCGATCAACAATTGCCAGTCCTGCCATCACGTCCCAGCTGCGTGCGCCAAAGCCAAGAACTGCATCGATTTGACCCGTGGCCATCATCATGAAGGCGACTGTCGTGGAGCCGCAGTTGCGGTAGGAAAACTTCAGATCCTCGAGGATAAAGCGCAGTGCCTCAACTTCCGAAGCGACGGGGGTGTCGGTGCTAAAGCCAAGCGATACCACCCCTCTTGAACGATCAAGAACCGCCAGTTGGTCCAATCGCTTTCCGTTGAAGACAACGTCAGCACCTACCCCCCCCGAAATGGTCTCCTGCCGTGCGGGGGCGTGGATCACGCCGTAAATGGGTTTTCCGTTTTCAAAAAGGCCAATTGAAACAGCCCATTGATCCATTCTTCGTACGAAATTGAATGTGCCGTCTATCGGGTCGATCACCCACTGCCGTGCCGCCGCAGGGTTGATCACGGATCCTTCCTCGCCAACTATTCCGTCGTCCGGATAGCGTCTCAGCAGTTCTGCAACAAGGAAGCTCTCCACATCCTTGTCGGCGCGGCTATGCTACGCACCTGTTTACGGACATGCCGACTGCGGCAGGTATTTTGCGTTTGAACCAGTAGGAAACGCTGATCCCGGCCGTTGCGACCATCGTAAAATGTCTATGTGTCTGCAAAGCGGGAACAACATCGGCCCTCGATGGTTCGGCTGGACAACCAACAGCCGACGGTTTGACCGAGGAGATGCCACATGCCCCTGAAAGCTCTTGCCCTGAACGGAACTCTGAAACCATCCTCGACGAAAGACATATCGTCCACGGAAAAGATGCTGCAGCTTATCGCTGACGAATTCTCCGCCCATGATGTGCAAACAGAAATCTTGCGACTGGCCGATTACGACATCAAACCGGGCGTCACATCAGATGAAGGCGACGGCGATGCATGGCCGGAAATTCGCGGGAAGATTCTAGCCGCCGATATACTCGTTGTCGGAACTCCAATCTGGCTTGGACAACCATCCAGCGTCTGCAAACGCACACTTGAACGCATGGATGCCTTTCTCGGGGAAACCGACGACAACGGAAGAATGGTGTCCTACGGAAAGGTCGCTGCGGTTGCTGTCGTGGGGAACGAGGACGGAGCCCACCATGTATCTGCCGAGTTTCCAAGCCATGAACGACGTCGGTTTTACACTTGCCGCCAACGCAGTGTCGTATTGGGTCGGTGAAGCTATGGGCAATAAGAACTTCGTTGATTTCAAAAAGCCGCCTGAAACAGTGACAACCATGGTTTCCATGTTGGCGCGCAACACGGTTCACCTCGCCACGCTGCTTAAACACAAACAATATCCCGGAGAAAGCGCGAGTTAAGGCGCTGCGAGCGATCAAAGCCAACGACAACCGATCGCTATGTTGACTGGTATTGTCGGATGCAATTCAAGGCCTTGCACTCATTTTAAAGCTTCCCATCTGAGCGTTATCACAGAAGGGAGCATCGTCATGAAACAGTCCAAAGCCGATACTCTGTCGGAATGCAAGATCGAAATCCTGCCACCTGACCGCAGATGCGCACCGGGTCCCGAAACCGTCACCTGCCCTTGCTGCCAAAAAGCGCGACCCGCCTCGACGATGGACGCTGATGGCTGCGGTATTTGCGATGAGTGTCTCGCACCATGATAAATGATGTAGTCGACGAGCCAAAATCTCGACAACCGTCTCCTTTTTGGAACTCCAGAGCGTTCGCGGCGTTTGTGATGGGAGTATTTAAAGAAAGGTATTTCATGACGCCGAACGCCCCAGACGACCCGATCTTGCGCAAAACGGAACCGAACGACAGCAAACCGGAAAAGCGGCGGGCTGGTAAATTCGTAATGGCGGCAATCATCATTGTCTGCGTGGTAGTCGTCATAATTTACGCAGCTCTCATCGGCTTCAGTGTTTCGGGGGCTTAGGTGTCTAAATCGACCGATTGCCACGACCCATCGCTGACAGCTTCGCACCGCGAACTTCCAGATGAGCCCCTGCAATGCGGGGGCTTATCATTATGATCGAATGGCTAAACTCGTTAGGCGTTCAAATCAATATCGTCCCACACCTAGTAGCCCTCCTCTTCGCCTACATCCTCGCATTGCCGATAGGATGGGACCGCGAACGCAACGAACGGAGTGCAGGCCTTAGAACGTTTCCGCTGGTGGCAATTGCTGCCTGTGGCTTTATCCAGGCAGCCGAAACAGTGACAGCCGACAATCCCGAGGCCACAGCACGCATTGTCGAAGGCCTTATCAATGGCGTTGGCTTCATTGGCGGTGGAGCAATCCTCGTGGGCAAGGCGAGTACCCGTGGTACCGCGACAGCCGCCAGTCTTTGGGCAACCGGGGCAGTGGGCGCCGCTGTAGGCTTAGGGGCTTACGACACTGCAATCGTATTATCGATCATGACATTTGCAACCTTGCGGCTCTTGTCCGGCTTCAAGTCGGAAGCCAGTGATAAGGAGCCATCCGCCGGTGATAACGCTGGCGAAACGGTGGCTTCCTCCGTCAAAAGCAGTGCCGAACCATAGCCAGTAACTCGCCGTTATCGTGGTTATCGGTCTCGCAAATAGAGATAACCATAGGTCACGCCGACGATCGCGCCCCCGAGGATGTTTCCGAGTGTCGCGGCTGCGATGTTGCTGACGATTGAAGACATCGCAATGCCGGACAATTCATCTGAGCCGAGTTGAACAATATACCCGTATGGCAGCAAAAACATGTTTGCAACCGAGTGCTCGAACCCACCTGCCACGAAGGCAGCAACCGGCATAAGCAAACCCAGCAGCCTTTGCGAAACAGTATGTCCGGCAAGTGCCAGCCATACACCCAGACACACGAGGAAATTGGCAATTACGCCGCTAAAAAACACTGTCGTGAATGCCTTGTCACCCTTGGTAACGGCAAGTTCCACTGCAGCACCGGCCACGGCATCATCGCCGCCAAGATGAAAGCCGGAGAGGAACACTATCCCTGCCAGTAACAGCGAACCGGCAAAATTCGCCACGTAAGCCACGCCGAGAACACGCATAACGGGCAAGAAGGCCAGGTTGCCAAAGGCAACTGACCCAAAGAACAGAGTATTGCCGGTGAACAGCTCCGCTCCCGCGATAACGACCGCCACCAGGCCAAGCGCAAAAACCAGTCCGGAAAGCAACTGGGCAACACCAAACGGCATGGCGTCAGCACCCGATAAAACTGTGATCGCAAAAACGCCCCCCAGACCAATGAACACGCCCGCAAGGGTGCCGAGGATTGCTACCGTCTTCAGCGGTTGAGAGGCTTTGTCCTCAAGCGTTTCAAAATTCGACGCTGTCAGTTCTGCAGGTGTCGGGAATGTACTCATACCGGCACCACGCGCACCGGGACCGATTTGGCAGCGGGTGTTTTACTCTCTTCAGCGAATTGCCACAGAGGGATTAGATTATTGCATTCAGGGTAATAGGCTGCGCAGCTGCCTGGAGGAATATCGTAATCGATAACCTGCAGAACGATATCCCGGATGATGCCGTCATCAACGGCAGTGGACACTTTCGCAAATCCGTCCTTTTGAATGCCTGCGCGAACTCGATCATCGGCGTTCATCATGATGATCGATCGGGACTTGTGAATGCCCCTCAGACGATCATCATAGCCATAGACCGTTGTATTGAACTGGTCATTCGATCGAAGGGTTATCAGCCGGAAGATGTCACTGTCGTCAATGCTTGCGAAACTCGAGGAAAGCGCCTTCGGCAGCAGGAAGTTCGCCTTGCCGGTTTCCGTCTCCCACTCGCGGGTACGCGCTGCCACAGGTCTGGGAAATCCTCCTGGAATGTCCAGTCGCTTGTTGAATTCACGAAACTGCTCTGGGAAGGTCGCTTCAATAGCATCTCGAACCAGGGCGTAATTACCAACCCATTCGTCCCACGGAACCGCCGGGTTTGGTGACAGTGCATGTTTGGCGATCTCTGCAACAATGGCGGGTTCCGACAGAAGCGTATCGCTCGCTGGCTGGTATTTGCCGCGTGATGCATGAATACATGTCGTTGAATCCTCCATCGACACGATCTGTGGTCCCGATGCCTGCTTGTCGATCTCGGAGCGCACAAGGGTGGGCAGGATATAGGTCGTCGCGGCGGTGATCAGGTGGCTGCGATTGAGCTTGGTGGCAATCTGCACGGAGAGATCGAGGTCACGCCATTTTTCTTCCATCAGGTCGCGCTCAGGAATGGCACGCACGAAGTTGCCGCCGAGACTGATGAATGCCTTGATGTGTCCTTTGACGATACTTTCACACGCCTCGACTGTGTTGAGACCGTCATTGCGTGGTGGCTCAAAGCCATACTGCTCGGCAAGCCGGTCCAGCGGCACCAATTCGGTTTTTTCCGCAATGCCGACTGTTCGCTGGCCCTGGACATTCGAGTGTCCGCGCACAGGACAGATGCCGGCGCCCGGTCGACCGATATTGCCGCGCATCAACAGCAGATTGATCAACATCTGCACATTGCTGACACCATAACGGTGCTGTGTCAGTCCCATGCCGTAGATGGCAATGACGGATTTCGCATTCGCGTAGGTTCTTGCAGCGGCCTCGATCGACGCCCGGCTCAAGCCGCTGACGTGGAGAATATCCGACCAGCTCGTGGTGCGGACCATTGTCTCGAAATCAGAAAAACCGTGTGTATGCTCTTGAATGAATGTTTGGTCGATGACCCTTTCGCGGCCATGTAGCTGTGCCTCATCATCCCATTCCAACAGGAACTTGGCCATTCCCATCATGACCGCGATATCGCCACCGGCATTGACCTGATAATATTGCGTGGCAATTTCGGTAGGCTTGTTGGTGATCATCTGGCCGGGTCGTTGTGGATTGACGAACTCTTGCCAGCCGCGTTCTTTCAGCGGATTGAAAACGATCACTGGAGAGCCGCGCTCCCGCACCTCCTGCAAACTGTGAAGCAAGCGCGGCGCATTTGTTCCGACATTTTGACCGAAGGAAAGGATGCAGTCCGTATGAGCGTAATCCTCCAGCAGAATGGTGCCGACAGGCGTACCTATACTCTGGGGAAGTGCAACTGAGGTTGTCTCATGACACATGTTGGAACTGTCGGGCAGATTGTTGTTGCCATAAAGTCTGGCCAACAGCTGATACATGTAAGATGTCTCGAGAGATGCCCGCCCCGAGGCATAAAATACAACGCTCTGCGGATCGTAGCTTTTCAGCTTTTGACCAATATCGGAAAAGGCCTCCGCCCAACTCACTTCGACATATTTGTCGCTTGAGGGATCGAAGCGTAACGGGTGCGTCAAGCGCCCCTGGTTTTCCAGTTCGTAATCAGACCAGCCAAGCAATTCAGTAACCGTATGACGCGCAAAGAAATCGGGTGTTGTTCGTTTCGCCGTTAAATCCCAGAAGGTTGCTTTGGCACCGTTTTCGCAGAATTCTGCCAGATGTGGCTTGCCAGGCTTTGCCCACGCACAGCTGGTGCACATGTAGCCGCCGGTCTTGTTATGATCCTTCAACAGTCCTGGCAAAGTTTTCACGGCTCGTTGCTGCACCGCGTTTTTTGCCAGCGACTTGACGGAGCCCCATCCTCCCGTTGGCATGGTATATTTGGCATATTTGACTTTGTCTTTCACTGGTACAACCTTTCGCAACTGGCGCGGAGAGCGCCATTCTGACAACCTGCTGGGCTCAATTTGCGCAGCCGCGCTATTGGGCGTTGGCCAGCTTTTGAAATGCATCCTTCACTTCGAAGAAGCGCTTTTCGGGCACCATCACCCTGACGATGGTCGAGCCTTGTTTGAGTTTACGGTCCACGTCTTCGGGTTCTTCGAAGCCACTGCTCATCAAAAACCCAAGTGCCCCGCCTGCGGTTCCCCCGGTTGCGGCACCCGCCATACCTCCTGTGATCGCAGTCACCAGCCAGCCGGACGCGACAAGTGAGCCAGCACCAGGTATGGCGACCAGCCCAAGGCCCGTGAGAGCACCGCCAACCGTACCCAAGACACCACCAATACCAGCGCCCGCTGTCGCACCTTGCTTGGCGTCCGGATGCGGGGCCAGATCGGCAGTTGGGTCATAAGCGATGACTGAGATTTCGGCGGGATTGATGCCGATATCCTCAAGGTATTTCACCGCGCGGCGGGCACCGTTGAGATGTTGAAACAACCCTGTGACATCTGGCATACGAACCTCCTCAAGTACAATCCAAGGTTATGTAACTAGGAAAATATCGGCATTGTTCCAAGCAAATGCCTATTTTAGGTTGTTTCTCGCAATTTTGTGACAAATCTTGGAACCGTTGGGAGCCAGACGCGTTGCGATAAGTGAACGGATCTCCGAAATCGGAACAAAGGGGGCAACAGAATTTGTCGCGCGTGTTTGAGCCCTACTGCGGCGCTGCTCCTATGCCTGCTAACCTGTCGTCCTCGTGGAATTTTGATCCCGCCTTGATCATCATCTTGGCTGCGGGGCTAACCGCGTTGTATTTCGGGCAATCGCGCGCGCAACGCGGATTGACGACAGCACTTGGCATCGTTGTGTTCGCCGCCTTCATCTCTCCGCTTTGTGCCCTTTCAAGCGCCTTGTTTTCAGCCCGCGCGGTACATCATATTCTTGTTGGAGCAGTCGCCGCACCAATGATTGCTATGATGCTGCCCCGTAGGCTCACCTCTCGTGTTAAAGTGCCGGTAGAGCTGGTGTTTGTGCTGCACACCGCAATTTACTGGTTGTGGCACCTTCCCTTCGCCTACGACTTTGCTCTGTCTGGCCCATGGCAATACTGGCTGATGCAAAGCGGGTTAATTCTCGCGTCTGTCTGGCTTTGGACCGTCATGCTGTCACAGGGCACATCTGTTTTTGCAGCGCTCGGTCTGTTGGTCGGCACAATGGTCCAGATGGGATTTCTGGCCGCAGTCATAACCTTCGCGCCTTTTCCGATTTTTGAAGCGCACTTTTTGACGACCGAAGCATTTGGTCTCAATCCACTTCAGGACCAGCAACTTGCCGGCCTTTTAATGTGGACCGTTGGCATTTTGCCTTATGCCATCACTGCAATCTGGATGGTAAGTGCACGGTTTATGGCCCCCGTTGAGCGACGGGGCGGCAGCTGATGGTGATGCTCGTCAAGTTTATTCATCTGGCTGCAATATCGATCTGGGCCGCCGGCATCGTCAGTTTGCCGGGTCTTTATGTTCAAAGAGCCCATATCCGCAAAGATGATGAACTGTACCGTCTGCAAAAGATCGTCCGGTTTTCCTATGTCAGTATTTTGTCTCCCGCAGCCTTCGTCGCCATCGCCACAGGCACAGGCCTGACGTTCCTGCAACATCCCTATAGTGGCTGGTTCTCTGTGAAGCTGGTACTCGTCGGGATGCTGATTGTCATCCATGTCCTGACGGGCCTCGTCATTATCCGCCTGTTCGGAAAGGGAGAGGTATATCCCGTCTGGAGATTTATCATTGCCACCGTACTGAGCTGCCTAGTGGCCGGCGGCATCATTTTTGTGGTGTTGGCACGGCCAGATATCAACTTAACCCTTCCACCTGGCGTTTTTGAACCTGGTGGGCTGAAAAAACTCGTGTCGGATGTCAGTCCTTGGGAGATACCATGAGGCCGATACCGTGATCAAATATCAGCTTACCGCCGTGCCAGCCCGCCAGTCCTGTGAGCATTGTCGCCAGCACCGACAGACCCAAGCCATGTGGCAAGACAGCAATCACATCTGTGACACGCCCTCCCCAGTTCGCCCCCGCGACGGCGATAAGCCCCATGGCTGCGATGCCATGCGCCCAGCTTGCAACCCGCGCCCTTATGCCGGCTACCAGCAAAAGCTCGGCGGTACCGATCAAACCAGCGGTAACACCACTAAAAAAAGCACCACCGGCTGCCCACAGCCCGGCTCGTTCCCAAAAGGTGTCAGCCGTCCACCAGAACATGATATCGGCAGCAAGGGTAGCGATGACCAAAGCAATGGGAAAATGAACCGTCATGGCATGAAGTGGATGACCGGCGACGGCCACTGCAGAACTCGTCGTTTTCTCTTCAAGTTTGGAAATGACCGGGTTCGGACCTTCAGTCTCTGGCATATCTTCTCTCCTGTGTCCAGACCAACACGCGAAGCACTGATCAGGTTCCAGCATCTCTTGGTTGCAGGCCTCGCCACATCTCTGTTATCCAGCTGCCGCAGTGATCTGTCGACACTCGACCCTGCTGGACCATCCGCAAGCATGGTCGCCGATCTCTGGTGGGTCATGTTCGGTGGGGCCACGGTTATTTTTGTCCTGGTCATGGCTCTGTTCGCGATGGTGATGTTGCGCACGGACAAGGTACGCCACATCAGCGCAAAACACTGGATCGGAATTGGCGGCATCGGCATGCCTGTTCCGATCCTTATCGCGCTTCTGATCTTTGCATTTTTTCAGGGCGAAACGCTTTTTGGGGCCAACACGCCAAAACCCGACGTCACGATAACGGCGACATCGCGCATGTGGAGCTGGGAGTTTACCTACACCATCGATGGAGACCAGGTGCACAGCCGTGACGTTCTTCATATGCCGGTCGGACAAACAGTCCAGATCGACACGACCAGCATCGACGTCATCCATAGTTTCTGGGTGCCAAGGCTAGGCGGCAAGATCGATTCCATACCGGGACAGGTCAACAGCATCGTCCTGAAGGCAGATGTGGAGGGTACGTTTGGCGGTATCTGCTCAGAATATTGCGGAATAGGCCACGACCAGATGAGCTTCCGCGTCAACACGCACAGCCCGAATGATTTCGAAGAACTGCTAAGGAATTTGCGCCAGTGATGGATCGAACAGAAACCCGACGAACATCATCTTTGGCACTGCACCGCCAACTGGAACACATCTGGGAAACGGGAACTGGTCTGCGCCGCCTTTCAGCGGTCAATCACAACGTCATAGGCAAACGGTTCATGGTAACGGCCCTGGCTTTTTTCGCCATTGGGGGCTTTCTCGGCATGCTTATCCGCACACAGCTTGCAACCTCTGCAAGCGCCTTCATGGACGCTGGCCAGTATGCCCAAGTGTTCACCATGCACGGCACCATCATGATGTTCCTGTTTGCCATACCATTTTTCGAAGGTCTGGCGATCTATCTTTTGCCCAAGATGCTTGGCGCACGAGACCTCGCATTTCCCCGCCTGTCAGCCTACGGCTACTGGTGTTACCTGTTTGGCGGTTCAATGCTTGTTATTGCCCTGCTGGGTGGTGTGGCGCCATCGGGGGGCTGGTTCATGTACACACCCCTATCGTCGTCAAAGTTTAGTCCTGGCATCAACGCCGACATATGGTTACTGGGCATCACCTTCGTTGAAATCTCGGCAATCAGCGCCGCTATCGAAATCGTCGTGACCATACTGCGCATGCGCGCGCCTGGCATGTCGCTGGTTCGAATGCCAATCTTCGCATGGTATATGCTGGTCGTTGGCGGCATGATGCTGGTTGGTTTTCCGCCACTTATCCTCGGCTCAATCCTGCTTGAGGCAGAGCGGGCATTTGATCTGCCATTTTTCGATCCAGACAGGGGTGGTGACCCGTTGTTATGGCAGCATCTGTTCTGGCTGTTCGGGCACCCCGAGGTCTATATCATATTCCTTCCGGCAGCCGGCGCGCTATCAACGATTATACCGGTTCTGGCGCGCACGACATTAACGGGCTACCACCTGATTGTTGCATCTCTGATCGCCATGGCGTTTCTTTCGTTCGGCCTGTGGGTACATCATATGTACACGGTGGGAATTCCGCACGTTGCCCTCTCGTTTTTTTCTGCCGCCAGCGCTTTGGTTACCATACCGACGGCCATTCAGATTTTCAGCTGGCTGGCGACACTTGCCCAGGGGCGCCCTCAACTCAACGTCCCGATGCTTCACGTCTTCGGGTTCTTTTTCGTCTTTATCATCGGCGGTTTGACCGGCGTCATGCTGGCAATGGTGCCGTTCGATCAACAGGCCCATGATACCCACTTTGTCGTCGCTCACCTGCATTATGTGCTGGTTGGCGGATTCCTGTTTCCCATGCTTGCAGGCCTTTATTACTGGGTGCCCCACATGAGTGGTCGCCAACCCGTTCAGCACCTCTCTCGTGCGGCATTCTGGATGATATTTTCTGGTTTCAACCTGACATTTTTCATGATGCACCTGACTGGTCTGCTGGGCATGCCGCGCAGGATTTCTACCTATCCCGACGCGTCACCATGGGAGTGGCTCAACCTGTTGTCATCCTTTGGCAGTTTCGTCATGGCGATGGGCTTTGTTCTCGCCGCCCTGGATATCGTGCTGATCTTCCTCTACGGCAAACCCTTCAGGAGAAACCCGTGGAAGGCCGGAACACTTGAATGGGCAATGCCCACGCCGCCAACGTCCTACAGTTTTGCATCGATCCCGCATGTTTCAAAGAGAGCGGACGATTTGCCAATCGATCAGTTGGGGGCAGAGCTGGCATCGGGAAAGGGCTACCTCGGCTTTGCCCGCAACGGCTGGATGGAATCCATCGGCGTGGATGCGGTATCCGGAGAGGCCAATCAAATCATCATCTTGCCCAGACCGACCTACCTGCCGCTACTGACAGCTATTGCGACCGGCGGATTTTTCCTATGCCTCCTGTTCAAATCATACGGCCTCGCGGTCGTGTTTCTGCTCGCCACGCTCGGCATCTTTCTGCTGTGGACAAGAAATGGCGATGCGCGCCAGGATCGCGGCCCTGTGTCTGCGTCACCTGAAAGCACGCTTCCCTTGAATTTCGAGAGCCGGGATGCGCCCAGCATACTTGCAATGCGCCTGACACTGGTCGCCAACTCCACCTTGTTTTCGTCCCTGCTGTTTGGCGGTCTTTTCCTCTGGGTTTCCGCAGCACCGGCGACAAGCGCGATCGCGTCCGACAACAACATTATCTGGATCACGGCCACCGCCATGGCCGCGGGCCTATGCGGAATACTGGCCGGATATCGCAAAACATGGAATTACGCGTTTCTGGCAGTCGCTTTTGTCGGTTATCTGATCTCGTCGGCTCTGACGTTGAATGAGTTGCTTCAACAGACGTTTGCAACCTCGCACGCGCTTGAGGCGGTGAAGTTCGCCGTTTTCACCTATTTGACAATTCATCTCATGCTGGGGGCAGTGTTTTCCGCCTTTTGCGGCTTCAGACTGTATCGCGGTTACATTTCGTCAGCGCGCCAAAATGACTTGCTGATTGCACGCCTGTGGCACGGTTACTGTCTGGTAGTCACTGTCGTTGCAGCCTCATACCCCTTCATTTTCACGGTCGCGCTGAAGGGGAGCTGACGATGACGCGTTATCGAATCATGATGATATTGATCGGACCTCTCCTGCTTTGGGCCATGTTCTTCAGCCTGTTTTATGCAGTGCAATCCGTTGGCTGCCGCGCCGGTTGGGATCTCGTCCTGTGGGGAGACATCAGCCAGTTGCGCGTCCTCATCGTCGCCGTGCTGGGTCTGGCCTTGATCGTGTCGGCCTATGCCTATTTCGCGGTGATCAAAAGCGAAGCGGCAAGCGGCGGCATCAACCGTATAGGACGGTATTGCGCCATCGCCGGAATGGCATCGACAGTGCTTGTGTTCCCGGGGATATTCTGGCTGCAACTGTGCTGAGAGATGACGGCCGCGTGGCGCAGAAGACCGTAAATACGCTTTAGACAGGAGCCCTTCAAAGCCGCTTACGATAATGCCCTCGGCGGCATGTTGGCACCGAGGGCATACTCAACAATGGCTTTTGCGACTAGGCAGCATTGACCCGATCAGCGACAATTTTCCAATTGATCAGATTGGTCAGCACAGCTTTGATGTGTTCTGGTTTTCGATTTTCATAATCAACGTAATAGGCGTGCTCCCAGATATCTATGCCGAGATAGGCCGGGCGTCCGACTGCCACAGGATTGTTGCCGTCTTCATACCCGACAAGTGCCAGTTTGTTGCCATCGTCTCGTGTCAACCACACCCAGCCGGTGCCAAATACCTCGTCGGAGGCCGCCACGGCCTTGTCGATAAAAGCTTCATAATCGCCGAACGTCGAGGTCAGCTCTTCTGCAAGTTTACCGTCGGGCCTGTTGGGGCCACCCGGTGTGAACTGCTGCCAATATACAACGTGGTTCCAGGCCTGTGCAGCGTTGTTGAAAATCTTAGTGTCCTTGTTCTCGGCGGAAGCAACAACGATGCCTTCCAGCTCCATATCCGCGTAGGGCGTGCCTTTCACCAAGGGGTTCAACTTGTCAAAATATCCCTTGTGATGTTTTCCGTAATGCAGGGCGACGGTTTTGGCCGAGATATGCGGGGCAAGCGCATCCTCCTCGAACGGAAGGGCAGGAAGCTCAAACGGTGCCGCGGCAGAAGCCACATGTGGACTGCTCATGATGCCCGCAGCCGCAGCTGCACTTGTGACGACCATTAGGTCGCGTCTCGTCATATGCATGGATCTGTCTCCTCTTCCGGTTCTACAAGTAGGGCTAACCATTTTGAGGATCAAAAGTTCGCCATTTCTTTTTGTCTCACCGAAAAAGGCTGCTGAGCAGGCACCGACGTGTTTTGATCGGGCGTTCATATTCTGCTGGCGCCTGTTGCCAGTGCTGAACATCTTTGCCGTGCTTTTTGCGCATCGAGTTCCCCCCATGCATAAGCTCGCGCTCTAATCCAGTCATTCCAGCATCGGTGATGAGTACGACCTTTGAATAGTGACAAATGGATGGTGGCATCTTGGATCGCGTAGCAAGCCAACCTTTTCGGAAAAAGCGCTGGCCGGAAGTATTTCTTGATCGGCCCCTAGCACCCACGTTTTGCCACTCGGGAGGATATGGCAGCCTGCGGCATTGATGCCGAGCGAAACGAGCTTGGCGAGTTCAAACCGTGAATGGCGGGAAAGACTTGCTGAGATAGTTGGATCCGCTCAGTCCAAACCGCCAGGGCACATCTTTTGCCTTTGAAATTCCTATCCGCGGCCCGCATTGCAGCGGCGAGTGCGACACAGGGATCGTCAGCGAAAAAATCGGCAACTCGAGGGACAGGCCATTGAATTTGCCGGTGATGTCCAGTGCCTGGCACAGTCTGCCCGGCCCGGCACACAGTATTGTATCATTATGCATTTTCCTGCGCGCATACATCTGGGCCAGTCCGTGCTCGGGTGCAATTGCCCGGATCAGGACGGCACTTGCAGGTAGACACACGAAATTGAGACACCAATGAAGGCCATAGGAACGATAGACATAAATATCCCCCGGCTTGCCAAACATGACGCTGTTGCCTGGCGTTTTACCTCTGAAGCTATGAGAGGCCTCGTCATCCGCCGTATAGGCTTCTGTCTCGACGATGACGCCGCCAACATTGTCGACGGTGAAGGTCGCACCAACAAGGTCTCTTGCGACATCAGCAGCGTGTCTGGCAAAAAACTGTTGGTGTGACATCGACTTTACCCTCGCCCGGTTTGCCTCAAGCAAGCAGGTGATCCCCTACACATTTCGTGCCTCAGTCTGATCGCAACAAAACCACACTGCGATCGGCCACCACATACTCATTGGCATCTAGCTGCTGTTCCTTCACATCTGGATCGGTCGTGGTCAGCACCGCCGTCCATTTCCCGTTCGCTTGAGGAAGAACGAAGGGCACAGAGGCATCGTGAGGATTGAACAATATCAGAACGTCTTTCCAGCCCTCTTCGTCACTGTCATCTCGCGATAAACGCAGCGCCATGGTCCTGCTTCTCGCATCTGCCCATTGTTCGCCACCACGCTCACTTCCATCGGGATTATACCACGTCACGACTGTTCCGTCGTGCCAGCTGTCGCGCCGGAGGATGGAGTGATTTTGCCGCAGCGAAATGACCTCCCTGGTGAACTCGCGCAAGCCATGCGTGCTTTCAGGAAGGTTGTCCCAATGCACCCAACTCAATTCGTTATCCTGGCAATATCCGTTGTTGTTACCCATCTGGCTGCGGCCGAACTCGTCGCCTGCCAGCAGCATGGGCGTGCCGTGAGAGAAAAGGAGCGTCAGGAGGAAATTGCGCTTCTGTCTTTCGCGTACCGCAATGATATCCTGATTATCGGTGGGGCCTTCCGCGCCGTAGTTGAAGCTGCGGTTATGGTCGTGGCCGTCCTTGTTGTCCTCTCCATTGGCTTCATTGTGCTTGTCATTATACGAAACAAGGTCGTGTAGCGTAAAACCATCATGGGCCGTTACAAAATTGACGCTGGACCAAGTACGCCGGCCGCGCTGGTCGTAAATGTCGGCTGAACCCAAAAGTCGTGACGCGAATTCCGGGGCGGTGCCATCTTCGTTTTTCCAGTATTCGCGCACAGTGTCCCGGTATTTGTCATTCCATTCCGCCCATCCCGGTGGAAAACCACCAACCTGGTAGCCCCCTGGGCCAATATCCCACGGCTCTCCGACCAGTTTCAGACGGGAAAGCACGGGGTCCTGCCCGACCGCATCGAAAAATCCGCCGCGCTGATCAAAACCCTCCGGTTCACGTCCCAGAACGGTCCCAAGATCGAAGCGGAAACCGTCGACATGCATCTCCTCCGCCCAATAACGCAGCGAGTCCGTGATCAGCTGCAAGACGCGCGGATGCGAGGTGTTTACCGTGTTTCCGGTCCCGGTATCATTGATGTAATACCGCGCCTCATCGGGCATCGTGCGATAATAGGAAAAATTGTCGATGCCTTTGAATGAAAGCGTCGGCCCGAGCTCGTTACCCTCGGCTGTGTGGTTGTAAACGACATCGAGGATGACCTCGATCCCTGCGTCATGGAAGGCGCGTACCATATCGCGGAAGCCCGCAAGGCCGCGCGGCCCGTAATAGCGGGGTGCGGCGGCAAAAAATCCAAGCGTGTTGTAGCCCCAGAAGTTTTTAAGCCCATTGTCGAGCAGGTGGGCATCATCTGGAAACCAGTGGATGGGCAGCAACTCAACAGAGCTGATGCCAAGACTTTTGAAATAATCCACAAGCTGTCGGTGACCGAGGCCCTCGAAAGTGCCTCTCACCTCCTCCGGCAACGCAGAGAAAAGCTGCGTGAACCCTTTGACATGGGTCTCATAAAATATGGTCTTGGACCATGATATTCCGGGCTTGATATCACCCGCCCAATCATAGTCCCTGGGATCGATGATCCGCGCCTTCGGCATAACGGGCGCGCTGTCCGTTTCATCGAATGACAGATCCTTGTCTTCACTGTCGAGACCATAGCCAAAATGCGGTTGGCCCCACTCGATGTCGCCAACAATTTCGCGTGCATAGGGGTCAACGAGCAGTTTGTTGGCGTTGAAGCGGTGACCTTTTGCGGGATCATAGGGGCCATGGACGCGGTATCCATAAAGGGTGCCCGCCTTTAGAGCGGGGACAAAACCGTGCCAGACCTCGTTGGTGTATTCTGGAAGCTCAATGCGTTCGATTTCACTTTTTCCATCCTCACTGAAAAGGCAAAGCTCAACCCGTTCCGCATGGGCGCTGAAAATTGCGAAATTCACGCCGTCATCATTGAGCGTTGCACCTAAGGATGTGTAGTCTCCCGCCGTTATACGGGCATTGTTTTTCGGCATCGATCGACCTCGCGTAGATCCAACAAGAAAGAGATGAAGACACGCGAAGCTGATCAGCCTGCGATGAACCGAAAGACAGCCGGTTCACGCTTGGCATAACCACATCAGGCGAAAATGGTTCCCGCGATGCAAACGCGACAGCGGTTCTCACTCCAGGTCGGTCTGAATCCAGCGCGGCGAATGGTGAATGTCGATCGTCTGCAATCGACCAGGCCCCAGATTGATAAAACGATGCGGTACGCCTGCGGGTCCCAGAACTGCCTGTCCGGCTTCGGCCTCGATGACCTGATCTCCGACAAAAAAGCGGGCTTGACCGGCGACAATGACGAAGGTTTCATCATAGGGGTGAACGTGAAGGCGCGGACCTTCCCCCGGCGTGTCGTTACCATAGGCCAAAACGGTAACCGCTGAGCCCAGCATTTCTCCAGGTAGCGAGCCACGCCATGGACCATCTGTTTCGAGACTGAACAGCGTCGCTTTCGCAGCTGGCCGACCATCTGGGCTGACTGTATCGGGATCAAAATCCTTGCGTGCCATCGCAACCCTCCTCCGCACTGGTTTCCATCCTAAGCGGAATTTCGCAAACAGCGAAGTGAATTGATCATCGCGACCAAACGCTCAACTATGTCGAAGGTCAAACGTGAGTGGAAGGGTGCGTTGGCACCACACCATTCCCCAAAGAACGACTGTATCCGACGGAACAGAATGCCTCGCATCCGGTTTGTTGTTTACAACAGGAGGAATGCCCCATGAGTATCAGCTATAACAACGATGCGCCTCGATTGGGAGATGCAGTTACCACGAGCAATTTGACCGCCCTATTCGATAGTCGCGCCGATGCCGACAGTGCCGTAAAGCGACTGAAGGCGGCTGGAATTGACGAAGTGCGGCTACTGCCCGGATATGAAGCCAGCGAAGGCGCTGCAACGACGCTCGATAAAAGTGGCTTTTGGGCTAAGCTAGAGGACTGGTTTTTTCCGGACGATGACCGGGCGACTTATGCTGAAGGATTGAAACGGGGCGGTTTCCTTGTTTCGGTCGATGTCGATCGCGAAAGATACGACACCGCCCATGACATCCTTGATGATGACGGCACGATCGACATCGATGACCGGGCCGACCTATGGCGGCGTGAGGGCTGGGATACCGACAAGGCAATCTCAGAATTCAGACAAGTGCAAACGGACCCTGTTTCCGCTGTCGCTGACGCGGACCGACGTCAACAAGCCGCCGGCGCGACGGATGATATTTTTGCCGGAAATCCATCAGGCAATGCTGGCGTCGGGCGGCTCACGCGCACAGCAGAGCCCCGCTCGGGGCGGGTCCGGTCTTACGAAGTAGATATGTCGGAGATCCCGGACGATCTTAGAGACGATATCCTGCCGACTGGCCATCAGCTTTCGGTAGACGAAGCTAACGACACAGCCAAGAGAGAGATGCGTCAGTCTCAGGACATTGACGGACTTCGGCAGGATCAAATCCTCAACCGTGATCGATGACATAATATCGGGCGTTCATCCCGCCGGTGAGCGCCCGACATTGTCCGTTGGTAAACAACCCGAACGAATTTTTGACTGGTGAGGTGAGGATGATTGAGAAAGTCGAGGCCACACGAGGCACAGAGCGATCAACGGCAACACGGGTCGGCGAGAGCATGTCGATCACGTCAGAGCCGGACAATACGTGGTTCGCCAAACGCCAGTCGACAATCAACGAAAATCTGCACAAGCGGTCCGTGCTTGCAGACACTGATGATGATCGCTCAACCGGTGGGGAAAACGACGCTAGTCAGAATTCAGCCGCCGGCGAAAACTCCAACGACGATAAACTGTTGTCAGGCGAAAGCCCCCGAATTGGAACCGGTAATTGGGATGACGATGTCCCAGATGGTGAGCACGTTGGATATCTGTAATCTCCGCTTTGCATACGAACCGGGCACAGCAACCTCGTGACGAATTTACGCATCATAGACGGATAATATTGCTATCATTGATGTCTCCCACCAAGGTGGAGAAATAGGGGCGGCAGATATGATTACGACGAAAGCCATCGCAAAAACGCCCATAAAGAGTGCTCTTTCTTGCCGACCTCGTGGTCGACCTGTCAAAGGTAGTGAGATGGCGGTGGTTCAGGACATCGTTACCGCAGCCCAGACATTATTTTTCCAGAATGGTTATGAGCGCACAAGCATAGACCAGGTGGCAGCGCTTGCGAAAAGTTCAAAGAGAACTGTGTACTCAAAATTCGCGACCAAGGCTGAACTTTTTGATGCCGTGGTCCGACGCTTCATCGGAGAAAAACAGGCTATTGCAGATCCGTATGTTCTATCTGGAACGACGCTTCGAGAACGGCTGATGAACATGGCTGAAAAATCGGTTGAAGGCTTTTTGCAGGACGATGTAAGGGCACTGTACTTTCTCGTGCATCGGGAAGCCGACATGTTTCCCGAGTTGGTCCGGATCGTCGAGGAGGCAGGGCGTAAACCCGCTCAGAGGCGGATAATGAATTTACTCGCCGAAGGTGGAATTGAGGGGGATCATAGCTTCCTTGCTGAGCAGTTTTCATCTCTCCTCTATTGGCCATTGACGCGTCGAGTCATTGCCGGCGACACAGATGTCACCGAAGAGGTGCTCGCAAGTGCACGAGCATCTGTAGACTTTTTCTTGCGAGGGTGCGGCTACACCGACCTTTAAAAACCCCGGCCTTTACAGGCCGAGGTGATAATCATCACTATTGGTAATCGACGTCATCAATAATAGGGCGACTGGCACGTTGCACGGACGCCAACCCGCGGTACGTATGTGTTGTCGTACGCGCGATATGTGCGGTAGCGCGCAGAGCACCACTGATAATGACGTGGATTTACACCAGAAGCTGATGGCCGAGAGTTACTGATTGCACCACCGATCACCGCACCTGCTCCGAACGCGGCCAGCGGATACCACCAGCCATCGGAATGACGACGATACCCGTGGCGATACTCGCGGTGGCCGCGGTGACCACCATACCAGCCTCTACGATCGTGACGATCATGGCGTCGGAAATCCCGGTGGTCTCGCCGAAAATTACGATGGTCGCGACGGTACTGAACAGTCTCAACGTCTTTTTGGTCTGAGATTGTCGGCTTCATTACAGTCATTGGTACTGCGGATGCGGGAATGACAGATGTCATCACGGTGACAGCGGACAATGCTGCGATCAAAGTCTTCTTGAAAAGCATCTCGTTCTCCTGATTTCCATGTCCCTAACTATCGATGGATAAATATTGTTCCCGACAATATAAACTCATCAGTACCTTTTTACGTCACGTTACGGTGAGCACCGTATTTTTGCCGATCGCAACGGGGGTTCTTTTTTCAAGAATTCGAGATAGATATCAGGCAGTTTCAGTCAGAGGTTTTTTCGTGCTCCGTATCGTGGTCCTGTTCTGCGTTCTCTTCCTCAGTGCATGCGCGCGCCCTGGGCCAGCCACCCTCGCCCTCGTGGCACCCCTCCCTGATGCGAAGACCGTATCGATCCTCGTGGCTTCAAATCGCGTTCCCGCCAAAGACGACTTCCAGTCTTTTACCTCCGGCAGGTCGGATCGGCTGCACTATCTGGAAGTGACGGTGTCGATCCCGCCGGGTCACAAGGCGCCGAACATCGAATGGCCTACCGCCAAGCCTGATCCCCGCACATCTTTCGCAGTCGTCGCACACCGGAATCTTACGAAGACCGAGTTCATCTCGCGTGCGAAAGAACGCGCCAAGGAAACTCCAACCGGAATATTTGTGCACGGCTATAACTACAGCTATCAGGAGGCTCTGTTCCGGCTTGCGCAGATGGCCGCAGATTCGTCCGCCGCAGATGTGCCGATTTTGTTTGACTGGCCGTCGCAGGGATCGGCGACCGGGTACCTCGCCGACAGAGATTCTGCTGCATTTGCGCGAGATGATCTCGCATCTGTACTGACCGATCTTGGCCGAGCAGATGTTCGCAGCATCGTGCTGGCCCACAGCATGGGAGCCTGGCTTGCCGTTGAGGCGGTCAGGCAATTAAGCCTGACAGGACGAAAGGATGGCCTCAGTAAGATCGATCAAATTGTACTGGCGGCGCCAGACATCGATGTCGATCTTTTGAGCAGACAACTTGCCATGACCGGTCGTCTCAAAAACCCGATCGTCATTCTGGCGGCCAAGGACGATCTCGCACTTAATTTGTCACGCAGGCTCGCAGGGTCGGAATTCAACGCCGGTGCTCTTGATGTAAATGACCCACGAACTCGCGCTCTTGCCGTACGGGAAAACCTTCAGATCATTGATATTTCAAGCCTTCCGTCTGCCAATGGGAGTAACCACGACCGTTTCGCAGCACTGGCGGCAGCTTACCCGCAATTGCGGAATGAAAGAATTGCCAATCCCGTGGCAGGAACCGGCTCGCTTGTCCTGAATGGAGTGGGTGCGGTTGTCTCTGCTCCGTTCCGGTTGGGCGGCGCGCTACTCAGCCAATGACTTGATCGATTATCGCGGGAGCAATCTTCGCTTTGCTTGGATCTCTCAGCAGTATGACTAACTACCAATCTGCGAGGGCGCATTTCGATCTTGTGACGGAACTGCAAACATCTTCCGAGGGTTATGTCTGCTTCCGAAGCAAGCCAGCCGCTGACAATGTGAAAATTCCGGCCGACTTTATCTCAAACGGGGCCATATGAACGTTGAACACGTAATTTTCCAATCAAGCGCCTGGGTCCCGAACAATCCAGACCTCCCGGTTT
This sequence comes from Agrobacterium sp. Azo12, assembly GCF_029193765.2. Lineage (NCBI taxonomy): Bacteria > Pseudomonadati > Pseudomonadota > Alphaproteobacteria > Hyphomicrobiales > Rhizobiaceae > Agrobacterium > Agrobacterium sp. Azo12. The sequence continues at coordinate 432,409 of NZ_JARFYO020000003.1, read as the reverse complement.
TACTTTATCGAGCCGCGTTGCAGGAGTTAGACTGGTCGGACTTCGAAACGGCCTTCGCCGCCAATGGCTGGACGGGAATATGGCGAGACGGCGTATTTGATTTCCAGCATTATCATTCTGGCGCTCATGAAGTGCTTGGTGTGGCCAGCGGTGACGCCACGCTGTTGATTGGTGGTGTTGGTGGTCACGTCTTCCATGTCGTGAAAGGTGATTGTCTCATTCTGCCAGCAGGTACCGGTCATCGGAATTTGGGAGCATCACCCGACTTCGAGATTGTTGGGGCTTATCCGAAGGACCAGTACGCGGATATTCAAACGGCCGCCCCTACGCAGGCAATGCAAACGACAATTTCAACACTGCCAATTCCCGATACAGACCCTGTGTTTGGTTCGAACGGTGGGGTGCTGGAATACTGGCGCTAGAACGACAGGATTTGGTCGGCAAGAACGCGCCCGTCACTAGCTTCGCCACGACCAACGCAGCCCTTCTTGTCGTACTTTATCGTTTAACAGGAACCACAGCATTAGCGCGAGCATTATAAGTGGGGAATATTGCAAAGGAGCGTATTGAATGGCACTTGTTACCTATCACCTCGACGAGCATGACGGCGGTTACGCATACCGGTCTGGCGATGTCTGGTCTGAAACATTTCCAACTCACGATAATGCGCTGGCCGCTGCCAGATCTGCGGCCGAGCGACAGCAGCTTGAAGGCAGCGATGCAGAGATTTCATTCCAGCTCTCTGACGGTAGCTGGAAGACCGAACATGCATCGGGTGGCGACCGGCCAGACACAGAGATCGTTGATGACACTAAGGCGAGCAGCAAATGAAAGCCGTCAGTTCTAACAGTAACCCTTTAAAAATGGGTCAGCTGACAGGGCTGCTACATACGTAGCAGTCCGCCAGCCAAGATGATAGCCTGAGCCGTGTCTACGTCGCACCTTGCAGCGGATCCGATATCGACCAGCCTGGTATCCAAACCACTCCTTTTTATCGCCATTTTACCCCCATCTTCGTCCCCCAGCCTTTGCATGGCCCCGAACAATGTCCTTGGAATGATGACCGGGTGGCCGGGCATACTGCCATGGGCTCCTCGCACAACAACTTGGCCGTCACTCGACGTGAATGCTAGCAGCAACTGATCGATGTGCTTGGACTCTATGATGGGCATATCCGCCAGCATAATGAGAACACCGTCGCAGTCGAACAAACCCTGATGTCGAAATCCGCTGGCGATCGATGTTCCGAGGCCTTTCGCAAAATCGGGGTTGTTCAAGGTGATGACAGGGAGCCCACGAAGGGCCGCTTCCACCTCAAGTCCCCGATGCCCGGTAACGGCAACAACACGCGACAGTTTGCTCTCCAATAATGTCGATGCAGACCGCCGAACAAGGGGTATGCCATCAAACTCAGAAAGCAATTTATGAAAGCCTCCTGCAACGCGACTTGATTGTCCCGCAGCGAGAAGTAGTCCTGCGACATTGATATCATCTAGTCTCATCGACGTCATGCAAATGCCTCAAGCCGGGCTGCGGCGACGTCGGCCAGGATCGAAATGGCCAGCGAAACGGCATCACGTGTCGGCCCAAATATACCGATAGGTGCTTTGATCCTGTTGAAACTCTCCGCGGGGACGCCATTGGACCGCAACCTTTCCACACGAAGGCGATGAGTACGCGTACTGCCGAGCGCCCCGATGTAAAACGCCGGCGATGAGAGCGCCTTATCCAGAACGTGCGTTTCCCGATCGAGATCATGATGCAGTAGAACAACCGCGGTAAACGGATCAATATTCAATGGCGCTTCCTGATCACCGCAAACCACTTGATAACCCGCAGCTTCTGCAAGGCGGCAGACCACCTCCACTTCCCCGGTCTGGCCTGAAACGACCAGACGCGTTTGCGGGCGATAAACCGTCAGAAACTCGCCTCCTCGCCATCCGCTTCTGGCAGGTATTCTGTCAAAGAGCGTGAGCTGCTGCGCCTCAGTGTCCAGGACAAGTCCGGCCGACTGACGTTTGGAAAATGCCGCAAGTATTCCGGCAATAGGGTCAACCGTACGCAGCACATGGATGGCCACCGTTATGCCTCCGCCGCAGGGCAGAGCGATGTCGAAAAACGGCGAGCCTTCACCAAATTTGACGATGCGGTCAACACCCTCAGCAATGGCTTCCAAAGCTTCTGCAGCAACCGCTGTTTCAACGCAGCCCCCTGAGACATAACCGCAATATCTGCCGTCGGCCGCGACCGCGACGTGCGCACCCAGTGCGCGTGCAGCACCTCCCCTGATCTCAACAAGAGTGGCAAGCGCCGCCCCGCCACACCGCATTGCTTCCACAGCGAACTGCAGAATCTCTGCAGGATCATCTCCGGCACGAGCTCTAACAGGTATAACTCTCGGCGTTGATGTGACATCACACAACATGTTGCCTCCGACACTTGACGCTTGTTCGGCCAACTCATCGAGTCCAATCATCCGAATTCGGGCAGCTTGCTTATCAGCTTATCCAGAGTGATGGGGTACTGCCGAACTCTGATGGCGGTAGCGTTATAGATAGCGTTAGCGATTGCCGCTGATACACCACACAGGCCAAGCTCCCCGATGCCTTTCGCTTTCATGGGTGATGAATATGGATCCGTTTCATCCATGAAAATAACGTCCTGGTGTGGGATGTCTGCATGAACAGGCACCTCGTAGCCAGCGAGGTCATGATTGACGAAGAAACCGTGGCGGGTATCGACAGCTAGTTCCTCCGACAAGGCCGCTCCAGCCCCCATTGTCATTGCGCCAATGACTTGGCTTCGAGCCGTGATCGGGTTCAAGATACGGCCCGCTGCACAAACCGCGAGCATACGCCGGATCCGCGTTTCGCCGGTTGCGATATCCACGGCAACTTCAACGAAGTGACCACCGAAAGTCGATTGCTGGTGCGTTTCGGTTAACTTCCCCCATTCAATCGTGTCTTCGCCAACAAGCCCCTCAGCCCCCGCAGCATCCGCCAGAGCTACCATCCGGTTGCCACTTCTCACCTGTCCGTTTTCGAAAACAACCTCAGAGGAGTTAAAACCGAGCTTGCTCGCGACGGCCTCTCGCAACTTTACACAGGCAGCGTAAACGCCTGACGTTGCAGAGTTGGCACCAAATTGTCCACCTGACCCTGCCGACACTGGAAAGCGGGAATCCCCCAGCCGCACGTCGACACGCGTAACATCAACGCCAAGCATTTCTGCTGCGGTCTGCGCAATGATGGTATAACTTCCAGTTCCAATATCGGTCATATCGGTTTCCACGGCGATCATTCCGGTTTTATCGAGCATCACCCGAGCGCCGGAAGGCATGACAAGATTGTTGCGAAATGCCGCAGCAACTCCCTGCCCGATCATCCATGTACCTTCGCGCCGTTGAGCAGGTAGCATACGCTTTTTCCATCCGAATTCTTGGGCACCACGCCTGAGGCAGCCGACGAGGTCACGATGGGAAAATGGCCGTTTGGGATTTTCGGGGTCCACGAGTGTGTCGTTTAAAATACGAAACTCGATCGGATCCATGTCGAGCTTCTCAGCCATCTCATCCATTGCAATCTCGAGCGCCATCAATCCCGGCGCCTCGCCGGGTGCACGCATTGCATTGCCCTCAGGAAGATCAAGCGTCGCCAGTTTCGTCGCAGTCATCCGGTTTTCGCCTGCATAGAGAAGGCGTGTTTGCATGACGGCTGTTTCCGGTCCACCGCCTGGCAGATCGCCTGACCAGCTCTCGTGTGCGATTGCCGTGATCTTCCCGCTGTTTTCGGCGCCGATGCGAATTCGTTGAATTGTCGCTGGCCTGTGGGTGGTGTTGTTTGCGATCATAGGACGTGGAAGGGCAACTTTGACCGGGCGCCCCACTGCCTTTGCTGCAAGGCACGCGAGAACACAATCTACCCTGAGAAACAGTTTGCCCCCAAAACCTCCGCCGATGAACGGCGACTTCAGATGAATTTTTTCTTTGTCAACTCCAAGCGTCATTGCTAGGTCAGATCGCCACCAATCGATCATTTGACTGGAAGTCCAAACGGTAAGCTCATCGCCGTTCCACTGAGCGATAGATGCATGCGGCTCCATCATTGCGTGAGATTGGTCAGGCGTAAAATATTCCGCGTCCAGCGTCACCGGAGCAGTGGCAAACGCACGTTCAAAATGTCCGATAGATGTATCAGGCTCCACTGAGGGGTCTGGCGTGGTCGCATTTTCAATTTCAGATCTGAGGTCAAATCTGCCTTTTTCTGGCGCATACTCGACCTTGAGCAGGGCTGCGGCAGCACGCGCCTCCTCAAACGTGTCGGCAACCACCACCGCAATAGCCTGATGATAATGCTGAACTTCACGTCCACCAAACAGCTTTGCGGTATTGAGTTTGCCCTTGTTCAGCTCAGATCGATCGAGTGTTGTAACGATGCCCAGAACGCCGGGGGCGGCTGCGGCGGCAGATGTGTCTATTGAGATGACATGGCCTTTGGCGATGGTGGAACCGACGGGATAGCCATAGGCATAAAGCAGGTCTGGATCTGACCACTCGTAAGCATAAACGGCACGCCCACTGGTTTTCAGCTCGCCATCGACACGGTGGACAGGTCGTCCAACCACTTTGAGCTGATCGATTGGGTTGATTGTTGCTGGCTTGTCAAATTGCATGGCTTATCCCCTTGCCTCGGCAAGAACGGCCGCAATTGTCCGTTGGACCAGCTCGATCTTGAATTGGTTTTGATCTGTGGGATGGGCACCCGCCATGAGCATGGCGTTCACGGCACGCGATCCCTTTGAAATCTCCTCGTCGGCGGCTTCGATCCGCCATGGTTTGTGCGCTACGCCCCCAACGGCGATTGCGCCTTTTGCATTGGGTTGGATAATCGCAGCGACCGAGACCAGGGCAAAGGCGTAAGAGGCGCGATCACGAACCTTTCGGTAAATCTGGCGACCACCGACTGGTGGCGGCAAGACGACGCCGGTAATCAACTCATCTCTGGCCAGTGTGGTGTCGATGTGGGGTTTATCTCCTGGCAGCCGATGGAAATCGGCTATTGGAATTGACCGTTTCTGACCATCAGGCTTGACGGTTTCAACCACGGCATCCAGAGCCCGCATGGCAACTGCCATGTCGCTTGGATGCGTCGCAATACACGCCTCACTGACACCCACAACGCCAAGCTGGCGACTGATCCCGCCAATTGCCGAACAGCCACTTCCGGGACTACGTTTGTTGCAAGCTTGGGCAGGGTCGTAAAAATACGGGCAGCGCGTGCGCTGCATAAGATTGCCAGCGGTGGTGGCCTTGTTGCGCAACTGGCCAGAGGCTCCAGACAAAAGGGCGCGAGCCAACACGCCGTAGTGCCGCCGGACCGTGCCATCGGCAGCAAGATCGGTATTGCGCACGAGCGCCCCAATTCGAAGGCCACCGTCCGAGGTCTTTTCCACTTTGTCGAGACCGAGACCGTTCACATCCACGAGGTGGCTCGGGGTTTCGATTTCCAGCTTCATCAGATCCAAGAGATTGGTACCGCCGGCGATAAATTTTGCATCCGGATTATTTGACACCGCAGCCGCAGCTGCCTGCGCAGATGAAACCCGTTCATACGAAAACCCTCTCATGCCGGCACCTCTGCGACTTCGTTGATCGCGTCAAGAATGTTTGAGTAGGCTCCGCACCGACAGATATTGCCACTCATACGTTCCCGGATTTCCTCCGATCCTATAACAACCGGATCTGTCAGGCTTTCGGTGACGTGGCTGGGGATATTTGACCTCATTTCTTCCAGCACCGCCACCGACGAACAGATTTGTCCGGGCGTACAGTAACCACACTGGAAACCGTCATGCTTGATGAATGCCGCCTGCATCGGATGAAGGTTGCCGGGGGCTCCCAATCCTTCGATCGTGGTGATTTTATCATCCTCATGCATCACCGCCAGCGTCAGGCAGGCGTTGATGCGACGCCCTCCTACGATCACCGTACAAGCGCCACATTGGCCATGATCACAGCCTTTTTTTGTCCCAGTCAGGTGTAGATGTTCGCGCAATGCGTCGAGCAGTGTCGTTCGATTATCCAGTGTGAGATGAACGACGTTTTCGTTGACCTGGAAGGAAACCTCGGTTTTCGTTTGCAATATTCCCACTCCCTAAACGGGCGCGCCAAAGAAGTTGCCGATGGCGCTGAATTTCATGACCCTGGACAAAAGCAGTTGCGGTCCCGAAAGTTCCATGAAGCGCATGCTGCGCTTAAGCCATTTCAATGGCTAAGAAGCACCTCTTTGGCCAAGAGCGGCTGAAAGCCAAGGTCCATCACGCTTGGCGATGGAACAATCCAATACGCAAAACAATTTAGCCTCGACGATCAGTCTCAAAACTGACTGAAGTGTTTTGGAGGAAACATCATTATGATTTTTAACCAGCCCACATCCCCTGACGAACAAGATACTGGCACATTTCCCGACGGTCTGATCCGCCTCGACAAGCAGCAAATTGTACCAAGCAATCAGTTCAAGCGCCGCGAAACGGCACATGAGCGTGACTACGGAGAGCGTCGCACTATCAACACCCGCGCTGTCGGATTTGTTTGAAACCCGCCTTGACTGTTAAATTACGGCTAGTCTCTCTCTGAATGGCAATTGCTCTTTCCGCGTGCCGACAAGTTCGGAGGAGCCCCCACCCACGGACGTAAAACATGGCGGATTTCGATCTTTACTACTGGCCGGTTCCTTTTAGAGGACAATTCGTCAGAGGTATTCTGGCCCATGGGGGATGCTCCTGGGATGAACATGATGCCAATGCCATTGAAGAAATGATGGGCCGTGACGTCGACAAGCAGCCGCTTGGGTTTATGGGACCGCCAGTTCTCATTGACCGACATCGTGGATTTGCAATTTCTCAGATGCCGGCCATCGCGATGTACCTTGGAGAGCGCCTTGATCTCCTTCCCACCACCCCAGAAGGTCGAGCCCTGACTACGAAAATCGTAAACGATGCTAATGACGTCCTTGATGAGCTTACCCTCGACGGCGGACGAGAAATGTGGACGATCGAAAAATGGACTAATTTTGTCCCCCGTTTACAGAGGTGGATCAATATTTTCGAGGATACTGGAACCCGAAATGGTCTTTCGGCTGGATCAGCGTTTATGCTTGGCACTGAAAATCCCGGTGTTGCTGATATCGTTACCTCCATCCTATGGATAACTGTCGCTGACCGATTTTCTGTCATAAGGCGCATAATCGAAGACACCTCGCCGACGATATGGTCACTTTCCAAACGAGTTGGAGATACCGCACGCTTGGCTGCGTTAAATCAAAAAAGTTTCCAGGATTATGGAAATGCCTATTGCGGCGGGGAGATCGAAAAATCTCTCCGCCATGTATTGGCCTAGTTAGCCAATAGAAAACTCAGCGCCACAGGCAGTTGAGTGAGAGGATCAGCCACATCCTGAAAAGCACAGCCCCTAACAGACACAAGATCGCCGGCATAGACATGAGAAAAAACTCCCGTCTTTTGTTAACGATCAGACTCTTCCTCTTCTTTCAGAGGCACAGGGTTGGCCACGTATAACGCGCTCGCCTTCGACAAGGTAACCGTTAAATCTGCGTGATCGTAAGGTTTTGCGAGAATGAGCGCGTCATGCTGCCCCTTCACTGCCGTCGGATCGCCAGTCGCAAATACAATTGTTATGGATGGTCGTAGTTTCCTCGCCTCGCTTGCCAGCTCAACGCCTGACGCGCCCGGCAGATTGAGATCAGTGACCAGAATATCGACCGGCAACGTCTGCAGTGCCGTGAGGGCATCTTCAGCACTTGCGGCATCGACGACTATATAGCCTGCATCCTGCAACATTTCAGCTGTCGTCAGTCGGATCAGTCCATCGTCCTCGACCAGCAGCACCGTCTTTGCGTCAGCTGTAAGCCGAGCCGATGTGATTGGCGTGGCAATCTGCTCCACGGTATCTGAAACCGGTGTCGCCGTCTTCTCTACGGCCCGCTGTTTCTGGTTTGCCAATACATGGCGGAACTTCCGAGCGAGCGCCTCACGGGTATAAGGCTTGGACAGCAACTCGACCCCCGCATCAAGCTTGCCCCCATGCACGATCGAATTTTCCGTATAGCCTGATGTGAACAGCACTGCGATATGAGGCAGGCGTTCTTTGGCCTTGCGTGCCAGTTCCGGGCTTTTCAAGGTCCCGGGCATGACGACATCGGTGAACAGAAGGTCAATCGGTATTCCGCTGTCGATTACTGTCAAAGCACTCGCAGCGTCCACTGCTTTCAACGTGCGATATCCGAGGTCAGCCAACAGAGCTACTACCGTTTCCCGGACTTCCTCGTCATCCTCAACAACAAGAACGGTCTCCGTTCCACCGGTGATCGGACCATTGTCGACGACAACCTCGATATCCTCGGCTTCCAGTGCTCGAGGCAGGTAAAGTTTGATCGTCGTGCCGTGGCCTACTTCGGAATAGATTTTGACATGGCCGCCCGACTGTTTGACGAAGCCATAGACCATGGAGAGGCCAAGCCCCGACCCCTTTCCCTCTCCTTTGGTGGAGAAAAACGGCTCAAAAACCTTGTCAATGATGTCTGGCGCCATCCCGCTGCCAGTGTCTGTCACAGCCATCATAACATACTGGCCGGGGGAAACTTCGTCGTGACTGCGTGCATAAGCGTCGTCAAGATGTGCATTGCACAGCTCGATCGTCAGTTTACCTGTTCCCTGCATCGCATCGCGAGCGTTAATCGCCAGATTGAGAAGGGCATTTTCGATCTGGTTGGGGTCGATAAAGGTATTCCACAGACCGCCTGCGACAACGGTTTCAACCTCGATAGCCTCCCCGATCGCCCGGCGGATCATGTCATCCATATCACGCACAAAACGACTGACGTTCACAACCTTGGGCTCAAGTGCCTGTCGTCGACCAAACGCAAGAAGTTGGCTGGCGAGCTTCGATCCGCGACTAACACCCGCCAATGCATTCGAGATCCGCATTTCGGCACGTTCGTTGCCGACAACTTCTTTTGACAAGAGCTGGAGATTGCCAGACACGACCTGAAGAAGGTTGTTGAAATCATGCGCAACTCCACCCGTCAACTTGCCCACTGTCTCCATCTTCTGCGCCTGGGCGAGTTTGGTTTCCGCTTGCCGCCTTTCGGAAATCTCTGCGATCACCCTTGTTTCAAGAGTATCGTTCAGTTGTCGAAGCTGCTCTTCCGCTCGCTCCCGATGTCGAATCTGACGCGACAGGTTTTCTGCCTGTTCACGGAGTGCGCTTTCGGCAGCTCTTTGATGAGTGATGTCCGTATGGACGCCGACCCATTCGACAATTCTGCCAGACGAGCCTAACAAAGGCAGTCCTCTGATTGCGAATTGCCGCCATTCGCCGTCATGCCGACGCACGCGATGCTCATGCACGTACATGGATTTGGTGGCTACCGCATTATTCCATGACACGGTCGACGCTTCTCGATCGTCTGGATGAACGGCATTTACCCAGCCAAACCCTTGGTATTCATCAAAGCTCTGACCTGTCAGTGCCGCCCAACCCGGTTGTTCGCCGACCATTTGCCCATCAGCGGAATTGGTCCAAAGGACTCCATGAACCGCATCCATGGCAGTTCGGAAACGGCTATTGCTGATTTCGAGTTCGGCCTCGCGTACCGCACGTTCCTCAATATCAATGCCAAGGATATGCACGCCTGGTATCGAACCGTCAGGCTCGACATGAGGAACATACCGGATTTCCAGCCGGCGGGGCGCACCCCCGCCATATGGCATATCTGCTTCTGCAATACATGCCTCTCCGGCGAGAGCGCGATCAAGGTCCGGGCGGCGATTAGAATAGGCCTCATCACCGACAACTTCCGACACATGTCGCCCCACCATATCGGCAGGTTTTGACCCAAACCAGCTGTCGTAGGCCGCATTTGCGAAACGATAGACATGGTCCCGGTCCACATAGGCAATCAGCATGGGAATAGCGTCAGTCACGCGACGAAGTTCTGCTTCATTTGCCGCAATCTTGGCTTTCATCGCAGAGCGATCGCTGTTGTCAACGACTGTACACAGCACGCCACCAACCGACCCATCCGCTTCGTAAACTGGCGTGTAAAAGAGATCGAAAATAAATGTTTTCGGAATGCCTTCTCGGACGAGTTCCATGGGCTGGTCACGGTAGGAACGGAGTTCGCCGCGAAAGCCGGCTTCAAGCATTTCCCTGTTCCAGTCCCATATCTCAGGCCATATGCCGGGGACGGTTCCCCCCAGAGCATGTGGATGGTTGGCACCGGCTATCTCTGCGTAACGATCATTGTAGATCATCACGTGGCTCTCACCCCACATTAAAACTTTTGCCACGGGTGAATTCACGACATTTGCAACGGTGGTCCGCAATTCAGCAGACCATGTCTGAACAGCTCCAAGCGCCGTTGATGCCCAATCAAACTCGCGGATCAGCTGGCCACACTCCCCGCCGCCGATTGGCCAATCTATTGTGCTAACTGGCTTTGCTTGAACTGGTGCAGCACGTAGGGTTTGAAGAGCCGCGCAAACCACTTCGCTTGCGTTGGCATACTCCCCCTTTTGAAGGCATTCAACAATGAACGCCTCGAACTCGGAGGTCAGCAAAATGTCGTATGAGAATTTATTGGCCATGAGCTTTCGTCGCAGTTGGATGGTGGTGTGTCAATAACCACCGGACACGAGAAAATGCCAGCCAGATTTATTTCACACCTTGTCTGGCGTTGCGCATCCAAACACTCAGTTCGGAAAGGTCGTAGGGCTTTTCAAAAAACTTGACGCTACCTGGCAGAGCAGACTGTGATGGCCGAACCATGCCAGAAGTCATAACCACGCTCATCGAGGGCCATCGCTGCCGGATGAGCCCTGCCAGTTCCATTCCGTCGATTGAACCAGGCATGTTCACATCGGTAAACACGACCTCAATATCTTCGCGATGCTCGAGTATTGAAATTGCTTCGTCAGCATTCGCAGCTTCAATGGTCACAAACTGATCGTCAGACAGATAATCTGCGACATCCATGCGTATAAATGCCTCGTCCTCGACGATGAGAACCGTGATGGGGGGAGAAATCGCTTCTTTCAAATCTTGCATCCGTACCAGTTCTTTTCTCGAAAATCGCGATTCCAAGACATCACTGCGATTTGATCGCTTGCCACAACGTGGAAGCACACGAATGGTTCCAGCCCTTTTTTGATGAAGCAATCAATATTCAAAAACCGTTGATGTTGCCAACCAGGCTCGTCGATGTTTGCGGCACGAAAGCGCGATGTCGTTGCAGGTGAGCCACTGGGTGCCTTCGAGTTTTCAATCGTTGATAATGGTAGCACTATTAAACAATGTTGCTGCGCACCATGTCACAACAACTCCAGTGAACAATACCTGCAACGATCGGGACTGGTGGAAACATCTGCCCGCATCGATAACCGTGATCTCTACGCCATTTGCGATTATTCTATATGCCGTCTTGGAGAAACGGACATGCAGGCGACTACGCTTACCTGATCAACAAGCAGCTTTCAGTCGTCTCCATGAAGCGCATTGATGTAATGTTAAGTGGTACTTCCCTCGTCCACCTTCCAAACGCAGAAGCCAAGAGAATTGGCCATGTTGGCACACAAGCCTCCTATCTTCGTCAAGCGAATGGTTTAGGGTGCCCAGTTGTCTTTGGGCCCCGTGTTCACGCAGTTGCTATCGATGTTTATATGCATGACAGGTCCGTCATGGGGCAGTCTCTTGCTTCATCTCGGCTATGCTTCGGTCTCGGGTCAGCAAGCGGCCGTTCAAACCGACATAGGCGACGAGGCCGATAACCAGTCCCCAGAATGCGCCACCAATCCCAAGCAGATTGATGTTCGCCGCCGACGCAAGGAAGGTTATGAGTGCTGCCTCACGGGTGACGGGGTTTGCCAGGGCGGCAGCAAGACTGTTACCAATGGTACCTAGCAAGGCAAGCCCTGCCAGCGCGGTAATGAAGGTCGAGGGAAACGCCATGAAAATGGCCGCCAGCGTCACACCAAACACGCCGACCAGCACGTAGAAGAAGCCCGCAGCAATACCGGCGATCCAGCGCCTTGAAGGGTCTTCATGGGCCTCCCGTCCTGTTGCGATGGCGGCGGTGATCGCGGCAATGTTGAACGCATGCGATCCGAACGGAGCCATAATGAGCGAGCCAAAGCCGGTCACCGCGAGTATGGGATTGGCACTCGTCCTGAAACCATCACTCCGTAAAACAAGCATTCCCGGCATGTATTGACCTGTCAGAGTAATGAGAAACAGTGGCAGCGCAACGCTTAACAATGAATTCAGAGAAAAGACCGGCATGGTCAAGACAGGTGCAGCGAACTGAAGCTGCAGCCCGGCCAGATCAACTCGCCCCAGCATGACCAGCAACCCAAGCCCCAGACCGAGAATACCGACAACTGCATATCGAGCAGAAAACCTCTTCAGCAGGACGTAGGCGACAATAAGAAGACCGACCAGTAGTGGGTCGACTGTTACACCGGCGAAGGCACCAATGCCGAATTGAAGAAGAATGCCGGCGAGCAGGCCCGATGCGATACCAGGCGGGATCAGGCGGACGATTCTCTCAAAGCCGCCCGAAAGCCCCAGCAGGACAAACGCAGCCGCCGATACGATATAGGCGCCGACCGCTTCGGCATAAGGGGTTGTGCCGAGTGCCGTCACAAGGAACGCCGCAGCCGGCGTCGACCATGCGGTGATGATGGGCTCACGGTAGCGCCAACTGAGGATCACCCCCGTCACACCAACGCCGATCGAAACCGACCAGACCCAGGATGCCGTGAGGTCGGGTGTGAGACCCGCGACACGTGCGGCTTGAAATACCAGAATGAAAGTCCCTCCGTAATTAACGATGACGGAGATCAGTCCCGCAACGATCGGGTGCACGAGATCGGATATGTATGTGAGATATGGTGATTTCAGACGAGTGGACATGGATTTTAGATGTTCCTTCAATCGCGGCGTTCGCAATTCTTCTGCTTGACTTCTAGGCGATAAATGGACGGATATTCCCATCCATTTATCGAGAGAGATGCAGACCAATTGTTCAGGCATTCACAACTGGAAACCGTACAGGCTTGGCTTGCCCATCCCGGCCATGCCGCGATGCCTATTCATGCCAGGATACAACGGGCAATCCGCCAAATGATCATTGACGGGGCACTTCGCGCCGGCAAACCGCTGCCCGCATCGCGGTCACTCGCACGATCACTTGGTGTTTCACGAGACACTATCGAATCGGCCTATGCCCAGCTTCATGCAGAAGGTTTTATCGAACGGCGTGTGGGCAGCGGCAGCTTCGTCTCGGCGATGACTGAGTTTGCACAGCAGCACCGGCTCAAGCAGCGTGGCACTCTATCGCGCAATCAGGCTCCTGACCTGAGCAAGCGTGGAGCGGCCATGTCGCACAGCGGTGGCGTGCGAGAGATTCTGGCGCCTCGCCCTTTTGCGCACGGTGTTCCAGAAACACGCAATTTTCCGCTGCAGCTCTGGGAACGACTGGAGCGACAGGTGCTGAAAGAGCATGGCACCAGTGCACTTCTCCACAGCGACCCGCAGGGAACGGAACCCTTGCGACGCGCCATCGCCGATTATGTAAATCTCGAGCGAGGTGCTTGCGCGACAGCCGACCGAGTACTGGTACTGACCAGTTCGCAACAAGCGATGACGCTCTGCGCAAACATGCTGTTTGATTCTGGCGACCGGATATTCATTGAAGATCCGGCCTATTACGGTGCGCGAAAGGCGTTTGACGCCGCAGGTCTTGAATGTATTCCGGTCAACGTTGATCATCACGGGATCGTTGTCGACCAGATCAAGGCTGAGCCCCGCAAGGTCAAAGCGGTATTCCTGACCCCGTCCCATCAGTTCCCGACCGGTGCCACGCTTTCCCTGGACCGTCGCCTGGCCTTGATCGACTGGGCCGCCCGGCAACAGGCATGGATCATCGAAGATGATTACGACAGCGAGTTTCACTATGCCGGGAAGCCAACCGCGTGTGTGCAGGGTTTGGATCCTCATGACCGGACAATCTACATTGGCACCTTCACAAAGGCACTCTTCCCGGGATTGCGCATTGGTTACGCCATCCTTCCATCGCAACTCGTCAGGCCGATGACCGTAGGGCGCACCCTTCTGGACGGTCATACCGCTTCCATAGCGCAACTGACGCTAGCCCGTTTCATGGAAGGTGGACATTTTGGCTCGCACGTACGTGTCATGCGCAGCATGTATGCGCAGCGGCTGGACGTCGCTTCGCAACTGGTTCGCAAACATCTTTCGGATTTTGTTGAATCGCAACCACCCGCCGGTGGCTTGCAAATGCCTTGTCGTCTCATCGGCGACCTTTCAGAGCAGGCTGCCGTCAACGCCGCGCGGCGCATGGGAGTGGAACTTCTGGGTCTGTCTGCGCTTTATGCCACCGGAGACGCCAAGCCCGGGTTACTGATGGGCTTTGCCGCCTATACACCGCATGAAATTGAAATTGCCGTCAGGAAGCTGTCTATTGCATTCAGATCGCTCAACCCTTCATAGCCGCGCTTTCGCCAAACTGATGGTCCCCCCTTGTCTTGGAAACTGGCACATTATGGGCGAGTGCGGAGTGTTTCACCTACTTGCACTTCAAAAACCATTCTGGAATCTGTGGTATCTAAGAAAAGTACATAATCAGCATTTTGGCATTTGAAAGCATAACGGCATGGGATCCGAAAGTGTTCGACCACACATCATAATCACCCCACACAATCGATGACCTCACATTTGTCACTTTTGAATCCACCCAGATCCTTTGAACCTTCTCATGTCACGCGCGCTTTGCCGGAAGAAATCCATGCGCTGCAGCGCAACACGTTCGATTATTTCTGGTCGGGTAGTCAGCCCAGCACGGGTTTTCCGCGCGATCGGCTGCGATCGGATGGAAAACCCATCCACGAGATCGCCTCTATCAGCGGGATCGGTTTTGCATTTATTGCAATCGTCGTTGGCGCGTATCGATCCTGGATCACTGCTGCCGATGCCTTGGAGCGGGCAAACAAGATCTTGTCATCGCTTGGGAAGGTAAAGCGTTACCATGGCGCTTTTCCTCACTTCGTGAATGCCGAGACATGCGAGTTGATACCATTTGCAAAATTCGATGACGGTGGCGATCTCGTTGAAACCGCCTTCCTTATGCAAGGTCTTATTTGCTCACGTGAATTTTTTTCAGGATCGACGCCCGCTGAACGCAAACTACAGACCGCGGTTGACGAGTTCGTGCAGGCTGTGGAGTGGGACTGGTATACAAAGGGAGAATCCGGGCCTTTATGGTGGCACTGGAGCGCTCGCCACGCCTGGGCTCGTAATCTACCTATAGAGGGCTGGAATGAGGCTCTGAGCTGTTACGTCCTTGCTGCCGGCTCCTGCAAATATGGGATTGATCCCGCCTGCTATCATTCAGGGTGGGCACGAGATGGATCAATATTGAATGGCAACGAATATCTGGGCGTTCGCCTACCGCTTGGCGACCCTTTTGGCGGTCCGCTTTTCTTATCCCAATATTCATTTTGCGCCTTAGATCCAAGGGGTCTGGGAGACCGCTATTGCAGTGATTATTGGATGCAAATCCATGCACATGCCAAAATCAATTATCTGCATTGTCGATCGCGATACAAAGATGCCGAAGGATGGGGATTGTCTGCGTGTGACGGCCCGAGAGGTTACTTGGTCAATTCGCCTGTCAATGACAGCGGGGTAATTGCACCGACAGCCGCCCTCTCCAGCATTCCGTTTTTGCCAACGGAAGCAATCGAGGCCGCACATCAATTTCTGCATTGGAGAGGGGGACGCCTTGAGGGCCGCTTTGGCCTCATGGACTCTTTCAAGCCGTCTACGGGATGGGTGTCCAATACTCATCTTGCAATTAATCAAGGCCCAATTGTCGCGATGATAGAAAACCATCGCAGCGGCTTGCTTTGGGACTTGTTTATGGGCGCCCCTGAAACGAAATCTGGTTTGAAACGGCTGGGCTTTAACAGCCATGGACAACAGCTCACGACTTAAACATCAGGAGCGATGTTTGCTGCAACTGACGCTCTGTTATGGTTGCGCAGTACGACGCAGGTGCCCGAGAGCACGTACCCGCGAACATGATCCACACAAAGTATCAAGACCGAGCAAAAAACTTAAATGCCCAAGCCTCTGGGCTGCCAGGCATTGGCCTAGGAAAGGTCTTGAAATAGCGACTCTGGCAGACACTCACCCGCCCGAAACCGCGACACGATTGTGCCGAGCTGAAAAGGAGATTATTCACCGATTTTTTCTTGAGATGACACCATTCGAGCATCCGGTCGATGAGAGGCAGCACAGGTATCACCGCCTAGTAGCCTCAACTCGGCAGTATCTTGTTCCTCGGGCAGTGATCAAGCGCGCCTTTCCTTTGCTACCACGAGTTCCCATAGCGACCTTCGTGCAAAACACTTGTCAGCGGAAAGACGGGCTCGGGGAAGAACACCACTATGCGACCGAATGCGGTGCCCTGCACGTTTATTCGCAGTGAAGGAACGATATGTCTGCAATGGCGTTTGCGATTGCCGCATCACGTGGCAAGGAGTACGTCTTATGACTGACGCTCGCAAACCTGATCGGAAGAAAGATCAGAAATCGGACCAGCGCTCCCAGACAGCTAATCCATCTAACAAAGACCACGACCAACAATCCGGTGGATCAAAGTCTGGCGAAAAGAAGAGTGGCTCTGGCGACCGGTAGGCCCCGGTGCCGGCTTGGTACAACCCCAGCCGGAATGTCTTTTTCATACTGATGTTGGTAGATCACCAGTCACCGGAGTAAAACGAAGTTTGCCAATCCGATGATAGGGAAACGGGATAACATGCGCTATTATCCCTAGACGTTTTTGTTCACTGCTGGCTCGTTTTTGAGCATCTCTTTTGTTCCGATAGCCAAACATCAGTGTTTCGAAGCCATCAACGACTTCAACCATCCAGGCATCGTGAGATTTATAGAGAACCACGCTGGAATTCACACGTATACGCGTTACCATTTGTCCGTCCTTTTGTGAGAAAAGGCGAGACAATGCTCCCGCAGTCGGCAACGTCCTGATGAATTTGCTGTCGATTGCCAGAGTATACACATTCTCACTCCGATAACCAATCCGATGGCTCTTACAACAGATCACTAATCCTGAGGTGTCGTCGTTATTTTTGCAGTACCAATCAAAACCAGTGGAGGACCTCCATGCGCGCTTATATAATTGGCAGTATAGTCATCTGGTGCGGGGTGTTTCTGGCTTGGTACTGCTTGACAGTCTTTACACGCCGGGACAGCCCCCAGGACGCGGCTTCCCCTGCAGCAAACGTTACAATCCTGTCCGCCTCACAGTGCAAAGTTGCAGTTGAGACGCTTTTTTCGATGACCGACAAACTGTTGCAAGCCGGCGGCCCGGAAGTCCCCGCAAAGTTACGTCGAAACATCGAATCTTGCATTTCGTCGGATCCAGTCACCCGCGACAAAATCACAGCAACACAACTCATCCGGCTTTTTCCGTGAGATCTACGGCACACAGTCAAAGCTGCGGCCTCCCCTAAGGCATCATCGGATAAGCCAAGGTAGAAAATGATTGAAACATATGCCCACCCGCGTCCACACGGTGTGTTCACACGGCGTTTACATCATGTGTGATGGTTTGATGGCTTGGTATCTCGCCCAAACATTCACGAAGAGCAGTCATTCCGGTCCCATGGCCGAGGAAATGAGCGCCAAGTGAAGGTCAGCCAATCTAAGTTAAGTGAGATCGCTGATTGTCAGAACGTTCAAATTGCGCCCGTATTTCGCATATACTTTTTTGGCCGCCTCATGGATGGGCTTGAGCATTGTGTCAAAACTCGAGAGATACTGGGCTTCCGACATTCGCGTTCTATGTGTCGTGCCCTTGGCCAAAGCCTCAGCTTCAACAAAAAAACGAATTTCGAACATGCCATCATAGCCGAGAAACCGCACGGCGTTTCGCACGTCATCGAAGCTGCGCGCACGGTTGGGAAAAGCCAGTGTCATGATTGACACCTGCTGCGCTCTTGTCTGAGGGTAGCGTTGCGTCGATTGAGTGACAACATGCCGTCAGTCGCCTCAGATATGCTCAAGTCAATGAGCGTGCAGTCCCCTATTCTTACCGGCACTCCCGTGAACACATGGTAGATCGTCCATGAGCGATCTCTCTCGATCCTTCTGCCGTATTGGCTATCAGGTGTATCCTTGACGCAGGCCCCACCCTCGTTTTCCCAACGCTCTACGCTCAGTGCTTGACGTCTGTGTTTGCCGTTCGTGTTCATGGTTTTGGCCTTTCGTTGCAGTTCGAACAAATTCGTCCGCGTAGAGCCAGTTTTCAACATGAGCGCGCGTACTGGAGAAAGTCCAGCACAAGACGAGCCGATAAAAAAAGCAGATCAAAAGCGCGTGTAATTCATACAATGCGGCTGTAATGGAAAGAAGTTCCGGCGAGATATCACAAGACACGCCGGTATGTTTTCCAATCATGCGCCCTGATTGCGCACAAAACAAGGCCGTATTGAAAGTATTTGGGACCAACCGCTTGCGATCATTGGCCATTTCATCGGGAACAATCTCTTTCAGTTCAGCCCCCGTGCAGCAAAAACCTTCGGTAACCCCAGCGCCCTTGAGCGCAAAAGAGTTCTTCAACTCACTTACGCGGATCGCCACTTTTGCGCGAGCAAAACAACGACAAGAACTTTTGGTTGACAATCATTGCAAGACACTTTACGAAGTGTGATCGAGTTTGCTTGCTTAGCTTTGATTATCTCGCGATTGGCACCGCGGTCTGAACGAACCTCTCCTTTCAAAATCGTTATCATCATATACGGCACTGAGTGCTGTGTTTTCTTTATCGTTATGAAAGGGTTCATCATGAACACTGGCACAGTAAAATGGTTTGATTCCACAAAAGGCTTTGGCTTCATACAGCCTGACAATGGGTCCGCAGATGCGTTCGTGCATATCTCCGCCGTTGAGCGCGCTGGGATGCGTAACCTCGTCGAAGGCCAGAAGATCGGCTTTGATCTGGAGCGGGACAGCAAGTCCGGCAAAATGTCGGCCTGTAATCTTCAGTCAGCCTGAGGAGATCGTGCTTTCCCTTGACCACGGATGTAATGGCACGGCTGAAAGCACGTCACCTTTTCATAAAAGGCCGGGTAAAACACCTAGCCCTTTAGCTCGGCCTCGTTGGCCAACTTTGCAACAGGAATTCAAATGACCGAAAAGTACAGCATTTCCCGACAGAAAGCGGAAATTGCTTTCAACGATATCCAAACGCCCTTCTTCGGGAAGGAAAAAGCGTTTGATGAGCTTGAGGCAATAACGCAGAACCGCGAAGCAAAGACTTTGCGGCTCCGGCAAGCACGCCTTGAAAAAGAGCATTCTGATCGTGTCTCTGCGACATCAGCTCTTGTCGCGAAACGCAAACGCACAACTTAAATGTGATAAGGCTCGAACCGCCAAGAACGCGGGCGATGTCCACAGCTTAATGCGCTTCGGACAGTGAGCACACCAAAGCCGCGAGGCGACACGGCGGTCGTCCCCGATGGAACGTCCCTTACTTGAGTGCGTTGCAATTGAACGGCTTGATGCCTTTCACTAGGAACACCTCTATGAAAATACGTGCCGGCTTTAATATCGGTTATCAGTGCGAGCATGAGACGGCGATGCTGCTTGTCCTCAATATTCACCCCAGCCGGCGCGCCGACCTACTTACTGAACAAACGCTCACCTTTGATCGGCCGATTGAGGCTTGGGGTTATCTCGACATATTCGGTAATGTCTGCAGTCGCATATCTGCTCCACCCGGCCTTACGACGATTTCTACCAAGTTCGATATATATGACAGTGGCCTGCCAGATCCGGTTCCCGAAAATGCCTTTCAGCACGACATAAAGGATTTACCAGATGAGGTGCTGGTTTTCCTGCTAGGCAGCCGCTACTGTGACACCGACAGATTGGCAGACTTCGCCTGGGAGACATTTTCCGGTACCCCGCTCGGCTGGCAACGCGTGAAAGCAATTGTTGATTTTGTCCACGAGCACATAACCTTCGATTATGATAGAGCAGATCCCCTCAGAACAGCTCACGGAGGGTTCACTGACGGAAAAGGTGTGTGCCGGGACTTTGCCCATCTGGCAATTACGCTATGTCGTTGCATGAATATCCCTGCACGTTACTGCACTGGATACCTCGGAGATATCGGCGTTCCCAAGAACCCGCACCCGATGGATTTCAGCGCATGGTTCGAGGTCTACCTGAGTGGACGGTGGTACACGGTCGACGCCCGCCACAATACACCACGCGTAGGACGGATACTGATGGCGGTTGGGCGGGATGCAACCGACGTTGCACTATCGACCGCTTTTGGCCCCGCGATTTTGACGAGCTTCGAGGTTTTTACAGACGAACTTCCGTCATGACCGAAGCAAATTGAGACAGAGTGCACCGCGTTGTTCGGAATCACGACACTGCTATAGTACTACCAAAATCTGTACTTTCTGAAGAGAAAGCTAGGTTCGGCTAGCCAACAAAGGCACACATGTCTATTCAACGAACAAGCTTCTACATCTTGCTGGCGGTAGTGACGATCGCGTTTTTCTGGCTCTTGTTGCCATATTACAGTGCCGTGCTTTGGGCAGTTATTCTCGCCATCATATTCTTTCCCGTACACAGACGGGTCGAGCATGCATTAAAAGGGAGAAGCGGGATAGCGTCGATGCTAACCGTATTGTTGTGCGTTTTTCTCGTCATCCTGCCCTCCATGATTATATTGGGGTCGCTCATTCGTGAAGGCTCCAGCCTTTATCAACGGATAAACAACAACGAGATTGATTTTAGCGCCTACGCCACGCGCATCGAGGAGGCTTTGCCCGCGTTTGCCAACGACTGGCTAAGATCAATTAGGCTGGATGGCTTCACAGATTTGCGGGAGAGTGTCTCTGCTGCCTTTATGCAAGCAGGACAGTCGATCGCCGGAACAGTACTCAGTCTGGGCCAGAACACACTGCAGTTTTTTATTAGTTTCGGCATAATGCTCTACCTCATGTATTTTTTGTTCAGGGATGGTGCGGCACTTGCCAGAACAATCCAACAGGCAATTCCATTGAGCGATGAATACACGCGCCAATTCGTCGATAAATTCGCAGCAGTTGTGCGCGCTACCGTGAAGGGTAACGTCATCATCGCGATCATTCAGGGAACGATCGGGGGTATTGCTTTCCTATCTCTTGGTATCGAAGCTCCTTTATTGTGGGGCGTGGTAATGACCTTTCTGTCAATGCTGCCGGCCGTTGGAGCAGCTCTTGTCTGGGGACCAGCTGCCATCTGGCTTTTCCTCACCGGAGCATGGTTGAAGGGGCTCGCCATGGTACTCATCGGAGTGCTGGTGATAGGGCTGATCGATAACCTCTTGCGACCATTGCTGGTAGGGAAAAGCACCCGGTTACCAGACTACATTGTTCTGGTTTCCACTGTCGGCGGTATTTCACTTTTCGGAATTAACGGATTTGTCATCGGGCCGCTCATTGCCGCCCTGTTTATGTCGGCATGGTCACTTTTTGGCCGACAACAGAATGCCAAAAAAACGAACCAGCCGACGAAGTGATCATGTAGGGCCGCAAACGACTGGCTCGCCTTTTTGCATCCCCGTTGTGCGATCTGAGTTTGACGACAGACGATTTATTTGAACGAAGAAGACAATTTGGAACACAACAGCAAGAAATCGTGTTGAACCGACGAATGGTGCGTTAATGCACGCGCTTTGTACTCGGGGCCGATAGCCGCGGCAAACTACTCCAAAAAATATTAGCTTCACTGCCTATTTGTAGGGCTACCGGACGACCGAGAGTGAAAACCGTATTCACCGTCGAAGGGAACTATAATGACCGATAACAAAGAATTTTCAATCAGCAGTAATGGTGATCGTTGGTCGCTTGAGACAAATGACGGAGACATAGTCGTCCTGCATACCGCCAATAAGCCTTCCGGAGGTCCGCAGACCCGCAAGGCTCTCTCTGATTTCCTTGAAGAGAGTGTTGGCAAACCTGAGCACACAGCGCTTCTTCAAATTTTGGGGCAATCCAAAAACGAGATCAACGACCAACTGGGAAATGAAGTCGCAGATCCGTCTGTTTTCGATCAAAGGATGATCGGAAAAGAATGAGGCCGTTCGTGAACTCAAGTGTCGTCACACTCTGACAACGCAAACGCAGACATCATAAACCTAACCGCCAGATAGGATCTCATAGTGCGAAGCTGCGTCTATGGCATGGTTGGTCATATACACACCGTCTCCGACAATACTTCCCTATGATCTGCACAACCTCTGAGACATTATTCCGGCCGTATCATCGATAAGAACCTGGATACGTGCGCCTGTCGTCACAGCCTTTTCCCCTTCTTTTACGGGTCAGTAATTGGGTGGAACGCAGTCCCCTTCAAAGCCGTTCTATCCGCCGATACTTCAAAGACTTTCAGACATATTGATTACAGTTCGGGAATTCGTCGTGAGTAACATCCGCGCGTCAAAATATTTCGTAGTAGACATGATTGCCTGGAAAACCAGACGCTGGAAAGATCAAAACCTATGAAGCCTTTTGTCATAAACCCTCCAGTCTTTTATGGGTCACTCTTCATCATCGGTATCTTTCTCGCCATCGGTGTCTTTATGCCGGGAGAGGCCGGGTTGTTGTTCAGTGCGGTGCAAAAGTCAATTTTGAGCGCTTTTGGATGGTTTTACCTTCTTGCAGTTGCAATATTTCTGCTTTCTGTGCTGGTGCTGGCATTCGGACGTTTCGGGCAGCTGAAACTCGGTCCTGACGATTCAATTCCTGATTTTCGTTTCACCTCATGGGTGGCCATGCTGTTTGCAGCCGGGATGGGCATCGGCCTCATGTTCTATGCAGTAGGCGAACCCATGACACATTACATGGCACCTCCCACAGCAGAACCACGTTCGATTGAAGCCATGCGGGAAGCGATGACAGTGACGTTCTTCCACTGGGGAATTCACGCCTGGGCCATCTACGCTGTCGTGGGTCTGTCTCTAGCTTATTTTGGCTACCGCTATAACTTGCCACTCACGATCCGTTCCGGCCTCTATCCCCTCCTCAAAAATCGGATAGATGGGCCAATCGGGCATGCTGTAGATATTTTTGCAATTGTGGGAACAATGTTTGGCATAGCAACCTCTCTTGGAGTAGGCGTTGCGCAAATCAATGCGGGGCTAAATCACCTGCTGGGCATCCCTATTGGCACAGAGATTCAGCTGCCTTTGATCGCCGCTGTGACCGTGGTTGCGACCTTGTCAGTGGTCTCTGGCCTCGACAAGGGTGTGCGGATCCTTTCAGAAACCAACCTGCTACTTGCAATACTGCTGATGATCTTCGTGCTGATCGTCGGACCAACTGGCCAGATTTTCAGGGACTTCGTGCAGAACCTTGGAATGTATCTGGACACGATCGTTTTACGCAGCTTCAACATTTATGCCTACAAACCCACTCCATGGATCGACATTTGGACATTGTTCTACTGGGCTTGGTGGATTTCGTGGTCGCCATTTGTTGGCATGTTCATCGCCCGCATATCGCGAGGTCGCACAGTGCGCGAATTCGTGATGGCGGTACTTTTCATACCGGCCGGCTTCACTTTTTTCTGGATGACGGTGTTCGGCAATACAGCTATGTTTATCGATACCGGTGTGGCATCTGGCGCCTTGGGCGATGCTGTGGCCAATGATATGTCGGTCGCGCTTTTCCGGTTTTTCGAATATCTCCCCCTTCCCGCTATCACCTCAACCCTGGCGGTCGTTCTGGTTTCGATCTTCTTTGTCACGTCCGCAGATTCTGGTGCACTTGTCGTCGACGCAATAGCAGCAGGCGGCGAAACCACCACAACCACGGGGCAACGCGTCTTCTGGTGTATCATGGAGGGATTGGTAGCGGGTTGCCTGCTTCTGGCCGGCGGCCTTGCGACTTTGCAGTCCGTTACAGTTGCGAGCGCGCTACCCTTTACAGTGGTGATGCTCGCTCTGGTATGGTCCCTGTTTAGGGGTATGAGGGAAGATCTCGCACAGCGGGAGGCTCATCAAGGCCAGAGTGTCCTTCCACCGGCGCAGCCTGCCAGCGGACAAACATGGCAACGTCGTCTTGGTTTAATGTTGACTGCAGCAACAGAACAAGACGTTCGCCGCTTCATGGAAACGAATGTGCGGCCTGCCCTTGTGCAGATGGCGGAAGAACTCACGGCACAGGGCAGAATTTCAGAGATTTTGACAGAAGACGACGATGCAATTGTCCTTCGATCACCAGCTGAAGGCGTGCGCGACTTCGTATATGGCGTGTCCCTGACGAGCCACCGTGTTGCTAGTTTCACAACGATACGTGCAGGACAACCGGAGCTCAGATACGAGGCAAGGACTTATTTTTCGAGTGGTAACCGGGGGTACGACCTGATGAGAATGTCACGAGATCAAATTCTAGCCGATGTGCTTATCCAATTTGAACGATACCTGCATCTGGTAAACTCTCCCGATATGCAGCTTGTCCACGGTGCCCCGGAACATCCCTCGGGAGTTTGATACAATCTCACAATGCAGGAAATCAACGACAGGGTTTTCCAAAAACATCCAGTACCTCTATAGACCAACGGTCCCATATGCTGATCGAAACTGACATGCTGTTGTTGCAGCGACAACTAGCTCAGCCGTACAAGTGCCTTTAACCCCCACAGGGCCCATATCAGGTGATCAGGATAGCGCGAAAATCGTTGACGTTAACACCGGTTGGCCCACAGACGAACAAATCCCCGGCCAGGGAGAAAGCCGAATAACTGTCGTTGGCGGCAAGCAGGGCCTGCCCATCAATGTGTTTCGCGCGAAAGCGCTCCATACTGGTTCCGTCGACAAATGCTCCAGCATTATTTTGCGAACCATCGATGCCATCAGTATCAGCTGCTAGGGCGTGCACCTCTAAACCGTCGATGGAAAGCGCCAGCGAGAGAGCAAATTCGCCATTGCGCCCTCCCCTGCCACCTTTAGATTTTAATGTCACGGTAGTTTCTCCGCCTGAAAGCAGCAGGCAAGGTTTTGCAAATGGACTGTCACGTGTGGCAATTTCACGGGCTATGGCAGCGTGGACGCGCGCAACATCCCGCGCCTCGCCTTCGATGGCATCGGACAATATCACCGCGTTAACACCACCATGCTGTGCAAATTCTGCGGCAGCATCGAGCGCCACACGCGCCGAAGACAAAACGTGCCATGTGTTGCCCTCAAAGACAGCACTTTTTGGACATGGAGCATCCGCAGCGGGCGTGCTGAGAAAATCCACCAGTTTCGATGGCAGCTCCATGCGGTAACGCCCAATGATGTCCAGTGCCTCTTGACGGGAACTGTCGTCGGGAATCGTTGGACCAGACGACACGAGAGCAGCAGTGTCCCCGGGAATATCCGAGACGACAAAAATGACGACGCGTGCTTTCGTCGCCGCAGCAAGCCGCCCGCCCTTGATCGTGGAGAAATGTTTTCGTACCACATTCATTGCTGAGATTGGTGCGCCTGACGCAAGAAGTACCTCGTTCAGACCTATCTCGTCGGCTAGGGTAAAGCCATCCGGTGGTGATGGCAGAAGAGCTGAACCTCCTCCGCACACCAGAGCAATTACGAGATCGCAAGCAGAAAGGCCTGACAGGATCGTTTTCAGCCGCTTTGCAGCGGTAAGTCCGGATTCATCAGGCACCGGATGAGCCGCCCCGATTACTTCGATATCAAGCGTTTCGCACTCGTAGCCATAAGGCGTCACGACAAGGCCGCTGAGCGGACCGTCCCAGACCTGTTCAAAAGAGCGTGCCATCTGGGCGGCTCCCTTCCCGACACCGATCACCACGACGCGACCATTGGCTGGTGGCTCAGGCAGGAATTTCGTCATGCCATTTGCGGGATCTGCCGCTTGCACAGCCACATCGTAGAGAGATGTCAGAAAGCGGCGTGGATCTAAAATCACAGCAGGTTCCTTTCTAAGGCCATCAGCGGGGATCGACTACAAAAGCTCAAACAACGCCGAGTGATCCTTGTCTCCGAAGCCTTTGGCCAACGCACTGTTCATGAGCTGTTGCACCAACGCTGCGTTTGGCAACATCAACTCGAGAAGTCGGGCTGATTCCATAGCAAGCGACAAATCCTTGTGATGCAGACGCATGCGGAAGCCTGGTTCAAACGTTCTGTTGATCATACGTTCGCCGTGCACTTCAAGAACACGAGACGCGGCAAAACCACCCATCAATGCCTTACGTACAATCGCGGGGTCGGCGCC
This sequence comes from Agrobacterium sp. Azo12, assembly GCF_029193765.2. Taxonomy (NCBI): domain Bacteria; kingdom Pseudomonadati; phylum Pseudomonadota; class Alphaproteobacteria; order Hyphomicrobiales; family Rhizobiaceae; genus Agrobacterium; species Agrobacterium sp. Azo12. The sequence continues at coordinate 406,006 of NZ_JARFYO020000003.1, read as the reverse complement.
TGCCTTTTGAGCAAACCTGAGTGCCTCTGAAACCGCCTGGATATTGAGAGCAACAACGATCTGGTTCGCAACCTTCGCAATCTGGCCGTCCCCGACGCCACCAATCAAGGTGATGTTCTTGCCCATACGCTCAAAAAGCGGTCTGGCACGCTCAAAGACCTCAGTCTTTCCACCAACCATGATGGTCAGAGACGCTGCCTTTGCGCCAACCTCGCCACCCGACACTGGTGCATCCAGATAGTCGCAGTCCAGGGCTTCAACTCGAGCCGCAAAGTCTTTGGTTGCCAACGGCGAAATGGAGCTCATATCGATGATGAGCTTGCCGCTGCTGAGACCTTGCTGAACGCCATCCTGCCCAAACAGAACTGTCTCGACATCAGGCGTGTCGGGCAGCATCAGAATGATCACCTCGGCCGACTTCGCAACCTCCGCCGCTGTGTCGCAGGCAACCGCACCGCTCTCAACGAGATGCGAGGAGACGGGCTTGACCCGATGCACATAAAGGTCATGACCAGCTTCAATCAAATGCTGCGCCATCGGGCGACCCATAACGCCCAGTCCGATAAATCCAACTCTCAACGTACCTTCTCCCTTATTGATATGCCTTCAGCCAGCCGAGCCCCTGGCTGGTATCGCCCGCCGGGCGGTACTCACAACCAACCCAGCCATCGTAGCCAAGCGCGTCCAGACGTTTGAAAATGAAATCGTGATTGATCTCGCCTGTGCCAGGTTCATGGCGCCCTGGATTATCGGCGACCTGAACATGGCCAATGGAGCTCTGCAGCCTCTCGAACGTTCTGACGATGTCGCCCTGCATGATCTGCATGTGATAAAAATCGTACTGTATCAACAGATTGGGATGGTTGACGCGCCCGATGATACGTTCGGCATGATCTGTGTTGGTCAGATAATAGCCAGGAATGTCGCGGGTGTTGATCGGTTCGAACACCAAGGTCACACCTGCATCTGCAAGCCGCGTTGCCGCATAACGCAGGTTTTTTACCAAGGTCTCCTCCAGAACGTCGGGAGCCACATCCTTGGGAGCGATACCGGCAAGACAATTGAGTTTGTGACAATCAAGAACACCAGCATATGCCAGCGCAGTGTCCACCGACACCTCGAACTCGGCGACCCTGTCGGGCAGGCAGGCTAAGCCACGCTCTCCTGCCGCCCAATCACCGGCCGGCAAATTGAAAAGAGCTTGTGTTAAACCGTTTTTCTTCAATTCGGCGGCGACCGCCTCGGGTGTCTCCTCGTACGGGCTGACATACTCGACGGCCTTGAAACCGTCCGCAGCGGCGGCAGCAAAACGCTGGATGAATGGGTGCTCCGTATAAAGCATGGAGAGATTGGCTGCGAATTTGGGCATGTGCTGGCCTCAGGTTTGCTCTGCGCGCAGACGATGAAGCATGCGCTTGTTGCGTGGATCGGGATTTGGAACGGAGGAAATCAACCGCCTCGTATAGGGCTGCGATGGGTTGGTGCAGATCGTCTGCGCATCTCCAACTTCAACAATCTTTCCCTTGTGCATCACCGCCACGCGATCACAGAAGTAGCGCACGACCGAAATATCATGAGAAATGAAAATGAAGCTGAGATGCAGCTGCTTCTGGATATCAAGCAGCAGATCGAGGATCTGGCTACGGATCGATACATCAAGTGCAGAGGTTGCCTCGTCTGCAACGATCACTTTGGGATCAACTGCCAGCGCTCTTGCTATGCCGATGCGCTGCCGTTGGCCACCAGAAAAGGCGTGCGGATAACGCTCCATAGCCAGCGGGTCCAGGCCCACTTTTTCAAGCAGTTGGGCAACGCGTTCGTCGACAGCTTTCCCGCTCATTTTCCCCGATACGATCAGTGGATCCGCAATGATCTGCTTGACTGTCATTCTTGGATTAAGAGATGCAAAGGGGTCCTGAAAGATCAGTCGCACATCCTGATGGTAGCGACGCAGATCAGTTTTACCGAGCGAGGTGACCTCAACAGGTGCAGTGTCACCATCGGGGCGGAAATGTACGCTGCCCGCGGTGGGCTCTATCACACGCAACATCATGCGCCCTAAGGTCGTCTTGCCTGAACCGCTTTCGCCAACAATGCCCAGATTTTCACCCGGAAAGAGTTCAAGAGTGGCATTGTCCACCGCAACCAGTCCCTGACCAGCGCTTGCGCCGAAAAGTTTCGATGCCCCACCGTAAATTTTCGTCAGTCCGCGTATCGATAGTACCGGCTCGACCGAAGAACTGAGCGACGAAGGTAGCGCTCGTTTTTCGGCAGCGCCCTCTAGCTTCACTGTCGCGTTCAAAAGTTGGCGCGTGTAGGCATGCTGGCTGGCGTGGAAGATCTCATCGACTGGTCCCTTCTCAACGATCCGCCCAAACCTCATCACCGCAACATCGTCAGCTACCTCGGCGACTACGCCCATATCATGGGTGATCAGCAGCATTGCCATGCCACGCTCGTCTTGCAGGCGTTTAATGAGGTCAAGGATTTCCGCCTGGGTGGTCACGTCCAGTGCTGTCGTAGGCTCGTCAGCAATCAACACTTCAGGATCGCAGGCCAGAGCCATGGCGATCATAGCTCTCTGGCGCATTCCGCCCGAGAACTCAAAAGTGTATCGCTTGGCCATCAAAGCTGGCTGCGGGATCTCGACCTGCCTCAACAGATCGATACAACGCTCCCAGGCTTCTTTCTTCGAGACCTTGTTGTGCAGTCGGATAGCCTCGACAATCTGCGATCCGATCGTGTGGACGGGAGACAGAGAGCTCATCGGTTCTTGAAAAATCAACCCGATGCGACCGCCACGAATGGCAAGCACCTCGCGACTGCCCTCTGCCATTTTTGCGACATCAACCGGACCGCCTGGTCCGTCGAGAAGGATCTCGCCGGCGATCATGCGACCAGGCTTGTCGATGAGCCTCATCAATGACCGGGCAGTCACCGATTTTCCCGATCCACTTTCCCCGACAAGTGCCAGTGTCTTGCCGCGTTGCAAATCGAAATTCACGTCACGCACGGCATGAAGGATGTGTGTTCGCAAATGGAAATCGATGGAGAGATTGCGCACCGAGAGCAATGTTTCAGATTTTATCATCGTGATGCACCTCACGTGTCATAAGGGTCGGCCGCGTCGCGCAGACCATCGCCAAAGAAATTGAAGGACAGCACAGCCAGCACGACGGCCAGGCTTGGCCAGATCAGCAACCACGGAGCCGTTGCGACCGTACGGACATTTTGTGCGTCCTGAAGCAATACGCCCCAACTGACGACAGGCGGTTTGAGGCCGACCCCTAGAAATGACAGCGACGTTTCCGCAACGATCATCGTGGGAATGGCGAGCGTCACGACAGCAAGGATATGGCTGGTAAGCGATGGAAGAATGTGACGAAAAATGATACGGCGCTCGCTAGCTCCATCCAGCCTGGCGGCCGTTACAAAATCTTCGCCACGCAGCGAGAAGAACCGCCCCCTGACCTCTCGGGCAAGTCCCGTCCATCCCAACAGTGAAACGATCAGCGTGACCATGAAATAGACAGATAAGGGTGACCATGTCAGAGGAATGGCGGCGGCCAGCCCCAGCCACAACGGTATGGTCGGCATGGCGCTTACGATCTCGATGATACGTTGTATCAGGGTGTCGACCCAGCCTCCGTAATATCCGGAGACCGCCCCCATGATAACGCCAAGGGTGAGCGAAATGGCCACACCCACGAGGCCAATCGACATTGACACTCGAGTTCCGTAGATCAGTCGGCTCATCAGATCTCGTCCAAGACGATCCGAGCCGAGAAGATACATCGGTTCCCGCTGGTCGAGGGGTCCCATCAAACGAGTTTGCATCGGGATAAGCCCCCAAAGCTTATAGGGCGAACCTTCCACAAACAGGCCAATGGGAATGATCTTTGTCTCGTCAACGACAAAGCTGCGGCGCAGGGCCTTCGGATCAATCTCGATCTTGTAACCTTTGACATGGGGAAGAAACTTGCTCCCACCATCCGCCGAGGGGGTAAACAGGGCAATTCTCTGCGGCGGGGCAAATGTGTATTGCGGCCTTGATGCGTTGGGCAGACCCGGTGCCAGGAATTCGGCAAAAACACCAATGACGTAAAGAATGAGAATGATCACACCAGCAACGGCGGCGACCTTATGTCTGAAAAAGCGCTGGCGGATCAGTGTCCATTGCCCAGCCGCCATCAGACTCTCGACCTTACCGCTGCGTTTCAAAGGACTGATTGCGGGACCTGTTTCCAGCGTGGAGACGCTATTTGTGTCACTCAACATGGAGAGCCCCTTCAGTTGAAACGGATGCGCGGATCAAGCGCAGCCAGAAGAATGTCGGAAATCAGCATGCCAACCAGGGTGAGCACGCCCATGAGAAGAATGAAACTGCCGGCGAGATACATGTCCTGCCCCACAAGCGCCCTAAGGAGTAGTGGGCCTGCGGTTGGCAGATTGAGGACGATTGCAGTTATGGTCACACCGGACACAAGATCGGGCAAAACCCAGCCAATTGAGCTGACGAAGGGGTTCAGCGCGATACGCACCGGATATTTTACAATGACTTTCCGTTCAGGAAGCCCCTTTGCACGCGCCGTAATCACATAGGGTTTGCTCAATTCGTCGGAGAGATTGGCACGCAGAATGCGGATCATTGCCGCAGTACCGGACATTGCGATGACAATGATCGGTATCCACATGTGACTAAGCATGTCCGTGAATTTGGCAACACTCCACGGTGCATCTACAAATGCAGGAGAAAAAATGCCTCCGACGCTTTGGCCCAGAAAACGGTAGCTCATATACATCAAGGTCAGTGCCATGATGAAGTTGGGCACTGCCAGACCGATAAATCCAAGCAGGGTAAAGGCGTGATCACCGAACGAATGCCTTTTTACCGCTGAGTAGATACCGATGGGCAGTGAAATGGCCCAGACCATCAACAGACTGGCAAACGAGATGAGCAGGGTCGAGCCCATGCGATCCCAGATCAGCGTTGATACCGGCTGGTTCCACTCGAACGAGTAGCCGAAATCGCCCCGCGTCAGAATACCCGTCATCCAAACGAAATACTGGACATAGACGGGCTGATCGAGACCATACTGCGCGCGAAGGCGGGCAATGGTTGCTTCATCCAGGTTCTGTCCCCCATCAGCCATGGTGGACAGAAGCGAGGTTAGATAATCGCCAGGCGGCAATTGAATGATCATGAAGGCGATTAACGACATGCCGAACAATGTCGGTATCATGTAGAGAATACGTTTCAGCACATAGGCCAGCATGGCTTCCTCCCACTGGTTTTCTCGGCTTATGAATGCCAGGTCAGGTGGACCGTCTCCATGGCCTCGACCGATGGCACCTCCACCTCGACACGGCCGCCCACGATACGGCAGGTGCACTCCTGACCTTTCACCAGCATCTTTGCGACGGCTGACCGCTTTCCTTTCGGCAGTGCTACTGAAAGCGTCTGCGTCCCGATTGGGTACACCTCCCGCAGCGGTCCCTTCATCATCATCGGGTTGGTCAGATTGACAAGGAATACCACCAGTGCGTCGTCCTTTTCGTAGATCGCAATATCTATAATCCCCTTGCCATCAATTCTAACACGATGGTCTTCACCGAAAGCCCAGTTGACTGCATTAGCAATCAGCCGCCCGTGGTCCGGTGCCAGCACTTTCCAATAGACTTCACCGAGGTTGAAGGGGATGTAAACCACGCGACCGCCATACCCTGTGTCCCTCGCGACAACGGCTGCGTCAGTCGGCTCTTGTCGCGGATAGACCTCTTCCATAGGCAAATCAGGAAAATCGGGAACGTAGAGAAACGGTGTTTCTGCAGCTTTTTCTGCATTGACGGCTATCAGGTGCGTACCACCGATGATGCGGGCAGCACCATCGTAACCGATGTTGATTGGGTGGGTACCTGAAAGAGCAATGTAGGTGTTTTTGACCGGCCCGCGGGTCGACGAGGTCAAATGTGCCCCAAAGACGTTTGCCAGACCAAAATCAGCGCGCGGCTTGCCCACCTGGTCGTAAAGCGACGTTTCGAATGCAGCAACAACCGATCCGCCGCGTTGGACGTAGGCTTCGATGGCGCTACATTGTTCATCGGAAAGGTAGGCGGCGTTTGCCAATATGATTAGCTTGAAGCGATCCAGCGTTTCTGCTGTCATGACCTGATCGGACACAAACTCGAACGGAATACGTGCCTCGACCAGAGCATGATAGAAGCCGAGATCGTTTTGTTCGGCAATATGCCGTTCTTCTGGCGCCCAGTGCCGCAGCGTGGTTGAAGGATCGATAATCGCAATCTCGGCAGTTGGTTGCATGCCGTCGATATGCGGCTCGATGTCAGCATGAAGATTGAAGGCGTCGACGACCGGCTGTACCCAGCGATCATCTGGAACACATGCATTGAATTTCGTGAACCACGGGAAAAGTCCCTGCGCCATGCCGTCATGGATCCAGAGCTTGATTTCCTCTCCGCTCTGAACGGAATCCTTCCAGCGATATTCCTCCTCTGGCCCGATGGACGTAATCAAGCCAACAGGCCGATCTCGAAATGTTGCGCGGATGCGTTTGCCGTTTCGCCCCGCGGACCAGCCAACCTCAACGCCTTGACGTGCCTGATGGTCAACGAAAAGAATCGGGCAATGTTTTTGAATAAGTGAAAGGTCAAATTCCATGAGCGATGAGCCGCTCATGTTGGGGATGAAGCTGGCATGCGGCCGAATGCCTTTGACGGTTTCGTCCCAATAAACAACCAGCTCAGTCAGAATACGCCTGCGCCACGCAGCCCATGCCTGCCAGGCAGGATCACTCGCATCCGGTTTTAGCGGCAGGTCAAAGCCGGTCTCATCCTTGAAACGGCGCTGGTTGTCCTCGCTGTAGGATACCCCATGACCTTGCCATCGATTGGCAAACACCGCGTCAATGTCGTATTTCGAAACAATCTCACGAATGACGTCTGTCGTAAAATCGCGGTTGTAGCTTCCCAGTGCGTCAGTCACATAAATGCCGGGAAATGCCCAGTGCTCGCGCGGACTGCCATCCTTGTTGATTGCAACCCATTCAGGGTGGGCCTGCGCTGCATCCGCATGAATTGCATGCGGATCGACACGGGCCATCACGTGCATTCCCAATTTGCGTGCCCCCTCAACGATCGTGCCAAAAGGGTCTGTGCTGCCAATGAACTTGGACACATAGTGCAAAGGGATTTCGCTGGGGTAATAGGCAATGTAACCGCCCGCCGAAAGGCATAAGGCATTCGATTTCGTGCGCCGGAAAACATCGATCCAAAATTCTGGATCGTATTTTTCCGGATCGTCCTCCGCAAATGTAAGCTGTGTCCATCGGGTGGCAGATTTGTACCACTCATGGGAGCGGCTGGCTGTATCGGTGGACGTATTTGGTCGGTGAAGCATATTGATATCCATGGCAATAGGTTGCCGTCGCGCCGGGGACGGCACGTGCGACACGTGGAGATTTACTCTCCCCGAACCGGTTTCTCAGTCCGGGGAGGGAGAGCGATCAGGCTTTGAAAAACGTCTCGGGATTGGCTGGAGCAGGTGTCGGATAGCCCCATGAATTCGGCATGGTTTCAGGAACGTTGCGCATGTCCTTCTTGACGACCCCGTAACTGTCCGTTGGCAGGCATATGCCAAAAACGTAGAATTGATCGGCTGCAATTTCCAGAATCTCAGCCATCAGTTTCTTCTGCTCGTCAGGATTGGACGAGCCAAGTACGCGGTCATAAAGGGCCAACGCATCCTTGACCGGTTGAGGTGGCTCGACTGCGCCCTTGGAACTGGGATCTCGATACCACAACTGCCATCCCTTGGCGTAAAGCGCTTCGGTGGTATTTGGAATGTAGTAGCGAGGATCAAGAATGGCGGCAATTCCGCCATTACCGCCGAAGCGGTGAGCCGTCGCATCATATTCGATACCCTGACGCACCCTTACTTCCCACAACGAGCGGTCCATCGTTCGCATTTGAACATCGACACCAACAGCCTGGAACATAGGCAGCGCCAGCTGAAAGATGTCGAGGAAGGTTGCGCGGGCCTGATCAATTTCAAATATGACCGTTACACGTTTACCGCTGTCATCCAGACGGTAACCCTCCCCGTCCTTGTTGGGAAGGATCTTGTCGAGAAGGGCAATTGCGCCTTCCGGGTCATATTGCGTGAACTGCGTTGCGAGGCGCTCGTTGTAGAGCGGATCTTCTGCTCTGAGTGCGGGTTGCGATACTGTGCCCTGGCCGATGAAAACGGTGTCGATGATGGCTTGGCGGTCAAGCGACATCGATAGAGCAGCCCTGAAATCCTTGTTGTTGTAAAGCTGGCGCTTGAACTCGTTGGGGTGATTGAGGTTGAGCTGGAACACCATCTCGTTCGTTTCGGTTGACGTCAGGGTATAAAAACCGAAGTTGCCCTGCTCCTGTGCGTCATAAAGTACGGCGCGATTGGCCGGGGTTGCGATGTACTGGTCCATCAGGTCAATCTCGCCCTGCATCGCTTTCAAAAGCAATACCTGGGGATCGGCGACCATCTGGTATACAATGCGGTCCAGATAAGGCAGCTGCTTGCCGTCAGTATCGACCTTCCAGTAGAAAGGATTGCGCTCGGCAATTGCCCTATCGGTGCTTTGTCCGGGAGCCACGGTCATCTTCCAGGCGTGGATGACGGGGCGTTGCGAATTCTGGAAGAATTCATTGTCGACAACCAGACCGGCCTCGCGCTGGAATAACTGGATCCAACCGGAGGCGCCCTTTTTCTTCGCCTCTTCCTCAGCATTCTTATTGTACTTGATGTGGAACTGTTTGAGGTAGTGCTTTGGCGCCCGTGTCGTCTGATCATCATTCGCCCACGCCAGTCTCAAGGGGAAAAGCCCGTTTGGCGCGGCGAAGATTACCTTGAATGTCACGTCGTCGACGGCTTCAAACCGCGCTTTCTTTCCACCGGAACGCAGGTGGTTCTGGCCGACGTCATCCAACCCCTCATAGTTGAAGATATCTTCGTACCAAAACAGGATGTCTTCGGTGGTAAAGGGTTCACCGTCCGACCATTTCATACCCTTCCGAAGCCTGAAAGTGAATTCAGTCGCATCAGCATTCGCTTCATAATGTTCGGCGACGTTTGGCACAACGCCCGACCAGCCTGGTGAATATCGCAACAGCGGTTCATAGGCTTGGTACCGGAAAAGCATCGACAAGGAACCGCCACCAACGATGGCACTGTTCCAGTCGCCACCGTGTGATCCGACGCGCTCAAGCGGTGTGACAATCAACGGGTTCAGCGGCAAACGATCCGCCAGCGCAGGCAGTTTTCCTTCGCCAACAAGGTCTTTCAGCATTTCAGCTTCAGTGAAAGTCATTTGAGCCCAAACAGGTAGGGCAGGCAGCAAAACAGCTGCTGTTCCCGCAGCGAGAAACGCGCGGCGTTTTAATCCTTGCATGTTTTCCTCCTCGTTTCATACGCCGAGTGAATCTCCCCTCCTCTGGGCCGACACCTCAGCTTTCTTGCAGATCATTCTCCATTGAGTATTTGTTTTGTTATTTTGTTAGCTTGCATTATGTATTTTGTTAGGTAAAGCGTTATGTTAAATTTCTTTTATTCACTGCGCGATGCGTCAATATTCAGGAGGGTTCGACATGGGTCGGGTCACGCTGCAGGACATTGCCAGCTACACTGGGCTGTCCAAATTTGCCGTCTCCCGCTCCCTTGCGGGAAAGGAAGGTGTGAGCGAAAGCACGCGACAGCGGGTTGAGGAGGCTGCAACCGCACTCGGGTACAACCGGCAAAAGCCGATTGAGGAACAGCGCGAAATCACCCTCATCTTTCATGATAAAGTGGATAGTGTGAGCTATGAGCTGCGCACGATGCTCCAGGATGGCATGCAACGGGAGGCCCACCGGCTCGGCCAGCCGGTTCGGTTGCAGTGGACCCACGATGCCAATCGCGTAGAGGCAATGGCCAAAGATAGCGCTGGCATCATTCTTGTTGGCCCTCACGAGCAGACCACGCTCGACATCGTCAAAGCTTCAGGTGTACCCGTGGTCCGGCTGGGCTGGGTTTCCCCTTTGGAGCAGGCGGATCATGTGGGCGGAACCGATCATGAGGCCGGAATTGCTGTGGGTGAATATCTGCTTGGTCTTGGCCACCGCAAGATCGTCTTTCTTCAGGGTGAAGAAGGATATCGCGGACGACGGGAACGATACTATGGTCTGAGGGAGAGCCTGGAGGGTTGCCCGGATGCTGAACTCCATGACCTGCGTTTTGCAGAAGACGGCGGCTTTATCCCAGCGCTCTTAACACTCCAGAAATCCGGCGTCCTCCCCACGGCAATGTTTTGTGCTCATGACGGGTTGGCACTGACCGCGGTTTCCGAGCTTCTAGCCCGCGGGTTCAGGATTCCCGAAGATATGTCGGTTGTCGGCTTTGGCGACTTCTCCGCTGCAACCCAGATATCTCCACAACTGACGACGATTAAAGTACAGGGCCTGGAAATGGGTGCAACGGCGCTTCGGCTTTTGCTGGAGCGGCTTGAAACGCGCGACCTCTCGGTTCCGGCACGACGCATTCTTATTGCATCGACATTCATTGAGAGGAGATCATCGGGGCCGGCTCCCGTGCAAGCGAAACAACTCAACGAGGCTTCGAGGTAACTTGCCTTGGCCGGGTTCGAACCGGCAATCCAACAGCATGTTGGTTAGGCCATGGAAGCAGGAGGCGTGAAGAACTCACGATCATCCAGCGAGACACGATGGCCATTTTCACGACCGTGGTGAAATCAATCGCCAGAGGCGTAGAGTAAGGAAATATCGCGGTGGTGTAGCTGACAGTTGGCACTTTCACTCTTCACCACAGCACGTTTTCGCTCCAATACGACCAAGCAACCACTTCGATAAGCATATTCCCGATCTCCGTTCGGCAGGGTCTTTTGAACTGGCACTTCGTCCATCGGCCGTACTTCCTGCGCCGTTTCTTTTTGCACATCAGCAGAGGAGCAAGCAGCGAGCGTTGCCGTAATCGGGAGGGCAAATATGAGGCGATATTTCAGCATGTCTGTCTCCTTCTTGATGCCTTACGCTAGGAGCAAGATGAGGCAAAAACACGAACGCGCCCGCCTCTCGGTAACGATCGATCGCCGGGCCACACCGCTCAAATCGGCGGCACTGGCATGTGCAAAGCACTCCGACACTGACGTCGCCGATCGGAGCAAGGTTTTCAGCAGGCTAAGCTGAGTTGGAACAAGCCGTGTCCTGGTTTCGGCCGTTCATGCCGTCCTCGCCCAACGAAGTAGTCGCGCCAGGGGTACGAGAGAATCGAGACGATGCGTCAGCACTCCACGCGTCCACCATGAAACTCGATGAAAGCTTTTATCCCCTTAGATCTTCGTCAGGCAGATGGTCAAAGCACCAGTGGTCGGTCCCCCTGGCGCCCCCGCGACATCCGTGCCCCCATTATTTCCGCTGTTGGTCTGTGAGCGCTCTTCAAAACCGGGCGTGTGGCCCGCTCAGGTCAGTCGGCAAGTTAAACTAGTCTCCAGCAGCATGGAACAATTGCCGGGTCCTGGGGTTAGGGACTGAGGAGTTCGTAACTACGAGCTCCAAACGAGAGGAATACCCCAGTGAAAAATTATATGCTTGCCGCGGCGCTGCTCAGCGCCAGCGCGGTTTGCGCATTCGCTCAGACAGCGCCGACCGCGAACTCTGATGCAACGACACCAGCTATCGCCACACCGCAGCCTAGGAATGCCACCGCACCCGTTGAAGGGGCAAACAGCTTCACCGAAGCACAGGCGAAAAAACGGATCGAAGAAGCAGGGTTCTCCGTCACGGACCTGAAAAAGGATGACAATGGCATCTGGATGGCCACCGGCGTGAAGGACGGCAAGTCCGTTTCGGTCGCCCTCGACTATCAGGGCAATGTCGTCGCGAAGTAACCCAATATAACAATAGGAATTTCAATCATGAAAACTGTAACCGGCCTTTTCGACAACTATTCCGATGCAAGCGCAGCTGTCGGCGCTCTCGAGTCAGCGGGCGTAAAATCCAGCGACATCAGTATCGTTTCTCACAATGCTGACGATCGGCACGCGGATAATTCAAATGCAGCGGAGGGCGCTGGCACAGGTGCTGGCATAGGTGCCGCCATCGGCGGCACTGGTGGCCTGCTCACGGGTCTCGGTCTGATGGCAATCCCCGGCGTTGGACCGGTTGTGGCCGCAGGATGGCTTGCAGCCACAGCTGCCGGTGCGGTTGCAGGCGCAGTCGCGGGCGGCGCAACCGGCGGGATAATCGGTGCCATGACAAGCTCGGGCGTAACCGAAGACGACGCGCACGTCTATGCCGAAGGCGTTCGCCGCGGAGGAACGCTGGTAACGGCTAAAGTCGAAGACACACTCGCTCCACAAGCAGACGCAATTTTGAAGCGCTCGAACCTGGTTGATCCGACAGAGCGGCGCGCCGCTTACGAGGAGCAGGGTTGGACGCGTTTCGACGATACCCTCGACCCCTACCCCGCCGAGGAAATCGAGCAGGAACGTAACCGCTATCGCCGCACAGGCGCTGGTCTCTAGCCCAGACAAAGCCCGCCCATAACAGGCGTGTTTTCAAGTTTCAGTTCACCCCATTTAAAAAACAGGACAACACCAATGGCTAACGAAAAAACATTGAACGACCTTTTCCTTGATACGCTCAAGGACATCTACTTCGCTGAAAAACAGATCTTGAAGGCCTTGCCGAAAATGGCGCGCGCCGCGCAATCAGAAGAAGGCAAGGCTGGCTTCCTCCAGCATCGCGACGAAACTCAGGTTCAGATCGAGCGTCTGGAGCAGATTTTCGAGCTTCTTGGCAAGCCAGCTCGCGGCAAGACATGCGAAGCGATCCAGGGCATCCTCGCAGAAGGCGAAGAGATCATGGAGGACTACAAAGGCACGGCAGCGCTCGATGCCGGACTGATTTCTTCCGCGCAGGCTGTCGAGCACTATGAGATCGCCCGTTATGGCACGCTGAAGTCCTGGGCCAGCCAGCTTGGAATGAAGGAGGCAGCGTCGTTACTGGATGCCACCTTGCAGGAAGAGATTGCCACGGACCAGAAGCTCACGGCGCTCGGTGAATCTTCAGCGAATGCCAAAGGCACGATGAAGAAAGCCAGCTAGACTGCCGACACTACGGATCAGGCCGCCCTTCGGGGGCGGCCTTTCTGCTTTCGGGCCGCAGGCGCCCGTCGAACCCAGTTCATCAGGAGCCCACCATGGCCAAGAACACAACCGTCAAATCGCCGCATTCAGCACCCGATACCGCCACAATACACGATGTGACGCTACAGCGCGGGCCGGGTGGTGAACTACACCAGATAGCCGAAGGCGACACACCCATATTGACGACCGCGCAGGGCGGACCAATTGCGGACGACCAGAACTCGCTGCGCATCGGGGCCCTGGGACCACTCGTCGTCGACGACTTTCACTTCCGTGAGAAGATGTTTCATTTCGACCATGAGCGGATTCCCGAACGGGTCGTGCATGCGCGCGGTTATGGTGCGCATGGATTCTTCGAGACGTACGATTCATTTGCTGCCTATACGAAAGCTGATTTCCTGCAGCGTAAAGGTGAAAAGACGCCCGCCTTCGTACGTTTCTCGACCGTAGCCGGAAACAAGGGGTCTGCCGACCTCGCACGCGACGTGCGCGGGTTTGCCGTCAAGCTCTACACCCAGGAAGGCAACTGGGATCTGGTGGGCAACAACATTCCGGTCTTTTTTATCCAGGACGCCATCAAATTCCCGGACCTCATTCATGCGGCCAAGCAGGAACCGGATAGGGCCTTCCCCCAAGCGCAGACGGCCCATGACAATTTCTGGGACTTCATCAGTCTCACTCCCGAAAGTATGCACATGGTCATTTGGACCATGTCCGATCGTGCCATACCGCGGTCTTTCCGCTTCATGGAAGGTTTCGGGGTGCACACCTTCCGCCTGGTGAATGCCAAGGAGGAGTCGACTTTCGTTAAATTCCACTGGAAGCCAAAACTGGGCCTTCAGTCCGTGGCCTGGAACGAAGCGGTCAAAATCAACGGCGCAGACCCGGACTTCCACCGTCGCGATCTCTGGAACGCCATCCAGTCAGGCAACTTTCCGGAATGGGAGCTGCAGGTCCAGCTTTTCGATCAGGCCTTCGCCGACAGCTTTGATTTCGACGTACTCGACCCGACGAAACTCATCCCCGAGGAAATCATCAAGCCTCAGCCGATCGGGCGGCTGGTTCTTGACCGCATGCCAGACAACTTCTTCGCGGAAACCGAGCAGGTTGCCTTCATGACGCAGAACGTACCGCCGGGCATCGATTTCAGTAACGACCCTCTTCTGCAGGGCCGCAACTTTTCTTACCTCGATACACAATTGAAACGCCTGGGCGGGCCGAATTTCACGCACCTGCCTATCAATGCCCCGAAGTGTCCGTTCGCACATTTCCAACAGGACGGTCATATGGCAATGCGCAATCCTGTCGGTAAGGTCAATTACCAGCCGAACTCGTTTGGCGAAGGGCCGCGGGAATCGCCGGCCCGTGGGTACCGGCATTTCCCCGCCGAAGAACAGGGGGCAAAAGCCCGGCTACGTCCGGAGAGCTTTGCTGACCACTATAGCCAAGCAAGGCAATTCTTCATCAGCCAAACACCACCGGAACAGCGCCACATCGCCGCTGCTTTGACATTTGAACTTAGCAAGGTTGAAATCCCGGTCATTCGCGAGCGCATGATATCCCATCTTTTAAACATAGATGAGACGCTTGCCACGACCGTTTCCCAGAAGCTCGGCATCAAGAAAATGCCAAAGCCTGCTGACGCTGCGGTACCAACGCGCCAGGATCTGGAGCCATCCCCCGCGCTCAGCATCATCGAAAATGGGCCCCAGCGCTTCGAAGGGCGAAAACTTGGTATTCTGGTCACCGATGGTGTGGATGCCAGCCTATTGAAAGGTCTGACAGATGCCATCATGAAGGAAAAAGGTGTTGTCGAGCTGATTGCACCCAAGGTCGGCGGGGTCGAAGCCTCTGATGGGAGCTGGATCGAGGCTCAGCATATGATCGATGGCGGACCGTCGGTTCTGTTCGATGCCGTGGCCATTCTTTCGTCAACCGATGCGATTGACGACCTGGTGAATGAGGCGACTGCCAGAGACTTTGTGGCCGACGCTTTTCAGCACTGCAAATTCATCGGTTACGATCAATCAGCGCTCCCGCTGCTTGAAAAAGCGGGGATTGCAGACCTTGATGAAGGCGTTCTGGCTTTGCCCGGAGAAGACGGCCTGTCAGCTTTCGTTTCGGAACTTGGCAAACTTCGTGTCTGGGGCCGTGAGCCGTCGGTAAAGCTTGGTAAGGCTTCTCCACCTGTCAAGTAACCGCTAATGGGGCGCGGCAGAATGAACCGCGCCCATCAACCAGCAACGATCGCACATCCAAAGTGACACACGGAGCGTTGCGAACATGAAAATACTACGGTCGTAGTATTGGAATAACACCCGTTTCAATGGACTTCGCCTAATCTGTAGCTGCAATCATCGCGGCTATAGGGAGGGATGTATGATGGCGAAGATTCTTATGATTACGGGTGACTTTACCGAGGACTATGAAACCATGGTCCCGTTCCAGACGCTTCTGGCCTGCGGCCACAGCGTCGATGCCGTATGTCCCGGCAAAAAGGCGGGCGATAAGGTCAAGACCGCGATACACGATTTCGAAGGCGACCAGACTTACTCCGAAAAACCCGGCCATAATTTCGCTTTGAATGCCGATTTCGCATCGGTCGATCCAGCGCATTACGATGCGTTAGTCGTCCCGGGCGGTCGTGCACCGGAATATCTCCGGATGGACCCCGATGTCCTTGCCAAGGTGAAGCATTTTTTTGACGAGGGGAAACCGGTTGCCGCAATATGCCATGGTGCTCAGTTGCTTGCTGCAGCAGGCGTTCTGAAGGGTCGTATCTGCTCGGCGTACCCGGCCTGCGCTTACGAAGTAACAGCGTCTGGTGGAACATTCGCTGAGATTGCAGTGACAGAAGCCGTCACCGATGGCAATCTGGTGACGGCGCCGGCATGGCCCGCACACCCGGCATGGCTCAAGCAGTTTCTTGCGATTTTGTAAGAGCAGTCTCCAGCTCCGGGCGAACCAGTGCGCAGTCGGGTTGTTGCCAGCTAGAGGAATTGTCACACTGCTGCGACATTAAAGGGAAGGGAGGCCCGTGCGATGTGCGAACTCTTTATCAAGGCCGATGCCAGTCAGTGGCAAAGCTGCACCCATAGTCTGCGCATCGATGGTGTGACCACCTCGATCCGGATCGAAAATCATTTCTGGTATACGCTGAGCGAAATCGGCCTGCGCGACGGCATGACTGTCGCGCAGCTCATAACAAGGCTATGGCATGAGGCGATGGATGCCGATCATGATCTCGGCAACTTCACCTCATTCTTGCGCGTATGCTGTGCCCGTTACCACGCCCTCATCGCTGCCGGCGAAATTTCGGCAAATCTGAGCATCCCGATTGCCAATCACGCGGCACGCGAAATACTTGCCCGGGAGGCACAGCAGTATAGCAAGATAGTCAACTGACAAGGGTGCTCTGCCGTGATTTGCCTTCTGCCATCCACCTCACGCACCTGGCCTGCCCGGACGTTTCAGATCCTGTGTGGTGAAAGTGCTGTTTCGCTACATCACGATCTGCCGATCACCGACGAGACGAAAATGAGGTGGTGGCGGCCTTAACACCCATAGGTAGAATCGCCTTTAGGCAAAACTAAAAGTTGACAATCAGATTTGGATCCACTATTTATT
This sequence comes from Agrobacterium sp. Azo12, assembly GCF_029193765.2. NCBI lineage: Bacteria > Pseudomonadati > Pseudomonadota > Alphaproteobacteria > Hyphomicrobiales > Rhizobiaceae > Agrobacterium > Agrobacterium sp. Azo12. Next base: position 389,180 of record NZ_JARFYO020000003.1, on the reverse strand, counting down.
CATTATCGATATTTTCTTGCTGAGCTTTGGTTACCGCGCGATTAGCACCGCGCTTTCAACGAACCCTCCCTTTAAAACAATCGTTATCATCATCCGCAGCGCAGTCGCGCTGAGGTCATCTATATTGCTATGAAAGGGTTCATTATGATCACCGGCACAGTTAAATGGTTTAATTCCACCAAGGGCTTCGGCTTCATCCAGCCTGACAACGGCAGCGCTGACGCGTTCGTTCACATCTCTGCCGTCGAGCGCGCCGGAATGCGCGAAATCGTCGAAGGCCAGAAGCTTAGCTACGATCTGGAGCGCGACAACAAGTCCGGCAAAATGTCGGCGTGCAATCTTCAGGCTGCTTAAATCGGTATCTGCTTTCCTTTGACCACGGATGTACTGGCACTGTTGAAAGCACAATACCTACTGAGGTCAGGCAAGTTGCCTGGCCTTTTTTTTGCCTGATGACACCGCAATTGCGCGGGTGGCCCAGGTGGCCAGTGGCCGCAATAACAGGAGTTCTCGATGACGAACCCAGCCAACGAACTTCAGGCAATCAACACGGCTTGGCAGATTGCCGTGCAGGAAATTCTGCGGATGGTCGTTCGAGACCTGTACAAATCAGGGGATGAGGCGTCCTTCCAAGCGCATATCAAGAGAGTTGAAGAGGCGGCCGTCGACAGCATCTACACCGGACTGATGCTTCGCGGGACTGATGAATGGACGGAAGTCCTGGTCAAGGAAAAGGCCAGCAACTTCGTCACGACGCTTTTGACGTCGTTCACTTATGACAAGGTTTGATCATAATAATCAGATGCGAAGTTGACATCGGGATGATCAGCTTCAAGGGATCTTAGAGCCGAAGGTCTGAACCCATCAAGAGATGATGGAACAAGGCGGTAAAAGCCAATCATCAATTCGCAGTAAAATGGTCCGACGAATTGATTGGCTCAGCAGTCTCGACTGAGTGGCGATTGCCTGCAACGCGGCTCGCAACGGTAGACCTGACAATTTTCCACATCGCGCGTCGGTACGCTGTTTCGGGCAGCATATTCACCAATCTCGCATTGCCGGGCACTGCGGACGTAACGGTCGTAGAGTGTCATGTCACGAACGCGTGTTGATGGATAACGGAGAATGACTGCACCTTCCCTGTCAATCGCACTTTGTACCGATGCGCAGTTCATTGCGGGCGTTTCATAGCGGGATATGGCAGATGCTGGCGAAGCTGCAAGAGTAGCAAGCACAATCATAAATGTTGTCTTGAGCATGGGTTTGCCTTTCATTGACGTCGAGACCACTTGCGTCAACCGCAGACGCTGCCCAACCGAGAGTCGAACAATCGAAACACCAATTAGTTCCTCAGCCCCATGCAATCGCTGAGAAGCAGGCACCTATAGTGCTTAGCGGCAGCGGCCTCGTCCGCGCTGTGGCAATTCCATGACCAACATATTGAAGAACTTTGCCGACCAGACCGTCACGGACGAAGGCAGTTGCAAACCCACCGTCACGGTAGAGGAAAAGCAACAGACTGCTACAAAATCTCTTTCACCAACTGAGGCAAAGCGGCTTTCCGGTGCGTTTCACCCGCTCGACCCCGAGCCCAGGTTTTCGTCTCGTGAGATGGTAGAGCACAGCGCATTATGGCATGAAACCCTGGCGACTTGACGTAATCGGCCAGACATTGCTGCCTGGCCGATCCACGTAAAACAGGTACTTATTCCTTGCGGAGCAGAAATCTCCTCGATCAGGCAGCAGCCTTGACGGGCGCCCCGATCGTCACGGTTAGCGTGCCGAGATTGTCAATGCTTCCCACGAGCACATTTCCCTCCGTAACGGGCCCTACCCCGTCCGGCGTACCGGTCATGATGACATCTCCCGGCTCCAGCGAGTAATAGCGCGATAGAGTTGAGATGATTTCCGGTGTGCGCCATATCATCAGGCCAAGGTCTGAGTCCTGATGAGCCTTACCGTCGACTTCCAGTTTAATACGGCCCGTTGCCGGGTGACCGACCTGTTCAACGGGGTAGACGGGACCGCAAGGTGCAGACAGATCAAATGACTTCTTCAACTCCCATGGCGAACGTGGCCCTTCTGCGGTGTCGAGAAGCGTTCGTCGTGTCATGTCGAGGCAGATGCCGTAGCCGAATACATGCGATAACGCCTCGGCTTCGGGAATGTCATATCCCCCTGACTTCATGACGACCATCAGCTCAAGTTCGAAATGAAAATCATTGGTTTTAGGCGGATACGGCACGGTCCCCCCATCCTGAACAACGCAGTCGCGGGGCTTTTGGAATACAAGCGGAAAATCGCGTGTTTCGTCTCCGCCCATTTCACGCACATGGGCAACATAGTTGCGCCCGATGCAATAGATGCGTCGGACAGGAAATCGTTTGTCACTGCCAACGACAGGCAGGCTCGGTTGCTCCGGTGCAGGCACGGCAAAGGTGGCTTCTGGCTTCATTTAGGCAATCCTGAGAGTTTGATACGCCTCAGAACAATATGCATGTTACTGCGCCTGTCTATCAAAATCTGCATATTTTTAAAAAAAAGAAAAAAATATGAATATTGATTGACAGTCCGCAAAGTTAGTGACTTCCTGAAGACGTTGCAGAAGACAACGAAGGGGAACAGCAGATGATCACACGCAGAACACTGATGGCCTTCACGGCATCCGCCGCGATGTTTCTATCCGGCCATGCCATGTCCCAGGAGAAAAAGGAGCTGGTCATTGCCTATCCAAGCTCCATGGGGCTGGGTTATTTCGCCCTCTACAACGCAATCGGAGAGGGATATTTTGAGGAGGAGAATATTACGATCCGTCCCGAAAGCCTCAACGGTTCCGCCCAGGTAATCCAGGCCCTGCTCGCTGGTCAGGCGCAGCTTGGCCATCCCGGCCCCGGTCCGCTTTTGAATGCCCGTGGCCGCGGTGAGGATCTGGTCTATATCTACAACTACTTTGCGCGCAGCCAGTTTAACCTGGTAACGACAGAGGATTCACCCTTCCAAACACCAGCAGATCTCAAGGGCAAAGTCATTGGTGTGGGCACGTCGGACGGGGCCGAAGTCGCTTTCGTGCGATCGATCTTCGATGCCGCCGGAATGAAGGAAGGCAGCGACTATACCTTTATTACCGTAGGTGAAGGAGGAATGGCCGTTGCCGGGTTCGCAAACAAATCAATCGATGCTTACGCTGCCGATACTGCCGGCACCGCGACGCTGCGTTTGCGCGGTGTAAAACTGCGCAATCTGACACCACCCGACTTCAAGGCCTATTTTGGCAATGGATATGTGACGACACGGTCGTTTCTCGATGACAACAAAGATGTACTGGAGGGCTTCGGGCGCGCACTCGTCAGGGGAGTGAAGTTCGGCATCGATCCTGCAAACCGCGAAGCAACGCTGCAACATGCACAGATGGGCAACCCGCAGCAGCTAGAGGACAAGGAATTCGCAAGCGCACTTCTGGATATTTACTTCGATTTAACCACACCGCTCGATCCCACGAAGGGTTATGGATACCAGAACCCCGTGGCCTGGCAGCAGTGGCAGAGCACGCTTGTGGCGGCAGGCGATCTGAAGCAGCCTTTGGACAATCTCGAGCAGGCCTACACCAACGAGTTCATTGAAAAGTGGAACTCTCCGAGATGATGGCAGCACAGAGGAAAGCTGTGGTGGAAAAGCCTGACAAGCCGGTCTTTCAGTTGAGTAATGTCAGCAAGATCTATGGCCAGCGCGACGTTGTTGCGCTGGAGGCTGTCGACATAACGCTGAACAAGGGGGAATTTCATTCAGTCATCGGCTCAAGCGGCTGCGGAAAATCAACGCTTCTGAAGATCATGGCGGGTCTGACACCTCCATCCCGAGGCAGCGTCATGCTATCGGGAACGCCGGTTATGGGGCCACGTCCCGATATTGGCATGATGTTCCAGCAAGCGACATTGTTTCCATGGCGAACAACACTGGAGAACATCCTTTTACCCCTCGAAATCCGCGAGGGACGCGCCGTGGCTGCCGCGGCGCGAGTAAAAGCCGAGGCTCTTTTGTCGCTGGTCGGTTTGAAGGGATTTGAACACACCTATCCCGGTCAGCTCTCAGGCGGCATGGCACAGCGGGCAGCAATTTGCCGGATGCTAATTTCAGATCCCGATGTACTGCTGCTGGATGAGCCGTTCAGTGCGCTCGATGAAATCACTCGCGATTTCATGAACATGGAATTGCAACGAGTGTGCCTCGAACGCGGCGCCTCGGCATTTCTCGTGACACACTCCATTTCAGAGTCTGTCATCCTGTCGGATATTGTGCACGTCATGTCCGCAAGGCCTGGACGTGTTGTCAAATCCATCAAGATCGACCTACCTCGCCCGAGAACACTTGAAATGACCACGCTGCCGGAATTCGGGCATTACACGTCCACCATTCGCAACCTTCTCGACAAGGGGGCTTTCCTATGACCGATGCAACATCCTCCGGCTTGATGTCAGGCCCGGAAGACGACACCATATGGACTGAGCGGGTTTCGTGGATATCCCTCCTCCCCAGGTGGGTCTCAATGACCATCCTGATGCTGGCATTTCTGTCATGCTGGCAGCTTGTGTCGTCGGCAGGCATCGTTTCCCAGCTGATCTTGCCATCACCGCTGGCCACACTTTACGACCTCGGGTTTGTGGGCCGTAACCTGCTGTCTGGCCAGTACATGCTTCCCGCGCTGTGGGTCACCGCGCAAGAAGTCTTCTGGGGCTTCATCCTTGCGCTGGCAATCGGCGTTTTCCTCGGGGTACTCGTCGGTGAGACGTCATTTGGCGAACGCGCAGTGATGCCCTATGTCGTAGCAATCGATACCATGCCCAAGCTTGCATTTGCGCCATTGTTTGTTGCGTGGCTGGGTTTCGGCATCACGTCCAAGGTCGCACTTGCAGCCTTCATATCTGTTTTCCCCATCGTGGTAGGAACGGCTGCTGGGCTGCATGCCGCCGATGAGAATGCCAGAATGCTCTTTAAAAGCATCGGCGCATCACGGTTGCAGACACTGCTCAAACTCAAAATTCCCACCGGACTGCCACAGTTCTTTACAGGTTTGAAAATTGCTTCGATAAGCGTTGTATCTGGCGCGATTGCCGGTGAGTTTCTGGGTGGGGGCAAAGGATTTGGGGAACTGATCCGCATCGCTGCTGCTCAACTCGATACCCCGCGTGTATTCTCGCTAATTATGTATCTCAGCCTACTGGGCCTGCTGATGTTCGGACTGGTTTCGTGGATGCAGTACCGGTTTGTTTTCTGGCAGAGAGGCCCGGATGCGGTCAGAAAGACAAAGAAAAAATGAAGCTTCTGTCTCATGGAAAGAATGAATGGCAAAGGTGAGCGACAAGACAACGCTGGCAACCGCAGTGTACCAGAAGTTGCGAACGGATATAATCAACGGCTCGTTCAAGCCTGGAGAAAAGCTTCGCATTGAAACGATTGCCGCCAATTATGAAGTGGGTAGCAATGCGGTTCGGGAGGCATTGTCGCGGCTTTCCTCCGAGCGGTTGGTCGATCGCCACGAGCAGCGCGGTTTTTCTGTCCCGTCCATAGCGCTAGAGGAATGGCGCGTCTTGGTGAAGACACGCTGCTGGCTTGAAACCAGGGCGCTGGAAGAATCCATCAACAATCGCACCGCAGTCTGGGAAGAAGGCATCGTTGTCGCATTCCATCGGCTGTCACGCTATAAGTCATCGGGTTTTCCCGATGACAGGCCCGGCTGGGAAGATGCACACCGCAGTTTCCATCGTGCGCTGTTATCGAATTGCGGCTCGCCCTGGTTGCTCGACTTCTGCGACATCCTTGCCGATCACGCCGCACGTTATGTTTCTGTTTCCAATGCGTATCGCACCGTCCCCCGTGACGGCACCGCCGAACATGAAGCCCTTATGAGGGTTGTAATCGATGGCAACAGCCAGGATGCCTGTGCAGCGCTCATCACACATTACACAAGAACGCTCCAGTTGATTGAGCACCTGTTCGATGGAGGTGTCATGACCGGTAATCCCGGAAAGACAACCGATCTTCCCGCGATTGATCCTGCCGAACTGTTGAAACTCAATTTTTGAAAGATTAAAATGAAGTTCCCGTTTTCCCCGAAATACGTTTCCCGCCGCTCACCTGTCATGGCGCGCAATGTCGTTTCGACATCGCATCCGCTGGCCACTGAAGCCGGTCTGTCGATGTTACGCAAGGGTGGCAATGCGGTTGACGCCGCACTTGCTGCAGCGATTACCCTGCCTGTGGTAGAGCCTACTGGTAATGGGCTTGGCTCGGATGCCTTCTGCATTCTTTGGGACGGCAAGGAACTTCACGGCCTCAATGCCTCGGGACGTTCACCCGCCGGCTGGACGCCGGAACGCTTCACTGGTTCTTCAATGCCCCGCAGAGGTTGGGAAAGTGTTACGGTCCCGGGCGCTGTTTCCGCCTGGGTTGATCTCTCGTCGCGCTTTGGCAAACTTCCATTCGAAACTCTGTTTGAACCGGCGATCCATTACGCCTCGCACGGCTTTCACGTTACGCCGATTATTGCCGACCAATGGCAACGAGGAGCTGATGAGTTGAAAAGCCAGCCGGGTTTTGCGCAAACCTTCATGCCTGGAGGACGGGCTCCGGGTGCTGGCGAATTATTCCGCTCGGCCGATATGGCGCAAAGTCTGCGCCTGATTGCGCAGACGAAAGGCGAGGCATTCTATAGCGGTAGCCTGGCTGAAAACATCGCGGCATTCGCAAGAGAACATGATGCTGTCCTGAGTGTTGATGATCTCGCGCAGCATAAAAACGACTGGTGCGGGACCATCAGCCAGACGTTTGGCGACACAAGCCTTCATGAGATTCCCCCTAACGGACAGGGAATTGCAGCGCTGATGGCGCTCGGCATCTTGCAAGGCACCGAAATTGCGGATCTGGATCCCGACAGCAGCGAGGCAATGCACTTGCAGATCGAGGCCATGAAACTGGCATTTGCCGACATTCACGCCTATGTCGCCGACCAACTGCATATGACCGACGTCACCATTTCACATCTGCTAGAGCCAGCTTATCTGACCCGACGCGGCCAACTAATTGATCGCACGAAGGCGACAAACTTTCCGACCGGCGCGCCGAAAGACGGTGGTACGGTATGCCTTGCCACTGGTGACGAGAGCGGAATGATGGTCTCGTTCATACAGTCGAACTACGCCGGTTTTGGCTCTGGCGTGGTTGTGCCTGGTACGGGTATCAGCCTCCAGAACCGTGGCTTCGGCTTTTCGACCACCGATGGCCATCCCAATCAGGTAGGCCCTTCGAAACGGCCATTTCATACCATTATTCCAGGTTTCGTGATGGGCAAATCGGCACCGGTCATGGCTTTTGGCCTTATGGGGGGGCCAATGCAGGCTCAAGGTCATCTCCAGATGATGCTACGTACACAGGTATGGGGCCAGAACCCGCAAACCGCCGCCGATGCTCCGCGCTGGCGGGTGATTTCAGGGCTTGATGTCGCGCTGGAAAACTCAATGGATGCGGCGACAATCGAAGCACTTGCTGCACTGGGTCACCGCGTCACAGCCGAGCCCCCCGAGGCAAGCTTCGGGTTCGGCGGCGCCCAAATGGTCCATCGCATCGATGGTGGCTATGTTGCGGGGTCAGACCCACGCAAAGACGGTTGCGCGGCGGGATTTTAGACGAAACATCGCGGTTGCAAGGCTTCTATTTGCTTGAGCATCAACCGTCGCATGGCATGGCCGACGGATGAGCTGCAAGGGAGCGCCAATAGGAAAACTGATGCCTAAGTTTGTTCACTCGAACGAAGAGGCCTTGTAATCGGATAAATCGGCACGACCTTGGGTTATAGTGACAGCTTGTTTTCGGACCGCTGTCGCCGAGGGGCAAAACCTTGCCCCCAACCAAGGAGGCCAGCATGTCTTCCACTCCAGCAGAAACAGTGCAGATCGACAATGCCGGCTTCAAGCTGATCAGGGACGTCCTGAGGGCTGCCGGTCTTCGGGGTATTGAAGCCGACGCCAGTTCCGACATGAAACGCGACGCACTGATTTTTCTTACTACCGAATTCCGTGATGGAACCAGGACGAAAGCCAACCTTTTGAAAGCACTCACTCGGCGAAACCGCTCCGCAACAGCCACGGCCCGCTTTGGGCACTTGTCGACGGAAAATGCCATCGACAGGTCACAAGATGACGGAGGCTTTTGATGGCTATCACCTTTCCCAATGAGGCACGCAGTTTCGACGATAAAAACAGGTGTGTGCGATTCAGCGGTTATGACGGAATGTTCGAGGTGAAATTCTATCTCGCGACCGAGGTACTCGCCTGTGAAAAATCACACCGAAACACCAGCGAGAGCGACTATTTGACATCGTTTGACACGCTGCGGCCGAGAATCTTGAAAGCAGCTGCCTCTGCCTATGCGAAAGAAGCAAGCAGTGCCATTTCCCTCAGTCTCGAAAATTTCCGCTGAGGAGATCATTATGCGGGAAGGAACGACTGTGCACCATTCAGCCACTGCAACACCTCCCTCATCAGCGGAGGTAAAAACCGTCCTGGTCAGCGGGTTCGCAAGACGGTTTCGCCTGGATCTGGTCGAGGAAAACAGATTACGGAAGCTACTCGGCCCAGTTGCCAAAGAAATAGATCTTCTCAGAAACGCGGGCCGATAGGCGCGGATAACCACTGGCCTTTTGCGTTCAGGTTAGGACGCCCATGCAGTCTTGATTGTTGTGTGATGACAAATGCGTAGCTGCTGATGCTGCGGACGACAGCCTCAACCTTCAAAAACAAAGGACAAGCAGCATGAAGTCAATTCAGGAATGGCTCGATGACAAGTACGAGGAAATGGCCACTTCTTCAGGGTTCTCCAACGAGACAGTCTATTTCAAGCGACAGGCGGACATCCTGCGCACTCAAGCCCAGGAAGACGGCTACGGTACTCTGGAGCTCGCGGATCAATGCCAGGGCAATGTCGCCGCCTATATCATGAACAGGGTCAATACGCTGAACAAAGCCGAGATCGTACGCGCGGTCGAGAACGCACCGTATGGAGAATGACGACTATAGCTCAGGCCGGTCCGAGCCCGTCGTGTGAGATCAGCAAGTGAGCCGACAACCAAGTCAAAGGCGTGGGTCAAACGGGCAATTACCACTCGCCTCATTCCTGACGCCGTCCAATATCGTGTAACCGCTTAACAGGAGCAATCATGACCAAGGACAATGCAGACACAACAGCGCAAGAAGCTATTGAGGAGACGGCAAAGACGGCACCGATTGCCTCGGACAACCCAGCCGCAGGTCCCCACGCCAAGCAGCACTTGATGGACAAAAGCAAAACACCGGGCACTGGCGCTTCACCGGATGTTGAAGACAAAAGCGTTTCGCCCGGCGGCGGCTGATTTCAATGAACACAGGAGAACGCGACAGGATCGCTAGACAACGCGCGGTCTTTAATGGTGCGTATGCTCGTCTGATATGCGACACCATTCGTTGGCCCCTGCGCTCCATGTAGGATCACAATCGGCCGGCATTCGTCGATTATGAAGCGATAATCTGCTCGATGTTTAGCAGTGAGGGAACCGCTTACCTCCAGGCTTGTTAGAGCTACGTACCAATGCTGGTACGGGCATGGCGGCGATCCTGCTGGTTAGTCAGTTACGGAGCAGGCGCTATGCGCAGTGGAGATTTGACAATGTCAAATGTGACCAAAACAAGCGGCCTCGAACACGATAATAAAACGAGTGAAACACATTTTGGGCGATCAGTGGAAAGCTTGGCGCAGATACGGGACAGTGCATCCGCCGAAGGATTTGCTGGTGAGCCCCTTAATATCTACAGGCTGGAACCAACCGCCAGCATTGACGATCCAAGGTGGCAGAATGCTCCTCCGAACGGTCCCATCACTGTTGCTGCTCGCACGTCAGGCGACGCCCGGTTTGTCGCCTCGAGCCGTGAAGTGGACTTCATGGAGATCGATTCCGCTCCAGCGGAAGACGTCACAACGGTCAATGCCAGTACATTTCGAGACGAGAAGCTTTATACCGTCATCGAAATCGAGCACGGCCGGACCGATGTCCGTCGAGGTGTGATCGAAGGAACCGTTCGGGTCGATGCAATCCGGCCGCTGAAGGACTAGTAGCGCAACACTCGCTTCAGACATTCACGCGATATGCGGGGGCCGTCCCCGCATTCTTTGATTAAACTCATTCCCCAATTGCGCAGATGCGCAAGCCAGTTAACATGTTATTACAACGACGTGGACGATCTGGTACTGGGGACGCTTCTACTCCGCCCAGCGACGTCAAAAAATTCGGACCTGGCACCCTGCTTAAATCTTGCTTGTTCACCATTCTGCGCAAGACGTTTACAGCCGCTATCGGAAGGGGAACGCGAAGTGGCAGGTATTTAAGGCTGCGTGTCGCTGCTTATCTCTGTGCCTCCTTCCCTGAAGGGGCAGTAACGACGTATGAGTTCCATACTGCCGTATACCCTATCGTCCACCCACCGCTGTTCCTCTGAAACTTTTCTGATGGATGAAGATACCCACGAGGCGGCGCCTCTCAATGCAACCCCGATCGGGACCATGAAACGTGTGTGTCTTGCACTGCCTCTCCTGACGAGTGGCTTGGACTAAGGCATCTTCGAAAGTCGGTGAAGGACTCGAACGTATCATATGTGTTTGCCGGCACCTGAATTAACCTGTCTAATTGCCAGATCATCGGCACCCCCGGCCAGCCCCTGACAGAGAGACAACGCGCTCCCGCCGAAACCCAGGATGCCTGACATGCCACGATATTTCTTTCATATTATGAATGGCAAAGCCATTCTCGACGAGGAAGGGTTCGAGCTGGCAGATATGGACAAGGTTCGAACTGAAGCAATACGCGCTACGGGACAGATGCTGAGCGACGGGCAGCACAAGTGGAGAGGCCAAGCCTGGCAGATGATCGTCGTTGAGACAGACGGAACGATTGTGTTCGGCGTTAACCTATCCGTTGACAGGCATGGTTTATAAGCGGGATGCTTGGGACGACTGCGTGACCGAAGTACTCCCTCCAGCACCCGCCAAGCGCAGGTGTAAATAAGCGGGATCAAAATCGGAATAATCTTTCAGTCGGCGGACATTCGGGATCACTATCCGCCCATTCCTGAGACTAACAAGCCCAGCTTCACGAAGCTCCTTGAGGCTCCTGTTTACATGCACAACGGACAGTCCCATTGTGTCACTGAGTTCCGATTGGGTAAGCGGAAGCTCAAATGAACCGTCGTCAGTCAGTCCGACTGCTTTCAGTCTCTCGTGTAATTCACAAAACAGGTGGGAGATGCGATGAGGAGCGGAGCGCTGCCCTAGATTTACAAGCCATTCTCGCAATGTGGCGCCATCAACCAGCGAGCAGATCCAGAGCGCACGGGTGAGCGAGGGTCTTCGCTCCGTCATCTCAATAATTGTACTGGGCGGAAGGTATGCTACCCGACAGGTACTGAGCGTGCCGATGCTGTGATCCATCGTCTTTAGAACGGCAACATGGAGGTCGCAAAAATCACCCGGGATGAGATAGGCGAAAATCTGTCTCCGACCAGCGGAAGTCACCTTGTAACGCATCGCGAAGCCGTCAAGGATCAGCAGGACATTTTCGGGGTCCTCGCCTTCGCTAATCAGGTCTTGGTCGGCATCGACCTCTTTGGTCCGGCTGGAGATTGAGACAAGCCAGGCACGGTCATCGGCATCCAGCGCCTCAAAGCTCTCCAACTTTCTGATAAAAGCATTCGGCACCACAAACCCTCTCTGGTCGTTTTGACCGATAAACCAGCCAAAAGTTGCATTGACTATTAACTATGTGAACGCACGCGCCCTTTTTTCGGCCTACAGATGCTGTGCCCCGCCCTATTGCGCAGGCCTTACTTCCTTCTCGCTCGCTGGACTGTCTATGACTTATTTCTCAACGGCAAGTGGCTGCATGGCCGACGCCATCCGAAAGCATGATTGGGCAAGCACGAGCGCAGGTGCGATCGAGTCATGGCCTCAGGCATTGCGGTCAGTCGTTCAAATGATGCTTCACCAGCGTCATGCCATATGCCTGTTTTGGGGCCGCGATCTTAACATAATCTACAACGATGCTTATAGGCCTTTACTCGGAACAAAAGAAAACGATGCGCTCGGCAAACCGTTTTCGGTAATCTGGTCGGATGTCTGGGACGATGTGAAAGGCTTTGTGGAAGAGGCTCTGTCCGGCAGAGGTACATACACAGAGAATATGCGCCTCATCATGGACAGCACCGGCCGAAAAGAGGAGACGTTCTGGACGTTTTCCTACAGCCCACTTTACGATGATCTCGGCAATATTGCAGGCCTGATCGACATTGCCGTCAATACAACCCCGATGGTCCGCAGCCTGCGTGAGCAAGACGTTCTTCGTCACGAGCTAATACATCGGGTAAAAAACACCATGGCGGTCACAACCGCGATCATCACTGCGACCCTTCGGCAAGCCGAAACACTCAATCAGGCCCGAGAGACAATCAGCCACCGCATGGCTGCACTTGGCAAGGTCCAGAACATGCTGAGCGACGTTCCCACCGACGTAAATGTGGCCGAAGTCGTTATTGAAAGCATGAGTGGTCACCTCGATGACGAGAAACGCCTTTCGGTGTCGGGTCCGAATATGCGTATATCGACGCACCAAGGAGTCGGGCTGTCTCTAGCAGTATACGAACTTGCCACGAATGCCGTCAAATATGGCGCTCTTTCAAATGATACTGGTTGCGTAAAAATCAGCTGGACAACTTCGGCCGCCCAAGGCTTCGAATTTGTCTGGCAGGAAACCGGCGGCCCTGCCGTTAAGGAGCCCGTAAGGACTGGCTTCGGGTCCCGACTGACGAACCAGGTCGTCGCTGCTTATTTTTGCGGCAAAGGCGAAACAAGCTACCTGCCGGAAGGACTACGATTTGTCTTACGCGGCATTTATCAACGGGAAGCCGATACTGCATCGTTGACGTCCAATAGCGCAGCAGCCCCAGCCATTCCTAAAAATATCGTCCAGACGGATGTTGATTTATTCGACGCCCACGAGCGGACGGCTAACTCTGAGCCCTGCCACGGCATCAAGCGGCATCTTCAATAACGATATCGTTGCTGGATGAGGGCTTAACGACGTCGTCGACCGAAAAACCTTTTGTAAAAAGTCGATGAACAAATCGCGCGTCAGCAAATCGCATTCATCTTCCATCAAGCTGACAGGTTTGAGACTGCAGTCACTGGCACAAGGCGCCTCTTCCAACCGTAACTGAAGGAAAAGAAATGACGCAGAAAAATGTTGATCCCACAAGCGATGCAGCCCGGAGCGATCCTAAAGCGGCTGACCAGAGCCGGGAAGAACTCAAGAGAAAGGCCGAGCAGCAATTGCGCAAAACACTGGATCGCCCGAGCCGCGAGAGTGATGCTTGACGGTTCCAGGTAGTTAAAAATGGCCTGCTGCCGAGGCAATGTGACAAAACTCCCACAGCAGACCTACGCTGCTCTACCGCAAAGTTATTTCCCGGCTACGCGAAACAACAAAACGAGGAGATTTGCAATGAAGGCACTTTGCTGGCACGGAAAGGGCGATATCCGATGTGATAGCGTTCCCGACCCGAGGATCGAGCATGGCCGTGATGTCATCATCAAGATGACGGCCTGCGCGATCTGCGGTTCGGACCTGCACCTCATGGATGGCTACATTCCCTTTATGGAAAAGGGCGACATTCTTGGCCATGAGTTCATGGGTGAGGTTGTCGAAGTTGGTCGTGACAACAAGAAGCTGAAGGTAGGGGACAGGGTCGTCGTCCCGTTCACCATCTGCTGCGGCGAATGCCAACAATGTCTAAAGGGCAACTGGTCTGTCTGCGAAAAAACCAATCGTAACGCCGATAATGCGACAAAAGCATTTGGTTATCCAACTGCGGGCCTATTCGGATACTCGCACCTCACTGGCGCTTACGCTGGCGGTCAGGCAGAGTATGTCCGCGTGCCGTACGCCGATGTCTCGCCGATTGTCATTCCGAATGGCATGAGCGACGAGCAAGCGCTGTTCCTTGGCGATATCTTTCCGACCGGATGGATGGCAGCTGCCAACTGTGAGATCGAACCTTCCGATATCGTGGCGATCTGGGGCTGTGGTCCCGTCGGTCAGTTCTGCATCAAGAGTGCGCTAATGCAGGGCGCAGCCCGCGTTATCGCAATCGACAATATACCGGAGCGACTTGCCCTGGCGCGGCAAGCCGGTGCTGAGATCATCAATTTCGACGATGAAGACGCCGACATTCTTGACCGGATCAAGGAAATGACAGGCGGCCACGGCGCCGACAAATGCATTGATGCTGTCGGAGCGGAATCCCACGCAACTGCGTCATTCGATGCGATCATTGACAAGGTCAAGGCAGCCACACTGCTCGGTACAGACCGCCCGCATGCCTTCCGCGCCGCCATCATGGCCTGCCGTCCTGGCGGGATCGTGTCCGTTCCGGGTGTCTATGGCGGGCTTCTCGATAAAATACCGTTCGGAGCGGCTATGAACAAGGGCCTGACAATCAGAACAGGGCAGACCCATGTTAACCGCTACTCGCTCGATCTGCTTCGTCGCATCGAGGAAGGCGAAATCGATCCGAGCTTCATAATCACACACCGCGCGGCGCTCGAAGACGGCCCCGCCCTTTATGAAACCTTCCGCGATAAGAAGGACAGTTGCATTAAGGTCGTTCTAACGCCATGAAAATCAGCCCGGGCTGCAGGCGCGACAATGTTAATTGGCATTGAGTGCAGAGGAGCCTGCAACCGACACCGCATCCAGGACTGCCTCTTGAATCCTGGCTTGCCGGGATCGCTGGCCGTTCGAGTGACGAACTCAGTAGGACGAAAAGCTCCAAGCCTTTTCTCGCAAGGTTTGTACAAAATCGGCCAGTTTGCACCTCATAACTTCCTCTTCCGCCATAAATGGCGGCTTATCCAAGGATGATGTCGATGTTCAAAACGCATGACAGACCTGCCGCGGTCATCGTCGCCTTGACACTATTCATACTCGCCCCCATGCCGCCTGCCATCGCTCAACAAGATCAAAAACAGGAGTTCGCCCAACAGGCTGCCCGCTCAAACTCTTTCGAAATCCAGGCTGCAATGTTGGCAATCGAACGCGGCAAAGATGAACCTGCAAAGCAGTTTGCTCGAGATATGGTCAGGGATCACACCAAAGCTCAGGCCGATCTGGAATCTGCTGCCAAGAACGAGGGGATGCGCATTAATCCCGAACTTGGTGATGAAAATATGAAGAAGCTTGCTGCCCTTAAAGCTGCATCTGATGTCGACTTCGACCAAGCTTATCTTTCAACACAGATCACTGCCCATGAGGATGCAGTCGCGCTTTTTACCGCTTTCGCAAAAGATGGCCCCAACGGTCCAATCAAGAATTTCGCAACATCGACAATTGGCACATTACGAACCCACACGATCAGAATCCATGGCCTCACGGATAAAAAATAGCCAGTGGATGTCTGGATTTGTTCGAAATGCATACAGGTGCTGCAGCTATTTCTGCCTTCGTTCCAGGAAGGCGCCTGGCCATACCTTTTGAATGGTATACCGTCTCGTTATGGTGCTCCTGGCACTCGTATCGCAATCCTTGTGGCACGGCTCGTCAGGCAGGGAACCAAAGGGATCGCATGTCGTTTCCGCTTGTCTAGCGTAAGCCTTTATGTCGCCGACGGTTGCGATCTCTATTTGTTGGCCGCCAATCGCCACAGCACAAACACAAAATTCTGGGACCCATGGAAACTGAAAGCACCATCGAGGTTCGCGACCAGTCCAGCGGCACGAAGCTGCGGCGCTTAGTGGTGATCAGTGATCTTCAGGAAGGGCCGCCCGGTTCTGTGGACACGCTATCTGTCGAACGGTATCGCCAAAAGTGGATCAGCGGCTCACGAGGCCCTCCTCCCAGTCCTTTATCGTCACCACATCAGGTGATTGTTGAGGGCGGTTACATTGAACGACTTCCCCTCGCCGCGCTCAAGGATGAGCTTGTCGACTGCGCGGAAGTCTGGACACACTGGCGTGGAGATCTGCCGCCGCAAGACCTGCTATCTGCCAACCCTTTCTTGAGGCGTCGCTCGTTCAGGATGAACGGTCCAGAGGCCCCGTTCTCGTCAAATGACATGCTGGGCCATATACAGGCCTTCGGGCCACCCGCGATATTGTGTGTCTGGGGTCTTGGCGTGAGTGAAGACATTCTTCTGGCATGCAGCGAAAGCTTCAAGATCTACAATTCCATCGATGCTCCCGCCCTTCGGGTGCCTGCAGACGTCAGCCGCCACTTTGATCTTGTTATCAGCGGGGCTGAGTGGCAATCGGAAACAGTTCGAGCTCGTCATCCAGGAATGCGAACGGCAGTCATGCCCATCGGCCCTGAATTCGCTTCCGAGATAACGTTCAGACCGTTGAACCTGCCCAAAATATATGACGTGATCTACGTCGCGGCAGCGCAACCTTACAAACGGCATGATATCCTGTTTCAGGCTCTCCACAAAATGCCGCGAACCATAAAAGCGCTTTGCGTGTGCGGTTATGGCGAAATGATGAGCGATTTACGCCGCCAGGTGGAAGAACTCGGCATTAACGTCGACTTCGTGGATCCTCCAGGCGTACCCTTCGCGGAAGTAAATCGGCTGATGAACCAGTCGCGCATGGGTGTCGTATGCGGTATCGACGATGGTGCTCCGGCGATACTGACCGAATACATGCTGGCTGGCATCCCTGTCCTTGCCAACAGCCGTCTGTCCTGTGGGTTGCAGTATATAACCCCAGACACAGGCCGAACCGCAACGGCTGAACTTTTCCATGAAGGCATCAGCCTTATGTTGAGTATCCCAGATGCCTTTCATCCGCGCAAAACTGTGCTGGAAAACTGGACCTGGCCACACACCATCCAGAAGCTGCAAAACATAATCTCCGAAACATAGCCAGATATCTTCAGCAACTGGAACCTTATCTGACAATTGTTGTTAGGGGGCTGTCTGTTGCGAGGTAAGTCATGAATCGCCTAAGCTCATTCCCCGAGAAGTTTCTACCCGAAAATGCCCCGCTTATCTGTTTTTCACATCTGAGATGGGATTTCGTGGTGCAGAGACCTCAGCATCTCATGCAGCGCTTCGCTGCAGATCGCCAAGTATTTTTCTTTGAAGAGTTCATCCCGACTGATCATCACCTCGCCTATCTCGAAATCCACCCTTTCGATGGCACTCCAGTCAAGGCAGTTCGCCCACGGATTCCGCACTGGTGGAACGAGACCGAACGCGAGGCTGGCCTTGCAGGTCTGCTCAGCGAGCTCCTTGCGTTACACGGCGGCCATCGGCCGGTGCTGTGGTTCTACACGCCAATGATGTTTGGTTTTGCCAAGCATGTTGATGCTGCAGCGGTGATTTATGATTGCATGGACGAACTTGCAAACTTCAAAATGGCACCACCACACCTCAAGTCGACTGAAGCCGAACTGATTGATCGTGCCGATGTTGTCTTTACAGGCGGCGTAAGCCTGTATGAAGCAAAAAAGCATCGTCACGACAATATCCACCCCTTTCCATCGAGCGTCGACAAATGTCATTTTCTAACCGCTCGAGGCAAGCTGCCTGAGCCGCTTGACCAGGCATCAATCCCTCACCCGAGATTTGGTTACTACGGTGTGATTGATGAAAGGCTTGATCTGGAACTGATTGGTTCAATGGCCGCTAGCCGTCCGGAGCTGTCATTCGTCTTTCTTGGACCTGTGGCGAAAATCTCGGCGAGTGACCTGCCGCAAGCACCAAATATCCATTACCTTGGCCAGAAACGTTACGACGATCTGCCTGCCTATCTGTCCGGGTGGGATGTTGCGCTTATGCCATTCGCACTCAATGAAGCGACACGGTTCATAAGCCCGACCAAGACCCCCGAATATCTTGCAGCCGGTCGCCCGGTCGTTAGTACAGCCGTGACAGACGTCGTGCGCAGTTACGGAAATGTGCCTGGCGTGTTGATTGCCGGCGGGACTGAGGATTTTTGCAATGCTTGCGATAAAGCGATAACGATTGCAAAGTCAGGTACTTCCTGGCTGCGCGATGTTGATAGTGTCCTCGCACTATCGTCCTGGGATATAACATTCCGCTCCATGTCCGCTCTGGTGGACGAAGCAGTTTTGCGAAATGGCAGCGCGCTCGCTGCTGCTAAAAAGCCGCTCCTGCGGGAAAGTAGCCAGGTCCAGAGCGATACCTATGATTACCTGATCGTTGGCGCAGGTTTTGCGGGTTCAGTTCTTGCCGAGCGGTTGGCTGCTGATGGAGACAAGAAGGTTCTCGTTTGCGACAGACGCCCTCACGTCGCCGGTAACGCCTATGATCACTATGATGAAGAAGGGGTTCTTGTTCACAAGTATGGTCCACACATTTTTCATACCAATAGCGACGAAGTCTTTGCCTACCTATCCCGCTTTACGGCGTGGCGCCCTTACGAACACCGGGTATTGGCCCAGGTCGGCGAATTGCGCGTGCCGATCCCGATCAACCGAACCACACTAAACATGATTTACGGGCTCGACCTGCCGAGCGAAGCAGCAGCGGCACTTTTCCTCGCTGGCCGCGCCGAACCATGTGATCCGATTTCGACGTCAAAGGACGTCGTCATTTCGCAAGTTGGCTCTGAGCTCTATCGAACATTCTTCGAAGGATATACCCGCAAGCAATGGGGTCTTGATCCCTCCGACCTCGACCGCTCGGTGACCGCGCGTGTTCCAACCCGCACGAGCACCGACGATCGCTATTTCCTCGACACGTTTCAGGCCATGCCGCTCAACGGTTACACCCAGATGTTCGAGCGTATGCTGGATCACGATAATATCACCTTGATGCTGGGCACGGATTTTGCCGAACTCAAGCAGGCACGCCTTGCAAAACATATTATTTTCACAGGTCCGATCGACGAGTATTTCGACTATCAATTCGGGCGCCTGCCCTATCGAAGCCTGAAATTTCGACATGAGACACATGATGCCGAATGGGTATTACCAGTCGCAGTCGTGAATTACCCCTCAGAGGAGGTCGAGCATACCCGCATCACCGAATACAAGCATCTGACAGGCCAGTCTCACGAGAAAACCAGCATAAGCTATGAATATGCCTGTGCAGACGGAGACCCATATTACCCTATACCTCGGCCTGAAAACCAGGCTCTCTACAAGCGATACGAGGCACTCGCGCGTCAACGGGGTGATGTGACCTTTGTCGGTCGGCTTGGCACCTACAAATATTACAACATGGACCAGGTGGTTGGTCAGGCGCTGGCGACGTATAGACGCCTGAAGAAACGACACGATGTCGGCGCGGTACTGGCCGATATCCATCGTGACTGACAAGCTGCGGATAGTGCTCGCCACAGACAGCCTCGACCCATCAGGCATGGGCGAACACATGATCGCACTTGGTCGAGCACTGAGTTTCGACTGGGATGTAACTCTGTCTTTGATGACGGAAGACCGGACAGGTGTGTTACCTCGCGCTGCGCGTCATGGTCTCGGCGTCCGGCTGTCTGGCAATCACGAAGAATTCGGCAACTGGCTGACCACAGCCGATATAGACCTCCTGCATGTCCACGCCGGGATCGGATGGGAAGGACATGATCTTGCAGCGACAGGACGTAAAAAAAACATTCCGGTTATTCGAACGGACCACCTCCCGTATTTGCTGACAGATCCTGCACAAAAGGAGCACTACAGGCAGCAGACCCTGGGTGTCGCGCACCACATAGTCGTTTCCGCCGCCTCGGCGGAAAGCTTTCACAACAGTATCGATCCAGCCCGCCTTTCGACCATCCGTAACGGTATTTTTCCTTTTGACCCCAGCCGCGAAACTTATAATTTGAAACAGGAAATAGGGGTTGAGGGACGGATCGTTCTGTTAACCGTCGCGCGTTTCACTGCACAAAAAGACCATGCAACCCTCCTGCATGCACTGCCGAAGATTGTTCGGTCTTACCCGACCGTGGTTCTGCTGTTGGCAGGCTCGGGAAGCGAGCGGCAAAAAATCGAGACCCTCGTCACACAGCTTGGTCTTGAGGACCACGTCCGCTTTCTCGGGCAAAGACAAGATATTGCCCGGCTCATGGAAATCACCGATCTTTTGGTTCTCCCGTCGCTTTTTGAGGGCCTTCCCCTCGCGATACTTGAGGCCATGTCGCTTGGAGTTCCAGTCGTTGCCACGCGTATTGGTGGCACTGTTGAGGCGCTGGGCGACACTCATCCGTTCTTTGCAGAACCGGGCGTTCCAGATGCCATGGCCTGCGCCGTCATCGAAGCTCTCGCTGATCCTCGCCGCATGGCAGAGGCAGGCACAATGGGTCACGATCGCTTCTGCGACAACTTTTCTGCCCACCGCATGGCAGCGGAGACGGCCTCGATCTATCAGAGATTTATCAGCAAGCCAGCCAAGCGCTTTCACAAGGACAACTCCATGCAAAAGACACGTCTGGCCTTCATCGGTGCCGGGGGGATTGCCCAACGTCATCTGGATATCCTCGCGCAGTTTGCCAACGTGGAGGTGGCAGGATTTGCTGATCCTGATTTGGCCAAAGCAGACCTGGCCGCCATCCGGTTTGGCGCGAGATCGTTCGAGCATCACCGAGACATGTTGGACGCAGTAAAACCTGATGCTGTTTATATCTGCATCCCGCCTTTCGCCCACGGGATACCGGAACATGACCTGATTGAACGCGGGATCCCGTTCTTCGTTGAAAAACCGGTTTCGCTCCATCTACCGACTGCCGAAGAAATCTCGGCGGCCGTCATCGCCAAAGGGTTGATCACGGCCGTCGGCTATCACTGGCGTTATCTCGATATCGTTGATGAAGCGCGGGCTCTTCTGGAGAACAATCCCGCCCAACTACTGTCGGGTTACTGGCTGGATTCTACCCCGCCACCCGAATGGTGGTGGAAGCAGGACAAGTCAGGCGGACAAATCATCGAACAGGCGACGCACCTCCTTGATTTGGCTCGGTTTCTTTTCGGCGAGGTGACCGAGGTCTACGGCCGTGTTGGACACAAAGACCGACCAGACTTCCCCGGTTTGGATGTTCCAACAGCCACAACAGCCAGCCTCACCTTCCAGACTGGAGTGATCGCCAACATCGCATCCACCTGCCTGCTCGGCTGGAACCACCGCGTCGGCCTGCATATCTTTGCCGATCGACTGGCTATCGAACTGACAGACCGCGAAATCATGGTTGACGTTGGGAGCGGTCGACCGGTGCGTGCTGCCGACGGCGATCCCGTCTGGCGCGAGGATCGCGATTTCGTTGACGCCGTTCGCGGCGGCGAGAACCGTATCCGCTGCTCTTACGAAGACGCGCTTGCGACGCACAGGCTGGCGCTGGCTGTCGTGTCTTCTGCACGTGCGGGCAAACCCGTGCGGCTCGAAGCAGCACCTGTGCCACGAACGCCACTGGCACCCCTGACACACCAGCCGCGATCAGAAGAACCGCAGGCAGTGATGCCGCCTGGCCACCGCCATATTCGTTCTCTCGGTGTGGAGGCGCCCGGCCGGACCTACTTCTTCGAATATGAAGAAGGCCCTCCCGTCGAAGGGCAAGTCAGGCTGGACACGGTCTATACTGGTCTTTCTGCGGGCACCGAACTGACTTTTCTTAAGAACACTAATCCCTATTTCCGGTCTCGGTTCGACCGGGATCGTGGCGTATTCATCGAAAACGAGCCCGATCTGCATTATCCCGTTCCCTTTCTGGGATACATGGAGGTGGCGCGAATATCTCAATCCCGCGCCTTCGGACTTTCCGATGGCGCACTTGTCGCATCAGCTTACGGGCACAAAACTGGCCACACCGCTGACCCTTTCCACGACGTGCTGGTACCCTTGCCGAACGAACTTGATCCCTTGCTTGGCGTGCTGGTCGCTCAGATGGGCCCTATTTGCGCCAACGGTATCCTTCATGCTGATGCGGAAGCGTTTGGGCTACACGTTCCTGCTCTGGGGGCCGGCGTCAACGGTCGCCCCATTATGGTAATCGGTGCGGGAACCGTTGGCCTGATGACGGCATTGTTTGCCCGCTCGCTCGGTGCTTCGGACGTGATCATTACTGATCCGTCTGAATTCCGCCGGGGCAAAGCCGAAGCAATGGGCCTCACGGCCATGACAGAGGAACAGGGCTGGCAGCATGTAAAGGCACGCTGGCATGATGGCGCGATGGGGCGCGGCGCTGACCTTGTATTTCAGACGCGAGCCCATGCTGGCAGTCTGCACACAGCGCTAAAGGCCTTGCGTCCTCAAGGCACGGTGATCGACCTGGCGTTCTATCAGGGCGGAGCCGATCACTTGCGGCTCGGTGAGGAGTTTCACCACAATGGCTTGAACATTCGCTGCGCACAGATCAATCGCGTTCCGCGCGGGCTGGCACCGCTCTGGGATCGGCGCAGGCTGGCCCAAGCCACGGTGGATCTTCTACTCACTGAAGGAAAAATCATCCGTGAGCACATGATTTCGCATGTGCTTCCTATCGATGACGCGCCTGGCTTTTTAGCCGACTTAATCAAGAACCGGCCGGAATTCCTGCAGATTGTCTTCCAGGCGAACGAATGATTGGGCAGGTCTCACCTGTGCGAATTCTGTTCGTTTTTGCCTGGCTGGTCGTAGGCGGTGAGGAAACCGAAGTACGGCTGCTTGCAAAGAATCTGGATCCCAAACGGTATCGTATCGACGTGACAGCCTGCTTCCATAGACCTGGAATGACAGAGCAAACTCATGAGCAACTCCGCGCACTTGGCGTCGACGTCGACACGACACCCTATGAGCTGTCCTTCGATGACACGGTCGAGTATCTGGCCGGGAAAATTCCTCTCTACGACGTCGTAATATCTTGCCAGAACGTTGCTGATATTTACCCGGCACTCGAGCGATTACATCTGCGCCCCCCGCTAATCGAACACGGCGGGCTTATATCGGAGGCGCTGGCGGGACCTAAGCACTACACGACCAGATATGTTGGCGTCTGTCAGACCATCCGCGATGCAGCAGCTTCCATGATGCCAGGGCGAGAGCATCATGCCTTGGAAATACCCTCCATGGTGGATCTCACTGCCTTTGATGAGAACGATCGTAGCGCCATGCGCAACGCGCTGGGAATTCGCGATGGTGACATGCTGGTAGGATGGGTTGGACGGCTGGATCCCAAAAAGAATGTTGAGGATTTTATCAAGGCGGCGGCAATCGTTCACGATATGCATGAATCCGCACGCTTCGTCATTGTTGGCGGCCCGGACGCTTTTTACCCCGACTATGCAAAACAACTCAAGGAACTCGCGGGCAGCCTGGGACTGGATAATACCCTGCAGTTTCTTGGGGACCGCAAAGATGTCCCCACCCTCCTTTCGGCTTTCGACATTTTTGTCTGGCTATCAACTGGTGAGGGCATGCCGCATGTTATAGCCGAGGCGGGTGCGGCAACACTGCCCGTCATCGCGACACCTGACAACGGTGTGCTCCAGCAAATCGATCCTGGTACGTCGGGACTTCTCGTACCATTCAACGATCCGGTCATCGTTGCGCAATGTCTTAGCGATCTAATTGTCTCACCGGACCTGCGCAATGCCCTGGGTCAGGCATTGCGTTTGAAAGTAGAGGCAACCTACTCCGTCGAGGCGGTGCTGCCGCAATGGGAAAAGCTGATTGACGAGGTGGTGAAAGAACGCCAGCCAGCTAAGCCGACGGGTCTTTTTCACTCCTTCCTACAGGGAGGATTTGAATGTTCTACACATCGTCTGCGTCCCAATGAAAATCAACCTACCGGGCGGCGCCTCGACCTAATAGCATCGACTGGTCACGATACTTATGCTGCTCAAGACTACCGCCAGCTTTCTAATCTTGGAATACGAACAATAAGGGACGGTTTCCGTTGGCATCTGATCGATCGGCCAAGCGGCTATGAATGGACAAGTGTCAGACCGATGTTACGGGCGGCCTCGGAGGTTGGAACACAGGTCATCTGGGACTTGATGCACTACGGATGGCCAGACGATGTCGATATCTGGTCTCCCCGGTTCGTTGACCGTTTTGCGGATTATGCAGCCAGCTGCGCACGAATTGTTCAAGAAGAGAGTGACGGCATCCCTTTTTATTGCCCCGTTAACGAGATTTCGTTCTTATCCTGGGGAGGTGGTGATGCAGCCTATCTCAATCCGTTCGCACATGGTCGCGGTTTCGAGCTCAAGGTGCAGTTGGCACGTGCAGCGATTGCTGCCATGGACGCAATTCTGACTGTAGACCCGCGCGCTCGTTTCGTGCACTGCGAACCAGCTATTAACGTTGTCACGGATCCAGAACGCCCTTGGGAGGAACGTTTAGCCGACGGACACCGGAAGTCACAGTTTCAGAGTTGGGACTTGATTGCAGGACGGTTATGGCCCCAGATCGGTGGTGCGGAACGCTATCTCGACGTCGTCGGTGTCAATTACTACTTTAATAATCAGTGGATCCACGGAGGACCGCCACTCGATATCGGGCACAGTCTGTACAAACCCCTCAGCAAAATATTGATAGAGATTTACGCCCGCTACGGCAGGCCAATGCTGATTTCCGAGACAGGTATCGAAGATGAGCGAAGAACCGTCTGGTTCGAATATGTGACGGCGCAGGCTGACATCGCAATGGAAGCCGGCGTACCGTTGGAAGGCATTTGCCTGTACCCGATCGTCAACCATCCCGGCTGGGACGACGAGCGGGCCTGCCAAAACGGCTTGCTGTCTGCTGTGGCCAAACCTCCGAAAAGAGACGTTTATCAACCTCTTGCAACTGCCATAGAGATGTATTCCCTGGCTCACCGGTGTTCACAAGCCAGATGACTTCTGCAACAGGGACACTCACAGAGACCAAACATCTAAGATTTTCCTTATCGCGATATTGATTTTCGCGATGCGAAAACGTAAATCTTTGAGTGACAGGAGCACTCAAATGACTGATAAAGCCAATCCCCCGCCCCCTTTAACCGCACAGCTGTGCTACTCGATCTACTCGGCCGGGATAGCAATACAGCGAGCATACAAGCCTTTTCTTGACGAACTCGGTCTGACTTACCCCCAGTATCTCGTGCTGAATATTCTTTGGGCTCAAGACGAGCAAACGGTTGGATCGATCGCCAACAGCCTCGCCCTGGAATCCAGTACACTGACACCTCTCCTGAAGCGACTGGAAGTTGCAGGCCTGTTGCGTAGAACTCGCAGTAAAGAGAATGAACGACAAGTTGTTGTGGCGCTAACTGAAGAGGGGCGCACATTGCAGCGAAAAGCTGGTTGTCTCAGCGACGCGTTACTATCAGCGTCTGCACATAGTCCACATGATCTGGGCCTTCTCAACCGCGACATCAGAAATCTACGCGACGCAATTTACGCGAACATTGAAGGTTGGAGTGCTCCCGTCTGACCGACGAGAGCCCCGCATCTGTGCCAAGCACCTTAACGACACTGTAAATGCATCCCGCCAAGATCAGTGTGTTCGTAACGTGGGCCATTAAGAAATGGCCCACCGCATTTTCTTGGGGCAGCTGTCCTACTTCTCTGATTTGAGCGCTGTCCACAGCCTGTTCAGCACACGCTGTTGCGTAGCGTCGTATGGTGAAATTGTAAAAAGCCTGTCGAGGACCGCCGCTGAAGGATAGATTGAGGGGTTTTTGCGAACTTCCTCATCTAGAAACTCTTGCGATGCAAGGTTACCATTTGCGTATTGTACGTAATTGGAAGCTCTGGCAATGACTTCGGGCTTCATCAGATAATTGATGAAGGCATGTGCTTCATCCACGTTTTTTGCATCGGCAGGAATGGCCAGATTGTCAAACCACATATAAGTGCCCTCTTTGGGAATGACGTAGCCCAAATTGACCCCGTTGCCAGCTTCTTCCGCCCTTGCCTTCGCCTGCAGCACGTCACCCGAGAAACCGATCGAAATGCAAATGTCGCCTGTTGCAAGCTCATTGATATAGGCCGACGAGTTGAACGAGCGCACCGACGGACGGATTGATTTGAAGACCTCAACACCACTCTTGAGATCATCCGATTGTTTGCTATCGGGATTTTTACCGAGGTAAGACATGGCAATAGCGACCGTCTCGTCAGGCGCGTCCAAAATATTGATGCCGCACGCTGCGAGCTTTTTTGCATTGTCGGGGGCAAAAAGTACGTCCCAGCTGTCGATTGCGACATCGCCTAACGCAGTTTTGACCTTCTCGACATTATATCCGATACTTGTCGTTCCCCACATGTAATTGACGGCATATTGATTTCCAGGATCATAAGCGGCAAGCCGTGTCATGATGTCCGGCCACATATTGCGGAGATTGGGGAGCTTTGATTTATCCAGTTTCTGGAAAACCCGTGCGTTGATCTGTCTGGCAAGGAAGGGGCCGGTCGGAACAACAACATCGTAGCCTGATGCTCCTGCGAGGAGTTTTGTCTCAAGCAGTTCGTTGTTGTCGAATACGTCGTATATAACCTTTATTCCTGTTTCTTTTGTAAAATCATCAAGTATTGACTGTTCGATATAGTCGGACCAGTTGTAAACATGCACAACGCGGTCAGCAGCAATGGCGGAAGTCGCACTACCGATAACGGCAGCGCCGAAGATTACGCGCAACAATATTTCGTGCATAAAAGCCTCTTTTATGAAGTTGATGACATAGCGTCGCGAGTAATTCAGTGTGAGAGGGCCGCTTTGACGGTGCCGACAAAGAATTGCCAGACCGAGCCCCTACGGGGCTAATGGCAGCAGCCAAGACGTTTCTGGATCAAACTGGACACACCTATTGAAATACGGACGACGGCCAAAAATGCGTGCGGCCTGTTTCGTCAGTATTTCCGTTTTATGGTTTCACATTTCAATTGCAGTACGACACCTGCGAGTTGCGCTATGGTGACTGGCGAAACTAAAGCAAAGAATGGTGCGCGCAGAACATTATCGATGGCACAGAATCAAATATAAAACGGCCATGATGCTCAGCAGAGATAAGGCTGCCGCGCCGATCGTGTATAGTTGTCGGAATTCATCTGGTTCGCCATCGGAAGAATGGAATGACTGTTCATTACGTTGACTCACATCCAACGCAACAGGCAAATCAGGAGCGCATTTGGCTCCAATTTTCTCCCCGGATTTATCAAATAACCGATCTTGATAATCCCAAGATATCAGCGCTTTCCTGCGTCTCTTGGATCGCTTTGTATTGAGGTCTTCAGGTCTGTCACTACTTGGCGCTTTTTCAGCATAGTCCTCGGGTCCAAATCCCATTCCCTCATCTCCGTCGCGTGAGAGACTAGAATTTCATGGCCTCTTTTCAGCCGAGTTACATTTCATTACTCATGTCTTATAAATGAAACATGCCCAATTATTTGAAAGGTCTGCTCACACAGGGTGGCGAAGGTCGTCTCACTCTTACTGAGGGGTCACAACAAGGCGGCGTTGCCACTAGCACCCATCAATACGACGCAGCTTACAGGCTCTGAGTAGCCTGTAAGCCAGTCTTAAAGGTCAGGACGAAATTCCGTTATCCGCCTTTAACATGTCTGCCGCACGCTCGCCGACCACCACACATGGAGCCATCAAGTTGCCGACGGGTATTCTCGGCATAACCGAGGCGTCGGCAATGCGCAGATTTTTGACACCATACACACGCAGGCGTGAATCAACGACTGACATGGCATCTCGTCCCATTTTGGCCGTACACGACTGGTGCCAATACGTGACGGCGGAGTTGCGTATAAAGTTCTCCATACTTGCACGGTCGCGTATGGCGGGAATGACTTCCCGCTTGATCAAGGACCGAAAACGATCACTATTGCCCAATTCCCTGCACAATTCGATAGTGCGAAAGGCTGTGTCCATGTCCTGAGGATCGCTCAGTGAGTTGGGTGTAACAATAATCGGGTCGTCGGGTTGCGGGCCGGACAGGTGAACGCGTCCACGGCTCTTGGGCTGGGCAAGCCCGGCGAACATCGTCCAACCATGTTCAGGCGCTTGCAATCCTACCTCAGGTGGCGGCGGCACTGCGAATTCCAGCTGGCACTGCACAATATCAGGCGCAGGCAAGCGCGCGTCGCTCTTTGCATAGAGCACTGCTTCGCAGCCGCCACCACCGACCAATTGAGGTTTCAGATATTCCCAGGTGCAGCCGAAGGCTATGTGGTCCTGATGGTTTTCCCCAACCCCCGGAAGACCTTGGACGATAGGAATACCGTGGCGTCGCAATTCATTTGCAGGTCCTATACCGGATTGCATAAGCACTTTGGGCGTGTGTACCGCCCCAAGTGATAGAACCACTTCGCGATCCGCACCGAAGCGCAAAATCTTATCACCAACCATGGCTTCTACGCCGACGGCTGTCTTGCCTGAAAAAATGATCCGAGTGACAAGCGCGCCCGTCAAGACCGTGAGGTTTGGCTGATCCATGATCGGTTGCGTATAAGAACGAAAAATAGACTGCCGCTTGTTGTCACGGATTCGCAACTCAGCAATGGCGGCTCCGCCGTCACCCTCCATCATCTCGCCATTGGCGCTTTCAAATTTCGCGATGCCGAGATCCTTCGCGGCGTCAATCGTGATTTCCGCAAGCGGCTGAGGGGAATGGGGTTGTGCAACATATACCGGTCCACCCGCCCCCCGTCGTGTCGGATCGGCTTTACCCTGCCAATCTTCAATTCGACGGTAATAGTTCAGAATAGAATCGTATCCCCAGTCCGGATCACCTGTCTCATCAGCAAAATAGTCCCAGTCAGCCTTGTGACCGCGGGCCCATACCATCACATTGATACTAGACCCACCGCCGAGTACCTTGCCCATGTTCAAGGGAAGACGACGACCATTAAGGTGTGGTGAGGGCTCGCCTTCGAATGCCCAGTCGTGCGATGAACCAAGATTAAGCGGCCATTGTGCCGGGTCTGAAATCGAAGGCGCGTTGTCGTCGCCACCAGCCTCCATAAGAAGGACCTGAACGTTTCTGTCCTGGGCCAGTCGAGCGGCAACCACAGAGCCGCTAGAGCCAGCTCCGCAGATGATAAAATCGAAATGGGTACGAAATTTGGTGCGATGAGCCCGTGATTCCGGACCGTCGCGGTCTGTTGTGGCGTGTTCCATAAGTCACCTTGTATGTTGAATTACATGTGTTGTTGCGCCGAGCGCAATGCTCCACCGATCTATGTCGGGAGCCGCGTTAGACAGAGATTTCAGCTTGTGGTCCGTCAGTTTCATTTGAAGTGAACGGGCCGAACTCGTCTGGAAAATGTTGCATTGGTGTTTTCAAGCGAGTGCATTTTTGCACTCGCTTGATGTTTCTGTTGTCAGTTTGCTTTGTTGTTGTCAGTTGGCTTTGTTCTGGATTGTCTTGGCGGCCTCATCGATCGTGTCTGCGACAACCTTTGGCTGCGTCATGAACAGCGCATGGCTGGCTGAGACCTTGGTAATCTTCGCCTTGATCCGCTCAGCCATGTGAATGAGCATCGCCTGATCAAAGGCCTTGTCTTCCGTGGCAATGACAGCCCAGCTGGGCTTGGTGCGCCAGGCAGCATTTTTGAGCTTTGTGCCAAACACCTCCAGATTGATAGGAACCTGGGAGTCGCGCATGAAGGCAGCATCTTCATCACTGACATCATGGGCAAACCCGGCTTTGAATTTCTCGGGGCTGACAAAACCGAAGCCATCATCAGCCTTGTCGATGACAAATTCGGAGGCTGGGGCAAAACCCTCATATTGCTGGCCGGTCGTTTCACCAGCATCTGGCGACAGGGCCGACACATACACCAGGCCAGCGACATTGGCGTGAATGCCTGCTTCCGTGATGACGGTACCGCCCCAGGAGTGACCGACAAGAATGGTTGGGCCGTCCTGACGGTCGAGTGCGCGGTTTGTCGCGGCAACATCGTCGTCAAGAGAAGTCAGGGGGTTCTGGACAATCGTTACCTTGTAGCCACGCTGGGTGAGCTGATCGTAAACGCCGCGCCATCCCGAACCGTCTGCGAATGCACCGTGGACGAGGACGACATTCTTGACGGGCTGGGCTGCTGATACTGAAGTTGACTGTCCTGCGGCGGCGATAGCGATAGCGGCGGCAGCTGTGAGGAATTTGTTGTCGGTCATCTGCATCACTCCGTTGTTATGCGATAACTATTATCGCGATAACTATATAAAACCAGACATCAGCAGGACAGTCAACTCCTTTTTTTCGAGACGGGTTTATTGGCGCTCGCAAGTGCGGCTGGTTATGATGTTACCGCCGCGCCGTAATGTTGTTTTGTCGTGCACAGACTACGACAAAATCGTTTCTCTTCAGATAGTTGGATGGCATTTGCAACAATGCCATCTATTTAGATGCAAGCATGGGCTTACGCGTGCCCCTCGCCACCTGCTCGAAAATCAGCAGGATATTGAGCTGCGCACCACGCTGTCATTCATCATGGGAGAGAATTGTCTCAACGAGGCGAACCCAGTAACTCACGCCGAACGGGATGACGTCATCGTTAAAATCGTACGCGGGATTATGTAATCCCGGCGTATCGCCGTTTCCTATGATTATGAAAGCACCCGGTCTGCTTTGAGCGCGATGACAAGGTGGGAGGCGACCACAACGGGATCAATGGAGAGATGTGGTTGGCCAGCATGCCCGCCACGACCGTGAACAACGATATCAAAAGTGTCGGCAGCAGCCAGAATTGCTCCTGTCCGGATTGCAAAATATCCAACAGGAAGCATGGGCTCGTTATGCATCCCAAACACACGTTCTATGTTAAACCTCTCCATGAGCCCGTCCTTGACCATGGCAAGCGCCCCAGCGCCACCTTCCTCAGCTGGCTGAAAGATAACAGCCACTGCACCTCGAAAATTGAGCGTTCCACTGAGATAACGAGTGGCTCCGAGGAGCATGGCCATGTGACCATCGTGCCCGCAGGAATGCGCACGACCGGATATCCTCGACGCCCAGGATTTGCCGCTTCGTTCAAGGATCGGCAGGGCATCCATATCTGCCCGCAACCCGATGACCGGCCCCTCGCCCAACGTGCCTTTGTAGCCCCACAACCCCGGTTTCGCCGATACCAGTCTCAATCACATCGCAACCGAATTGCGAGAGTTTGTCAGTGATGAAACGGGCAGTCGCATGGACGTCGTAGAGAACTTCCGGGTTCTGGTGGAGATGTCGCCGCCAAGCAATCACGTCATCACCCACCTCGCAAATACCGTGCGCAAGCAGCATCTTGAAAATCCTATGTCTTGAATAATGATAGACCACCATGCTGATCGCACACTCGCCATCAGCACATTCGAGCCGGGTGGTCAGTCGTTGTGATCTGGATCCAATGGAGCCACCTTGTCTTGACCGTCCGTCAGGCGGCCGTCGATTTGCAAATGCGGAAAATCGCACTCGTCAGCCAACGGGTAATAAGGAGAGAAGTAGTAGGCTACACTGCCAATACCGACGATTTGTTTGAGAAACGAAAACACTCTGCTGGCGCGCTTGAGAAGCGCAGAGTACAGCGGGCTAAGCCACGAAATGGTTCCTGAAGAAACACTCAACTTCATGACAAATCTCCCGCCTTTAGGCCGCCTTAGGAAGCCTGCAGGTTGGCGAGGTGAGGTTTCGCTTTCGTATCAGCGAAGGGTGTGTTGACTACAAATGGAATAGATTGCCAATTCCAACACTTCTTGCATATTTTCCATATTTTACTATATCTAATGTTCAATGAGTGGGTAAGTACGTGAAAGATATTCTGACTACGGCGGACGCTGCGGAGTTATTAGGTGTTTCTGTGCGAACTGCCCAGTTATGGGTAGAAAGCGGTCAATTGCCGTCTTGGAAAACACCAGGCGGACACAGACGAATTCCCCGCCAGGCGGTTCTGGATCTGATTGATGATCCCCATTCCGATGATGTTCGGGTTTCAGCCCGGGGTGTGGTTGTCGCAGCTCAAGGTCGCGGTGCCCACTGGCAGCTGACCGGCCTTCCAGGATCGGGCTTGCTCCTGGATGTCGTGGAAGATGTCGAGGCCTTGTCCAAGTTGATCGCGGTCATCCCTCCTATGCTGATTATCGTTGAAAACGCAGATGAACCTGATCGAAAGCGGCTCGTAACCGCACTCGGCAACGATGTTCGCTACAGACAAACGCTTATCCTCAGTGCAACCGAAGCCGACGTTAATCATCCAGCGACGCGGATGTCCCGGCGGGTACAAGTGAAGATGTCGAGTGACGTCTCGCAGATGAGCGCAGCGGTCGTGGATTATCTGCGATCTACCAAGCCAGCTGATAATTTGCCCGCCGGCTTTCCAACGCCCTGGAATGAACGTGCGCGTCTGGACGCAGTGAAGCAGTCCGAGTTGCTTCAATCGGCACCCGACACGAGCTTTGATCGCCTTGTACGCTTGGCAGCCGACGTCACACATGCTCCTGTCGCAATGTTCACTTTGATCACCAAGGACGCACAGTGGTTCAAATCGCGAATAGGGTTTGAGGGAGAACAGACACCTCGAGACTGGGCATTCTGTAACAGTACGCTCATGGCAAACAAATTTACGGTGATAGAAGACCTTTCGAGAGTTGAGATATTCGAGGGCAATCCGGCGCTTGCAGCGCCATTTGGTTTTCGATTTTACGCGGGCGCTCCCGTTCGCGACAAATTCGACTTTGCGCTTGGCTCAATATGCGTCATCGACGTTGTACCGCGTACCTTGGCCCCTTCTGAGTTCGAAGCGCTGACAACTATAGCCGAGGCAACGACCAACTTAATTCGCGTGCGCGCCCAACAACGAGAAGAGCAAAACGCGTATTCTGCGATCTGAGCAGGACACAAACGTCGGCAGCGCTTACGTGGCCACGGATGGGTAGGTGAGGCCCTGCCAATGCGCCAACTTACCCGCAAATTCCCGCTGAAATGATAGCGGTCCCGACCTCGCGGCATATGGCTCGTCGTAGATGCCTATGAAAAGAGTGAGATTGAGAAAAAAATGTGCTCCCATCTCAAACAAAGCCACGAAGTCATGTGCGGTGAGCGCGTTGCGCTCATCTGCCGTCAAGCTCATAACTGTCGATTCCTCAGCTGAATTTGAGAGCAGGGTCGCACCGATCGTTTGTTCCCAGCGTGCGACAAGGCCATGTGGATCGATGGTATACTGCCGCAACAAAGCGGGATCACGGTCCACCATGAAGAGAAACTTGTTGACGAAGTATTTGCTCACGCGGCAGGCTCCTTTGGATACCAGGTAAAATATGCTTCCATTGTGTGAAACAGATCGAGATTGTCGATGTAGTCAGCACATTCCGCACCGGCGACCCCAAGCATCAGTATAAAATTCAGAAAACCGTGCGTCGCATTTCCGCTTTTTTGCATACTCTCGTGGCTGACATTTCGAAGTAACGCTTCGACATCACCATTACGCAGCCACTCAATAGCTTGCCGGTCAAATATCGGATCCGGGCCGGTCTCCGTGAATTGACGAGGTCCACCCAACTCTAGGGAAAGATGGCCCGTACCGATTGCTGCGACCCTTTTCGAAGATGGAAACTCCTCGATCGCTCGGCGAATAGCCTGCCCAAGATCATAAAACCGTCTGACTGACGGTAAGGGTGGTGCAAAGATATTGGTGTACATTGGCACAATGGGCAGGTCGTTCTGGGGCCGTAAAGTAATGATCGGGCAAACGATCGAGTGGTCGATCTTCAGTTCATTGGAAAATGCAAAGTCGAAGTTCTGATCAAGCAATGACTGGTGCATGAACGCCGACATAGCCTCATCGCCCTGCAACATATATTTCGGCAGGCCGAATTCGCGCTCTTCGTTATAAAATGTCGCGTCATACCTTGGGGCCTTGCCGATCAGAAATTGCGGACAATTATCCAGAAAAATCTGATGAAAATGGTCAGATCCGACCATGACGAGGATATCAGGCTGCGCGCGTGCCAAAGTCTCGCGATACGCTTCAACTTTGAGTCTCCATTCCCGCGCCTGAGGCATCTGCTCCTCGACAGGCGCTGTGGTCGCTCTAAGATAAAATGGGTGGTGAGTGGATGCCAGTGTGGCAACTAGTTTAGCCAATGCCCTGCTCCTAAATAAACAGATAGGGTTAAGTCGGGCCAGACTGAAGCATTGAGAATGCCAGTGCGATTTAACCTACCCGAACTGTAAGGTTTGCATCAGCTTTCGTAGGCAGGAATGCTTTCGCGGTTGTTTCAGATATGCATGTTTCTGTTGCGGGTGTAACAGTTAGTCGGGACGCGCGGTGACAGCCGCGCGCCGTATTTCGAGGACATTCTCGTCCTTGATCGCTTCATGACACTGCAGGGAGCGACACCTATGCTCTGCCGACCATCCTGCTAGCCGCGCCTCTGTACGTCGCGGTTACATCCGCATCAAACATGTAACCGGCGCCCCT
Source organism: Agrobacterium sp. Azo12 (assembly GCF_029193765.2). NCBI lineage: Bacteria > Pseudomonadati > Pseudomonadota > Alphaproteobacteria > Hyphomicrobiales > Rhizobiaceae > Agrobacterium > Agrobacterium sp. Azo12. The sequence continues at coordinate 354,727 of NZ_JARFYO020000003.1, read as the reverse complement.
CTCTGTCTTGATTAACGCTGGCTGAGAAGGATCCTTCTCCAGCTTTCGGCGTAATCTCAGGATCAGAACATCGATACTCCTATCGAACACTTCTTCATTGTAAATTCGGCTTGCCGAAAGGAGCTGCTCACGTGACAGGACCTGACGCGGCGACCGCAGAAAAGCTGTCAAAAGGTTGAACTCACCTGCCGTCAGCTTCACTTCTTGTTCGCCGCAATACATCAGCTTACGAAGCTTGATGTTGAGCTCCCATTCGTTGAATGAATATATTTTCTTGTCTTTATTGACTTCTATGGCAGGTTTTTCACGCAACGATGATCGAACGCGTGCCAACAACTCCCGCGTGCCAAAGGGCTTGGTGATGTAGTCGACAGCTCCCAGTTCCAGACCAACGACTTTGTCAGCCTCTTCAAGTCTGTCTCCGCTTATGATTATAATCGGGTAATCAGACGTGCTTGATAGCTTTCGAACGATGTCGAGACCGTCTTCGTTTCCCAAATTTAGATCGACGATGATTAGGTCAATCGGGTCTGTGCTCAGAACTCTGGCAAGGTCCTGGCTTCCGCTGAGAACAGTTACCCGAAAGGCATGCTGTGAAAGGTAGTCCTTCAACAAGCTGCGCATGGCGGAATCGTCGTCTATCACCAATATGTGTTTCACGGCGCGGCTCCAATCTCCGCAAGGCAAATGACGGCTAATTGCTCGTCTCGACCTAAAACGTTGCAGTCCATGGGTCTTCGGTTCGGGACGGATTGTTTTGACCGGGACGTGTCCACTATCAGATCCTCGGCCCTTGCAGACCCGCAAGCCATTCGATGGCAGTGGCCCAGGAGGCGTTTCAGCAAATCATACACTTTGAGTTTCCTTTTTTGACCTGTCAAAAAGTTACGTCTATCGAAGGTTGAAATTACCGTAAATATCATTTGTATCAATTTTATCATTTTGTAAAGCGCCCTTGAAGTTATTAGTTGTTCTGGTTTCGCGTTCCGCGGTGATATTTTTGGGCGGGGTATGTGCTCTCCCTCCTGAGTTTCGGGCTCATGTCCGGAAGCTGGTGAAGGATTGCAAATGCAACATTGCAAAGGGGTCCCAGCCAAGGATCGTTGAGACCGGCACGGTGAGCGGTTGCCTGTTCACTGATCGCTGATTTTTGAGTTTGGTGCTTTTGTAGAGGGGGAGCCAAAGCTAACTGATGTTAGGACACCGCAAATAAATGCCCTTACAAGAAGGAGACGTCAGCAATGTTTTTCGTTCGAAGCATCGACAGGCAACGAGAAAGGCAATAGCTAAGCCACTGAAAGGACCACAATATATCCTTCTTTGGCTTCATAAATCCATGAAACGCCATCCGACAACGAGGATGTGTTTTGTCGAAAGCCAGTTCGAGCAGCACAGGCTTTAAGGCTCAGTCATTGATGACCGTGGCTGCCCGACAATATTAAGTACCCTGTCATATGGAACGGGTCAGACTGTCGAAAATGGCATTTGCCAACGAAGCGGAACTGAACGGGGTTTTCAATATCCTCGATCGAAGGTGAGAAAGTTCCGGGGTAAGTTCGAGGGTTCTGTCGCCCAGCAACAACATTCTCCCCTGCCCAAACACAGTTTCAATGTGACCAAGATCAGCCTTGGCGATAACGCATTTTTGATTGAAAATAGCGACATCGGCACGCATACCGCGATCAAGCTCCCTGCGCAAACCGACCATGTCGGTGTAACCAATCGGCTCGTAGCCTAATGCGGCGACCTTCTCCTCATAGAGTTCCCGCAGCATCTTGTCCTCCTCAACAATAATCACCTGCTCCCCATTTCCGGTCGGCACCGCGCGCTCATTAAAGAAACTGTCTATCGGTAGCGGCGCTTTGGCTGTGGACGGAAAATAAAGCGAAAACTCAGTGCCTTTGGCGCTTTCACTTTCCACGTTGATGCAACCACCCAAAGCACTGACTATTCCGTGGACGGCAGAAAGGCCAAGACCCGAACCACCAGAACTGGAATTCGTGGTAAAAAATGGCTCAAATATATGGGGCATTACATGGTCTGGGATACCAGGCCCCTCATCTTTGACCGAAAGACAGACATATGCACCTGGCGCAATTTCGCCATGGGACAAAGCCTTTGTGCGAGCGACATCGAAAGTTTGAACCTCGATTTTCACTCTTTGCCCACGAGCCGATGCCTGACTGGCGTTTTTGCACAAGTTCATAACCAGCTGGTGGATCTCCACCGGATTGCCTTCGATAACGGCCGACGTTTGGCAAAGGTACCAGTCCAGCACAACCTTGTTGCCCAAGGTAACCTGCAAGAGAGGTAGGATGTCGGCAATGGCATCAGCAACATCAAATGGTTTGACAATGCGCTCGCGCTTGCGGCTGAAAGTCAAAATCTGATCCACGATATGTTTCGCCCGCGCCCCGCTCTTGAGTATTTCCTCGACATAATTGCGTGTCGCTGACGGTTTTCGAAGAAGCTGAACTGCCATCTCACCGTATCCGAGAATTGCGCCTAAGACATTGTTGAATTCGTGCGCAATGCCTCCAGCCAAAGTCCCGACGGCCTCCAGGCGTTGTGCGTGCTGCAGCCGCGTTTCGAGCCCGTCGCGCTCCTGACGTCCCTTAATTGTCTCGATGAATTCCATGAATGTCTTTAATGTCGCCAGCAACAGGTGCATCTCATCTGTCGTGAAGTGCGCGCGTGCATTGTCGAGCGCAAGAACAAGTACCGCAATGTCATGTTCACCCACTTCAGCACCAACAACCAGATGGCAAATGTTCCTGTCGCGGACATCAAATAGGCTACCCAATCTCATAGAGTGGCAGCAGGATGTCTTGTCGTAGAAGCGAAATGTCGGAGCGCCTTTCTGGCGAATATGATTGCGGGTGAAATCCTTCAGGATAGCCCTGCTTTCACTGCTGTCTGAAAACTGGTGTGCGTCCCTCAGTTCGGACCGATCGGAGTTGTAGATGGCAAAACTGGTGCGATGAGCACCAAAAATGGTTGAGATCCGGGCCAGAGCGCGATCCATGAAGTCAGGGAATCTTGAAGGACAGCAATCAACCATATCGTCTTTGATATCCGCTATGACTTGCTCATAGTGCAGTCGTCGCTTGAGACGGGTCGTTTGTGCACGAAGTCGATAGACAAGAACACAAATATAGACGGACAGAAAGGACGCTATGATCCCGAGCATAATGCGGCTGGTAGACGCTCGCGACGACGCATCGGCCGCAATGCTTACGTACTTTGACTGAAGTTTTTCCGCACGAAGTGGTGTTGGCGATGCCTGGATAGCTGCGATCTTGGAATCAACCCGCGGCAACACGGCAAGGATCATCTTTGCGTGCACAATCACGGTACCAAAACTTTTCAAGACCGGAGCTGCGGTGTCGAATTCGGGCAAGTGGGACAGCCTTGCCTGGATCAGGGACTGGAGGCTTTCGTCAGGCCTTGTTGAAAACCGCATCATGAGGTTTCCAAGGTCGCTTGCACGGGCCAGCGCACGTTTGATCACCTCGTTGTCGGATTCGTGTAAAGTCGTCAGTGTCTGGCCAAACACACTAATCGAGTTTTGCAAAAGAGCGTTGCGTGTCTTGAACCCTTCAACCAAGACCTCATCTGAATCTATGCCTTTGGCCAAGTCCGTCAGCAGCTGGTGTAATTCGTCGTCATCATTGAAGGGCGGGGTTTTCAGAAGCTCGGTCAGTTCGCTAATGGTACGCCTGAGATTTGAAACAGAATGGACGAGCGCGTCATATGACGGCAATAATCCTGCTCTGGCGCGCAGCACGTCGCGCTGCAAGGACGCATGATTGACATCAACTGCCCTCAAGTTCTGCATAACGGCTTCATGGACAGCACGCCCAGGATCTCTGCCTGCTACCACAAGCGCCAGAATGATTGCCGATATCGTCAGGATCCCGATTGGGAGGATTTCACCGAGACTCGTCAGTGACAGCCGTCGAGAGACGCTTACCATTATAAACCCCGGTCAAACTTTTCAGGAAAGCTTCTAAAGCTGCAATATCTTCGTCGTTGAGCTGGCGACCTAACTGGCTCTCCCCCATGATCGCGATCGCCTCCCGCAACGTTTCGGTTCGACCATCATGAAAGTAAGGCGCGGTGACCTCCACGTTGCGCAGACTTGGCACGCGAAAGACGTTCTCTTCTTTATCGTGGCGCTGCAGCCGCTTTTCCAGATCTTCAGGCTCATGCAAGGAGCGCGCATCCGGATCCCCGAAAACGCCAAATATCTGGAACATGTTGCCACCGATGTTGGAGCCTTGATGACAAGACACGCAGCCATACTCCATAAACAATTTCAGGCCCTGTTTCTGGATCGGAGAAAGAGCCTGCTGATTGCCTTCAAGGTACTGATCAAACGACGAATCCGGGGTAACGAGTGACAGCTGGTATGCCACCAGAGCATCTAGAACGTTTTCGCGGTCTGCCTGCCGTCCATATTGCGCTGCAAAAACCTCGATGTAACTTTTTTGCCCATTGAGCCTTGAAAGCAAATCAGGCCATTCAATCGCCATCAGATTTGGATCATGAAGAATGGTCTCGTTCTGCACCGGTAAAGACGTAAACCTGCCCCGCCAACCCAACCGGTAATTGTTGCCTACGTTAAATATCGTGGGCGCGTTGAACTGGTGCACTTTCCCTTGGTATCCAACCGTTCTGGAAAGACGGATCGTGCCACCTGTTTGCAGATTGTGACAGGTACTGCATGACATCGCATTCTGCCCCGACAGAACAGGGTCGTGAAAGAGACGTCGGCCAAGCGAAATCTTACTTGGATCAAGAACCGGCGGAGGTGGCAGCGGCGCCAAAGCCTCTTGATGGCCCGGATAAGGCTCCAGGCTCGCCGCAAATGTCGTGACAACACTGCACGATATTACAGCCGCCATCGCCAGAAGTTGGACGTATCGTGTTACCGGGAAGCGACGGCGTACTTCATCCATACAGCGTTTCGCTCCCCACGGCTCAACTTTGAAATGACAATCGTGCTCACTACCAAGGAATGACTAGCCTCCTAGAGCACTTCCAGTAAGGATATCAAATTTCATTTATTTCACAAGTATCAATTTAATCATTTATTGCGTTGTCTAAACAAGGCTGATTGGTCGTTATAGGTGAGCGACGGGCGCTTGAAAAAGAGCGGCGAAATGATCGCCGCGCACAGCCAACCTAAGATACATCCACCGAGTACGTCGGTGGGCCAATGCTGCTCAGTAAAGATACGTGACAGGCCAATAAGGACCATCATCCCGAAAGCAGTTCCCCGCCATCCGGGTAATCTCGAGACGATGCAGTAACAAACGGCGCCCGAAAGAGCAGCCTGGGCGGATGGAAACGATTCAAAGGCTCGCGAAACAGAAAATGGGCTGAAGAAAAACATATCGGGCACTGTCAACGTCGTTGGACGAGCCCTGCCAATGGATACTTTCGCAATGATGGCGACTAACAGTGCAAACACGCCGCTGACTAGAACAAAACCAAGAAGTTTTGCAAATGCTGAAGCCAAAGTACGTCTCACGACGAATGCGAAAAGCGTTGTGAGAACGAGTAACGTCGCGATTGCGGACAATAGGTTTGTCGGTTCGGTAAATTCGGTCAGATCCTGAAAAAAAACCTTAACGACTGCTGGCGTTTCTCGAGCAGCCATCACGACGGCCTCGTCAAAAAAAGCCACAGCTCCAAATGCGATGACCACGAGGCAGGCCCTAGTTATTCTGGCTTTACGCGAGGCCGGAATTTGCGAGCTGTCTTTACTGGTATCTGTTGATAGGCCTGACAGCCATTTTACGGATTTCAACACCATGGGTTCTCAAGCCTTAATTGTACGACGGTCTAGACATGCATTTCGCATCACGTGCGATTCACGATCGGTAGGCCCAAATGCGTTTCAGACTTTTGAACTTCAGCGTTATGTCGGTGAGGTGGAAAATCATTACACTTGAAATATGAGACTGCGACGCGCCGGGTAAACATTCGCGCATCAAAGGGGCACCGCTAGCTGCCTATGATTGAGAGTATGCGCTGTCATGACGCTACCCATCCCACGACCTCCGCCAGCCGCCCCGATGGACGTCACTGGTCAGGCTAACAGCTAGGTTCGCCCGTTAACCGACTTTTCACTCATTTGGCGATGCCGTTGAGGTTGTAGAATCCCCGCCCTGCGCTCAACAGACAGCCGCGTCACCGCTCAAGGGTACCAGTCCGGATAGAGTGGCGCAGACTGCAGGAGAACGGAAAAGATGGTAATGTGAATTATGCTGAGAGCGAGCAAGAGGATTAGGGGAAAGATACCATTGAACCAAACGTCTTCTGCACTGTTTTCAACCGCCATCTTACTGCCTGAAGCCGTGGTTGCAGTTTCATCAACATGCTGAGATATCACAATTGGCTTGGTTGGTTTGAACGGCGGTTCACCAAGTATGGCGATGATACTCTCAGCGGTTTGTGTATAGTGCGGATCGTTAACTTCCGTCCGAAACCGCGGCCTGCGCAGTTCATCTTCAGATCGAACGCTTACCAGATGGAGATGGCGGCTCTGAGGTTTCGAGGTGGCCTCTTCGTGGTAATCTTGCATGCGGATTTCTCCTTTGAAATAAAGGTTTGGTGTGCAGGTAGTGCTGTGGGGGTGAAGTCAGGGATTGTTTTGGGGCGCACAATCAAGCCTAAGCCGAGCCCCCCGGTACGGAGGCGCTTGGCGTCACGTCGCAGGGATTGCGAACCCTATCGATGTGAATATGTTTGTTGATTTTGCAGTCGGCTAGGACTGCTCAAATGTCTTCGAGAAATCTTTCCAGATAGCCATTAAACTCTTCGCTGTTCTGGAGAAACGGGGCATGCCCGGCCCGCGGAATACGAAAGCACGTACCCTTCCATAGTTTTGAGTAAGGCACGCTATCAACGTAATCCAGGTTAATAATCGAATCGTCGGCGCCATTAACAATGGCTGTGGGAATGGTTGTAGAACTTACAATGGCGCGCTGATTGCTTTTTTCCGTAATTCGCGCAGCGGAGGACAGGATTGTCCGGAAACTCAAATCTGTTCTCATCGCCGCCTGTTCCAGTTGGTACGTTGTTTCATCGCCGAAAACCCTGTTCACGAACTGCATCGCCTCCAGCTCGGTGAACTTTCCCCGAGATGCCAGACCCTTCAGCAGACCGTCGCTGAACCCTTCCGATATATCTGGCCCTACCGGTGACGTACCTGTTAGAAACAGCCCGCGGAGTGGATACGAACGCGCTGCTACTTCGATTGCAACGTGTCCGCCCAAAGACCAGCCAACAAGGACGGGTCTTTTCAAATCCAGCTTTTCAAGAAGTTCAATGCACGCGTCTGCGAGGCCGGGTAACGGATATGTTCTCTCCTTGACTTCAGCCTCATCAGACTGACCGTGCCCGGGCAAATCTATGCAGATCAAACGATGATCTCGGCCAAGGTGGGAATTTAACTGTCGGTGAAAAACCCTGCGGCAAGAGGAGTTGCCGTGGATCAGCACGACGTCCAAACCCTTGCCAAGTGTCATCTCGGCGACAAGATTGCCATGCGAGGTATCTACGTTCTGAATCACGGTATCAAACATGTCAGCCTGCTCTCATGCGTTGAATTGTTATGCGGGTAATCCGTCTTGGCTTCTTTTTCATTGGAGGAAGTTCTATGAGGACGGCTTGGCTTCGCTGTTTCGGATTCCGAAAATCGGGTTACAACTGAAAGCCATGGATCTCTTGAAATACGATAAGGCTCAGTGTGCTTACACCCCACCTGAAGGATGACATCCACGCGAGTTGACCCAAGGCGCGGACACGCATGTTTGGCACACTTGAGTTGCACTAAACTAAGCCGCCCAGGCACACATGTTGGTTTCACTTCGCATATCACTGCTGCTTTACTTTATCAGGAGGCGCCAACCGCAGCGTGTGAACAGGAACTGCCTCCGCGGGGCCAAATGGTCCCGGCACCCTGTTTTTCACCGGCTTGAGAGATTTCAGATACTCCACAAGCGCGAGAATATCGGGTTCTTGCAGTTGAGCTAAATCAGCCCACGGCATGACCGGCGACAGAAGTCGGCCATCGGGACGCTCCCCTGTTGTAAGGGCCAGTCTAATGTCCTGTGGGGTCCAAGTGCCGATTCCCGTCTCATCATCAGGTGTTATGTTAGGGCCGATCACGGTGCCGAGATTGGGGTCCCAGAAGCCAACGTCGGACCCAGACAGTGTTTTGCTTTGATCACGTTTACCTAGAAAATGCCCGGGCGTATGACAGTGCTCGCAATTACCAAGCTGAGAGAGATAGTAACCACGGCTCACCAACTGCTGGCTTAGTTTGTCTGCCGCTCCAGCAATCCCCGCAAAATATGTCGTTAGCACGCACACGCTGGCACAAGAGCTGAAAAAGGTGAACAAGCTTGGTAATTTCATCGGTCTGATATCTCTTGTAAAATGGATCAAAGTGCTGGCTAAAAAACACAGCCAGTGAGGCATTGTGGCTGGCGGGCGCTAGCCGATTGGGATGGATAAAGGGGACACCCGCCTATTCACGACCTTGGCGCCGCGAAATAGAGGGATTATCGCCAACCCGTTCACCTGCATCTCGCGCAGAGACCGAAATGGGATAAACAAGACAAGCCGCCGGACCAAAAAGGGAAAAGAAACGAAACCATAGCGACGGACGAGACACGTGAGCGGGGTGTAAATGCTGGTCACTATGACCTCCAGCACGCTCGTTAGTATGAAGCGACCCAACCAAGCCCGTCTCGTGGCCGACACCGGAGAAATCGTCTTCTGAAAAAGAGCGTCTCGCTTTATTTTGCCGTTCAACCAGCCAAGGGTGGTCAACACGCCTCATTTTCCCGACATCCTCTAAAGGTAGGCCGAGACAGCTAATTTCCTGACGGCTCATGCCCAAGTCACGCAGGATATGGTCATCAAGTAACCGCAACTGCTCGATTTGACGGCGAATTTTGCGCTGAAAATTCCACCAAGACAGTGGTGCTGTAAGAGTGTGCGTCAGTCGTTTTGCACAGTGAGACCAAATAGATCTGCGGCCATACAGTGCGTTGTTGCGTGAGTTCGTATTCATCAATAGGGCGCTCCAAGCGGTTTTGATCGCTTGACATTGCCCGTCTGTATTTGTTGCAAGATTGCGATATCAGACAACTCGATTACAGACGTAATCGCATGTGCCGCCGAACAATTTGCACTTGATTTGACGCAAGGCGCCGTCTCTTGAACGCGTAGTCTGGACGTCCTTAAAAACAGTACAGGCGCATTTGCAGGAAATGCGCCTGTTTTCTGAGTGTTGATCCTACTCTACTATATCGCGATACGCTTTAAGCAGGGCTGACAATCAATTCGTCAACGTTTCTGATGCCTGCATGTCCACTGACCCGCAACGACGCATCCCCCAAGCGCAAATCCTGCATGCAATCGAGTAAGGCACCCAATGCCTCTTCCAGTTCTATTTGCGCTAAGGCTTGCCCAAGGCAACGATGCTCGCCGTCACCATAAACAGGATGCCATCGCGGTCGATTGCGCTCGAGTGAAAACACATCCGGCTCAGGAAAGACGCAGGGATCACGCAGAGCTGACATGGTGGACAAGATAAGCATGCTTCCACGCGGTATTACATGGCCGGCAATTTCTATATCCTCCACTGCGAGCCGAGGGATCGATCCCACAGCGGGCTCCAGTCGCAAGCACTCAGCGACAGCAGGTACAATGAGGCGGCGATCCTCCTTCAATCGCAGCCAAATGTCGGATTGTCCAAGCAACAATCCGGTTTGAATCACGATTGCCGCACGTGTGGTATCTGTTCCACCCAAGATCACGCTAGCGAGTTGCATGACTGCCTCAGAAGGTGAAAGCTCGCCCTCTCTATCCACGTTAGAAACGTATTCGGAAATAAAATCGTCGTTCGGCGACTTGCGCCGTTCCGCGATCAACTCTTCGCAATACGATATGAAAATGGCAGTTGCCGCTTCCATTTCCGGTACGTCCTGGTCAGTCCAAGACGTGGTCAGCACCTTGGACACCTGATAAACCAATGCGGTGAAATGCTGGACATCCGACGCGGGGATCCCAAGTATCGCAGCAATTGTGATTGCCGGTATTTGAGCCGCGAATTCATCGCGCAATTTCAATCCATCTTCGCGCAGATGTCTGGATAGCAGGTTTCCTGCCAAAGCTCGTACTTTGGGCCGTAGGGCCTCCATCATTCGGAAAGAGAAACACTTGGTCATTGGCTGACGTCGTCGGCGATGTACGTCACCATTCGAAAACAACATGCTTTTCGACAGAAACTCCAGAATCGGTCCGCTGGTTATTCCACGAGCCCTCAAATATTCAGTTTCAATCTGTTTGGTGCGCGGGTCCTTGACGAAACGCTGAACATCTTCCCCGCGTAAAAGGAGATAGGCTCCATCCTCCCGCTTCAGGAACGGCATGTTTGCACGATATTCTGCAAAGATTTGGTGGGGTCGGGAGTTAAGTTCGGCGTAGGTAAGGACTGGCGGAGCTGGCATCATCGAATAATATGTCAAATGTAAATCCTTGGGTGAGAGGGGCCACCCTTCTGATCCGGCATTACTTTCTGATCATTACAAGGACGCCTGAATCTCATTGCATTTGACATGGTTTCGTTAGGCTGAACTTGGCCCGAGCTCTCAGCTTGCCGGTGGAAGATCACGCATCGTGGAGCGCGTCAGTCTGGAAAATGTTGCATTGTTGTTTTCAAGCGAGTGCATTTTTGCACTCGCTTGATGTTTCTGTTGTCAGTTTGCTTTGTTGTTGTCAGTTGGCTTTGTTCTGGATTGTCTTAGCGGCCTCATCGATCGTGTCTGCGACCACCTTTGGCTGCGTCATGAACAGCGCATGGCTGGCTGAGACCTTGGTAATCTTCGCCTTGATCCGCTCAGCCATGTGAATGAGCATCGCCTGATCAAAGGCCTTGTCTTCCGTGGCAATGACAGCCCAGCTGGGCTTGGTGCGCCAGGCAGCATTTTTGAGCTTTGTGCCAAACACCTCCAGATTGATAGGAACCTGCGAGTCTCGCATGAAGGCAGCATCTTCATCACTGACATCATGGGCAAACCCGGCTTTGAATTTCTCGGGGCTGACAAAACCGAAGCCGTCATCAGCCTTGTCGATCACAAATTCGGAGGCTGGGGCAAAACCCTCATATTGCTGGCCGGTCGTTTCACCAGCATCTGGCGACAGGGCCGACACATATACCAGGCCAGCGACATTGGCGTGAATGCCTGCTTCCGTGATGACGGTACCGCCCCAGGAGTGACCGACAAGAATGGTTGGGCCGTCCTGACGGTCGAGTGCGCGGTTTGTCGCGGCAACATCGTCGTCAAGAGAAGTCAGGGGGTTCTGGACAATCGTTACCTTGTAGCCACGCTGGGTGAGCTGATCGTAAACGCCGCGCCATCCCGAACCGTCTGCGAATGCACCGTGGACGAGGACGACATTCTTGACGGGCTGGGCTGCTGATACTGAAGTTGACTGTCCTGCGGCGGCGATAGCGATAGCGGCGGCAGCTGTGAGGAATTTGTTGTCGGTCATCTGCATCACTCCGTTGTTATGCGATAACTATTATCGCGATAACTATATAAAACCAGACATCAGCAGGACAGTCAACTCCTTTTTTCGGGACGGGTTTATTGCCCCAGTTCGCCATCCAACAACGGGGTCCTACAACCTATTGAAGTCAATGACGGTATCGTCGCACATTTTTGAAGGACATCGGTTCTGTGGCCAAAACGATGGACAGTACTCTGAAGGACATCAAACAGGGTGTAACTGAGGCCTGGAACAGCATGTACACGGCCATGGTCTGATCCCACATGCGCAACAATCGGTTTCAATGGAAACGTTAAGGCTGAGTTTTGTAGCCGAAACGCAACGCCGATCCCTCACCCCCGGAATGAGCCTGACGCAGTGTCATGCAGTACTCGAAAGGAAAATCGAATGCATGCGTCGTTCAAAATGGTATCCAAATGCCCTGGCGATGATGGTGAATGGTGGGAGGTGACGCCCGGTGAACGATTTACAATCCGGACTTCTGTCGCGATGACCGGAGGCCTGTACACTATGATCGAAGTTACGGCGGAGTCACGCAACGGTATACCCGTTCATACTCACCCTGACGAGGAGGAGCACATCATTGTGTTAGAAGGCAGTATTCACCTCACAAATGGCGACCAGAACCTTGTATTGTCAGCGGGGAACTCTGCAACTGTAAAGCGTGGCGAACCACACGCGTGGTGCAATCTGTCAGATAATATTGCCAGGATGCTGATCGTTTTTTCGCAGGGACACAAAGACAAGGCATTTGGGCTCATCAGTTCAGCGGACGACAGCTATTTGCCGGCCACCACTGAACCAGGAGAAAACGGTGGGTCCACGATTGTCAGCCCACCACCTTTCGACAACGTTTTTTCCGCTATGTCACCTCGTCCAAGCCGATGATCACTACAATAGGTGGAGTGGCTGAGATCGGTCCATTTCCAACGCCGCCTATAGGGCATCTATTTGAGCGGCTCAAAGCACCTGTTAACGCTGATCCGCTTGGCCGCAACTGGCATTCTCATGCACCCTCGCCCCATTTTGGTGGCAGCAGCGCATCGAAGACCGAAGCGTCGGCAAAACGACTCTTACAGATAAAACAGGACGGTTACACTTGAAGCTACTAAACGTTTGCTTCAAGCATCTCGCAAACGTAATTGAGCGCCAGGTGATCTGTATAGACATCCAGTGATCCTGTTCCCCTAGAGGTTATACCTCAAACCTAAGCCTGGGCAGCCAGGCTTTTTTTTCGCCTGGATAAAGCATGCAGGCTCATGGGCGTCTCTTGAAACCGTCACACTTTGGTTGGTCTTCGCCAAACTTACTTAGGATCTGGCGGGCTCGGGTTACATTTGAAACACAAAATATAAATTAGGAATATCGGCAAATTTGATAAATATGATACTTTAGGTATTATTCGTGATACCTCAGGATGAATTACATCACACATGGAGATATGATGCTGACCGTAGCGGAACTGAACGCAGACCCTCACAAAGCATTTGCCCGGTGGCGGCCCAATCAGCGCATCGTTGAATATGAAGGTGGCGGCTTCTTTGTGCTGCGCCACGCCGATGTTATTCGGTTGAGCAATGATCCGCGCCTCGTTTCAACAGAGACGGCTATTCCCGACTCCAGAGGGGTGTCTGAGGGAAGTCTGCACGAATTTTTTAGTCACGGTATGTTGACGGCGAATGGTGCACACCATGAAAGACGTCGTTCGCTCATATCGCGTTCATTGTCGATGTTTGTGGCAACGAAATTGCGAGCGCATGTCCGCGATGCGACTGAAAGTTTGATCGACGCAGTATATAAGGACGGACAGGTCGAGTTCGTCAGCCATTTCGCCGACCAAATTCCTATCCTTGCCTTGGCCGGCCTACTGGGAGTGTCTGACCAGGAACGCGGTTCTTTCATGGTCAACATTCGCGAACTCAGTCGTTTCTTCAGCCCTTCATCAAGCGAAGCAGACATCAAAAGATCGTCAGAGGCAATGGATTTCCTACGCGACTTCCTGGTGCAAAAAATCGCAGAACCAAATGGGCCCGACGATCAAGCATTCGTTGCCGCGTTCAAAAGTGCTTGTTTTGCCGAAGGCGTGCCACCGCTTGAAGCTGCCATCCAGATCATTCAACTGATCATAGGAGGAACGGAGTCTGTTCGAGCGGCAATTGTCGCTCAAACCTCCCTTCTCCTTTTAAATCGAAAGCAATGGAACTCGGTGTGTGATGATCCAGACCTCATCCCCGCAGCAGTTGATGAAGCTATGCGTTACCAGCCGGGGATCGCCGGACTGGTGCGGCTGACTACGGAGAAAATTGAATTGCAGGGAGAAACACTTCCTGCGCAGGCCCTCGTAATACTCTCAACATTATCTGCATTGAGGGACGAGACAGTTTACCATCGCCCTGACATATTCGACATCAGACGTGGAGATTCCGCTCGAAAGCATTTGGCCTTCGGAGCGGGCCCGCATCGATGCGTGGCAGATCATCTGGCACGCATCGAACTGGAAGAATGCCTGCATGTCCTTTCGCAGCGACTGCCGAAGCTTCGGCTTGACGACATTCCTGTTTTCAATGGGCATGTTTTCATCCGGGTCCCAAGCTGTTTCTGTGTGAGCTGGCCAGTCTGAATGGACAAGGCTCCCTCTTATGAGCGCCGCTATTCCATTCCATGAACTCCCAAGTCCGGCGAGAGCCTCGTCGGACACATATATCGCCGTTCTCCAGCAACACGTCCCGTCTTGCCTAAGGACTGCGGCCATGGCTGGTTGTACAGTTCCTGTCACTTTGGTCCGCCATTAACTGAGCGACGACACATCTGCTAAAAGTACAGTGCGAAAAAGCGTGGGTTACAAGCGTAATCCGTTCAGTTGAATTCTGAAACGGTGCTGTTTTTTTTGAGGAGCAAAATGGTCCTCCCGACAATCTCGGTATTACAAATCATCACCGGAGCCACAATGAAGTTAACTGCTCTAACGGTCGTACTGACTACCATTACCGCTGCACCTACCTCGGCTTTCGAGGCTTTTCCCTTCAGCCTCACCTACCCGACACAGTCACGGGCAAAGGCATCAAAACCCTCAGCGAACCAGCCGAAACCGTCATTTAAAACTATGTTCAAATACGACCGTGTGCATAGGGAAAAACCACCGGTCGCAAAAAACGCCCGTCACAATGCCAGACAGGACGACCGTTGAAGGCAACAGTATCGAGCCTCCTTATATCGAGATCGAACAGGAGCTGCACACTTGTTGCATATGGATGTCACGCCGGATGAGCAGCCGTTGATTTGACCCGGCTGCATGTCATTTACACAGTTGCGGTGACAATGAGATATTCGGCGACCGGTCACGTCGTTGGTCATTCTCTGTGATCCAGAATTAGTATTCCGTTGAGGTGATCAATCGCGTGTTGAATTCCTCTCCCCAAATCGTCCTCTGCAATGATTTCGCGCTGCTCTCCGGTGAGGAGAGAATATCCGACCCTCACTCTACTCGGTCGCGTAACATTTATTATTACCCCAGGGATGGACAGGCAGGCTTCGCGCACGGTGACCATATCACCAGCGGTCTCAATGATCTTCGGGTTCACGAAGGGCTGAGATTGCCGCAGGCCACCGCCAGCTGGATCGACGATAATTACCCGCTTGAGAATACCGATCTGGACAGCAGACAATCCCGATCCTCCCGCAGCATACATTGTGTCACACATATTTCTGACGAGCCGGTCTATGCTGTCGTCGTCTCCTGACACAGGCAGAGAGACCTGCCGTAGGACGCTATCCAGTGACGATACTATTTTCTTTACAGCCAGCTTCTGCTCCAACGCATCAGGACCAACGATAGCCAAGAAGCAGTTTTCTCTCCCCATTCCGGCAACGGGATTTTGAAAAACCTGGATATGACTACAGCTAAAACAGCGTTGCGCCACGCTACCCGCAGTCATCCAGTGCGCATGAGATAGGATTATCCTGCTCCCTAGCCGCAGCGCAGGTGGCGTTACATCGGCTACAGCGCCACCAAAACGCTTTTCAAATGCGAGGCTGTCACGGCAGCGTTTTCTTGATCATACAGGTGGCATGGCCCAAGTCCGCAGACGCGGAGTGCGACCTGCATTGTGCGATTTTCATGCTGGTGCCCTTCCTACAAATGCAATCAAATATACAGCTCGTGAAACGAGTGAGCAGAACGCTTCGCCTAAATATTGATCGTCTGGCGCAAATCATTTGTGCATTCAGATTATTTTTAATGCGCGGGAGAGCGTGATGAGATCTCAAAATTCGAAATTATTCTGGCCACTCGGGCAAATCATTGCTGGCGTCGAGCGCAGGTGGAGGTTGCGAAATGCGGCAAACCATCTTGAAGAACTGGATGACCATATGCTTCGCGACATTGGAGTAGGCCGTTGCGATATTGAATATATCGTGCGTCGTGGGCGTGATGGACACTAGTCCTATCTACACCGAACACCCTTTGCCACCCCCCTGAGCTATCGCATGTCATGATATTGGAATTCACCTGGGATTACCCCGGATATTGCGATCCGGGATAATCTATTCATGCACCAGCCAGGATCTTCGCATCGGCCGTTATGATCAACTCAGCTACGAAGCTTGCGCAAATCGCGCCTACCCACCCATCTTAGGCAGATCGATTTTGAAGGCAAAAAACTGGCTTTTCTGGCGCTTGGAGAAATTGTTGTCAGCCGCCAGGATCAGAACATCACTCCCATCCATCGCCTTACCAACAGCGATGCCCTCAATATTATCGGGCGTCAAACCGATTGCGCGCAGGTCAAGCACCTGGGATTTGCGAACAGGTACAACTCGCTCGGCGGTATGAGCAAGTGAAGTGATGTTTGACACATCAGTCGCCCCTTCAACATCGATCATGAACACCTTGATATTATTTCCAAAACCTTGAGAGAAATTGCGTTCGACGACCAGAAGATAACGATCATTGAGCGCTATCATATCTGAGGCACCGTTGTCGTTTGCTCCGTCTGCACTGTCCGGCGCCTGAGGGATAGGCGATACCGGATAGATGTATTGGGCCTTGGGTGTGCCGGTTGAGCCATCGTATCTGATGATCCGCGCAAGGCTGCCCTTTGTCAGGCTTGCCACGTCACCATCCTGAAAAAGTGCAGCCTCAGTTCCAACAAATACATCTCCTGACGGGGAAACTGCCAAATTTTCGAATGAAAGATTTTCCCGCACTCCATGGGCTTTGTCGGCGGTCGGAAAAAACTGCGCAGGAAGCGAAAACTGCCGGATAAATTCCCCACTTCTTGAGGCAACCTGAACGGATGGAGGGCTCATTGGATTGGCACCTCCTTCGCTGGACCAGTAAATTCCATCCGGGCTGATCCGAATTGCCTCGGGATCCACCTCCGCTTTGGAAAAAGCGTCCCCTTCAGCGTTCAAAAACGCAACATGTTTGTTTACACGGACACCTTTCAAACCATCATGGCTGACGTCGATGTCAAGCTCATAGAAACGGGCCGGACCTTTTTCGGAACGATCGTCACTTATGGCAATGTAACGGCCACTGGCCGCATCGAACTCAATGCCCGATATTCCCCCAAACTCAATTCCATATTCCATGCTGCCAGTGGGAATGACGAAGTCGCCGAGATATGTAAATGAGATCGATGCTTGGCACTCTCCAAACGGGCAAGGCGTGGAAATAACCGGGAAGTTTTCATCTGCGTGTAATGTTGAAGCGCCCAGCAGCAAGGCAACAAATGTAAAATGGACTAAGCGTTTATGCATGAGAGGTTCCGATCTGTTTCAGTTGTTGATCCGCGCCACTAAAAGTTGCCTCCATGATCGAAAGCGGAACAAGCGCGTCCCGTGCTGAACAACACACTGGCTGACGAAACCGGCGTTCAATTCGCTGTAAAGGAACGGTTTGCGCAGCTTGCTGTGGGCGCGCATACGTGGTTGGTGGAACGACACGCCTACAGCGCGTGCCTTCTATGCCGCATACGTTGGCGACGTCGAAGCATCTCCAATCTTCAGACATGGTCGATTTCACAAAAGCCCGAGACGGGCTTCAAATGAAACGCGGCCTTGCATTCTGCGTTGTGCCCCACCTGGATTTAATGCCCGCGCGATGCGCCTGCATACCAAATGATTTCATCTCCATGTCGCGGAGCAGCGCGAACGATGCTCGTCATGGAGCCTCAGGGTCGAGCGTTCTTGCCAAGAAAATTACGTCTGAAACCTTGATTGCTCGGCAAGAAATCTGCCTGAAGCAAATAATCATCACAAAGCACTCCTCAACAAAGGAGGTTCGCAATGACTAAGTTTAAACTCGAGTACATCTGGCTCGATGGTTACAAGCCGGTAGCAAACCTGCGTGGCAAAACGCAGGTCAAGGAATTCGACGAATTCCCGACACTCGAGCAGCTTCCGCTTTGGGGCTTTGACGGCTCCTCCACCCAGCAGGCCGAAGGCCACAGCTCGGATTGCGTTCTGAAGCCAGTTGCCATTTATCCTGATCCAGCCCGTACCAACGGCGCGCTCGTCATGTGCGAAGTCATGATGCCAGATGGCGTTACACCACACGCATCCAACAGCCGCGCGACCATCCTCGACGACGAAGATGCATGGTTCGGCTTCGAGCAGGAATATTTCTTCTACGAAGACGGCCGCCCGCTCGGCTTCCCTGAGCAGGGTTACCCAGCTCCGCAGGGCCCATACTACACAGGCGTTGGCTACAAGAATGTCGGCTCCATCGCCCGCGAAATCGTTGAAGAGCACCTCGACCTCTGCCTCGAAGCAGGCATCAACCACGAAGGCATCAACGCCGAAGTGGCCAAGGGTCAGTGGGAATTCCAGGTCTTCGGCAAGGGCTCCAAGAAGGCCGCTGACCAGATCTGGATCGCTCGTTACCTGCTTCTGCGCCTTTGCGAAAAGTACGGCATCGACGTCGAATTCCATTGCAAGCCGCTCGGCGACACCGACTGGAATGGTTCGGGCATGCACTGCAACTTCTCCACCAAGTTCATGCGCGAAGTTGGCGGCAAGGAATATTTCGAAGCCCTCATGGCCGCGTTCTCCAAGAACTGGCAGGAGCATATCGACGTATACGGACCAGACAACCACCTGCGTCTGACCGGCAAGCACGAAACAGCGCCATGGAACAAGTTCTCCTACGGTATTGCTGATCGCGGCGCGTCGATCCGCGTTCCACACTCCTTCGTCAACAACGGTTACCGTGGTTACCTGGAAGACCGCCGCCCGAACTCGCAGGGTTGCCCTTACCAGATCGCGTCTGTCGTTTTGAAGACAATCGCCACAGTTCCGGGCTGGACGAAATCCGCAGTGGCTTGAAAACATTGGCGAGGCACGGTTACAACCGGCCCCGCCATTTCTTCTTCCAAACTGGATAAAATGAAGGGATTATTTTTGCGTCTCATTTTGAGAGCGCCTTGTTTTCCCTGACGGGTTTAAACGAAATGGAGCATAGTCTTTTAGCGAATAAATCCGCCCAAAACATACCTATCGTTCCGCTCAAGTTGAAGGCGCTCCCAACCTGCCCGGTCGCCTCCTGCTGACAAACAGCCACACACCGACAATAAAAGGAGCGTGGCGGCTGCAGAGGATATTATGGATTGTGCGAGAGTTCCAGTTGCCCAGACCCACCATTCAGTGCTGCGACAGGTTGTGCAGCGGTGACTCTACCGTGCTGAACGTTGCGGAAACGCGCAACGTTGGAAATCGTCTGAACAACGGGCATCGAAATTCGCTCCAGGGCCGCCAACTCAAGAACGGCGTCGCAAATGCTTGATAATTCGAGACGTTGACCCCGTTCGTAGTCCTGCAACATCGACGTTTTTACATCGCCCATGCTTTTCCCCATCTCAAGTATGGCCTCCGGTTCGACCTCGAGTTTAGCTTCGTACGCGCTGACAACAGGGAGGACTTCATAGAGCATTTTGCGGCTGATGTCTGAAAGATAGGGATCTCCAAAATTTTCTCTTAACGTGGCACCAGTTATCGCGGTAAGTGGGTTGGAAATCAGATTTCTCGTCACTTTGGTCCAGACAGAATCTCGTATTCGCGGCGCAATATTCGTTGTAATTCCAGATTGCCGCAGGATCTCGGCAATAGCTTCAAGCCGCCAACTTCTACGGTTGTTCAGCTCACCTATCGTCATCTGGAGTGGATTGAATGTGACCGCCGAGCCACGATCAATACGTTGAGCCGTCATGACCGTGGTGGTGCCAATAACTTGATGAGAAGGAATTATCTTCTTTAGGACGTTTTCCGGATCGACCGAAAATATGGTCTTTCCTTCGCGCGCACCATCTATCCCATCGAAATACCACCACGGTATCCCATTGATGACAGGAACCACCGTCGTATCAGGCCCAATGAGATGAGCAATTGACTGCGCAAGGGCAGGTAGATCATGCGACTTCGAGCAAAGGAAAAGAAGGTCGGTTCTGTGAAAATCTGCCGCGACCCCTATATCTACCTCAAGTTCGTGACGCCCTTCAGTGTCGTCAAGGCGCAAACCATTCTCGCGAATGAAATCAACGCTTTCTTGTTTGGCGATCAGTCCAACGTTATGTCCACCAATTATCAATCTGGCCGCGAGCGTAATGCCAATAGCGCCAGCCCCAGCCACGCAGATGCGGGTTTTGTATCCGATAGATTTCATGAGCCAGTCCTTCGTTGTCGTCGAGACTGGATGATCGGCTGCTCACATAGATTGTTTGTTTCGATATACAGGTAATACGCTACAGTCGAAATAGCGGCCCTCTTGGATGGCGCTGTAGAGCATGGGTGGCAGCGGAACGTTTTTCACAGCTGACTGCAGAAATGGCGGCACTAAAACACCCGGTCGATGTCACCTCGGAAAGCAGGCATTGGCACTTGTACAGGAGGCTGATGCCCACCCTACGATCAGCGTTTCGCTCTTAGCGACTGGTCCCTGCGTAAAACCTTGTTGAATAGGAAGGCTGTCAGAACTGTGCAACGGAAGAGTTGCCTAAAGCGTTGCTGGCGGACTGCGACCCGGGCCCAAGACACTGTTTCCGAGTTCCTGTAAAAGGCTGGTATGTGTTGTCCTCAACCCGATAGGAACTATATCGCTCCATACACCACTGGGCATTTGCGTCCAGATCTATTGTATTTTGAACACCTGCTAGGTGCTCAGGTGCCTGCATTTCGGCCGGAGGTACGCAGGTGCGGCGAGGTCCTCCCCCGTATGGCTGGTAGGTATTGCTGCCAGAATCGTAAGAGCGATAGCGCGAACTGCACCATCCTCCGGGATCTACATTCTGCGCTTTGACCGGCGACGCACTCGATAATTCGCCTTCGTTTGCCAATTGTACAGGTATGGAAAAGCGATTGACAGCTTTTGCGCTGCCAGCAGGTTTTGCGTCGGCGATCATAGCAAAAGAAGAAACGCGAGCTGGGAGTCGCTCATATGATTGGTCGGTGAGATCAACGCGCCTTACCTGCGATGTCCAAAGCGGTTCATCGTCAAGATTTGTAAAAGCATGCGGTTTCGAAAACTGCATTATATGAGATGACACCTTCATAGCGCCAGCAGTCATTGGAAGAAGGCAGGAGACAAGAAGCAAGCTTGTGAGAAGTTCACGCATGGTATCGACGGCCCGATTATCTTGCAGGCGCAAATGCCTTTGCGGAAAAATTGTTCCCGATTACAAACGCAGTTTGTCACGGCGTTCACTTTTCTTCAGCACAAACCGGAACGCCTACAACTTAGCCAGGGGTCACTCGTCCCTTCAGCGCAGATTCGCTGTGGATACCCCCGCCAAAGCAATCCATGCGCGCAGCCGCGAATGCCAGACGTCCGACTGGGGTGGCATATTTACTTGTAAAGCACGCCGTCTTCTTATGCGATTGCGCTGACCCAAGCGCGAGTATCGTTGATCAAACTGCAGTTCTGTTGCGTGTCGCGCGGACTTTGGCTTCAAGTTGGCAAACTCTCGAGAGACGTCGTGCAGACGAGGTGCTGGTGCCAGTCGAGAGGTGGTTTGAGTGCGGGCTTGAAACAATTATGCCAAGCCCGCCCAAGTGATCAATTCGACGCTTTGATCTTTGTGACCTCTTCTGCGCTCAACTCTCCGACTGTCGTCACTTCGCCATTGGTGATTTTCCAAAGGCGGAACGGGCCTGTGATATCGCCATACTGGTCGAAGCTGACGGGACCGATAACCCCCTCATACTTTATCGGCTTGCCGTCCTTTATAAGCTGCAGCGCCTTGGCAAATTCCTCCTTGCCGGCATGAATCGGTGTCCCTCCATCGGCCACAACCTCCGGCACCGCAGCCTTGATGGCAGCGGCATCCGACTTGCCTGCCTTGGCAATAGCCAGCGCCACGATCGCCCCGGCATCATAGGAACGATCAGCTGCAGGAGCAGATGGGGATATACCGCCAGAGAAGGCTTCGTAATTGCTGTTGAAATACTCCGTCGATGCCGTAGGGCTTGTGCCAGAAGACGTGCCGTAGGCATTTTCGAGATATTGCGCGCCCACGCTTTCAACGAAGTCCTTGGAATTCATGCCGTCGTTTAAGAGAAAGGTCTGCTTGCCGCCACCGGAAATCCAGGCGCGTGCAATCGTTGCCCCATCAACCGGCGTGCTGACAAGATAAAGCGCATCCGGCTCGCCCGCCATCGCAGCACTGGCTTCAGAAGCATAGCTCGACTGCTTTTCGTTGTAAGGCGTCGTAGAGGTGATGGTGCCGCCGAGTTTCGTGTAGGCAGTGGTGAACTCTTTCACCATGTTGACGCCGAAATCGTTGTTGACGTTGATAATGGCGATCTTCTTCAGACCTTGATCCATCGCATACTTGGCAGCCGCAGTGCCCTGCAGCGCGTCAGAGGTGATTGTGCGGAAAAACACACCATTGGTCTTGCCTTGTCGGCCAAGCTCGGTGAGCGTCGGTGAGGACGAGGCAGGCGAAACCTGCACGACCTTGGCCGGAGCTGTGACCGAGGTCAAAATCGGGATCGACACCGACGAGATGATACCCCCGATGATCACCGGCACCTTCTTGATGTTGACAAGCTGCGTTGCCTGATCAACGGCGACGTTGCCCTGGCTCTGGCTGTCTCGCGTATCGGCCACCACCTTGCAGCCATCGACGCCACCGGCATCGTTGAAGTCACGGAAAGCCATCTCGACAGATTTCGCCCCTGCCTGACCGTATTCGCCAGCAGGCCCTGTCAACTCCATGACGAGGCCAACGGTGATATCGCAATCGGCTGCGAACGCTGGTGCCGTGGACGTCGCCAGTGCTGCAACAATGGCTGAAAGCAGAAATTTCGTTCCCATTTTTATTCCCCTTTATTGAGATTGTATTTCATGATGCTGCCGTGACGGCCCTCCCGGTCCCGCTCCAGCGTATAGACGTCACCCTCGAGCTCTTTGCCTTGTCGCAGGATCAACTCGATCTCTGCCAGGTCTGTGTCGGTGAGTTTGACATTTGCGATGGCGAGATTGGACGGCAGGTGGTCGCGGTTGCGCGCACCAACAATCACAGCGGCCACGCCGGGCTTGGTCAGCATGGCTGCACTGGCGATGGTCGCGATATCCACATCATGCCGGTCAGCGATCTTGCGGAGTGTCGACAACAGCGCCTGGAACAGCTCCCAGCCGCCGAAATCGTCGATAATCAGCTTGTATTTGGTGAGCGAACGGTTTTCGAGCGGATGTTCGGGCTCTGGCTGGCCCAGCCAACGATCACCTAGAAAGCCGCCGGCCACCGTGCCGTAGCAGAACAGCGAAAAATCCTTATCGGCAGCGAGCTCCACCATTCGCTTTTCCGGGCGAAGATCGAGCAACGAATATTGCAGCTGAAGTGAAGTGAACGACACGCCAGATGCAACGATCGCCTCGATATGATCGGTATCGAAATTGGTAGCACTGACCTTGCCGATCTTGCCGGCCTGCTGCAGTTCCTTCAGCCAGCCAGCTGTCTCCTGCCAGCCTGGAATATCGTACGCCCACCAGTGGAACTGGACGAGATCAAGGCAATCAAGATTGAGGCGCTTGCGCGAAGTATCTATGACGCCCTCGACATATGCCTTTGTGATGGCGGGCAAGACTGCCAGATCAGGAACGAACTTGGTGTGCACCCGTATGCGCGACAGCGCCTCGCTACCGCGCTGGTTACCATAGGCCAGACGAAAGCGGCCAATCAGCTCTTCAACGCCAGTATAGATGTCGGCGCAATCAAATGTGGTGATGCCTGCATCGGCAAAAGCGATCATGTCATCGATCGCACTTTCGGTATCAACCGCGCCATGCCCGCCCGCCAACTGCCAGCCGCCACGGATGACGCGGGATATTTCATAACCGGGGGCGATGGTGATGCGTTGCATGTCTACTGGCCTATTCTGCTATCAAGGGAACCGCTGTCGTCGCGGCGTGGCTGAAACGGCGGAGACCCGTACGGGTGATCCTTAACCGGGTGGAACAATTCGGATCGGGGCAAGCGATTTCGGTATCCGTCGTCATCCAGTCGTTGCGATGGGTCGCACGCTGCTTTGCGGCCAGCAGGGGCAAAACGGATGCCAGCGAGTAAATGGAGATGCCCTGACCGGGCGGCAGGTGCAGCATCTCGCCATGCAGTTCGAAGTGATCACCGGGCTTTGCTCCACAATAGACAGCCCCGCCTTCGGGAAAGACCACATCGATGCGCAGGTCGAAAAGGTCAAAACCGTCATCCAACGGATCAGCCATGGTTGTGCCCTTTCTCTACCTCGTCTTCCAGTCGCCCGCGGATCAGATCGAAAGATCGGCTGATGTCGTTGGTGAGCGATTGCGTCGCCCCTTCAACATCGCGTCTTTCCAGCGCATCGATCATGGACCAGTGGTGGTTGGTCGCCGCCAGTCCGCCCTGTTCATCATGGATATGCGCTGCCTTGCGGATGATCGCCCCCGACTGAAGCCAGAGGCTTTCAACGATCGGGATTAGCACCGGCGAGCGTGCGGCCTGATAGATGTGGAAGTGAAAGCGCTGGTTCAGCGCAGAGGTGACGTGGCCGATATCCTTGCCGTGCTGCTCGAAAGCCAGATCGCAATCGACATTGATCTGCTTGAGGACGGCGAAGTCGTCGGCTGTCAAGTTTGGCAATGCGAGAGCGACCATTTGTCCCTCGATCAGAATGCGTGCCCGGGCAAGGTCATCGAGGCGACTGCGAGTGATAAGCGGTACGCGCACCGACCGGTTTGGCAAAGATTCAAGCGCCTGCTCCGACACGAGCCGACCCAGCGCCTCGCGCACTGGCATGGTGCTGGTCTGCAACCGTTCAGCAAGATCGACAATGCGCAAGATGTCGCCAGCATCGAACATGCCATTGATCAGCGAATTGCGCAGCTGCGTGTAGACGCGATCTTGCAGCGTCTCGCGACCAACCGGCGCAAGTGCATCACCGCGATCAAAGCTGCTGGCCTCAGAAACAATACTCATCTCGATTACCGTCCCATTTGCATCGCCTGAAACAACTTTTTGTGGGTTGATTTTCTTCATGAGGTAAAGTTTGATCAAACATCACCGATCAAATCAAGAGACTTCTTTCGTTCATGCACTCTTCCGCGTCATCAGCCCCCGTGACCAATGCTCCCGATCTGCGGGCCGTGATCGATGCACGCGACCTCGTGAAGCGTTTCGAAGGCCATACGGCCGTCGAGGGCATGTCGCTAAAACTCGCAGCTGGCGAAATGTTGGGACTGATCGGTCCAAATGGAGCCGGTAAGACAACGCTTTTCAATCTGATTGCTGGCAGTCTAAGACCGACATCGGGAGAAATCTGGATTGGCGGCCTCGACGTCTCCCAAGAGAGCCCTGAACAGCGCATCGGCCGCGGTGTCGGGCGCACCTTCCAGATCCCAAAGCCCTTTCTCGAAATGACTGTGCTGGAAAACGTTATGACCGGCGCCCAAGCCCAGGATGGCGAGCGGCTTTTCGCGAATTTCCTGCGGTTCGGTCATGTCCGAAACCAGGAGAAACTAGTGATCGAAAAAGCACGGGGCCTGCTGGAGTTTGTTACGCTGTCAGGCCTTGAGGCCCAACCGGCAAAAGTCCTCTCAGGTGGCCAGCGCAAGCTTTTGGAACTGGCACGTATCCTAATGGCCGACCCGCAGGCAATCCTGCTTGACGAACCTGCAGCGGGCGTCAACCCAGCCCTGCTCGAAACCATCATGGAGCGGGTTATCGATCTCAACAGGCAGGGCAAGTCCATACTGCTGATCGAGCACAACATGGACATGATTTCGCGGCTATGCTCTCGCGTTGTTGCCATGGCGCTCGGCAAACCTCTGGCCGAAGGCACGCCTGCCGAAGTGGCTGCCAATGCCGACGTGATCAATGCCTATCTCGGGATTGCAGCATGACGGCGCCCGCGCTTCGCACCCAAGCGCTCGTCGCAGGGTATGAACCAGACCTGCCGATCGTGCGCGGTGTCGACCTATCAGTCGCGCCCGGGGAGCTGCTGGTGCTTCTCGGACCCAATGGGGCAGGCAAGTCGACATTCGTCAAGGCGATTGCCGGTGTCGTACCCGTGCATTCCGGCAGCGTCTTCCTGGGGGAGAGCGACATTACGCGCGTTACTACCCACCGCAAGATCGGCAAGGGCCTCGCCTTCGTACCCCAAACGGAAAACATCTTCGCAACGCTTACCATTCACGAAAACCTCCAGCTTGCCGCCGCCGTCCTGCCAAAGCCCATCCGCGCTGAAAAAATCGCTGCTCTGTACCATCGCTTTCCCGATCTGATGACAAAACCATCGCGGCTGGCGGGAGCGCTTTCCGGCGGACAACGCCAGATGCTTGCGGTCGCCAGAGCGCTGATTGTCGATCCTCCAGTCCTCATTCTCGACGAACCATCGGCCGGTCTTTCGCCGAAGATCGTGGCGGAAGTCTTTGCGATGCTGCAGGAAATCAATTCCGACGGCGTCACCGTCATTCTGGTTGAGCAGAACGTCAAGGCCGCCCTTTCGATTGCCAACCGCGCTGTCATTCTCGTCGAAGGTAAAATCCGCCATGAAGGAGATGCATCAACCCTACTTGGCGATCCTCTGATCGCCAAGCTCTATCTCGGCACATCGCAGCAACATGAGGTGCCGCAGCCATGAACCCACAATTCCTGATCGATGGGCTGATTGCCGGCGCGATGATTGGCCTGGGCGCCATCGGCGTCACGCTGACCTACTCGATTCTGCGCTTTGCCAATTTTGCCCATGGCGAGCTTCTCTCCTGGGGGGCCTATCTGGCACTCGCAGTGAGCGGTGGCCTGGGCCTGCTCTTCTCCACGCTGACAAAGCCTGTCGGCCCCTTCTCCTTCGGCTGGTCTCTGCCGCTTTCAACCGTGCTCGCAATCATCCTCACAGGTGCTTTGGCACTCGCCGTGGACGCGGTATTGTTCGGCCGCCTGAGGGCGCGCGGCAGCGCTGTTATCATTCTGGTGATGGCAAGTTTTGGCGCCTCGCTTGCCCTGCGCAGCCTGCTTGAGTTCATATTCACCTCGAAACCTGCCTATTACACCAAGGCACTGCAAATCGCTGTTCCGATCATTGGCAAACTGCGCGCAACGCCCGATCAGCTTCTATCGCTCGGCGTCTCTTTCGTTGCCGTCATCGCCATCCACCTGCTGATGACCCGAACTGATATCGGCCGCTCAATGCGGGCTGTGAGCGAAAACACGGCACTAGCGGGAATTGCCGGCGTAGATGTGCGCCGGGTAATTCGCTGGGTGTGGTTCGTTGGTGCAGCACTCGCCTGCATCGCGGGCGTCATGACCGGGCTGCTGGTTCAGATACGGCCCTATCTGGGTCATGACCTGTTGCTACCATTGTTTGCCGCCGCGATCCTCGGCGGCATCGGTAGCGTGCCCGGCGCCATGATCGCAGGATTGATCGTCGGGCTTTCAGAGGCTGCGGCCGTGCAAATGATCGGCGCGGAATGGCGCGCTGCGGTCTCCTTCGTCATCCTTGTTGCGGTTCTTCTTCTGCGTCCACGCGGACTGTTCGGGAGGGCGACATGAGCCTGGACCTGATTGCCTATGCCGCCTTCTTCCTCACGATGGCACTGACCTATGCCATCATGTGCCTCGGTCTCAATGTGCAGTGGGGCCAGACGGGTTTGTTCAACGTCGGCATCGCCGCCTTTGTGGCCATCGGCGCCTATGTCTCAGCCCTGCTGACCACGCCTGATGCTGCCGGTCGTGTCGGCGGCTTCGACCTGCCAATCCCCATCGGCTGGATCGGAGGCGCGCTTTTCGCAGGCCTAGCCGCCTGGCTGGTCGGAGCGCTTACCATCCGGCTCCGGTCCGACTATCTGGCAATCGCCACTTTCGGTGTGGCCGTCACAGTCCAGCTTTGCGTGCTCAACCTGCAGCCGCTTACAGGCGGCGCTTTCGGTATCGGTTTCATTCCGCGTCCGTTTGGCGATCTGGCCGGCGATCCGCTTGCCTTTGGCCTTTCTAATCTTGCGCTGATGGCAGCCATCGTACTGGCGCTGTACCTTGCGCTCCAGCATCTGGCCAAAAGCCCGTGGGGGCGCGTGCTAAGGGCTATCCGAGAGGATGAAGCTGCCGCGCAGGCGCTGGGCAAGCGCCCGATGCGCTTCCGGCTACAGGCCTTTACCATCGGCGGTGCCATCATGGGACTGGCGGGTGCCGCACAAGGGCATTTCATCGGCTTCATCGCACCCGACAACTATCTGCCGATTCTGACCTTCCAGGTCTGGGCAATGCTGATAGTCGGTGGCTCCGGCAACAATCGCGGCGCCATTCTCGGCGCGGTAATCGTTTGGGGCCTCTGGGCGCTGTCGGCCGCAACTGTTTCCGCTTTCGTCCCGCCGGAGCAGCAGGCGCGCGCTGCATCACTGCAGATTGTCATGATCGGGGTAGGTCTTTGCCTAATCCTGCTCCTGCGCCCTCGCGGCATTCTCGGCGCGTTGAACACAATCGCATCTCTCACGCGCAAGCGCGCGGCAAAATCTAAGGAATAGACCCATGGCAAAGCGGCCCGATCGCATCGCGATCACCAAGGACCTCTCAATCAGCCGTCTTGTCTGCGGGCTCTGGCAGGTTGCCGATATCGAAAAGAACGGCACGGTAATCGACCCGGACAAGGGCGCCGATGCACTTCAAGCCTACACGCGCGACGGCTTCGACACATTCGATATGGCAGATCATTATGGCTCGGCCGAAGTGATCACCGGACGTCTTTTGGCGCGTTATGACAGCAACG
The DNA here is from genome assembly GCF_029193765.2 of Agrobacterium sp. Azo12. Taxonomy (NCBI): domain Bacteria; kingdom Pseudomonadati; phylum Pseudomonadota; class Alphaproteobacteria; order Hyphomicrobiales; family Rhizobiaceae; genus Agrobacterium; species Agrobacterium sp. Azo12. The sequence goes on along the minus strand of NZ_JARFYO020000003.1, from coordinate 325,903 downwards.
CCAGACCAGTCGCTTTTACCAAGTGGTGCCCTGAGCCCGGCCCGATGACTGCGGATGTCGTGCGTCGCGGCGTTGAGGAACGGCTGAGCCGACTAGGGGTCGACAGGATCGATCTGCTTCAGTTTCACTGGTGGAGTTTTGAGCACCCCGCATGGCTCGACGCCCTTCACGAAATGCAGCGCCTTCGCGAAGAGGGCCTGATCGGCGCGTTAGGACTGACCAATTTCGACGCCGGACATCTGGCGCTGGCCTTGGCCGATGGTATAGAGATCGCCACCAATCAGGTCTCGTTCTCTCTCGTTGATCGCCGGGCGGCCGGAGCGTTGTCCGATCTCTGCGCCAAAAGCGGTGTCAAGCTGCTGGCCTATGGCACACTGTGCGGCGGTTTTCTCTCCGAAAAATGGCTCGACCGGCCCGAGCCCGTCAACATCCCCGACTGGAGCCGCTCGAAGTATAAGCGCTTCATTGACACCGCCGGCGGGTGGGACGCGTTTCAAGGCATTTTGCGGGCGGCTTCCGGTATCGCGGTCAAGCACAGTGTCTCGATCTCCAATGTCGCCAGCCGGTGGGTCCTCGAACATAATGCTGTCGCCGCTGCTATCGTCGGCGCGCGGATCGGAGAAAACGAGCATCGTGATGATAATCTGAAGGTATTTTCCTTCGCGCTGGATGGTGAGGACCATGCGGCCCTTAACGCAGCTTTTGCAAAAACACATTCCATTCCTGGTGACTGCGGCGATGAATACCGCAAACCGCCGTTCCTGACGGCATCTGGCGATCTCAGTCACCATCTGGACGCCATCCCGTCTATCTATACCGCAGTCCCCGTCCCCGGCCGACCTGGTCGTTCGCGTGTATCGTCGGGCAGCATCTGGGAGCCGATCGCTGGATATAGCCGCGCGGTCCGGATTGGCAATCGCATCCTCGTCTCCGGCACAACAGCGACCCATGGCGCGGACCGATGTGTTGCGCCCAAAAATGCTGGCGCCCAGGCCACCTACATTCTTGATAAGATCGCAGCATCCATCTCAGCGCTGGGCGGCAGCATGGAGGATGTTGTACGAACCCGAATCTACTTGCGCGATGCTAATCAGTGGGAACCAGTTTCCCGGGCTCATGGCCGTGCCTTTTCATTGGTCCTGCCGGCCAATACACTGATTGAGGCCGGCAATCTGATCGGGGATTACGAGGTTGAGATCGAGGTGGAAGCGATCTGCGACTGAAGCCGAGAATAATCCCTGTCACGCCTGGCAAAACCGTTGCACCGTGGACACCAGATGGCGCACCCAAGGGTTTTCTGGCTTCACACCCGCTGATGTCCTGGCTTGCCCATGCAGGAGCAAGGTTTAGGATTACAGTGGCTGCAACGAGCTGCAAGCAGCAAGCGCCATCATGCCAGCATTGCCTGTCGTGACGCCTGTGCATGTACTCGTACTCGTCGAAACGGTCGTTACAGAACCATCCATAATGATGGCAACGAAGCCACGCGCGTCACGCTTCGCGACCATTCTGCCCACAGCGTAAAAATACGTAATGTCAGCCTGTTGGCCGGAAGACATCTTCGCACACCTGCTCGCTACCGCGCCTGGCCGATTTTTTGGAGACCAGACCTTATATGCACGAGCCCCACGGAACCGGGACGGGCCAATGCCGAATAGCGAATTATGGTTCGCCAGATAAATGCACCATATGGTCAAACACTGCGGCCGGATCGTCATGATCCGGGTCAAGCATATCGGCAACCCGTTCAAGCGACGCGACAAGTGTCATTTGCTCCCAATCTTTAAGCTGGGAAAAATGTTTCTGGAATTCGGCATGCACCGCATTTGGCGCTTTGGCCAAAATTTTCTGGCCGTGATCTGTGATCGACAAAAGAGCTTGTCTGCGATCTCGCTCGCCGCGGCGGCGATGGATCATCCCGATGGCTTCCAGCTTTTTCAGCAGAGCAGTCGCCGTTGCCTGAGTGATCCCCATGTGAGCAGCAACGTAACCCGCGGTCTGTTCACCCTGCCCGTCCAAGACCTGCATGAAGATAAGTTGTGACGGCGTCAGGCCGGTTTCTAGCATAAGCTCTTTTGAATTAAGCTCAGAAGCGCGCAAGATTTTTCGAATTGCTGTCAGTGCAAGCTTGGTACGATCTTCCATCGTTTTTCCCTGTCGGTTCACTGCGCTGTAACTCTAGAGGGAACCAAAGACAATAGGAATGCATTTACGTTCCCTCCATATCCTTAGAGAGACTAAGTATTGTTGCGCATCTAATCAAAAAAATAGAAACGATTGAAAATTATCTACGAGGATAAAAACTTAAATATTCAGGCATTTAGGCGTTATTTTAGAGAGTCGAAGTCTAATTTGCGGCTTTTTTGTGGTTGATATTTAGTTTGTTTAATCTAAATAAATGGCGTGTTATCGAAAGCGGAAATCTGCTTTTTTCAGATTTTACACATTGGAACAGCTACGGGCACGCGCGCACCGCGCGGGATGGAAATGCGGCGACGAAATCAGCCTTGCCACTTGTCCATCCAGGCATGAAATCAGGAGACGTGTATGACCAAATTTTCACAGCAAGTTTTGACCCTGCTAACATTAGCCGCAACGACAGCATTGGCGGCTAATCCCGGCAACGCCGCCACCCTGGAAGAGATCAAAAAAAGCGGAACCGTGCGTATCGCGGTCGCAAATGAAATTCCTTATGGCTATGTCGACCCGTCAGGTGAAGCAAAAGGCGCCGGTCCAGATGTGGCAAAGGTCATCATGGAAAAGCTGGGCGTCGAAAAGATTGAATGGGTTGCCACCAACTTCTCGTCTCTTATTCCCGGTTTGCAGGCGAACCGGTTTGATATGGTCGCCGCAGAAATGGCAATCTTGCCAGACCGGTGCAACCAGGTCCTTTTTTCCGATCCGAACACGTCTTACGGCGAAGGTCTTTTGGTCGCCAGTGGCAATCCAAAGAACATTCATGCTTTCGAGGACTTTGCCAAAAACGGCGATCTGAAAGTGGCAATTATGGCTGGCGCTGACCAGCTTGAGATGATGCAGAAACTTGGCGTGGACGAAGCCAACCTTGTCACCATCTCGGCCAACGCAGACGCCATATCGACTGTATCCACAGGACGCGCCGACGCATATGCCGCGACAAGTCTTACGGTCGGCAACCTGGCTGAGCAGAATAATGGCGTCGAACTTGCAGAAAACTTTACTGACCCGGTTGTTGACGGAGAGGCCGTGCGCAGCTGGGGCGGGTTTACCTTTGCAAAAGACAACGTGACATTGCGTGATGCCGTCAATCAGGCGCTTGTTGACATCAAGAAGACTGAAGACTGGGCGGAGATCGTCACCTCCTATGGTTTCACTCAATCCGATCTGGATGGCTCACTCAAACGCAGCACACAGGAACTCTGCTCTGTGTCAAACTAATCCTGTTAAAGCGCCTCGGAAGCTCAACTTCCGGGGCCAAAAAATCTTAGTCTAAGGATCATTCGATGCATTGGACCGAATATTTCGGACCGCTTCTCGAGGGAGCCTGGGTTACAATTCAGTTGACCGTTTATTCCACCGTGCTGGGTGCAATCCTCGCATTTCTGGCAGGAATCGGAAAACTGAGCAGGTTTGTGACCGTCAGGGTTTTATCTATTGCCTATATCGAGATATTTCGCGGCACCTCGCTCTTGGTGCAATTATTCTGGCTATATTTCGCGCTGCCGCTTGCAGGTATGGCAATCGGAATTGATTTGCGCCTGCCCCCCATACTCGCTGGTGTTCTGGCGCTCGGTTTGAACATAGGCGCCTACGGAGCCGAAGTCGTGCGTGGTGCTATCGTGGCCGTGCACCGGGATCAGCATGAAGCTGCGCGAGCGCTCAATTTTACGCCGCGCCAGACATTATTGACAGTCATTATACCCCAGGCGCTGCCGGAAATGATGCCTTCCTTCGGAAATCTCGCAGTGCAAAACCTAAAAGACACAGCACTGGTTTCGCTCATAAGCCTCGGCGACTTGGCTTTTCGCGCCGAACAGATCCGTAATTTCACCCAGGACAGCACGACGATCTACACAATGCTTTTGTTTGCCTATTTCGGGATGGCCCTGGTCCTCACGGCGATCATGCACAGTGTGGAACTCTATGTGAGCCGCTGGCGCACAGGAAGGAGCTGATCGATGCTCTTCGGTTATGAATGGGACCTGTCCAGTCCCTCTGCGTTTGCGGCTTCCATCCTGCCGATCTTGCTCAATGGCCTTGTGGTCACAATCCAGGCAGCTGTGTTAGGTTTTGTCGTAGCACTGGTGCTTGGTCTGGTGTGGGCAGTTCTCAAGAATGCATCGTCGCGTTTCATCTCCTGGCCCGCCAAGGCAGTTACCGAGTTCATACGCGACACGCCATTGCTCGTGCAGTTGTTCTTTCTCTACTATGTGCTGCCGGAACACGGCATAGTTCTGCCGGCATTCATGACCGGTGCCCTGGCCCTTGGCATTCAGTACAGTGCCTATACGGCCGAGGTCTATCGCGCTGGTCTGGAAGCTGTTGGGAGGGACCAGCGCGAAGCGGCGCGTGCGCTTAATCTGAGTTCCCGACGCACGTTCAGCCACATCATATTGCCGCAAGCGGTGCCGCGCATCATTCCGGCCATGGGAAACTATCTCGTTTCCATCATGAAGGACGTTCCCGTCCTCTCGGTAGTAACCGTTCTGGAAATGTTGAACGTCGCCAAAATAGTTGGAGACCGCACGTTCGACTACCTTATCCCACTGTCGATGGTCGGTCTCATTTATCTCATCATGACCATCATTGCGTCTGCCGGGGTTCGCCTTGTCGACGCCTCGCTACCCACTCGAGGAATTCCCCTGAAATGACTGATACAATCGTAAAGTTCGACAAGGTGGTAAAACGCTTCGGTGACCTCACCGTCCTCAACAAATTGGACTTTAACGTCCGCAAGGGTGAGAAAGTCTCCATCATCGGCCCTTCGGGCTCGGGCAAATCCACTGTCCTGCGAATTCTCATGACATTGGAAGGTATTAACGAGGGAAGCGTCACAGTGGATGGCGAGCCTCTGTGGCACGAACGAAAAGCCAGTGGCGAACTGATCACGGCAAGCGAAGCGCACCTTCGCAAAATGCGCAGCAAACTTGGTATGGTGTTTCAGCACTTTAATCTGTTTCCCCACATGACGGTGCTGCGGAACATAACGGAGGCCCCAGTCCAGGTTCTCGGATTATCAAAAGCTGACGCCCGGTTGCGCGCAGAGGAATTGCTGGAACTTGTAGGCCTTTCTGATCAAGCCAACAAATATCCCAGCCAGCTTTCGGGAGGACAAAAGCAGCGCGTGGGAATTGCCCGCGCGCTCGCCATGCGGCCCAGCATATTACTGTTTGACGAACCAACGTCAGCGCTCGATCCGGAACTTGTCGGTGAAGTTTTAAATGTAATTGGCAAGCTTGCCGATGAACATGATCTCACAATGCTGCTGGTAACTCACGAAATGCGCTTTGCGCGGGAAATCTCCGACCGCGTGTGTTTTTTCGACCGCGGGAGAATTCGAGAAGAAGGTGCACCTGAAGATATCTTCACCGATCCCACCGAGGAGCGGACAAGAGAGTTTCTCCAGGCCGTGTTGAACTAGGTTCGGCAACCCTGCCCGGCACGACACTCATCTTGTCAGCAGCGGCAGTCATGCTGTCCGGTCCGCGGCCAGCGACAATTCGAACCTTTTTATTTCAGCCCAGACTTCGAAAGCCAGCATGCGTGCATGTAATATCGTTGCCAGTTTCATTCTCTTTCTATCGATGATCCTGCTATCCGCCCCATCATTCGCCCAAAACGGAAGCGAAGCCGTTTCAAAGCAGGCCAGCAGTGTCGATGACCTGATCCGTATCCTCGAGAACGAAGAAGCACGTCACGCACTGTTGAGCCGCCTGAAAAGTGAAGCTGCAGCCCAAGCCTCGACCACATCAGATCCCGGTGAGCCCACGATTGCTCGCCAGATCGCAGAACAAACAAAAGCGGCGGCAGAGCATATCGTCGCTGGAGGCGAGGCCGTTTGGGAGGGTGTCTCCAGCATAGCGACGATTATCTCCGAACCAGACAGTATGAATTATCGCACTCTTCAGGCGTTTGTTCTCAACGTCCTTCTGGTCGGGGCAGCGCTGTTTGCGTCTTATCTCGTGTTGCGCATGACAACTCATTTTCTACAGCACCGTTTTGCAAGCCGAGCCGATGGCAGACACTGGTCTTTGCGCGTGCTCTTCACGGCAGTATCAACGCTCATCGACATTATGGCTATCGCTTTGTCTTGGGGTGCAGGCTACATTATTGCCCTTCAGGTGGTTGGCGGCGGCACGGGCCGAATGGACATCAACCAGACACTGCTTCTCAATGCATTTCTCATGGTAGAACTGCTGAAGGTCGCCATGCGGACGATGCTGCAGCCGCGCTTTCCAGCTCTTCGCCTGCCTCCTGTATGCGATACGACTGCAGCCTATTGGTATTTCTGGCTGGCGCGAATAATGTCGCTCGTTGGCTATACGTTCTTGTTCGTGGCACCCGTTATCGCCTCGCTTGCCTCTGACACGGCAGCGCAAGTGGTTCGCGTCGTGGTAATGCTCACAGTTTTGCTCATCGCTGTGATCATTATTTTACAAAACCGTGACCGGGTGAAACAAACACTCTCTGCGAGAGCGGCAAGCGGTCGTGTCGACTTCATCAGTCGTAGCGGAGCTTTTTTGGCCGGCATATGGCACCTTCTTGCAATCGCGTATGTCGTCTCGGCTCTTATCGTTTGGCTCGTCAATCCGGCAATTGCGCTGCCCTTCATGGTGGCAGCAACGGTTAAATCGATCCTTGCATTCATTTTTGGGGGCTTGGTGATCGCGTTCGTGGCGCGCTTTGCAAATGCTGGCCTTCGACTGCCGGACGACGTACGGCTTCGTCTGCCAATGCTTCAGGCGAGGCTACAAGCCTTCGTTCCGCTGATGATGCAGATCGTCCGCTCTCTGGTGTCGGCCGGGGTTCTGATCGCGGTGGCTCAGTCCTGGGGATTGATCGATTTTCTAGGCTGGTTGGCATCGGAGACCGGCCAACGCTTCACAACATCAACCATTGCCGCACTGGTCATCCTTTTGCTTGGCTTTCTAGCCTATTTGGCTATGTCATCATGGATCGAATACCGGCTCAATCCCGAATTTGGTTCGATACCGACAAGTCGCGAGAAGACGCTACTTTCCCTGTTTCGTAACGCCTTCAACATTGCACTTGTGATCCTGGTGACAATGCTTGCACTGGCACAAATTGGCGTGAACATCGCACCACTCTTGGCGGGCGCTGGCGTACTTGGTCTTGCGATTGGTTTCGGTGCACAGAAGCTCGTGCAGGACATAATTACTGGCGTCTTCATTCAACTTGAAAATGTCATGAACGAGGGCGATATCGTCAGCCTTGGTAACGTGACCGGCGCCGTGGAGAGGCTTACCATTCGCTCCGTTTCCATACGTTCACTGGATGGCACACTTCACCTCATTCCATTTTCCTCGGTCGACACTGTCTCCAATCTCATGAAGGATTTTGGCTATCATGTTGCGGAAATCCGTGTGGGGCTCAGGGAAGACATTGGCGCCGTCAAAAGTGCCATGCAGGAGGCCTTTGATTTGCTGATGCAGACGGAGTGGAAAGACAAGGTGATTGACGACCTGGAAATGCACGGCATCACCGCTTTCGGCGACAGCTTCATAACGGTCAGAGCACGCATCAAGACGTTGGCTGGCAGTCATTGGGGAACTGGGCGAGCCTACAACGAAATCATCAAGCAGGTTTTCGATCAGCGCGGCATCAACATCCCGTTCCCTCACATTTCCCTCGCCGTTGACGCCAGCGGTTCGGGCTACCTACCAAGTACCAACATTTCATAAGACTTCCATCACGGTCAGGACCTGGCACGACCAGGCTGGGTCGTCTGCGTCGGCAGCACTTGTTAGGGAAAACACAACTTCGTTGCGCCCAGTAAGTCACGCCCACGTGTTGTCCGTTCTTTGCGAGCAGTCAGAGACCAGCTCAGCCTTTGGACGTAATGACGGCGTTTCACCTGCCATTTATTCGACGCCATTCAGCAAACAGGGCCAGGTTACGTTCATCCGTTGCTGGATAAAGACCGATAATTGTGTGGCCTGCCTTGACCCGTTCAGTGACGAAATCCTCATAGGCCGTCATCTCGACTGCCTCATCAGCAATCTCCTCGGCAATTTCAGAGGGTATGACGATAACGCTGTCGTCATCACCCACCATGATATCCCCTGGGAAAACGGCCACGTCACCGCAGCCAATCGGCACGTTGATATCAATTGCCTCATGCAGCGTCAGATTGGTCGGGCTAGATGGACGGTTGTGATAGGCTGGAATGTCCAGTTCCCCAATCGTCATTGCATCGCGAAAGCCGCCATCTGTAACCACACCTGCCCCGCCACGTACCATCAACCTTGTAATCAGAATATCACCAGCCGAAGCCGCCCGCGGGTCTTTGCGACTGTCCATGACCAGTACCGAACCTTCCGGGCAGGTCTCGATGGCATGGCGTTGTGGATGTTTCGGGTCGCGAAACACGGACATCGGATTACGATCTTCACGCGCCGGCATATAGCGAAGCGTAAATGCCGGGCCGACCATGTTGCGGCCCTTCGGTCGTACTGGCCGCACATCCTGGATAGTCTGGTTTTTCAAGCCGCGCTTGTAGAGCGCCGAGCAAAGCGTTGCAACGGATACGCCCATCAGTTTCTCACGGGTATCGGGGTTCATATTATCCTCGTTCCTAATACGTGTTGCTTAATTGATGGCAGGCTCGGACACTTTTGCGCCGAACTCGGTTTTCAGAAAATCGAAATCACAACCCTTGTCTGCCTGCTCGATGTGCTTGGTGAACATAAAGCCGTAACCGCGTTCATACCGTGGCTCAGGCGCGGCCCAGGCGGCGCGGCGCGCCTCAAGCTCCGCTTCTGGGACGAGCATGTTGAGACTGCGAGCGGGAATGTCGAGCTCGACCATGTCGCCGCTTTTCAACAGCGCCAGAGGACCGCCAACAAATGCTTCAGGTGAGGCATGCAACACGCAGGCGCCAAAACTCGTGCCGGACATGCGGGCATCCGAAATGCGTACCATGTCTCTCAGTCCGAGTTTCAGCAGCGCCTTAGGCATGGGTATCATTCCCCATTCCGGCATTCCCGGGCCACCCTGCGGTCCGGCATTGCGCAATACCAGCACAGTCTCAGGCGTCAACGGATAATCAGGATCATCGATGATAGCCTTCAGTTCGGGGTAGCTGTCGGCGACAAGTGCCGGCCCTTTGTGCCTGTGAAATTTAGGATCACAGGCGGCCGGCTTGATGACTGCACCATCCGGGCACAGATTGCCTTTTAACACGGCAAGCGAACCCTCATGATAAACAGGATTTGACAGCGGCCGGATAACATCCTCATTCCAGACTTTTACCGTATCCAGCCCTTCTACCAGAGGCTTGCCCGTCACGCAGATGGCGCTCGGGTCTAGCTTGTCACCGAGTTGTTTCATCAGCGCGCGAAGGCCTCCAGCATAAAAAAAGTCTTCCATCAGATAGGTCGTGCCGGATGGGCGGATGTTGGCGATGACAGGCGTTGTGCGACCGATACGATCAAGATCATCCAGTTCCAGCGGAACGCCGGCACGCCTGGCCATTGCAATGAGATGAATGATCGCATTGGTCGAACAGCCTGTTGCCATGGCGACCGTCACTGAGTTGTTCACGGCCGCTGGCGTAATTATTTTGTCCGGAGTGAGGTCTTCCCACACCATGTCGACAATGCGCCGTCCGCACGCGGCAGACATGCGTTGGTGGTTGGCGTCAGCAGCTGGAATAGACGAGGCTCCGGGAAGCGTAAGTCCCATAGCCTCGGCAATCGCGGTCATCGTTGATGCCGTGCCCATTGTCATGCAGTGGCCATAGCTTCGGGCAATACCACCTTCAATGCCCTGCCATTCCTCTTGGGAAATTGTTCCGGCGCGCCGCTCATCCCAATATTTGAAACCGTCCGTGCCAGAACCCAGTGCCTTGCCTGCATAGTTACCACGCAACATCGGTCCTGCAGGCAGATAGATAAACGGAATGCCCATCGATACGGCGCCCATGACGAGACCTGGCGTGGTCTTGTCACAACCACCCATCAACACGGCGCCGTCGACCGGATGTGAACGCAGCAATTCCTCTGTCTCCATCGCAAGCATGTTGCGATAAAGCATTGTCGTCGGTTTCACGAAATTCTCCGACAATGAGAGCGCTGGCAACTCCATCGGAAAACCTCCGGATTGCAGTACGCCGCGCTTGACCCAGTCAACGCGCTCGCGGAAATGCATGTGACAGGGCTGCGCATCCGACCACGTGTTGATGATCGCGATGATTGGTCGACCTTCCCAATCTTGCGGCGCGTAACCCATCTGCATGGTGCGCGATCGGTGTCCGAACGACCGTTGGTCGTCCGGTATCATCCAGCGCGCTGAGCGCAACTCATTGTAGGTTTTCCGGTCTGCCATTTCATACTCCCGTGCCACAGGGCACCCAAGCTGGATCGATAATATCCGTTATTCAGTGAATGCCTCATCCCGCTTGCGACTGATGCTCGGCGACAATACGAGAGCCAGTACGACAACGGCAAAGACCAGCAATGACAGACTAAGAGGGCTGCGTACGAAGATGGTCGGATCACCCTGGCTGATCAGCATGGCTCGCCGCAGATTTTCTTCCAGCATCGGTCCGAGGATAAAACCCAGGAGCAACGGTGCCGGTTCAAAGCGCATCTTGCTGAGTGCAAGACCGATAACGCTGAAGGCAGCCATGACAAAGACATCAAACACACTGTTGTTGATGCTGTAGGCGCCGATACAGCAGAAACCGATAATCGCCGGAAACAGCAAGTGATACGGCACCGTCAACATGCGCACCCAAAGCCCGATCAGTGGCAGGTTCAGGATGACGAGCATGAGATTACCCGACCACATTGAGACAATCATGCCCCAGAACAGCGCCGGTTCATCCGAGATCACATTCGGTCCGGGTGTGATACCCTGAATGATCATCGCACCAACCATCAGCGCCATAACAGGGTTTCCGGGAATGCCAAGGGTAAGCATCGGAATAAACGATGTCTGCGCACCGGCATTATTTGCAGATTCAGGGGCAGCAACGCCTTCGATTGCGCCTTTGCCGAATTCGGCTTTGTTGGGAGAAATCCGTTTCTCCACCGCATAGGAAGCAAACGATGCAAGCATCGCGCCACCACCTGGAAGAACGCCCAGAAAAGACCCCAGTGCGGTGCCGCGCAGAACCGGCGCGCAAATCCGCCGAAAATCATCCTTCGACAGCATCAGTCCTGTGACCCGTTTGACGCCGACCGAACGCTCCTGCTCATTTTCCAGATTGCGCAGGATTTCACAGATTCCAAAAATTCCCATGCTGACTGCCACGAAATTCAGGCCGTCATAAAGCTCCGGAACATTAAACACGTAGCGTGGCGTACCGCTTTCCACGTCAGTGCCGATGGTGCCGAGGACGAGACCAAACACGATCATGGCAAAGGCCTTCAGCAGTGAGCCGCTCGCAAGTGCAACAGAGGCGACAAGCCCCAGCACCATCAGCGAGAAATATTCTGCGGGCCCAAATTTGAGCGCAACGGATGCCAGTGGCGGCGCGGCTACAGCAAGCAGGATGGTCGCAACCGAACCGGCAAAAAATGAACCAAGGGCTGCGGTTGCCAACGCGGCACCCGCACGGCCATTTCGTGCCATCTGATACCCGTCAATGGCGGTAACGACAGAAGAACTTTCACCTGGAAGATTGATCAGAATTGCGGTTGTCGATCCGCCATATTGCGCGCCGTAAAATATGCCCGCCAACATGATAAGCGCAGATTCCGGCGGTAACCCGAAGGTAATCGGCAACAGCATTGCAATTGTGGCGGTCGGACCAAGGCCCGGCAGTACGCCGATCGCAGTCCCGAGAAGACAGCCGATAAAACCGTAAAACAAGTTCATCGGCATGAAGGCCGTTGAGGCACCGAGCCAGAGGTTAGAGAAGATGTCCATGTGTAATCCAATCCGGTTGCGCGGCTGGCTGGCAAACCTTAGAAAAAGTCACCGATGAAAGGAATCCAAGGCCCGAAGGCACTGACGGGAAGCGACAAGAGCTTCGTAAAAAGCAGAACAGAACAGGCAGAGAGAAACAAACCAAGTAAGATGGCATGACGCCAGTTCGCATAACGACTTGCCGTGGCAACCCCGACGATGAGCAGGAACATTGTGGCGGCAAGACCCAGTCTGGCCAATAGAAGTCCGAAGCCGATGGGCGCGAGAATGACCAGAAAATAGGCCATCCAGTTCCACGCTTCAGGCCCATCATCTTCCACCTCAACTAGCACTGACTGCACGATGATCAGAGTTCCAAGGGCCATCAGCAGCAGGCTTAGCATGGTTGGGAAATAGCCAGGCCCCATCTGAAAAGAGTTGCCTACCTGTAGATCCCGCCCGAACCAAATGAACAGGAGACCGGTACAAATCATCGTTACGCCGCCGGCGAAGTCGCGGGCGTTTTTTATCTTCAGCATGGCATGATACTCGCGTGTGTAAAATGTACCGGCCGGAACTGCGTTCAACTCCGGCCGGCAGATAACATCACTGCAGCGGCACGTTGGCAGCCTTGATAACCTCGGCCCATTTGGCCGTTTCACTGTCGATGAAGGCCTGGAATTCAGCCGACGTATTGCCGACAGGCGTTACGCCCATGGCTTTAAGTTTCTCCTGCATCGCCGGATCTGCAATGATCGCCTGAACTTCCTTACTCAGTTTTTCAACAATCTCAGGCGGAGTACCGGCGGGCGCAAACAGACCGTGCCATGAAGTTGCTTCAAATCCCGGAATAACGCTTGCCATTGTTGGCACATCTGGCAACAGGCTGGCTTTTTCCAGGCTTGTTACAGCGAGCGCTTTGACTTTTCCGGCTTTCACCTGCTGGGCGGCGGTCGGGATATTGTCAAACATCATGTCCACGTGACCGGCCACGACATCGAGAATGGCCTGGCTGCTGCCCTTGTATGGCACATGGGTGATTTTAAGATCGGCCTTGGTTGCCAGAAGCTCGCCAGCCAAGTGGATGGATGTACCAACCCCGGACGATGCATATGTATGCTTTCCCGGCTCGGATTTCAGGAAAGTGATCAATTCTTCAACGGAGTTGGCTTTGATCTTGTCTGGATTGACAACCAGAACGTTGGGCAGGCTCGCAATCAGCGAAATTGGCGCAAAGCCTTTTTCCTTGTCATAAGGCAAAGTTTTGTAGAGCGTCTGATTGATGGCGTTGGAGCTGACCGTGCCCATGCCAATCGTGTAGCCATCCGGCTTCGAACGGGCCAGATCACCAAGACCGATATTGCCACCGGCACCGGGCTTGTTTTCAACGATAAAACGTTGCCCCAGCCTCTTGTCCAGTTGCTCGGCAACCAGACGGCCAAAGGTATCTGTATTTCCGCCAGCTGCAAATGGAACGACAACCGTGACGGTCTTGGATGGATAGTCATCAGCTTGGCTCGACTGTGAGCTCGCTACAGCCAATATGGCGGTAGCGGCCGCCAACGTCATGAAACGTTTGAGGTTCATCATAAATTCCTCCTCTTTTCTGGCCTCCCGCCAGCGTTACCTAGCCACCCTTCGAAACCCTCCGACGAAGAAATGGAAGCGCTTTCATTATAAAATCAAAATTCTGAACTTCAACCAGCGAGCGTATTTTTTAAAGTAATTTGAATCAATGGATTAACACGTTAACTATGAGATTTTTTATATTGCCACTTGATTATACTTAAAATGAAAGCGTAAATCATTTTAATGGAGACTATTGCGATGACGGAACACGACAAGACCAAAAACAATGTTACAAATGGTCCAGTGACACTTGCCGACATCGCCAAGCTGGCAGGTGTGTCGCCAGTGACAGTTTCACGGGCTATCAACACGCCTAGCCTCGTTAAACCCCGGACGCTGGAAGCCATTGAGCGAGTGATCGCCAAAACCGGTTATGTGCCAAATCTTCTGGCCGGCGGTTTGGCGTCCAGACGGACCCGGTTGATCGCTGCCATTGTTCCCTCGGTTGCGAGTACAATCTTTGCCGAAACCATCGAAGGTCTGAATGCGGAACTCGTCTCCGCCGGCTATCAGCTGCTTCTTGGTCTTTCCGGTTATGATGCCAGCCGGGAACTGGAACTAACCCGTGCGATCCTGGCACGACGCCCCGACGGCATCATTCTGACTGGCATCACTCACCTTAAAGAGACCCGCGCCATGCTGACGGGGGCAGGCCTGCCCATTGTCGAAATCTGGGATTCCACACCCTCGCCACTCGATACAGCGGTTGGTTTTTCTCATGCCGCGGTCGGCGTTCTGGTGGCTGAACATTTGCTGATCAAGGGGTATGACCGTTACGCACAGGTGGGCGCCAACGATCCTCGCGCCGTCCAGCGCCGTGACGGTTTTGTTGGACGCCTCAAGGGTATTGCTGATGTCGAATTGCCCGAACTCGAAATGAACTCGCCGTCCACTTTCCGTGACGGAAGAATGGCGATGGCTCAGCTTTTGGATCGTGGAGAAGGTACGCTTGGCGTGTTCTGCTCTTCAGATGTGGTCGCTCACGGCGCGTTGGCGGAAGCCCACGCCCGCGGATGCAGCATGCCGGACAAACTTGGAATAGTCGGCTTTGGTGATTTCGATTTCGCTCCCCACACACACCCACCACTAACCACTGTTCGCATTGATCGACGAGAGATAGGCACCAAGGCTGCCCGCTCAATCCTCAGAAAGATCGAGGGCGACAAAGACGTGGAAGCCATGATCAATGTAGACTTCCACATCGTTGCCCGAGGAACGGCCTGACGCATCTCGGTTACGGACGTTTGCCAAATTCAGCCGTTCCGCGCGTCCAATGCCCGGACTGCTCTGAAAGAGTAATGCCCAACCCCGGTCGGGTTGGAACGAGCATACGCCCCTGTTTAATCTCCAGCCGCTCATTAAATAGCGGATCAAGCCAATCGAAATGCTCTACCCAAGGTTCCAGCTCGTAGGCTGCTGCCAGATGCAAGTGAATTTCCATAGCGAAGTGCGGAGCAAGCTGCAGTTTCTTGGCTTCCGCCAGCGCGCAAATTTTCAGGAACTGGGTTATACCACCGACACGGGGTGCGTCCGGCTGGATAAAATCCACAGCGTTGTTTTGGATAAGCGCGATGTGCTCGAGAACGCTTGCCAGCATCTCGCCTGTTGCAATGGGCGTATCGAGCTGTGCTGCGAGGGCGGCATGGCCTTCCACGTCATAGGCATCGAGCGGCTCTTCGATCCAGGTTAGGAGATAGGGCTCCATAAGGCGGCCAAAACGCATCGCGCTTGGGCGATCCCATTGTTGGTTTGCATCAACCATCATCGCTGCCCGCCCACCAATGTGCTCATGCACTGCAGCAACGCGCTTCAGATCAGCACTCATATCGGGCTGACCAACCTTGATCTTGATGCCGCCGATACCTGACGCAATTGACATTTCAACGTTGTCAATAACCTCTTCGATCGGCGACGAAAGGAAGCCGCCTGACGTATTATAGCACTGCACGGAATCACGGTGCGCTCCCAGCAACTTCGCCAGAGGCAGTCCCGCACGTTTGGCCTTGAGATCCCACAAGGCCACATCAAAGGCCGCGATGGCTTGTACGGCAAGTCCGCTTCGGCCGACTGAGGCGCCTGCCCAGCAAAGCTTGTTCCACAACTTGCCAATATCATTGGGGTCCTCGCCGATCAGGACATGAGCGATTTCCTTGGCGTGCTCATATTGCCCAGGTCCGCCAGCTCGCTTTGAATAGCTGAAACCGATCCCGCTATAGCCTTGCTTCGTTTCGATTTCCGCAAACAGGAATGCTACTTCCGTCAGCGGCTTTTGTCTGCCTGTTAAAACCTTCGCGTCACTAAACGGTGTTTTCAACGGCAGGAAGATCGACGACAGCTTTATCCAGGCAATACTGTCCCCGGCCGACTGAAATCCTTGCTGACCTGTCTTTAAAGCATGCATATCCATCTATCCGCCTCCCGATTTCGAGCTTCTGTAGAGCTGTCATGCTTGACTGATAACGCGCCAATCCATTTAAGTCCAAGTTGATTATTGTTGAATATCTATACCGGATTTGAATAGATGCTTGATTTAGGACAGGTCCGTTCATTCGTTATGGTGGCCTCTGAACTGAACTTCAGCCGTGCCGCCCGACGTCTGAACATCACACAGCCCCCGCTCAGTCGGCAGATCAAGTTGCTGGAGCAAACACTGGATGTTACACTTTTTGAAAGGAATAGCAGGCGTGTCGTCCTGACACCTGCAGGCCTGACATTTCTAGTCGAGGCCCAGAAACTCCTGGAAATCGGCAATGCCGCTGTCACGGTGACCAGAAGGGCTGCTCGCGGCAGCGCCGGATCTGTCAAGGTCGCATTTGTTGGTGCCGCCACTTACAGCTTCTTGCCGGGCTTCATCAGTCAGGCCCGCGCTCTTGCTCCCCAAATTGAACTCGAACTGGTGCAGATGGAAACCGCCGAACAGCTTCAGGCTATCAATGGCGGAGAAATTGATCTTGGCTTGTCTCGTCCACTAACCGGCTCGCACCACCTTGAAAGTCTTTGTGTCGCGCGCGAAACCATGATGCTGGCCATTCCCCGCACCCATCCACTAGCGGCCAATCGCCGCTCGCCACTGGATGCCCTCAATGGCGAGCCCTTCATCATGTTTTCGTCTGCAGCACGTTATCTGCACGACAAACTCGCTCGGCTAATGGCGGAAAACGGCGTCACACCGCGTATCGTGCAGAATATGACACATTCGCAGGCAATATTGTCACTGGTCAGCGCAGGTATCGGTCTGGCAATCGTACCCGCTGGCACCCAAAATGCTTGCTTCGATAACGTCGTTTTTCGTGCACTGGATCTGAAGCACGAATGTATTGCCGAGCTTCATGCCATATGGAGCCCGGGCAATCGAAACGCACTGATGTGGGACATACGCGAGATTGCCACGACGAGCGCCGAGTTGCGGTGACAAACAGTTGCTGCGACCTAGTGCCTCGAGTTGATGACAAGGCTACCACGCGACCTTGCAACAACTCCGCCAAGCCCTGTTTTACGACCAAAGGCATCGGGCTTGCGCGGCGCAATAGCTCTCAGACCTCTGTTCACAGAACATCGAAACCTCGAATGAACACCCGCTCCCTATAACTGTCGTCGCCTCATGCGGACGAGAATCGTTCCCGCCTCGTCTACCGGATGCCGCCGTCGATAGCTAAATGAGATCTCGGGCTGACTATTGCACTGTTGCCCAGGGCCTCGCGAGGCAGCGCAGTGCGCGCGAACGCAATTACGTCACACAAGCCGTCACGGTACAAGTGACGCTCCGATACTTAGAACAATATCGCCTCTGGTGGTGAGCCTACGAGCGCCGTTCAACAGTTCGCCATCGGTGTTAGTGAACAAGTCAACCGACCCAGATCACTGTCCTCCTTGGTCAACGCGCGGTAGCATATTCCGGCGAGTAATCCGACCATCCTGACACACGTTCTTTTTCTGGTTCCTAAACTGCGCAGAATGGCTCTCTTGCTTCGTGACTGGAACACCTCAAACGCGGGTCTGGGAATTGCCAGAGCCGTAGTTGCCCCATGCGCCCATCAGCATTTCCAGAAATCTTTCCGCCGCAGGCGATAGTCTTGCGCCGCGACGTCGGACCACGCCGATCATGCGCGAGATTTCAGGGTTGCCGATGGGACGAGTTACCAGGAATGGATGTTCACCTTGAGGCGTTGCCATTTGCGGCAGTACCGAAATTCCAAGTCCAGCTTCAACCAGTCCTAGCGATGTAGAAAGATGAGTGACTTCGTAAAACCAGCGCAACTTGATGTTTGATTTGGCAAGTGCCGCATCAAGTAGTGTTCTATTGCCACTTGAGCGATGCACAGTAATGAGCGGGTATGGCTCAAGTTCTGCCCAGCCAACCTGGCTCCTTTCCGCAAGGGGATGATCTTTGCGTGCTGCAAGGACAAAAGGATCTTCCGCAAGCCGATCAAACGTCAGATCCGGATCTGATGTGCCCATGATGTTTATGCCGAATTCGACCTCGCCACGGGAAACAGCCTGTAGGCCCTCCGTTGCAGGCAGGTCCAGGATGCGGAAACGTATGTTCGGATACTCCTGATTGAACTGTTTGATAACAGTCGGGAGGAAATAAAACGCGGCGGTCGGAAGGCAGGCGATCGTTACCAACCCACCGCGGTTAACCCCAACATCGCGGACAACAAACAGGGATCCGTCGAACTCCTCCAGCATTCTGCGCACCAGCGGAATGAGTTCTGCCCCCAACGCAGTGAGACTTACGTGCCGAGTGGTGCGCTCAAGCAAAGGCGCGCCAATTGCCATTTCCAATTTCTGTATTCGCCTGCTTAGCGCAGGCTGAGAAAGATTTAGCGTCTCGGCAGCACGATGAAAACTCTCCAGTTCGATAACACTCAGGAATGCCCTGAGATCAAGTATTTCACAATTAATGCTCATGGCGCATCAATACTCCGAATCTTCGCATTTCACATATCAATCGAATTACCACAAAGTGCAATAAATCCATTGATTGATACTCATTACACATGAGTGGAGGCGAAAGCACAAGCATGAATGATTTGATCTCTATCCCCTGTGTGTTGATGCGCGGCGGAACGTCGAAAGGTCCATTCTTTCTGGCTTCCGATCTTCCAGCTGACAAGAATGAACGCGATCAGATCTTGCTGTCCGTTATGGGATCAGGCCACCCGCTGCAGATAGATGGCATTGGTGGCGGCAATCCCGTGACCAGCAAAGTGGCAATCATCGGCCCGTCCAGCATTCCGGGTGCAGATATAGACTATTTGTTTGCCCAGGTTCGCATCGATCAGCAAATGGTGGATACAGCGCCAAATTGCGGCAATATGCTCGCCGCTGTCGGGCCATTCGCTATCGAAGCCGGTTTGATGAAGCCCCAGGGTGCTACGACGGTTGTCCGTATTCATAACGTCAATACCGGAAAGCTCATTGAGGCAGAAGTTCCTACCCCCAATGACGAGGTATCCTATCTTGGTGATGCCAGCATTGATGGCGTACCTGGAAAGGCTGCCCCTATCGCCCTGACGTTTATGGATGCTGCGGGAGCGAGAACGGGCAAATTGTTCCCCACTGGCAAATCCCATGAGACGATTGAAGACGTCGCCGTAACCTGTATCGACTGTGCCATGCCAATGGTTTTGATGGAGGCTGAAGCTCTTGGCGTCAGCGGCTATGAAAGCGCTGCAGAGCTTAACAGTAACACTCCCCTGCTTGCCCGGCTGGAAGCTTTAAGACTGGAAGCAGGTAGGCGTATGGGCATGGGTGACGTCACCAATCAGGTCACCCCAAAACCTGTCCTGATTAGCAAAGCGGCAAAAGGCGGTGATCTCAATGTGCGGTATTTCATGCCACACGAGTGCCATCCGTCGCTCGCGACAACCGGCGCTGTTGGCATAGCCACGGCCAGCATTACCCCCGATACGATCGTCTCGAACCTGGTTGGCCTTCGCACACCAACCGTCGTTTTGTCGATTGAGCACCCAGATGGCCACCTCGATGTCAAGCTTCAGGAGCGCGACGGAAAGGTGACCGCTGGAATCCTTCGAACGGCACGCAGGCTCTTCGAAGGGCACGTCTTTGCAAAGCCTATCAAACAACTTGTTTGCGCGGCATAATTCTCGTGGTTGCCGGGAGGGCGCCACGTAAACCGGAGGAAAATCAATGCGTAAATTCATGCTCGCCCTAGCTGCAACTGTAGCGTTTTCCGGAACAGCCTTGGCTGAGCCGGTCCGCATCAGCGTAGGATCTTACAATCTTAACAATCTGCCATTTCCCGTAGCGCAGGGCTTGGGCCTTTACGAGAAGGAAGGGCTTGACGTTACCGTTGAAAACTTTGCGTCTGGTGGTTCCAAAACCCTGCAGGCTCTCGTGGCCGGTTCGACAGATATCGCTGTCGGCTTCTATGATCATACAATCCAAATGCAGTCACAGAACAAGGCAGTTGTCGGCTTTGTTGTGCTGGCCCGCAACTCCGGCCTCGTTCTGGCAGGTGGAAACAATTCGACATTCGACCCTGCAAAGCCTGAGACCATCAAAGGAGCGAAAGTCGGCATCACCTCACCGGGCTCCTCGTCGGATTTCTTCGTGAGATACTATTTGCAGCGCCACAATCTGTCGGCAAATGACGTTGCGTTGATCGGCGTTGGCTCGGGATCCGCTGCCGTTGCCGCACTCGAGCAGGGTAAAATTGATCTATTGGTCAACTATGACCCGGCTGCGACATTTATCGAAGCCAAAGGTGTTGGAAAAATCCTGATCGATGCGCGAAGCGACGATGGCGCCAAGGAAATTTATGGCGGCATTTATCCGACATCGGTTCTTTATGCCACGCAGGATTACATCGATGGCAATCCCGAGACCATTCAAAAAGTGACCAACGCCACTATCGCCGCACTGGAATGGATGAACGCGCATTCGGCTGAGGAAATCGTCGAAAAACTGCCTAAGGAATTCATCTCCGGCGACCGCGAGACCTACATCAAGGCTGTCCAGAACGCCAAGGCAATTTTCTCGACAGACGGAAAGTTCAACGAAGAGGATATCAAGACGCCACTCGCTGTACTGAAAAGCTTCAACGAGAAAGTGGCATCAACCGAAATAGACCTTTCGAAGACCTATACAAACAGCTTCGTCGGCAAAGCGCCGCACGCTGCTGCTAACTGACAGGAGGAGGCAATGTCATTGGCCGTAGTCAAACCCACGCCCCAGGATGGTGCAACAGACAGCAGGAAGGCGATGGTGTCTATTGACGCCGTCACCATGTCATTCGGCTCGTTCGTGGCTGTAGAAAATGTCAATCTGACGGTCGCGGATGGCGAGTTTCTTGCCATCGTTGGCCCAACCGGCTGCGGAAAGAGCACCATTCTCAATGCTATCGCCGGGCTTTTGAAGCCGTCGCATGGTGCCGTTTCAATCGATGGCAAGGCGGTCAACGGAGTGAACGATGACATCGGCTATCTGTTTCAGCAGGACGCTCTGCTACCGTGGAAAACCGCACTCGAAAACGTAGAGCTTGGTCCCATGTTCAAGGGCGTCTCAGCAGCCGAGCGCCGTACAAGTGCTCTTGCCTGGCTGGCGAAGGTTGGCCTCAAGGGTTTCGAGCATCGCTATCCGCATCAGCTTTCCGGCGGACAGCGTAAACGTGTCCAGATGGCGCAGGCCCTGATTACCGGTCCAAAAGTTATCCTGATGGATGAACCGTTTTCTGCGCTGGATATCCATACACGCCATCTCATGCAAAACGAGCTGTTGCGGCTCTGGCAGGAAGAGCGCCGTGCTGTCGTGATGATCACTCACGATCTTGAAGAGGCCATCGCGCTCGGCGACCGCGTTGTCGTGTTGGCGGCAGGCCCTCGCAGCCGTGTGATCGACAGCTTCTCTGTTGATCTGGACCGCCCGAGAGATGTGGCGGAAATCAAGCTCGATCCACGCTTCATGGATCTGTATCGCAACATTTGGGCGTCGCTGCGCGGCGAAGTGGAGAAAAGCTATGAACGCCACGACTGAACGTCTCATTCAGGTTGGACTGCTCGTTTTCATTCTCGGCGGCTGGCAGCTCGGCACCTCGCTGGGTGTCATCGATGTGTTCTTTTTCCCGGCTCCGGTTGACATTCTCAACCAGGTTGTAACGTGGATTACCGACACTGGCTTTTATCGCCATGTCACCATTACCCTTACCGAAACCGTACTCGGTTATCTGATCGGCACAGGTCTCGGAGTTGCCGCGGGTGTATGGCTCGGTCTGAGCCGCAGCGCATCACGCATTCTTGATCCATTCATCAAGGGCCTGAACGCTATTCCGCGTGTAGTGCTGGCGCCGATCTTCGTTCTTTGGTTGGGTCTTGGCCTTTGGTCGAAAGTCGCACTTGCCGTCACGCTGGTGTTCTTCGTCACCTTCTTCAACGCCATGCAAGGTGTTCGTGAAGTCAATCCGGTGGTGCTTTCCAACGCTCGTATTCTTGGCGCAAAGCGCTCGGACCTGCTGCGCCATGTATATTTCCCGGCTGCCGCCAGCTGGATTTTGTCCTCATTGCGTACGTCAGTTGGTTTTGCCGTTGTTGGCGCAATCATCGGCGAATATCTTGGCTCTTCCGCTGGCCTTGGCTACCTCATTGCACAGGCAGAAGGCAATTTCGACGCAGTCGGTGTATTCGCAGGCATTCTGATCCTCGCCATCTTCGTGTTGATTATCGACAGCATCCTTGATGTCGTTGAGAAGCGCCTGATAAAATGGCGTCCAGGCGGGAACGAGCGGACAGCCTGAACCTTTATCAACCACGATCAACAATCGGACGCGTTGTCAAAGAGACAGCGGGTCCGATTTTCCGCTACTATCGATCCGTTTACGCCCATCGACCTAAAGGCTGCAATACATGTCCAAATCTCTTGACAGTTTCCAATGTCGTTCCGTTCTTACCGTCGATGGTAAGGACTATGTTTATTACAGCCTGCCCAAAGCTGAAGCCAATGGCTTGAAGGGCGTTTCCAAGCTGCCTTATTCCATGAAGGTTCTTCTGGAAAACCTGCTTCGTTTCGAAGATGGTCGCTCGGTGACTAAGGCCGATATCGAAGCCGTTGCTGCATGGCTCGACAACAAGGGCGTCAAGGAAGCAGAAATTGCCTACCGCCCGGCCCGCGTGCTGATGCAGGACTTTACCGGTGTTCCAGCCGTGGTTGACCTTGCTGCAATGCGTGATGGTCTGAAGGCTCTGGGTGGTGATCCTGAAAAGATCAACCCTCTGGTTCCTGTCGACCTGGTTATCGATCACTCTGTTATTGTTGATGAATTCGGTACACCGCAGGCTTTCGCCCGCAACGTGGATCTGGAATACCAGCGTAACGGTGAGCGTTACCGCTTTCTCAAATGGGGCCAGCAGGCGTTCAAGAACTTCCGTGTCGTTCCTCCGGGCACCGGCATCTGTCACCAGGTGAACCTCGAATATCTCGGTCAGACAGTCTGGACGAAGGAAGAAGACGGCGAAACCATTGCCTATCCTGATACCTGCGTTGGTACCGACAGCCACACCACCATGATTAATGGTCTTGGTGTTCTGGGTTGGGGCGTCGGCGGCATTGAAGCTGAAGCTGCAATGCTCGGTCAGCCAGTGTCCATGCTGTTGCCTGAAGTTATCGGCTTCAAGCTGACCGGCAAGGTCAAGGAAGGCGTGACAGCCACCGACCTCGTGCTGACCGTTGTGCAGATGCTGCGCAAAAAGGGTGTTGTTTCCAAGTTCGTTGAGTTCTTCGGCCCCGGCCTTGACTCAATGACACTGGCAGACCGTGCGACGATTGGTAACATGGGTCCGGAGTATGGCGCGACCTGTGGTTTCTTCCCTGTCGATAGTGAAACCGTCAATTACCTCAACATGTCCGGCCGTACGAAGGATCGTATTGCACTGGTGGAAGCCTATTCCAAGGTGCAGGGCATGTGGCGCGACAATGATGGTTCGCAGCTTGTCTTCACCGACACGCTGGAACTGGATCTTGGTGACGTTGTGCCATCGATGGCTGGCCCAAAGCGTCCGGAAGGTCGTCTGCCGCTGGAAACCATTGCGCCGAACTTCGCGATGGCGCTGGAAAACGACTACAAGAAACCCGGCCAGCTCGACACACGTTATGCGGTGGAAGGCACAGATTTCGATCTGGGTCATGGTGATGTGGCCATTGCCGCCATCACATCCTGCACCAACACATCCAACCCATCGGTCCTGATTGCTGCCGGTCTTCTGGCCCGCAACGCCGTTGCCAAGGGCCTTAAGTCCAAGCCATGGGTCAAGACATCCCTGGCACCGGGATCGCAGGTGGTGGGTGAATATCTCGCCAAGTCCGGCTTGCAGAAGGAACTGGATGCGCTCGGCTTCAACCTGGTTGGTTTTGGTTGCACGACCTGCATCGGTAACTCTGGCCCTTTGCCAGCGCCGATCTCCAAGACCATCAACGACAAGGGGCTGATTACCGCCGGCGTTCTCTCGGGCAACCGTAACTTCGAAGGCCGTATTTCTCCTGACGTGCAGGCCAACTACCTGGCTTCGCCGCCACTGGTTGTCGCTTACGCGCTGGCCGGTACGGTTCAGAAGGACCTGACCAAGGAGCCACTTGGCGAAGATCAGGACGGCAAGCCGGTTTACCTCAAAGATATCTGGCCAACCTCGGCAGAGGTGCAGCAGTTCATCCATAAGTATGTGACCAGAGAACTGTACGAAACCAAATATGCTGACGTGTTCAAGGGTGACGAAAACTGGCAGGCCGTTCAGGTTCCTGAAGGTCAGACCTATGCCTGGGACGACAAGTCCACCTATGTTCAGAACCCGCCCTATTTCGTTGGTATGGGGAAAAAGGGCACGGGCGTCAAAAACATCAAGGGTGCTCGCGTTCTCGGCCTGTTCGGCGACAAGATCACCACCGACCATATTTCTCCGGCCGGTTCGATCAAGGCTGCTTCGCCAGCCGGTGCTTACCTGACTGACAATGGCGTCGGTGTTGCCGACTTCAACCAGTACGGCACGCGCCGTGGCAACCATGAAGTGATGATGCGCGGCACGTTTGCCAACATCCGCATTCGCAACCACATGCTCGGACCGAACGGCAAGGAAGGTGGTTACACCATTCACTATCCGTCCAAGGAAGAGATGTCGATTTACGATGCGGCCATGATGTACAAGGATGAAGGCGTTCCGCTGGTTATCTTTGCAGGCGTCGAATACGGCAACGGTTCGTCCCGTGACTGGGCTGCTAAGGGTACAAACCTTCTTGGTGTGAAGGCTGTGATCGCGCAGTCGTTCGAGCGTATTCACCGCTCCAATCTGGTTGGCATGGGCGTTGTTCCATTCACCTTCCAGGAAGGCACCACATGGGCAAGCCTTGGCCTCAAAGGTGATGAAATCGTCGAGATCGATGGTCTCGAAGGCGAGATCAAGCCACGTGAAACGAAGATCGCCAAGATCACTTACGGCGACGGCACGGTGAAGGAAATTCCTCTGCTTTGCCGCATCGATACGCTGGATGAAGTCACTTACATGGACAATGGAGGCATTCTCCAGACCGTTCTTCGCGATCTGGCTGCCTGATAATACTCAGGGCAACAAGAAACGCCGGGAGAAATCCCGGCGTTTTGCGTATTAGGGACAATTGTCAAATGTGGTTTGCTCACTTACAAGTTTTGACGAGCATGAAATGTGATCGACGTTTGAATTCTCACTGTCGTCATAACAAAGTTCTCCAACTTCTGTTCAATACATCCAAATGTTGACAGCTAAACCCCTAATCTCCTCAGTTTTCTCGACAAAATTTACGAGGCGGGCAGCCTGACATATCGTAAACGCGATTGCACAGAACCGGACCTTCGGTACCATATTCCCACAGGTGTCTAATCAGACTCGAGATGACCTGGGTGTAGACGTTTCAAGCGCTAACTTCGGAGTTTATGCGCCGAACGCAACAATAGGTCTATTATTTGCATTTCACGAAACCACATTTTTTCCGCTAAGTCTGATGCAAGAGGAGTGCTGTCGGCAATCGGAGTTGCCGGGCGGCTTGGAGGAAATTATGACATCCTTGTTTGGAGCAACATCACGCGTTGTGATGACGATCTCGCTTGCCTATTCCACAGCACCCGCGGCTTTCGCTGCAACGCCAGATGCATCCGGCCCGTGTTCGGCGATCGCCGCACTGTCAATTCCAGCGGAGAGGATAAGCCTGCCAACCAGTGGTGCCACAATCCAGTCGGCCACGCTCGTTACGACGTCCGAAACATCCAACCAAAACGGTGAATACTGCAAAGTGATCGGGCAGATCAAACCTGTTGATCCAAAGGCCCCCGACATTGTCTGGCAGGTTAATCTTCCATCTGCATGGAATGGCAAGCTGCTGCAATATGGTGGAGGTGGCTACAATGGAAACCTGCCGCCCACCACGGATAAAACGACTTTAGGTCTGGACGTCGTTCCAACGCCTCTGGTGCAGGGTTTTGTCACCTTCGGCAGCGATTCCGGTCATCAGGCTGCAAATGCGGATGATGCCTCCTTCGCCAGAAATGACGAGGCGATGTTAAACTACGGCTATATGCACATCAAAAAAGTGCTCGATGTAGCAAAGGTTCTGGTTGAAAAACGTTACGAGAAACCGGTCAATCGCGTTTATTTCCAGGGCGGGTCCACCGGGGGTCGCGAAGGGCTCACGGCAGCGTCACGCTGCCCACAATCGTATGACGGCATACTGACGAATTATCCAACGGCTAATTTTGTTGGGCTCAGGCTGTGGGGAGCTGGTCTGGCACGGGCAGTCTACGATGATGAATCTGCTGGCTGGATACCACCCGCACTCGTAGAGCACATTGCAAAGACGTCTTTGAAGTCATGCGATGGGCTGGATGGCGCCGAAGATGGTTTGGTCAGCAATTTTCAAGGCTGTCGTGCTCAGGCGGCAGCTTTAATCCAGAGCCTCTCCTGCAAGGCGGATGTCACTGGAAATCCCAGAGATTGCCTGACGAAAGCCCAGATAGATAGAACACTGAAAATCTATCATGAGGGCTATTCACTGCCATATCAGTTGGCAAACGGGATAGACCAGTATCCCGGCTATAACAGCCTGGAAGGCATCGTGATGCAGTTAGGATCGGAGCCAAGCCTTCGCATCCCTCCGGTCTCGGGACCAAACGCGCATCACGCAAGTCGGTCTTTTGAATTTTTGCAGAATTTTGTTCAGCGAGATCAGCCGCTTGACCTGCTGTCTTTTGACATTCGGGAGCCCGGAAAACTCAAAGATCGGATCGTGGAACTGTCCAACGTGATTGGTGCGACAACAACGGACTGGTCAGCCTTCAGCGATCGTGGAGGCAAAATCATATGGCTTCAGGGCAATGATGACCCAAGCGTTAGTCCACTGGGCAATGCAAAACTATTTGAAGCTATCGTGACAAAGATGGGCAAGGAGAAGGTCAGAGACTTTATGCGCTTCTATCTCGTTCCCGGTCTGGCACATGGTGGCGGCCGCTTTTCGCCAACGTGGGACAATTTAACGGCACTCGATAATTGGGTGGAAAACGGCGTTCCCCCTTCCAATTCGTTTGTCGTTGACGCAACGAAATCATCCACCACGGGCCGTAGCAGACCCCTTTGCGAATATCCAAGCTGGCCGAAATACAAAGGCGATGGCGACATGGAATTAGCGACTAGCTTTGTCTGCTCTGAGAAATAACTCCATCTGCCCTTCAGTACGCTACTCAATAATTAACGGGAGGATCACAATGGTCACAGGCTCTAACCTGTCAAGACGTTGCCTACTTGCAGCATCCGCAGCGTCAACCTTCGCCGCGATCGGCCTTAGCAGCCAGACAGCCAGCGCAACCAATACCACTCCAAACACCGAGGCTGGTAGACCATGGAAAACTGTGGGTGATGTCAGGTCCGTCGGGTGGTCACAAGCGAAACTCGCAGACGTAGAAGCAAAGCTCTATCCCATGCCAACAACGTCCATGATGGTGGTTCAAGGCGGAGATATCGTCTATCGATACGGCAATCTGTCGGATGTCAGCTATCTTGCATCTGCTCGAAAAAGTATATTGTCGATGCTTTTTGGCCGATATGTCGCCGAAGGAAAGATCGATCTCGACATGACGATTGGCGAGATCGGCATTGATGAAGATGACGGTCTTTTGGCCAGGGAAAAGACGGCCAGCGTCAAAGACCTTCTGACATCAAGTTCAGGTGTCTATCACGCCGCCGGGAGCCCTGGGGGCAACGCAAAAACACCGGAGCGTGGCCAAACGGAACCGGGGTCGGTCTTTCTCTACAACAATTGGGACTTTAACGTTCTCGGCGCAATCTTCGAAAAGCGCACTGGTAAGAGCGTGTTTCAAGCACTGAAAGACGATCTTGCCGAGCCGCTGGGCTTTGAGGACTTCGATTTCGATCGCCAGCGCATGATGGGTTACGAAAATCAATCGCGCTATCTCGCCTATCATCTGTTCCTGTCTGCTCGCGATATGGCGCGCCTCGGACAATTGATGCTCCAAGGCGGGAAGTGGAACGATAAGGTAATCGTGCCGGAAAACTGGATCTCTCAGAGCACGAAAATGCGGTTTACGGCGGAGCAGACCAAGAGCAAAGAAGGGCTTGGATATGGTTATCTCTGGTGGGTACCGACATCAGATGATCCGGCGTTCAAAGGGTCCTTTCTGATGAACGGCAACTTCGGACAATTCGTTTTATGCCTACCCGCGATCGATACTGTCATCGTCCATCGTCGCGCAGTCACGGATGAGTTTGCGTTGGCCCGAAATCTGGGAAAGACCACCTACGAACCCACCAAGGTGTCGGCTGGTGAATTTCTAACGATCGCAGAAGCAGTCGTGGCAGCAAGAGCCTGACACTGTTTTCGCAGCCGTGGTTAAAACGGCCGTCATTTCTATGTTGCCCATGAGAAACAGCACTTGCTCGATTGCTATCGAGCAAGTGTGCTTTTACGGTTAGAAGCAGTACACGTGGCGATATGATCACGGTGGATTGTCGCGGAGACGTCAGGGTTTGCCATGCAGCGGTTTCAATTGGGATCGGTCGATCTCAATCTTTTGAAAGTCATCTATGCGCTGGTCGTAAAAGGCAACATGACGGCCGCCGGAGAGTATATTGGCCTGTCCCAACCCGCTATGAGCCATGCCTTGAAACGGGTCCGCGCCATCACCGGCGACGAACTTTTCAAGAAAACATCGGGCGGGTTTGTGATGACCCGATTTTGCACCGAGATTTTTCCGACGGTGCGACGGATCATCGAAGACACTGAATCCGTTATGCTCCAGCAACTCGCCTTCGAGCCGGCGACATCCCACCGTGCGTTCAGAATTGGGATGAACGATTATTTCTCTGTCGTGCTGATGCCACGCCTTGTGGAGCGCATCCGCTCTGAGGCTGAACATTGTGTTCTGGAAGTCATCCACATGCCACGCACTGGCGTGAACAACAACAGAAACTTTCTTCCGGTGGTTCAGGAGCACCTCGATGAAGGAACCATCGATGTGGCGGTCATGACCGCCGACAATTTTCCAACGCGATATCGCTGCGCCTCACTGTTCACCGAGAGACGCGTCTGCATCATGTCAGCAAACAATCCCGCTGCGAAAAACCCGCTGACGCTCGACGCATTGTTGTCGCTTGGCCACGTCAAGGTAACGTCTGCACCGAGCCGTCGCGGCTGGGTTGACGAACGTCTCGATGCGATGGGATTAGAGCGCCGCGTCGTCGCGGTGGTACCGCATTTTTCCGCAGCCGTCGCCATTGTGTCCCGCAGCAATCTTGTCGCCATGATGCCCGAGAGCGTCGCGAAGCTGTTCGAGAGATCACAAGAATTATTGCTGCTGGAATCACCTTTTGCGGAAGAAAAACAATCCACCAGCATGATCTGGCTTGCCGAAAAGGAACGCGATCCGGCAAGCCTCTGGCTACGTGACCAAATCTCCGCTTGTTTTACGGACGATCGTCACTAGCGAAGTATTGCTTATCTGGTGCCCAACTTTGCTGTAATGAATTGGTCGGCAACGCTCAGGAACTGCTCCATGGTAACGGCAGGTAGTTCTTCCTTGAAGCTTCCGTCATTGCGGCCAATCGCTAGATCATCGGGAATAGCGCGTCTGTTGACGAACACCATGTCGAGTGTTGGCATGGCCAGGATGAACTGTCCGAAATGTCCCGCTGCGACGAAGGCACCCTCCCATTCAGGAGTATTCTTTGGTACGACTGGAATCCACCAGAGGTAGCTGTAGCCGGCAATTCGGGATTTTTCGCTTTCATTCATCTTGTCGGCGGGAACGCGAATGCACGTGCTTTCCGCGACCCATTCTGCCGGTATGATTTGCTCGTCTTTCCACCGGCCGTTGCGCACCATCGACAGAGCCAGTCGGGCCATATCCCTTCCCGACAGGAAGAAGTGATAGGCCAGATAACGGGAAGCGCCCTCATATCCCATCATCCGCTGCCGCGAAGGATCGAAGTCCTGGAGCCCCATTGGGCCCGCGAAGTCCTCTTCAAAAGCTTTGAAGACACTGCGGCCTGTCAGCTGCTCGAACGCCGCCCCCAAAACGTTGAAGTCCCAGTTATTATAGTGAAAATAGTCACCTGGTTTTTTTGAGCCGCGTTCTGGAATGTTTTTTGTATTGCTGCCCGGGCTGCCGGGGCGGTGATAAACCCCTGAACTGCTGATCAGCAGATCGCGAAGCGTCGCCGTCTTCTCGATGGGAAGAAGACCATGATCTTCGTCGATATTCAAATCGGCCATCGTGAGATCTAGATCGATCTTCCCTTCTTCAACGGCTTTACCAAACAGCATAGATAGGATGCTCTTTCGGGTGGAAGCGAGATAGCTGACCTCCGATACATCGCCATAGGTATAGAGCACTTCTCCACCAGCAACCGCCATGAAAGAGGTGCTTGGCAACCCATCGAGCATGGTGTCAACTTTCTCGCGAACATCGGCAGAAAGACCGTGTTCTTCTGGCGAATTTACACTCGCCCATTCCTGCCCGGGAAATTCCTGGCTGACCACTTTTGGCTGGCGTTCCAGAGGTGCGGAAACTGACATTTTCAATCCTTTTAACATTCAGGTTTGTCGATTGCGGGATGTTCAATCGTTAAGATGACAGGCACTCTTGTGCCCTGAACCGATGGTCCGAAGCTCCGGTCTTTCCATCCGGCACCGCGCCATCGCGAAAGGACAACGCGGATGGAAATGGCACCCCGAAGGCGGTGACAGCGGGCTTGGAATTTCGCCTTCAATGGCCGAAAAGAGCCGTTGAACAGGATCAAGACTTGGTCGCTCCTGAAGAAGCGCACGCGTATAGGGGTGATTGGGGTGCGAAAACAATTCTGCGACGGGCGCCTCTTCTACGACGCGTCCAAGATACATTACCACAACACGGTCTGAGATATGCTCGACCACGGAAAGGTCGTGGCTTATGAAAAGGTAAGTCAGATCCAGCTGTTCTCGAAGATCAAGGAAGAGATTGAGGATCTGTGCCTGAATGGAAACATCGAGCGCGGCAACGGATTCGTCGCAGATCAGCATGTCCGGCTGAACCGCCAGCGCGCGCGCAATGCCGATGCGCTGGCGTTGACCGCCACTAAACTGGTGTGGAAAACGGCTTGCCATGGATGGATCAAGTCCTGATCGCTCCATCTGCTGGCTGACATAGTCATCGAGCTCGCGTCCCGTTGTCATTCCGTGGTGCAAGGGTGCTGCTCCAATAATCTCACGGACACGCTGCCGCGGATTAAGTGATGACGACGGGTCCTGAAAGATCATCTGGACTTTCAGCCGCGCCTCTTCGGCGTGTTTGCTCGTCATCTCTGTCAGCTGCTTGCCTCGGAACAGCACTGTACCTTCCGACGCTTGCAACAATCCTGCCACGACGCGGCCAAGCGTGGATTTCCCGCAGCCCGACTCACCGACGATGCCAACAACTTCACGCTCTGTTACGGTGAGACTGACATCATCCAGCGCCCGCACGACTGGATTGGGCGCTTTCAACCCCACCAGTTCCGCACCACGTTCCACAACACCCGATTTACGACTGAAGCGCTTGCTGACGTTGCGAACCTCCAAACGATTGTTCACGATGGCGCTCCTTCCATGACCGGGTGAAAACAGCGGAGTAGACGTCCCCCGACCGGCTCGAGCGCTGGGGCGGTGAGACAGATTTCAGTGGCAAACGAGCAACGCGGACGAAACGCACACCCCTTGGGCATGTTGGCAACGGACGGTGTTGTGCCGGATATCTGTTTCAGCCTTTCACCGCGCTTGTTATGGGCAGGCAGGCTTGCGATCAGGCCATTTGTATAGGGGTGCAAAGGTCGTCTGAGCAAATCGGCAGTCATGCCTTGCTCGACGATACGGCCCGCATACATGACCGACAGTTTTTCAGCCAGTCCGGCGACCACGGACAGGTCATGGGTTACCCATATAAGAGCTGTGCCCTTTTCTCGGGCAAGCCTCTGTACGATTGAGAGGATCTGCGCCTGGATCGTTACGTCGAGTGCAGTTGTCGGTTCATCCGCAATGATCAGATCCGGTGACATGAGAAGGGCGATGGCAATTGCCACACGCTGCCGCATACCTCCTGAAAACTGATTAGGGTAAGCGCTAAGGCGCTCTTCGGGGCTTGGAATGCCGACCATGCCTAAGGCGTCGCGTGCACGCTCGCGTGCCGCCTGTTTACTGACGGCTTCGTGCGCATGCACGACTTCCATCATCTGCGTATCAATGCGAAGCACAGGATTGAGCGTTGACATCGTATCCTGAAAGATCATCGCAATCCGGTTACCGCGAATGGACCGGAGTTCTTTCTGCGAGACCGTTCGCAAGTCCCGCCCCTTGAACAGAATTTGCCCTCCGGTTACGTCTACGGGCTTTTCGAGCAGACCCATGATCGAAAGACCTGTTACGGATTTACCGGAACCGGATTCTCCAACGAGCCCCATGACTTCGCCTGCAGCGAGGCTGAGGTTGATGTCTTCGATAAGGGTGACGTTGCCCTGCTCCGTCACAACCTCGGTTTTCAGACCTTTGATTTCAAGCATGGCACTCATCTCCGTGCAGCCTTCGGATCCAGCAACTGGCGCAGGCGATCTCCGACGAGATTGATGGCGAAGATCGTGACCAGCAGTGCGATACCGGGAAAAAGCGCGATCCAGTATGTGCCGGACAGCATGAATTCGTATCCGCTCGAGATCAGTAGTCCGAGTGACGGTTCCGTCACCGGCACACCAAGCCCCAAAAAGCTGAGCGTTGCCTCAAGCGTGATGGCACGTGCCACCTGCATGGTGAGAAGCACGACAAGGGGTGACAGACAGTTGGGCAGCAACTGGCGAAAAAGGATGTTCCGATGTGGCAGCCGCAGAGACCGGGCGGCCTCCACATACTCCCGGCGTAGTTCCGTCAAGGCGGCCC
Organism: Agrobacterium sp. Azo12; assembly: GCF_029193765.2. Taxonomy (NCBI): domain Bacteria; kingdom Pseudomonadati; phylum Pseudomonadota; class Alphaproteobacteria; order Hyphomicrobiales; family Rhizobiaceae; genus Agrobacterium; species Agrobacterium sp. Azo12. The sequence goes on along the minus strand of NZ_JARFYO020000003.1, from coordinate 292,777 downwards.
CGCGGGCCGTACGCGCATAGGTCGCCCACTCTACCAGGACAATGGCAAACACAACATTGCCGACGCTCTTGCCAAGAAGTGCGAGGATCAACAGCGCAGACAGGATCGTTGGGAAGGAAAGCTGAAGGTCCACGAGCCGCATCATCGCAGTTTCAACCCGTCCACCGACATAGGCCGCCGTTAAGCCGAATGCAGTGCCGACGATGAATGCGAGTGCCGCAGAGCCAATGCCCACAATAAGACTTATCCGCAATCCATAGAAAATGGCCGACAGCATGTCGCGTCCCTGATCATCGGAACCGAACAGAAATGTAAAGCCTGCCGAGGATTGCGCGCCAGGAGCCATACGCCCGTCCATGATGTCCAGTTGCATCAGGTCGTATGGGTTTTGTGGCGACAGATAGGGCGCAAACACGGCCAGAAAGACGACCAAGATGAACAGCACAAGTCCCAGCACTGCCAGGGGCGAGCGTGCGAACTGCCGCATGAATTGCAGGCCTGTCCGAAATTTCGAGGAATTCATAACCGCTTGCACGTCACTCTCCCTGAAGCCGAATGCGTGGATCGAGTAGCCTGTAGGTGACATCCACGACGAGGTTGATGATGACGAACATGATGACCACCAGCATCAGGTAGGCGACGATGACTGGGCGATCGAGCGCGGCAATGCTGTCAATGATGATCTTGCCGACACCTGGCCATGCAAAAATTGTTTCGGTCACAACCGAGAACGCTATCGTCTGCCCGATATCCAGACCGACGACAGTGACGACGGGGATCATTACGTTCTTGAGCACATGGACACCGAGGATGCGTCTTGGTGATAGTCCCTTTGCTCGGGCAAACCGCACATATTCGCTCGACATTGCCTCGCGCACGCCAGCCTCAGTCAAACGGGTCACCATCGAAATATTGAAAAGCGAGAGACTGACGGCTGGCAACAGCATGTGCCGCAGACCATCAAGAGTGACAAAAGACCACGGTATTCCAAAGATGATTTCGGTTGCACCTCGCCCCGAACTTGGGAGCCAGCCGAGCTGGACGCTGAAGATCATGATAAGCAGGATAGCGATCCAGAAAATCGGCAGACTGAAGCCGAAGATCGAACCAATCATGATGAAGCGCGCAAAGGGGCTTTCGGGCTTCCAGCCAGCGGCAAGGCCAAGTGGCACACCGACGATGATCGATAAAAGAACGGCAGCGAAGGCGAGCTCCAGCGTTGCAGGCAAGCGCGACAAGATGAGCTCGACCGCAGGCTCCTTGTAAACGTAGCTGACACCGAGATTACCCTGTAACAACCCTTTCAGAAACAGGAAGAACTGTTCATAAAGAGGTCGATCAAGCCCAAGATCGGCGATCAGACGCAAACGGTCATCGTGGGTAGCCTCCGGCGGAAGCAAGGTCTCAATCGGACTGCCGATCAGATGAAGTCCGACAAATACAATCAGGGCCATGGCGAGAGCGACCAGGATCGCTTGCATCAGGCGCTGGATAATCCACAGGGTCATGATACCCTCTTGTTATAGGTAAGATACTGACCATCCGTTCGTGAATGGTTTGCAATGTTGTAGCCGACATCTGAGCCGATAGCTTCGCCACCAAATTGCCGGAAGCAGGCTGATGCTTTGACACCAGCCTGTTATTTCCAGATTATTCGGAAATGTCCTTGGCAAGCGTACGCTCGTCGATGCGCGGCGCATAAGACAGTCCCTTGCGCATCACCCAGGCATTGCTCTGCTGGTAAAGCGGGATGATGGCTCCGTCCGTGACGGCAACCTTGACAGCCTCGATGAGCGCCGTTTCACGGGCCTTGTCGTCGTAGATCGTCATTGCCTTGGATACGAGGTCATCAAGCGCCGGATTGGAATAACCGCTATCATTTGCAGCACCCAGCCCGCGTTTTGGATCCACTGTGCCAAGCACGTTGACCAGCATTGAGCTTGCGTCATAGGTCGCGTTGCCAAGACCCAGAAGCTTCATCGCAAATTCCGACTTGCGCGATGAGAAGGTCGTCCAGGGAAGAGCCTCCACATTCGTCTTCACGCCAATTCTTGTCCACATCTGAGCAACAGCCTGAACAACGGCAGGCGCATTGGGGTAGCGATCATTCGGCACGTGAACCGTCAACTGGAAGCCGTCCGGATAACCGGCTTCGGCCAGTAACTTCTTGGCTGCAGCGGCGTCTGGCTTTGGAGGTTGAATGTCAGGCGTATAGGAGAAAGCGCCCTTTGGAAGCCATTGACCAGACGCGGTGGCCGTCCCCTCCATGATCTTGTCGACAATGCCTTCGCGATTGATCGCTTCCGAAAGGGCGGTGCGAACACGCGGATCCGCCAGCGGATTTTTGTCCAGCGCCTCTCCCTTTGCTCCCTTCACATTGGCCTTCCACGCGTCACCTGATGTCGATGGCGCGAGATAAATAACCCGAAGACCCGGAGTGCTAACGAATGAGAGATTGGCGGTGGTCTTGAAACGGGCGATGTCTGTTGCAGCCGGTGCGTCGATGACATCAACGTCGCCTGCCAGAGCAGCCGTCGTGCGTGCGCTTGCACTGGAAATCATGCGATAGGTCGCGTGATCCCAGGCAACTTTCTTGCCCCACCAATCAGGATTGCGCTCAAGGCCAACCTCGATGCCCTGCTTGAATGTGGTGAAACGGAAAGCGCCTGTCCCGATTGCTGCCTTGCCGGAATTGTAATCGGCCGTATCGGCCCCCTCACCTGCATGACGCGACACGATAGCGATATTGGCGAGATCGCCTGGAAGCGTTGGTGCAGGTGTCTTTGTGTCAATCACAACAGCATTTTCGCCGTCCGCCTCGACTTTCGCAATATTGCGCATGAAGCCGCCAAAGCCACCCGGGCTGTTTGGCACGCTTCCAGCCCGGGTGAGCGTGAAAACCACGTCATCGGAGGTAAATGGCTTGTCATCATGCCACTTGACGCCATCGCGCAGCGCAAAACGCCATTTTGTCTCGGAGACTGATTCCCACTTTGTCGCAAGACCCTCGACCAACAGTCCCTCAGCGGTGCGCTCCGTCAGTCGATCGAAAATCTGCATCGCGATCGAGTTGTTCGGCGAAGCATTATAGAAATGCGGATCGATCGACGTCACCGTTCCGCTGAGACCGATCGTCAGATCCTTTGCCAGAACAGGAGTGGCAACCAAGCCCAAGATACCGGTTACGAGAAATACGCCTGTTTTCATTTTTTAGTTCCCTCTTTTATCAACGTTTAGACGTCAAATTCGCTTTTCTCGATTTACCAACGGAACATGAAATTTAACAAATGAATGTTTTTTGCGATTGCTATTCGCCCGGCGAATAACGCTAGGGGGCCTGGAGCGCCCTATTGTCTTCGTTGTTTCGCTGTCATGCGGGTACAGTCCCCTGGAACCGGGGGCGACATGCTGGGGCCTTCGCGGGTGACGGCCATGGCTTGAGGAAACAAAAATATAATCTGCGGTCCTCACAAACGCCGAGCGCTGATCCATCCAGTCCCAGACACGATAAACCGAACAGCTGACGGGGAGATACCGGTTTGAATCGAGTCCATCGTTCCCGGGGGATTTTGGTGGATTGAAATCTTCGGTTTTTCCGGCAGGATGTCCTAGAGGTGGAGGATGTCACGTGCTGGATCACGCTTTGATATATGATGCCGAAGGGCAACCGCTTTTAAACGGCCAGCTGAATGAGTCTCGAGAGTGGGCTCAAGTGAATGCCTTTTGTAACCGGGTTTATATGCCGCTCTCGACCCGGCCGCTGGTTGCCGGTGCCGATCCCAATGCTACGCTACGCACATTGTCCGTAGGGCAGATCGTTTTCAGTCGCTTTTGCTTTGGAACCCCGACAAAGGCGGACGAATTCGACCCCTCTTCTGGAAACATCATTGTCGTCAACACGATGCGTGGGAGCGTGCGCCAACCTCTAAGCGACGGAACGAGCGTCGACACCAGGCCGGGTGACAGCTATGTTGTTGATTGTAGTCGCACTGATTACTGGAACGTCGCTGATGGCAGTGATCTCCAGCTCAACCTGACGATATCCCATAGGTTAATGGAGCAGACGGCACAGCGCTGGTATGGCTTCGTACCGGAAGACGACCTGTGGAGGAAGCGCATCGTGTTCGGCCGAGGACAGTCAGCCTGGCTTTCCTTGCTTAATTACGCAACCCTTTCGATAAATGCTAACAGCGATCGCGTCGACAGCCCTCTGATTGAGAAACGGATCGAGGAAACGATCTGCCTCGAATTATTGCGCGCATGGGCCACATCCTCGGGGCTTAATCTCGAAACGGGCGCGCGTAGCGCTGCGCCACGTTACGTTCGCGACGCAGAGCGCTTGATGGCTGAACAAGCCCACAAAGCCCCGACTGTGGTGGAGATCGCCGCACAGCTCGGGATTTCAGCCCGTAGTCTCTCGGAAGGGTTCCGGCGCTTTCGTGGTATCACACCTCACGATTATCTGACCGCTCGTCGGCTCGATGGGCTGCGCAAGGCACTCGAGGACGCGTCACCAACCCACACTGTTTCCTCAGTTGCCGCCGCAAGAGGATATGTGAATATGAGCATCATGAGTGCCTCATATCGCCAGCGCTTCGGAGAAACACCTCTACAAACGTTGCAGAACCGAACAGGCGTGGGACGCGGCGAACCTATACCTGATCGGTGAGAGACAGCTCGTTTCGGCACAATACCAAACACCCCGGAACAATCTTTCTCATTTGGATCACAGACCTCCGGATTGGAGCACGCAGTGCCGGCATGACAATGCTCTTTTCGTCTAGGATGATACCAGGGCCAGTCGGCTCTTCACCATCCGGACAGGAGACGGGTTTGTGTGATCTCTGCAAAATCATGCTCAAGGGCATGCCCCAAGGGGAGGATTCGATGAAAGCGCTTGTTTATAACGGACCTGGCAAAAAGGACTGGGTTGAAAAGCCGAAACCAGAAATTCGCAAACCCACCGATGTTATCGTGCGTGTCACCAAAACCACCATATGCGGAACCGATCTGCATATTCTAAAGGGTGATGTTCCGACAGTCTCACCGGGCACCACACTTGGCCACGAAGGTGTCGGCATTGTCGAAGAGGTCGGGGCAGCAATACGCAACTTTAAAAAGGGTGATGCCGTCCTCATTTCTTGCGTCACCTCATGTGGCGCCTGCCCGAACTGCAAACGACAACTCTACGCCCATTGCTCCGACGGAGGCTGGATTCTCGGTCACAAGATCGATGGCACGCAGGCAGAGTATGTTTGTATCCCTCATGGCGACAACTCGCTTTATCCAATTCCCGAAGGAGCAGATGAAGAAGCGTTGGTGATGCTGTCCGATATCATGCCGACAGGCCTTGAAATCGGTGTGCAGGCAGGTGGCGTCAAGCCAGGTGATACTATTGCGATTGTCGGTGCGGGACCGGTCGGTATGTCAGCCCTCCTTACGGCGCAGTTTTACTCGCCCGGGAAGATCATCATGGTCGATACAGACCCGGCGCGACTGGCGCTCTCGCTTCAGTTCGGGGCAACAGACAGTGTTCAGGTCGGAGAGGAAGATGCGGTTTCGCGCATTCTCGCCCTTACCGATGGCCTAGGTGTCGATGTGGCCATTGAAGCCGTCGGCGTACCGGCGACCTTTGACATTTGCCAGAAGATCGTCTCAGCCGGTGGCAAGATTGCCAATGTGGGCGTTCACGGAAAACCGGTCGAGTTGCATATTGAAGAGCTGTGGATAAAAAACATCAACATCTCGATGGGTCTCGTTTGCACCAACACGACGCCGATGTTGCTCAAAACTCTGGCGAGCGGCAAACTGGACCCTGGCAAGCTAATCACGCACCGATTTGCGCTCCATCAAATCCTCGATGCCTATGATGTCTTTGGCAACGCAGCACGCGAGAAAGCTATGAAGGTCATCCTGGCAGCCTGATTGTTTGTGACGAAGTGCGACGGACTTGTGCGATGAAGCAGTGCCCAAGTCCGTCATTCTCAAAAACAGCTTTACCGTAAAGCACACGGCAGACCACCCCTTGTGGCGCCCGCCCGTAATATTGAAGCTGCGATGGGCCGTATGCACCAACGTTTTCTACGAGCGGCCCTTCGTTGAAATTCAAACCCGTTCCAAAGCGATCGCAATACCCTGTCCCACGCCGATGCACATTGTTGCCAGCGCATACTTTCCCTTGCCCAGAGAAAGTTGAAGCGCGGCTGTTCCTGCAATGCGGGCGCCCGACATACCCAACGGGTGGCCAAGCGCTATCGCGCCGCCATTTGGATTGACGCGCGGGTCATCATCGGCGATGCCGAGCTCTCTTAACGTTGCCAGGCCTTGTGATGCGAAAGCTTCGTTGAGTTCAATGACATCGAAGCGGTCCTGTGTGAGGCCGAGCATCGTCATCAGCTTCTTAGAGGCCGGTACTGGGCCAATGCCCATGACGCGCGGAGGAACACCGGCTGCCGCCCCGGCCAGAACACGGGCACGTGGCGTCAGACCATATTTTTTTGCGGCTTGCTCGGAAGCGAGTATGAGAGCGGCAGCGCCGTCGTTGACCCCGGACGCATTGCCCGCTGTCACCGTTCCCCCTTCCTTCCTGAAAGGTGTGCCGAGTTTGGCAAGGGCTTCAAGCGTTGTTGCTCGGGGATGCTCATCTTGGGAAACCATGATGGCATCGCCCTTTCGCTGCGGGACAAAAACCGGGATGATTTCTCGGGCAAGTCGGCCATTTTCCTGTGCAGCCGCGGCTTTCATCTGGCTGCGAAACGCAAATGCATCCTGATCTTCGCGCGAAATCCGGTAATCTTGCGCAACATTTTCCCCCGTTTCGGGCATGGAATCGACGCCATACAGACTTTTCATCAATGGATTGATGAAACGCCAGCCAATCGTCGTGTCATGGATTTCCGCATGACGGGAAAACGCCGTGTCCGCCTTGGGCATCACAAAAGGCGCACGGCTCATGCTTTCCACGCCTCCAGCGATCATTAAGTCTGCTTCGCCTGATTTAATAGCGCGGGCGGCGGTCATCACCGCATCCATACCGGAACCGCACAGGCGGTTGACTGTGGTGCCACTAACGGAGACCGGTAGCCCAGCAAGAAGTAGCGACATACGCGCGACATTCCTGTTGTCTTCGCCTGCCTGATTGGCACAGCCATAAATGATGTCTCCAATCGCCTCCCAGTCGACGCCAGTATTTCGTTCGACAAGCGCCTTGAGCGGCAAAGCTCCGAGATCGTCAGCGCGTACCGAGGAAAGCGCCCCGCCAAACCGGCCAATGGGGGTTCTGACGTAGTCGCAGATGTAAGCTTCGGCCATAGGTATTGCCCTCACAAATCAGGAACGACGAGGTCGGCGACCGCCCCGTCGACATGCAGCGCTGCTCCGGTCATGGCTTGCAGATCATCAACGCTCATGCCGACAAGTTTCTCCCTCAGCACAAAACGCCCCTGAGCGACGTCGATGACAGCGTGGCTGGTGTAGATGCGTGTGACGCAAGCAACACCGGTCAACGGGAACGTGCATTTCTCAACCAGCTTCGGCTCGCCGTTCTTGGTCACGTGTTCGGTGATGACAAAGACCTGCTTGGCGCCGTGGACAAGATCCATCGCACCGCCGACCGCTGGCACACCCTTAGAACCGACCCGCCAATTCGCAAGGTCTCCATTTTGCGCAACCTGTAAGGCACCGAGAATAGCGACATCGAGATGACCACCGCGCACCATGGCAAAACTGTCTGCATGATGGAAGAACGCGGCACCGGGCTTCAAAGTCACGGCCTTTTTCCCGGCATTGATGAGATCCCAATCCTCCTCACCGGCCTTCGGCGCCTCTCCAAAATCGAGGATGCCGTTTTCCGTGTGGAATATCGCTTCCCGGCCGGGTGGTTGGTACCGCGCAACCATCTCCGGAAAACCGATACCAAGGTTGACATAGGCACCGTCAGCGATGTCCTGGGCTGCACGCCAGGCAATCTGCGCGTTGCTTAGCTTGTGTTCTTCGTGAATGGCACTTGTCATGCGTAAGCAACTCCGGCCCGAATGAGTTCCTCTTCCTGTTGTGGCTGTGAGACCTCGACAAGACGATCAACAAAAATCCCGGGGGTCACGACATGTTCGGGATCAATTTCCCCGGGTTCGACGATGCCGGAGACCTGAACAATCGTCCTGGCAGCGGCCATGCACATCAACGGATTGAAGTTGCGTGCGGCCTTATTGTAGATCAGGTTTCCATGGCGATCGCCGAGATGAGCCTTGATGATGGCGAAATCGGCCTTAAGCCAACGCTCCTGAACATAGTGCCTGCCATCAAACTCGCCGATCGGCTTTCCGTTGGCAAGCTCCGTGCCGTAGGCGGTCGGCGTGTAGAATGCCGGAATTCCTGCTCCGCCCGCACGAATACGTTCCGCGAGCGTGCCTTGCGGAACAAGCTCAAGTTCGATTTCACCAGCAAGATACCTGTCAGTAAATGCACGCGGATCAGACGATTTCGGAAACGAACAGATCATTTTGCGGACCATGCCCGCATCGATCATGGCAGCGATGCCGATCCGGCCATTTCCGGCATTATTGTTTATCACTGTCAGGCCTTTCGGCCCTTTGTCGATCAGTGCGTGAATAAGTTCAATCGGCGCACCAGATCCTCCGAAACCACCGATCATCACCGTTGCGCCGTCACCAATCTCCGAGACGGCTTGCGCAAGGTTCGGGCTCGTCTTGTCCATCCTACGACCTCCACGGATGTAACTTCGATGGCCCCGTTAAGGAGCCTTGTCTAATTTTCTACCGCTGCCCATTGTCGACCTCAACCGAATTGTGCGATATACTGCATTTGTTTACATATCGCACAAACGAGAAATGATGTGGCTATCAAGCAGAACGACATGATGGGCGGTTTAGCCAAGGGCCTACGCGTTATCGAAGCATTTACCGCGGAAACACCGCGTTTGAGCATTTCGCAAACTGCGGACATCACGGGACTGGACCGAGCCACCGCACGGCGGTGCCTGTTGACCCTCGCAGAACATGGGTACTGTGCATATGATGGTAAATTCTTCACTGTGACCCCGCGTGTACTGCGGCTCGGAACAGGATGCCTCGCATCCATGCCATTGCCACGCATTGTTCAGCCTTGGCTTGATCAACTGTCGGAAAAGATCGGTCAGAGCACATCTGTTGCTATTCTGGACGATGCGGAAATCGTTTACGTGGCCCGTGCAGCGCAGAGAAGAGTGATGTCGATTGCTCTGATGCCCGGGTCCCGACTTCCGGCCTACTGCACCTCTTTGGGGCGGGTTATGCTGGCGGCACTGGCTGAACATCACGTTCGCGACATGCTGTCGGGCCATCCGCTCCAGGCCAGAACTTTGCGGACACTCGATGATGTCGACGCGATAATGGCAGAGTTGGAACTGGTGAGAAAGCAAGGATATGCCGCGGTCGACCAGGAGGTCGAGCAAGGGCTGCGATCGGTCGCGGTCCCACTTAAAAATGCGCGCGGCATTGTCATCGGGGCTCTCAATACGGGGCTCGCAGCCTCCCCTGAGCCCATGGCACAGGTCATTGAGACCTATCTGCCATCATTGTTGCAGGTAAGCCGCGAGCTTCAGGGCGTTCTCGCCTGAATCTGAATACGATTGGCGGTTCTCAAATTATCAGGCGAGAGGCTCGCGACCTCACGTATGATCTGCATCAGATAGCATCCTCGTGCTAACGAGCCAGCGTATGTCACTCGAGTTGATCGGCAGTGCACACAGTCGTTCGTCAAAGATACCGACAGAGCATCCTTAACCAACAGTGGATTTAGATAGTGCTTGCGATCAAATCCCTTGTCGCATGGCGCCCAGAGATAACTTCAATCTGGATGCTATAGAAAACGGGGGTGAGGCCTACCGCATCCTTGGACTTGTACATTCCCGGTTCCCACCAGTTGGCCCTCTGCTGTAAAAGAGACCAGGCATACATATGTTCATCATGCCATTTTTCGTCGTCAGGCAGTTCTTGATAACGGCCCTCGAGAAGGACGCTCTGCCATTCATCCGGTGTGACCAATTGCTCAATCTGGACGCAGGCGTGCGGGTTAAGTCGAAGACTGTCGATCTTTTTGCCGGGTAATGAAAAGCTGTAAAAGGCGCCGTCCCTGAAAGCATACCGTATTGGAACAACATAAGGACGCTCGTCACAGATGCAGCCGAGATGACCAATCTGGTTCACCGCTAGCATCGTCTCGCATTCCTGCCTTGTCATATCTCGCAAATTCATTTTGGAGCTCCTGTTTACCGGCAGCGATACGGTTTGTGTACGCACTGTGGTTTGCTGGCAGAGCGCTATTCTTGCGCCTTTTGCGCCAACTTTGCCACCCATCATGTTTACCGTCAGTCATGCTTCGCATGACGGTTCTCTTCCAATACAATTGGCGCACATGAGACGTCCGCAGATGAACGAATATTAGCATCCGGATAGTGGCGGGGATGCGGTAGCAGGTTAGGCAAAACGGCATCCGACTTGTGGCTAAAAACCGGAAGAGTTATCCTGGCCATGTTTGAATATTGGCACTTGCCACTTGGTCTTCGGGATACGCCACGTCCATGCGCTCATGTCATCTAGGGGCATTTGATTTGAAATGACAAGGGCGGCTGTCAGCTACAGCAGGGCGCGTGCAGGCCGAAGAATGCAATGGCTTAATCGGTGTCGCAATTAAACCATTGCATTTAGAGCATCACGGAGGTTGCATGTTCCAGCCTCAAAAAAATCGAACGTGCCCTATGGATTGCGCGGGTCTACTTTGTGACCGTCAGCATGGCATGCATGCCCGCTCCATAGTGGCCCTTGATATTGCATAACAGGACATATGATCCAGGAGCGAGCTTAACTTTCAACTGCCCATCAGCGCCAGGCTTTAACTCGGCAACTTCGCCCATGCTGTGCAGGGCCTTCTCGTCGACCCTATTCTTGGATTTGTTGATGGAGATCATCTGATCCGCTGACTTCAGCTTGACGAGCACCATTTCGTGCTCTTCGCTCATGGCGTCATTGTGAACCAGAAACGTCGTATCGCCGGCCTTGATCGTCGACTGATCGAGCGTCAACGTCATCGGACCGCCACCTTCGCCTCCTTCGACAACCTTAATCGTAGTCGCTGCGAACACAGGCGCTGCGACGCAGAACGCAGCACAGGTCATAAAAATTTTCTTTAAGATGCGCATTGTGTGTTCCCTTGGTTTGTCATCGGGAACCAGCTCATAGAAAACAATGCTGACATCAGCCTGAATGATCAAACTCTCGCTGATCCCCCTTGAACCAACTTCGCAAAAGGTGACTGTAACGCATGCGATTATTTCCGGACTGCCGTCGTTCCACCGCAAATCATGATCATAAATCCGCCCTTATAACTCCCCGCTTGAGAAGGACGGGCAATGAGAAAACAAACACGTCAACAGACAGCCATGTGTATGCTTTCGGCGACCATGTTCTCGCTCGCCGGGACGGCGCATGCCGACTGCCGCTCAGCCCTTAACACCCCCAACTGGAGCCAAATAGCGCGGTCAGTTTCCACTCTACAGCTTTGTGAACAAATCCCCGTCGGCCCAAATCAAACAGCAAGGTTCGACATCGTTTCGCTCGATACCTGCTCTTTTCCCAATAACGTTGTATCGGTCACAGCAAAGGCGATTCTCACCTGCCAGTCGGGACAAGGCTCTTTCCTACAAATGCCATCCGTTGATAGTGAAGTCACGGTTGCAGCCACGCTCGATATGGCGGCGTGTCGTATCATAAGTTCTGATCTCAAGGTCAGTGGTGAAATTGGTGCCATTCTGTCGAGCCTGGAAGATGTTCAGGCAGCTGCGCGTAACTGGGCACAATCCAATTTGTCGCGGCTTTGTGCGATGCAGCGCTGACAAAGCCTTATTCTGTCATATCTCACGTCACGGTGGTTCTTTAACGCAAATCACCTGTTGTACAGTCGAGCGTAAAGAGAAGGCCTTCGGAAAGGTATTCGATTTTCGCCTCTCCTTGCACTGTGGCCGATAGGGCGCGTTCTATCATTCGGGTGCCGAAGCCTCTGCGTTTGGGTGATGCAACGCGAGGGCCGTTCGTTTCGTGCCAGACAAATTGAAAGCGCTCACCTTCGACAGTCCACTTGATGGAAACACCTCCCGTCTCAGTCGATAGCGCACCGTACTTGACAGCATTCGTGGCGAGCTCATGCAAGGCCATCATAAGGGCACCGCTCACGGCGGAGGAAAGTGTCACCTGTGGTCCATCGATTGCAAACCTCACGTCATCATTGAACGGCGTCAACGCCCGCTCGACAGCGTTTTTTAAATCAACGATCTCGAAGTTTTCACCGGTCAGAATGGATTGAGACCGAGCCAGAGCGTTAATGCGTTCGTGAACGTTGCTGCTAATCTCATCAATAGGTGCGTCAGTTCTCAATGACTGGGTTACAACAGACTGAACCGTCGCGAGGATGTTTTTGATCCGATGGGCCATCTCCTGAGTTATCAGCGTTCGGAATTCCTCTGCCTTTTTGCGCTCAGTGATGTCGATCGAGATGCCGCTCATCACAGTCGGCTGACCACTTCCGTTATACATCGTCTGCGCTCGGATCTCGATCCAGTGGAGGGAACCGTCTGGCCAGTAGGCACGATACTCCACGTGGAGCTCGCCATCTCCGGCAATCGCAGCCCCAACCGTGTCTTGCCAGCGATCAACATCGTCGGGGTGGATAGCGGCACGAAGGTTCTCGTACGTGAAGGTATCGGCCTCAGGAATACCGAAATTGGCTTTGCATATTTGGCTGGCGACAAGCCGTCCCTCGGGCAAGCTTAGTGTCCATGTGCCAAGTCTGCCCGCCTTCAATGTAAACAGCAATCGTTCTTCTGCGGCGGTCAGATCGGCAATTCTCTGCTGCATCACAGTATCGACATCGAGGTCGCGGGGCGACGTCCCTGCCGTTCTCTCCCGCGTCACATCGAGTTGCGATGCAAAATAGTAGCTAAGTTCACCCTCGTTGAAGACTGGGGAAACCAGCAGGCGATTCCAGAAAGGTGTGCCGTTCTTGCGATAATTGAGAAGATCTATTTCGATGGGCTGCCTGTCGGATACCGCCTTTCGAACCCTGTTGACATCCTCGAGGTTCGTACCTGGCCCCTGTAGAAAGCGGCAGTTTCGTCCAAGTGTTTCCTCGCGGGTGTATCCCGTCAGTTTTAGAAACGCGTCGTTTACAAAAACGATCGGATTGTCTGATTGCGAAGGGTCGGTGATCAGCATCGGCATTCTGGTCGCACGCATCGCCGCAGCAAATGGATCAGCCCCGGCGGTCAGGGAGTGTATCTCCTGATCAATTCGCCGCGCTTCTTTTTTGTTCGTCATGGAGGCTGTTTCATCCAAACTGATCAGCAAGGTAATTAATTTCCTATATGCTAACACAGCGGAAAAAAGCAAGGCGACCACGGTCGACTCACATTTGGCTCCGGACAGATTGGCTTTCTGCGAAGCTCAGTCCTGTTTGAGCAGCAGACGAAACTACTTGATAAATGCGTGGGGCAAGGCGAGCCATCGTGGCAGCGCCGTGGCTACGGGCGCCGACAGTCGCCACCTTGTCTATGCTGAGACCGAAATCAGCAGCAAGTGTGATAACAGCGACAAGAATCTTCCAGTGCTTCGGCGAAGCTAATCTGCAACCCGTACCACGACCTTTCCCTTGGCGCGCCCGGTCTCGACATAGGCCAAGGCTTCCGGCATCTGCTCAAAGGGGAACACCTTGTCCACCACCGGACGGATGATGCCGGCGTCGATTAGCTTGGCGATTTCACGCAATTGCTGTCCTTCTGCGCGCATGAACAGGAAGGAGTAATTGACGCCCCGGCTCTTTGCTTTTTTCAGAATGCTACGGCTCAGCATATGCATCACCAGGCGCAGAAACATGTTCAACCGCAGCGATTTGGCGAAGGCAACGTCCGGCGGACCGGAGATCGAAATGAGCTGTCCACCCGGTTTGAGGACACTGAGTGACTTTTCCAGCGCTTGGGCATCCTGGCTGTTCAGCACCAGGTCATAACCGCTCAACAGCCGCTCGAAATCCTGCGTCTTGTAATCGATCACCACGTCCGCGCCTAAGCTCTTGACCAGTTCGACATTCGCGGCACTGGTGGTGGTCGCCACGGTTGCGCCGAGGTGTTTGGCAAGTTGGATGGCAAAGGTGCCGACACCACCGGAACCGGCCTGGATGAACACCTTCTGGCCGGGCTTGACCTTTCCCACCTCAACCAGCGCTTGCCAAGCGGTCAACCCGACCAGCGGGATCGATGCGGCTTGCTCCATGGAAAGGCTTTGAGGTTTCGGCGCAACATCTGCGGCATCAATCGCTATCATCTCTGCAAAGGCGCCAACCCTCTGATCTCGCGGGCGGGCGTAAACCTCATCACCTACCTTGAACTCTCGCACATTAACGCCAACACGAATGACCGTTCCGGCCAGATCGTGACCAAGAATGAAGGGCGGCCGATAGGGTAGGAACAACTTGAATTCGCCGTTACGAACCTTGGAATCCAGAAGATTGATCGCGGTGGCGTCTATGTGCACCAGCACATCATTGGCACCGATCTCGGGATCAGGCATATCCGCCAGACGCAAGGGACCGTTCTTTTTGTATCTGTCAACGACAAAGGCTTTCACGCGCTTTCTCCAGTATGAAATGATGTTCGATCAGACAGCCTGGCAAGCCAAGGGCTTCCGGCACAAACTTTCAATGATATTGGAATATACCACCATGTTCGGCATCACCGTAGATCACCAATTCGGCCTTCTGAATGGGTCGGGCCGATGCGTTCGTCATGTTCGACCTGCTCTTTGCCCGGGTGGGCAATTGGCCTGAGAATATGGTCTCATGCGATGTTGAACTGTTTGCGCAGGATGCGATCAAACAGCGCACGCGGAAGGAACCGCCGGGCAAACGAGGTCTGTCGGGCAGCCTTGCCCGAGGGGTAGCGTAACAGCAATTTCGTGGCCTGTGCTGCTGCAAGGATGGTCTCCGCAACATCATCTGCGGTGTCTCCAGCCGCCATGGCAGCATTGAATGCAGACTGATATCTGGCAAATGTGTTGCGATAGACCGCAACAGGACGATCGCCTTGTGGTGAGTTGGCTTCGATGGAGGTCTTGGTAGCCCATGGCTCGATGACCGCGACCCGGATGCCGAAACCCCGCACCTCATGATCCAGGGATTCGGAATAGCCCTCGATCGCGTGCTTGCTTGCGGTGTAATAGGCGCCGAAGGGGCCAGGAATAAGTCCCACGACCGAACCGATATTGAGGATCCGGCCACCGGCCTGCTGACGCATGATCGGAAGGACCGCGTTCGTCACCCGCACGACGCCCAGAAAATTGGTGTCGAACAACGCACGAACCTGCTCAATCGAACTCTCCTCTGCGGCCCCCGATATGGCATAGCCGGCATTGTTGACCAACAGGTCGATGCGGCCAAATTCGGCATGGGCGAGTGCCACAGCGGCGGTAACTGAGGCATCTGAAGTTACGTCACAAGCGACCATGCGTATGCCCTCGCGCATCTCCTGCGGCGAAGCCTTGCGGCTGGTGCCGACCACCCGGTAGCCTGCCCTAGCAAGCGACAAGGCGGCAGCCTTGCCGATACCGCTGGATGCACCGGTGACGAATGCAGTTTTCTGTCCTTTTGGTGTCAAGGTCGTCATAGCTTTCTTCTCGATCTGGAACGCGACAGCCTGCCGCGCAGCCCATGGTGTTGTCGGAGAGAATTGTCAGAGATTGATATGATCGGCATTACAGGGAGACGTACTGGCGTACGGCTCCCATCGCTTAGTTGCCGGACGCCTCGTCAAAGCGCGGATAATCGGTATAGCCTGCAGCACCGCCGCCATAGAGCGTGGCCGGATTGATTTCCGCCAGCGGCGCACCGCTTTGCAGCCGCTCTACCAGATCCGGATTGGCAATGAACGGTCGGCCGAAGGCGATAAGATCCGCCTTGCCATCGTTCAGTTGTGACGTCGCGAGATCGAGATCATATCCATTGTTGGCGATGTAGGTCTTGGTGAAGCGGCGGCGCAGCGATCCGTAATCGAAGGGTGCGACGTCGCGCGGCCCACCCGTCGCACCTTCAACGACATGAATGTAAGCAATGCCGAGTGCATCGAGCTGATCGACGATGTAGTCGTATTGTGCTTGCGGATCGCTGCAAGAAATGCCGTTGGCGGGTGAAACCGGCGAAATACGGATCCCCGTGCGCTGTGCGCCGATTTCATGTGCCACAGCAGCGGTGACTTCGATCATCAAGCGGGCGCGGTTTTCTATAGAGCCACCATAGGCGTCTGTCCGGACGTTGGCACCGTCCTTGGCAAACTGCTCGAGCAGATAACCGTTGGCTCCGTGAACTTCGACCCCATCGAAACCGGCCTCAATGGCATTGGCTGCTGCCTTGCGGAAGTCGTTGACTATCCCGGCAATTTCCCCAACCTCCAGGGCCCTGGGTTCGGAAGCATCGACAAAGGCATTATTGACGAACGTCTTGGTCGCCGCGCGAATTGCGGAGGGCGCAACGGGCTTGCCGCCATTGGGCTGCAGATCGGCATGACTGATGCGGCCGACATGCCAAAGCTGCAGGACGATGCGCCCGCCCTTCTCATGCACGGCGGCAGTCACCTTTCGCCAGCCATCGATCTGAGCCTGGTCATAGATCCCGGGCGTGTCCTGATAGCCTTGCCCTTGCTGAGAAATCTGGGTGGCTTCAGAAATGATCAGACCGGCCGAAGCGCGCTGGGTATAATATTCGGCGGTCAGTTCGCCGGGCACGAAGCCTTCACCGGCGCGATTGCGGGTGAGCGGCGCCATGACGATACGGTTTGCTAGAGTGATGGCGCCAAGGGTGTAGGGTTTGAAAAGCGGGTTGTTGGTCATGATGTGTACCTGTGGTGTTTCTTCTGCTGTGGCGTTGGCTTTCTGAGGGGATACTCAGGCTGGCGTCCGATACCGCTGCGCTGGAGCAGCGTTGCCGTAGTTGCCGAGCATGGCTTTGCGTGCGCCGTCAAAAGCGTCCCACTGCCCGTCATCGTGAAGCGGCGGTATCGTCACCGGTTCGCGACGATCAAAGCCGACGAGGGCCGCATCCACCAGATCGCCCACTTCCATGACATTATTCATGGCGTTTACATCTGCGCCAACATGATCCCAGATTTCGGTGCGGGTCGTTGCGGGAAGCACGGCCTGAATGTAGACGCCCTTGGGACTAAGTTCGTGCGCAAGCCCCTGCGACAGGAACAGGACAAAAGCTTTGGTGGCGCCGTAAACAGTCATGCCGAATTCCGGCGCGAGGCCAACGACCGACCCGATATTGACGATTGCACCCTCGCCCGCTGCGGCAAGACGCGGCGCAATGGCGCCGGCAAGCCGGACAAGCGCGGTGGCGTTAAGGGCAACGAGCTTGGTCATGTCGTCAACACTCTGGTCGACGAAACTTCCGCCGATTGCTGTTCCGGCATTGTTGACGAGAATGCCGATGCGCGCATCGTCCCGCAGCCGGGTCTCGACCTTAACAAGGTCCGTCGTATTCGTGAGATCGGCCGGGAGGATATCGATCGTCACGCCGGTTTGCTGGCGAAGACGGCTTGATAGCGCCTCCAAGCGGGCCACGTCTCGGGCCACCAGCACAAGATCATGGCCCCGACGCGCGAAGCGTTCGGCATAGGTTGCGCCAATGCCAGTTGAGGCGCCCGTTATCAGGACTGCAGGAATTTGGCTCATCGGATTGCTCTTTTCTGTCGTTGATCCTATATTCATGACGATCATCATGAATGGATTTAAATATGATAGCCATCATGTAAAAGTCAACTGTGATTACGGAGAAATTTGAAATGAAGGTCAGCCGGGAAAAAATGGCGGAGAACAGACGCCGCATTCTGGACGTCGCAAGCCTGTTGTTTAAGGACAAGGGGTTCGATGCGGTCAGCGTCGCAGAAGTCATGAAGGCGGCGGGCCTGACCCATGGCGGTTTCTATGGCCACTTCAGTTCAAAGGACGATCTGGTGGCACAAACGCTGGCACATGCGCTTGCGGCAGATAGTTTTGAAGACGGGACGTTCAGCGACTTTGTTCGCTCCTATCTGGCGCCTCGACACCGTGACAATTCCGGCAGGGGATGCCCGACGGCAGGGCTGGCCGCCGCAATCCGCCACCAGACGCCCGCAGCGACAGCCGCGATGACAGAAGGTCTGCGCGCGCAAATCGCCCGTATCCAGCAGGCGCTTCCGGATCAATGTGCGACCGACAAGCGCCGTGCAGCAATCGGAAGCTGGGCAGCAATGGTGGGCGCAATCATTCTGGCCAGGGCGGTCGACGATCCCGAATTGTCAAACGAGGTTCTTGATCAGACCCGCGCCTGGATCGACACGCGTGTCGCAGAGGTCGCGCAGGACTAGAACATACGCATTCAAGTAACCGAACATAGAACGGCAAAGACTAGCGTGGGACGATGTGCTCAAAACCCTTCTCGATCCTGAACGTTGGTTGATGGCACCGCGGTTACATTAGGGGGCGATGACTGCAAAAACAGTCCTGACCTCACCTTGACGCGCGGCGCCAACACCTGCACCCAGGGGCAAGCAGATTTGTCTGGACAAGCGATCTCGTCAATGACATTGACCCTCGAGAGCAGCGTTAATGAAAATTACAGTTTTTTACTAAATGTTTGAGGCGGTTGTAGACTGACGGCTTGACGCCACTCACAGCACATTTTGACACGAGTGCCAGGCACAGACTTGACCCGATCGCATCCGACATTTCACACTGAACGTCTTCAGCACCTTCATTACGCATGCCGCTGCGCGTTGCCTCTAGCCGCCCTGGTAAGCGGCGCATGGATACCGTTTTTTGTTCTGATCCAGAACTGGCATCTGGTCGCCATCGAGAGCACACTGTTTGCGTTCTTGACTTTGAGTTGGCAGGTTGGCCGTCACTGGAACATGTCTCTTGGTATGTTGCTGGCCCAGGTGGCCTGCTTACTGTTTATATTTTACTTCTCGATCTATTTTGATGTCCCGAGTGAAGAGGTTCCGCGTGTCTCTCATTTGTATCTGCTGATCATTGCTTTGGCTGGTTACGGAAACTTCCAGAGAGACCGCAGTCAGTTGCAGCTTGCGATAATTTTCTTGTCGCTCGCCGGTTTTGCTGTCTTTTCCAGTACATCGATGAGTTTCGACTTCGCCCTTCCCCTGCCCGATTCAGTGCGTTCGATAACAGCATGGATACATGTGAGTTTCCTTGCTGCGCTATTATGCGTTGGTGTTATTCTCCTTCAGGAAGGCATGACCGTTGACAGCAAGTTACGCAGGGAATTGCGCTCCGCGATTCCAAGGCAGCAGTTCGAGCTTTTTTTCCAGCCTCAAGTCAATCGTGATGGCCGATTAATAGGAGCGGAAGCGCTCATTCGCTGGAAGCATCCAAAACGTGGCTACATCCAGCCCGGCCACTTCATCCCTACGGCAGAGCGCGCCGGATTAATGGCCGATCTGGGTAACTGGGTTATAGAGAACGCGGTCAAAACGCTAGCGGATTGGACAACTCACGAAAGCACACGTGATCTTGTCATAGCTGTCAACATTAGCGCAGACCATTTCTTGAAACAGGACTTCGTCAGCAGACTGATAGATACCCTCAACGCGCATCATGTCTCGCCATCTAGATTGAAGCTCGAACTGACAGAGAGTGTGTTCGTGACCGAGGTGGACGAACTGATTGGCAAGATGAAAGTCCTGCAGCGTCATGGTATTTCGATTGCGCTTGATGATTTCGGCACCGGTTATTCATCTCTGAGCTATCTTCGCCGCCTGCCGCTTCAACAGTTAAAAATCGATCGAAGTTTCGTTCGGGCCATAGCGGAGGGCAGCCGGGGCGCATCGCTGGTCACACGCATTTCGCAGATGGGACAGGACTTGGGCCTTGAAATGTTGGCGGAGGGGATCGAGAATGATGAGCAATTTCAGTTTATGCTGTCTTGCGGCTGCCAATCTTTCCAGGGCTATTATTTCGGACGTCCGGTGGCCCTCGAAACATTTGAAGAGCGGATACGAGGTCTGATAAATCCAGCAGATCACTGAAACACGACTTCAAAACGCCCGACCGGCGCTCCCAAAGCGCCGTACTTAGGGAAAATTTGCATCATTGCCGTCATCCGGTTTCCTTGGCATCGAGCGCTTTACGTTGCATGCCAAGTTCAGTGGGACAGGATCAAAAACCGAAACCGAGAGGGATGGATTGGCAGCAACACCGCGGCCTTGGTATTCGACGCGGCATTATTGCCTAATGGCGTGTCCAACGAATAAGGCTCACGTCATAACCTAATGACTTGGCTTTTCTCGCCAGCATCTCCTGCGTGCGTTCTGAAGGGTTGGCGGTGCGGGTCAGAATCCAGAAGTACCGCCCTGACGGTTCGCCCACTATCGACCAAGTGTAATCAGGGGCGCGGTCAAGTACCCAGTAATTGCCAAAGAAAGGCCCGAAAAACGAAACTTTTAGCTTGGCATTGCCGCTGGAAGGCACGATTTTTGCCCGACCTTCAACGGATTTGACGCTGCCATTGATCCCGCCCTGACGACAGGTATTGATCACCTTGATCATACCATCATCACGCAACGAGTAATCAGCAGTGACGCCTTCGCAGTCAGTTTCAAACCGGTTTTCATAACGAGCCTGTTCGAACCAACGTCCAAGATAGCGGTTCAGTTCTACCGCTTTGACAGGCTGGGGAACTGACGTATTGCCAACCGGCCCGGACGGACTGCAGGCTGCGAGCAAGCCGACGATAAAAATTAGTGAAAGTGATTTCGTTTTCATGAAGCGTTAAATGAAGCGCCCCGCCTAAAGTTCCAGCCTGTACCTTTCCCAAAGCAATGCTTTGCACATTAAATGCATGCGCCGGTCACTTTGGGCAGATGGCAGTGCAAGCAAGGCTCCGCGGTGTATGAACTATCGCCTGGGAAATCAGTCGATCACCCCTTGAGATCTGTCAGGCGGCTGTGGTCGTCCCGGGCCTTGCCCTGATGAGCTTGCGAATGGGGGATTTAAGTTCAACTGCCATGACGTCTGAAAGCGCACCTTGGACCGCGTCTGCGATAGTCGAGGAAATGAAATCGGCACTTATTTCGCCCGGTTCAATGGCAACGATTTCTTCTGCTTCGAGCAGCGGAATGACGATTCCCACCCGCAGGGACGGCTTTTGACGCTTCAGTCTTCTTATGATCTGACGGGCGTGTGGCTTTGATTTCGGGTTCAGGAAAACGATAATCGCGGTGTCTGCCTCACCAACATTCGGCAATTTTACACGGTTTACCGCAGGCATTGCTAAGTCATCCGCGAGAACGGTTGCCCCCTGGACCGCCAGTACCTGCGAAATCATCGCCGCAGCTGCCATGTCTATCGGGCCTCGCCCACCGACGCATAGAAGCGTTTTACCCGCCCCGTCGGGCAGAGAATTTTCCGGGACTTCAGCATCCTGCGAACCATCACTCTCCTCCTCCAAGGCAATGTCAGCCAGGTTGCCAACCAGTGTCATTGTCGTTGCCGCGAAAAGAGCCAGTTGTTCGTCGGTCATCACCCCGCGTTGGCGATCAGCCTCGCCAAGAGACAAGGCAGGCAATCCCACCTTGTCATAATAGTCGATGAGATACTCCTCTTCGAGGAATTCCTCAGCGTTGTCAGTTGCCTCGCTAGGATCTCCTGCAAGCAATCGCTGGTAGAGCTTCTCTTGAGGTTCGAGCACCGGATTATTGCCCAAAAGTACATCGAGGAAGCTGAATTCCGGCACATATCGTCCCAGCACGACCAGGCACACTGTCAGTGGCGTAGACAACATGAGCCCTAAAGGTCCCCATAGCCAAGACCAAAAAATGGCAGATACGATAATAGCCAGAGGTGAAAGGCCTGTGTGGCTCCCGTATAACCAGGGCTCAACCACGTTGTTGCTGATCAGTTCAGTGACAATGAACAAACCAGCAACCCATGCCAGCAATGACCATCCAGGTGCGATTGCAAGTGCTAGGAAGAGCGGGAGGATCATGCCTATGACAGGTCCAATATAAGGCACAAAACGAAGCACCAGTGTCAGGAGCCCCCACAAAATCGCATTCGGGATTCCCAGCCACCACAGCCCAAGTGCAATAGGGATCGCGTAAAGAGAGTTCACGACCAGTTGCATCAGCAAGTATTTTCCCACGCGGCTGCCGGCATCCTTGAGCGCCGCAGTTGTCTTGTGCAGGTCGCCCAGCCCCACTAACCGTATAAATCGGTCGCGCAGATCTTCACGTTCGAGCAACATGAAAACCACAAGGACTATGACCAACCCGGCAGTCGCGAATGGGCTTATCAGGGGAATGATGAAATTTCCCAGTGTCTGGACCGGATTAGACCTCGTGACGATTTCGACGGGCATGGGTTCCTGACGGGAAGGCCCAACTGCCTGACTTTCACTTGCCCTGTCCTGCAGCTCGGCCCCCACTCGCTCAACGACCTTGCTTAAGTGTTCTAGGATCCCGTTTCCCGAACCAGCCTGGCTAAGTGCCTGTATCTTGAGAACGATATTTCGCTGATATGTCGGAATATTTTCAGCAAGATTTGCCACTTGGCCCGCTACGACGAAGCTAAACATGGCAATCGCCAAGAAAGCCACCACCACAGCGGAAATCACCGCTGCGACCTTTGGAACGTGTCGACGCTTCAGGAATGTAACAATTGGGGAAAGGGTGAATGTCAGAAGTAAAGCGAGCGCAAGCGGTACAAATATCTCCTGCCCTACATGGAGAATAACGGCGACCGAGACCAAAATCAGCAACGTTCTGCCTGTAATCGCAGACGTTATATGCCCGCCGGGCTGAGACCCTGTGCTTGCGGCGACGAGGATCTTATTTTGTTCTACAGCCAAGGGACCACCTCTAATGTTAGCCGCCAATGAACAAAGATTGTCTGCGTAGACCGTATTTTAGCTTGATGATTCGACCCGGCGGGCAGTTTCGGGTTTGAAGGTAACGACCCTGTACGCGTAGGCGAGTATGATCCCACAAAGCACCGTTGTTGCCACTGGATCGACGTAGTCTTTGACCGTATCGTATGCCTGACCCAGGCCAAATCCCGCAATTGCGAGTATCGTCGTCCACATAACACTGCCTAACGCGGAGTAAAAGGCAAACTGCCAAAACGGCATGCGGGCCAATCCTGCCGGTATGGAAATGAGTGTCCGTATGGTCGGTATAAGGCGGCCCAACAACACAGACATTTTGCCATGACGGCGAAAGCGGCCGCTTGCCACCTCAATGTCATTTGGCGACAGTGTCAGCCAGCGCCCGTGTCGAGAGGCTATTGCCTCAATCTGCTTCTGGTTCACAGCGCGCCCTAGAACGTACCAAGGCAAGATCCCCATGACGGCGCCGACTGACCCGGCTGCAATGACTGAGAAAACGTTTACTTCCCCTTTTGCGGCCAGATAGCCCGCCAAGGGCATGATAAGCTCGGAAGGAATTGGCGGAAAGATATTCTCAAGGAACATCAATAAACCTATGCCAAATAGCCCCAGTTCCTGCATGGTCCATTGAACAAAACTTTCCATCGTCACGCCGCCAGTTTTTATTGCGACGCAGTCGAGCTTTGCTAAGCCTATGCGATCAGCAAGGATGATCGCGTTTAACTCGCTGGCGATCGAAAGGATGCATCAACAGGGAGATATATATTTAAGGCCGTTGATTAACCTCGCAGCACTGGCTCAAGCGGTGCTGCCATTGCGAAAATCAGGTTCATAGTACCATTCGCTTAGACGATTGCTGCGAAAGAAATTCACCGATATCCGGCTCTTTCATGGGCCGCGCATAAACATAGCCCTGCACCAGGGTAGCCCCGAGACCTTCCAGAGCCTCGAGCTCCTCAGGTAGTTCGACCCCCTCAACCACGCATTCCAGCCCCATGTCTCGACTTAGGGTCAGAAGGGATTTCACGATTTTGTAACTGGCTGGCTTCTTATGCAAATCAGTCACGAAGCTGCGATCAATCTTGATCTTGGTGAGTGGTAGAGCATGCAGCCGTGTCAGGCTGGAATAACCCGTGCCGAAATCATCCAGCGAAATACCACAACCGAGGCGCCGCAACACTTCGACCGACTGTCTGACCTGTTCGAAATCATGCGCAAAGGCCGTTTCGGTAATTTCAAGATCAAGTCTTTGCGGATCAAAGCCGCTGTTTTCAATGATGCCGACTAATCTCAGCACGCCTTCGCAAGAGTTGAGATCATGGGCGGAAAGATTGAAGGACAACCTGAGGGATGGCTCCCATGCCGATGCAGCAGTAAGGGCCGTTTTGAGAAGGGGCCGAGTGAGTGAGCTGACGATACCAGCACGTTCGGCAATAGAGAAAAACTGGTCAGGTGGCACTTGTCCGAGGACCGAGCTGTGCCAACGGGCCAGTGCTTCAAAACCGTTGGCTCGTCCGTCGCGTATGTCAACGATAGGCTGGAATACGACAGAAAGCTCTTTTTCCATATCTTTCTGTTTGAGCATATGTTCGATGCGGGCCTCTATATTGATCTGCTTTTCATGCTCTGCATCGAATAAAACAGCATCGCCACGCCGGGTCTTCTTAGCGTGGTAAAGCGCATAATCCGCCCGGTCGAAAAGCTGTTCAAGCGTCGAGGCAAGGTTTGGAAAAACCGCGATCCCCATGGAAGCGGAAACATGCACTGTTCCTTCCGGCATGTGGTAGGGCGCTCTCAACTGCTCCGAAATAGCATTGGCGTTGGCGACAAGTTGCACATCGTCCGGTATGATCGGGGCAACAATGGCAAATTCATCGCCACCCAGTCGAAACGCCCTGCTTGCCTTGAGAGAAGCGCTAAGACGTTTACTTACATTGACCAAGAGCCTGTCGCCCACAGAGTGTCCATAGAGATCGTTGACTGGCTTGAAGCCATCAAGATCAATAACGCCGAGCGCCAGCCGGGTTCCCGTAATCTTGGCCTTTTCGAGTTCGGATTCCAGATGCGTGAAAAAGGCCCGGCGGTTCGGTAGTTCCGTCAGGCTGTCAATATTGGCAAGTAGCAGGTTCTCGTTGCTCAGCGCTTCAGTACGCTGTTGGGAAACGACCATGCGCTCGAAATTGCGATAGTTGGTCAACAAGATGGACATCATGCCCGCACAAACCAGCAGAACATTGATGGCGATGGCAATGAATGTCGGTTGTTGTGAGGCCAGAAAAAAGACAATGAACGCCCCATTGACAATGACTGTGACAATAAAGGCGGCCGATCGCACATACATCAAACAAAAGATGCAGGAAATGACGGTAATTGCCATGTAGAAGGCGACGTGGGATTGCGTGTAGGCGTTCCCATAGGGCACGAGCGAAAAAGACCAGAGCGTGAATGCTATTGCGATCCCGACGGCCAGCCGGTTTGTGCGCTGTAGTGCGGCATGCGCAACCTTTGGCGAGGGATCGACACCGCGCGTCCGCCACCAGAATGCGATCCTGAGTGTACAGCCGACTGTGAAAACAGCCGGAACTCCAATTGTGAGCCAAGACGGCGCCACTTCCACATGCGTCGTGGCAAGTGCCCAGGTGCTTGAAAGCAGTATAAAGTACATCATCGGCATTTGCCGGGTGAAGGCACGATACTGTTCTCGTAACAGGTCCGAATTATCAGCCCGTACAGACATAAAATACTGCAGTTTCTGCTTGGCGATTAATATGTTCATTCACACGACCCATCAAGTACAGAGTCGGTTATGTAGCAAATCGATCTTTCATCATCGGAAATACAAAAGGTGAATCAAGCGGAAATGAAATCAACTGCAAGGTGTGAATGCATATTGATACATGATGTGCAATCAATACTGCTTCAAATCTGCGCTATTCGTAAGCCTAAATATACTTGTTTTACTCTACTTTAGAAAGCGTTTGGCCTTTACCCAGCCCGTCCCGAGGAGCAAGACTTTTGGCATCGAGAATGAAACTCGACACGGCTACTCTGACGTGGTGTGATTTCTGTCCACTGTCTTCGCGTAATTCGCCGGTCCAGACGGTTGGGAGCCGATGTGGCGCAAGTGCATTTCGCCACATCCGGAGCAGATTGAAGCATAGCGGCTAGGGGAATTCCGTCACTTCTAGTTGGCAGGTCCCAACCTTCCCGGCAGCACTCCATGCGTTCGATGGCCCGACGAAGCTCTATTCTGCGGCCATCGCCCGCATGGGGCCCGGCTCGTCGATCTGGGCCGGTTGCGCATGGTGCACCCCCTTTGGCGGCTTGATCCGGAACCACACGGCATAAAGTGCAGGAAGAAAAAGGAGGATCATCACTGTACCCGCCGCCGTGCCGCCGATCAGCGTATAAGCCATCGATCCCCAGAACACTGAATGGGTCAGAGGTATGAACGCCAGGATCGCGGCAAGCGCGGTCAGGATCACAGGACGCGTCCGCTGAACGGTCGCTTCGATGACGGCATGGTAATCATCGAGACCTGCGGTCTGGTTTTCCTTGATCTGCTCTGTCAGGATCAACGTGTTACGCATGAGGATACCCGCCAGTCCTATCAGGCCAAGAATTGCGTTAAAACCGAACGGCTGATTGAACAGGAGCAATGTCGGCACGACCCCTGCGAGACCAAGCGGCGCTGTCAGCATCACCATAGTCATCGTCGACAGGCTGCGAACCTGCAGGATGATGACGATCAACATGGCGGCAATCATCAACGGAAAGACTTGCACAAGAGCGACGTTTGCCTTGAGGGACTCCTCGATATTGCCGCCCATCTCGATCCGGTATCCGACCGGGAGCGACGCGATGAGCGGCTGTAGTGCCTTCATGACCTGTTGCGAAACTTCCGGTGGCTGCGTCGCCTCGTTGATATCAGACCTGATCGTGATGACCGGGGTCCGGTCACGACGCTTCAAGATCGGCTCTTCGAACCGGATTTCCGAGTGCCCGAGTTGATCCAGCGGCACCTGACGGCCATCCCTGCTCATCAGCGAGAAGTCGGCAAGACGCGACGGGTCGAGACGGATTTCGCCAGCGCTTCGCGCAACGACTGGCACGTTGCGGATGTTGTCGCGGACCTGCGTGACCGGAATCCCGCTCAGAAGCATCTGCAGCTGCTGGGCCGCCTCCGCTGGCGAAAGGCCAATCAGATTGAGCCGCTCCTGATCAGGGACAAATCGCAGAACAGGCGTTCGATTGCCCCAGTCGCGGTTGGCTTGGCGGACATCGGGAACGGTCTTCATCAGCTTCAGAGCTTGCTCCGAGATCTTGTAGAGTTCGTCCTGATCAGGTCCCATGATCCGGAATTCGACGGGGAACGGCGTGTACGGACCAAATACGAGCTGCGTCACCCGGACAGATGCTTCGGGGACAAGTCCTTCCAATATGGCAGCGCGAAGGCGGTGCTTGAGTTCTTCGCGTGCATGGGCATCGGGTGTGAGCACGACGACCTTGGCGAAGGCAGGGTCAGGCAGTTCCGGTGCCATTGCAAAGAAGAAGCGCGGTGCGCCCTGCCCTACGTAGGACGTGACGATGTCGGACTCAGGCTGGGTCTGCAGCCAGCCTTCAACTTTTTTGACCGCAGATGTCGTCGCCTCGATGCTCGTACCCTCTGGCATGCGCACTTCGACCAACACCTCAGGACGGTCTGATGTCGGGAAGAATTGCTGTTTGACCCCGCCCATCCCAATGACAGAAACTGCCATAGAAATGCCCACCACGGCGCAGACCATAAATTTATGGCGAACTGCAAACTCGATGGTTGAGCGCAACCGGCGATAATTTGGCGTATTGTATATCGCCTCGTGGCCGCCCTTGACGGGTTTGATGTCCGGCAACATCTTCACGCCGAGGTAGGGTGTGAAGGTCACAGCGACAATCCACGATACGATGAGGGCAAAGCCGACGACCCAGAAAATGTTGCCGGCATATTCGCCGGCAGTGGACTTCGCAAAACCGACGGGCATCAGTCCGATGATCGTAACCAGCGTGCCGGATAGCATAGGGGCTGCGGTATGGCTCCAGGCATAAGCGGCAGCCTTGATGCGGTCCATGCCTTCTTCCATCTTCACGACCATGACTTCGATGGCGATGATAGCGTCGTCAACTAGAAGGCCAAGCGCGAGGATCAGTGCACCAAGCGTGATGCGGTCGAAGAACCGTCCCGTTTCCAGCATGATCAGGAAGACGACGGCAAGCGTCAGGGGTACTGCAAGCGCCACGACAATGCCGACGCGCCAGCCGAGCGCCACCAGGCTCACGAACAAAACAACGCCAAGCGCCATCGCGAACTTGAGCATGAATTCGCCGACAGCCTCGTCAATATTGACAGCCTGATCACTGACTTTGGTCAGTGTCATTCCCAGCGGCAATGTCTGCGAGATTGCAGCCGACCGGGCCTCAAGCGCCTTGCCCAGATCAAGACCGTTCCAGCCAGCCTGCATGACGGCACCCAACATTATGGTCGGCTCACCTTCATGGCGGATAAGATAGGTCGCGGGATCCTGATAGCCTCGACGCACCTCCGCCAGATCGGAGAGCTTCAGCGTTCGTCCGGCGACCGCGATCGGCGTGTCGGCGATTGCCTGCTCACTGTTATACGCACCGTCGAACCGGATGAAGACCTGTGGTCCTTTGGTGTCGATTGATCCCGCAGGCGTTACCGTGTTCTGTCTTTGCAAGGCGGCAGCGATATCCTGCGCGGATATGCCGAGCGTCGCGAGTTTTGCAAAGGAGAACTCGACGAAGATCTGTTCGGGACGCTCGCCGACGATGTTGATTTTCTTGACACCAGGCACGTGCAGGAGATCCTGCCGGATAACTTCCGCTTGCCGAACCAGATCGCGCATCGGCATTCCCTTTGCCTTCAGGGCATAAAGGCCGAAACTCACGTCGGAATACTCGTCGTTGACGAATGGGCCCATCACGCCCGGAGGCAGGTTTCGAGCCTCATCGCCGAGCTTTTTGCGCGCCTGATAGAATTCTTCTGCCACAGCACTGGACGGCGTATTATCCTTGAGGGTGACTGTCAGGAACGCGTACCCAGGCCGCGTTGTCGTTTCGACGCGGTCGTACCAGGTCAGTTCCTGAATACGTTTCTCAAGCGGCTCAGCGACGAGGTCCTGCATTTCTCTCGCGGTGGCGCCCGGCCAGACTGACGTGACCGTCAGTGTCTTGATCGTGAACGACGGATCTTCGGCGCGTCCCAGCTTTATAAAGGCATAGGCCCCAGCGGCTGCCAGCAGCACGATAAAGAAAAGAGTGATGGCACGTTCGCGAACCGCGATGGCGGAAAGATTGAAGCTCATTAGTTTTTAACCTCTTGTTGCGAGGCAATCCTGACGTTTGCGCCATCGTTGAGAAGATGTGCCCCCAAGGCAACGACCTGCTCTCCAGTCACAATCCCGGTAACAAATGCCGTCTCCTCGCCGATCTGGCGAACCTTGACTGGTGTGAACTTCACAGTCGAAGTGGTGCTTTCGACAACCCACACGCCTGTACGATTTCCGTCGTCCAGGAGTGCACCCACGGGTATCGCAACTTCCGACTGGCGGTCAGTTTCGGGGATTTTGATTGTCACAGTCGAGCCAAGCGGGGCTGAAGCCGCATTGCCCTCGAGAATGTAACGAGCCTCGTAAGTCCGGGTTTGGGGATCGGCAGAATCGGAAATCTGCCGCAGCCTGGCCTTGCCGCTCAGACTGCCGCCTCCGTAAACATCGGCCTGAGCCTCGGAGCCGAGAGCGGGCCGTAGGGTCTCAGGAAGCCAGACGACGGCTTCACGTGGTCCGGACTGCGCCAGTTGCACGACCGTCTGGCCTGCGGCAACGACCTGCCCGGGATCTCCAAGGGTCTGGACTATGGTTCCGTCAGCGTCTGCGACGAGAAGCGTATAGAGGGTGTTGTTTTCAGCCACTTGGGCGTCGGCTTCTGCTGCCGCGAGTTGAGCCGTCGCAGTGTCAAGCGCTGCTTTTGCCTGTTCATATCGCTGTGGAGTGGCTGCCAAACCATTTTTTACCAACGCTGCATAGCGTTTCTCGTCTAACTGCGCCTGGACCAGAACGGCGCGTGCTGCGGTGACTGCATTTCGTCTGGCGATGAGCGCCAGTTGCAGGTCGGTTTCATCAATGCGCATGAGCGCCTGGTCTTTGCTGACCTGCTGCCCCACATCGACCATCCGCTCGACAATCTTGCCCGGAACACGGAAACCAAGGTTGCTCTGGACGCGGGACGCGACCGTTCCTGTGAAAGAGCGCTCAGTCATTCCGGTGTTCGTGACCTCGGCAACCCGAACCAGAGGGGAGGCTGTCCTCGGATCAGCCGCCAAAGCTTCCTGCCTCGTCGGCTCGTAGAACATGAAGAAGGCTCCGGCAGAACCTGCTGCTGCCACGAGGCCTACGAGAGACAGGACATATTTGCGTTTCATTGTTGCGTTCTCTTCTTGACCAGCGATCCAAACGAATTAGATTGCGACCTAACTCTATTTTCATTATAGATGTCAATCGAAATCTAATTGGAGGTCGAAATGCGAGTGAGCCGCGCACAGGCTGAAGAAAACAGGGACAGGGTCATCGATGTGGCAAGTCGCCTGTTTCGAGAGCATGGCTTCGATGGGATCGGCCTCAAGGACTTGATGAAGGGTGCTGGACTGACGCAAGGCGCCTTCTACAAACAGTTTGCGTCAAAGGAGGACCTCGCAACCCTCGCGTCGGCGAGAGCAATGGAGAGCGCCACGGCACGTTGGTCGGACGCCGCCGCAACAAGCTCCGATCCCCTCGAGGCGGTGATGGGCTTCTACCTCTCCACAGATCACCGGGGAGAAAAGGCCGAAGGTTGTCCTTTGGTGGCTCTGGGATCGGATGCGGCTCGTCAGAACGCTGAGGTCAAGCAACCATTTGAAGACGGAATTCGCGCTCATTTCGATGTGCTGGAAAATTTGGTGGGCGGACCCGAGGACCCAACAGCCAATGGCAAAGCCTTGGCGATACTCTCACTGATGGTCGGTGCGGTCACGCTTTCACGTCTCATACAAGACGAAACCTTGTCCCGTGGCATCCTGGATTCAGCAGCTGGCGAGGTCCGCAGGATCGCGGGTCGCGATGTTCCAGCGTGACGTTCATCAACTCCAGCGCCTGACGTTGACAGAGCCAGACGACATGACCGGCACGGGTGGTATTCGGATTGAGATTTAGGTTTTGGCGAGGTTAATACCAGAGCAGTTTTGATCGGTTTCGCGTTGTGACGAAGACGCCCACGTTGACGCGGCGCGTCTGTTGTATTTCGTTTCTCGGTTGATGACGTTGGCGGGAAAGATTGACAGGTTTCAAATCAGCGCACGGGAGGCTGCGGCCTCACGTATTGTCTGCATCAAAAGAGACATAGGCACCGAAGGGACAGTATCCGTTCGCATTGTCAGGCCAACGGGTCCTCGCGTTTCGTTCGTATCAATCGGCAATACGCACAGCCGTCCGTCATCGATATCACGCGCCACGACACCGGCAGATATGATCCACACCGCATCGCTTGAAAGAACGAAGGCACGGCCGAAGGCATCTGACACGGTCTCAATCTGGTTCGGCAGGCCGGAAATGCCATTGGCAATGAGAAACCGATCAACAAATGGCCGAATGATCGACGACGTGGTCGGCATCAGGATCGTGTACTCTGCAAGTTCGGCAAATGGCGAGCAGTCCGATGCGAGCAGCGGATGTCCGGCTCGCACGGCAAACACCACCTGCTCGGAATAGAGATGCTCGAAAACGAATCCCGCCATCCTGTCGGCTCCCGCGAGCCGGCCGACGACAAGATCAAGCTCTCCAAAGCGCAGTTGCTCAAGGAGCACTGCATTTTCACCCGTTACGATCTTGATACGGCTCCAGGTCTTTTCTTTTAGAAAAATGTCCATGGCACGTGGCATGATATGGCTTGAAACAGTGGGCAGCGCACCAATGCGCAGAAGCGGAGCTTCCCCTATCCGTTCATGCGACACAGAATCGAGCCCTTGGCGAAGCGCTGCAATCGCCGATCCTGCATGTTTCAGGAAAACGTCTCCATAACGCGTTATCCGGATCCCTCGCCCATCACGTTCCACCAGCGCGACACCAAGTACGCCCTCAAGTTCTCGTATCGTCTTGGTCACCGCCGGCTGGCTGACATTGAGGAACCCTGCCGCCTTGACGACGCTTCGGTGGCGGGCAACCTCGAGAAATGCCTGAAGATGGCGAAATTTGATCCGGGATTCGTTCATTTAATCGATAACCATATGGATATGTAAGACGCTCAAGAAGTTATTTTACTTAACCGGTTCAATATACCAAGATCTTTGTGGGAGATATTTTTCAATGCAGTTTGCACACGTCAACGGAGTCACGATCCATTACCAGGTCATCGGCGGACCAGCCGATAAACCAGTTATTGTGTTCGCCAATTCACTAGGCACGGATTTCCGGATCTGGCGTGATGTGATCGTACGCCTTGCCGGGGATTTCCCAATTGTTTTGTATGACAAGCGCGGCCATGGTCTGTCCGATGTCGGAAACGCGCCGTATTCGATTGAAGATCATGCCGCAGATCTTGCCGGTCTTCTTGACCTGCTCAACGTAAGCCAGGCTATTGTCTGTGGCCTTTCCGTTGGAGGGCTAATCGCACAGGCGATGTATCAGACGCGACCCGATCTGGTGAGAGCACTCATCCTTTGCGACACAGCAAGCAAGATCGGGTCTGCCGAAATGTGGAATTCGCGCATCGAAGCAGTCAAAGAGCACGGCATAGCAAGCATCATTGATGCCGTCATGGAACGATGGTTCACGCCATTTTTTCGCAGCCCTGACAACATCGGCTATCGCGGTTACCGGAACATGCTGGCACGCCAGCCTGTCGAGGGTTATGCCGCAACCTGCGCTGCCATTCGAGACGCCGATTATACGGAAGCGGCAAGGCGCATAGCAGCTCCGACCCTTTGTATCGTCGGCGACCAGGATGGCTCAACACCGCCCGAACTTGTCAGGTCATTTGCGGGTCTTATTGCGGGAGCGCAATTCGAAATCGTCAAGGACGCAGGCCATATCCCCTGCGTCGAGCAACCCGAAGCACTGACCGACCTGATCCGAACTTTCATCAAGAGCGCGATCACCCGAGGCAAGCTCAATGAGTGACACCGAAACAGACCTCCATCGAATGGGCATGGAGACACGGCGCGCAGTATTGGGTGACGCCCATGTTGACCGCGCCATCGCCAATTCAACCGATTTTGACCAGCCGTTCCAGACGTTGATTACAGAATCCGCCTGGGGGCATGTCTGGTCGCGTCCCAACTTTACCAAACGTGAGCGGTCAATCATTACAATCGCGCTTTTGGCGGCGCTTGGCCAGGATGAAGAGGTCGCCATGCATGTGCGCGCCACCGCCAATACCGGTGCTTCACGCGAAGATGTTCGCGAAGCGCTGCTGCATGTCGCCATCTATGCAGGCGTGCCCGCCGCAAATCATGCCATCAAGATCACCAAGCGCGTCTTCGACCAGATGGACGCCGAAAAGACATCAAGGGAGGAGACCTAAGGATGTCCGATAATTCCAACCAGAGGCCGGAAACAGGTGCATTTTTTGCGCGGGATCGCGATTGGCATTCACCTGCATTGACGCCGGGATACAAAACATCGGTTCTTCGCTCGCCGCAGCGCGCATTGCTGTCCCTGGACGGCACCATCTCTGAAATTACCGGCCCGGTTTTCGGTCATTCCATGATCGGCGAACTCGATAACGACCTGATCCGCAACTATGCCCGCCCTGGTGAAAGTGCCATCGGGGAACGTATCGTCGTCCATGGCCGTGTTCTGGATGAACGAGGGCGTCCTGTGCGCGGTGCCTTGCTCGAATTCTGGCAGGCGAATGCTGGCGGTCGATATCGCCATAAAAAAGAAACCTATCTCGCCGCAATCGACCCAAATTTCGGCGGGTGTGGTCGCGCCATTAGTGACGATGACGGGCATTACGCGTTCCGCACGGTCAAGCCCGGAGCCTATCCATGGCCAAACGGCGTAAATGACTGGCGCCCTGCCCACATCCACTTTTCTGTTTTCGGCCACGGCTTTGCCCAACGGCTTATCACACAGATGTATTTCGAAGGTGATCCGATGATCTGGAAGTGCCCGATCGTCAACACCATCCCGGATCGGCGCGCTATTGAACAGCTGATTGCGCCACTCGACTGGGGGCAGACGATCCCAATGGATTCGCGAGCCTACAAATTTGACATCGTCTTGCGCGGGAGGCGCTCGACTATTTTTGAAAACCGGCTGGAGGGTAACTGATGACCCAGGAACTTCACA
The DNA here is from genome assembly GCF_029193765.2 of Agrobacterium sp. Azo12. NCBI lineage: Bacteria > Pseudomonadati > Pseudomonadota > Alphaproteobacteria > Hyphomicrobiales > Rhizobiaceae > Agrobacterium > Agrobacterium sp. Azo12. The sequence goes on along the minus strand of NZ_JARFYO020000003.1, from coordinate 258,425 downwards.
GGTTGAAGGAAACACCGTCGCAGACGGCCGGTCCCTATGTCCACATCGGGCTCACTCCGAATTTCTGCGAGATTGGCGGCATCTATGACGTTGATCTGGGAACAGAAATGATCAACGAGCAGACTGTTGGTGAGCGCATCACGATCTGTGGCCGGATATTCGATGGCGCTGATGTGCTGGTGCGCGATGCGGTCGTGGAAATCTGGCAGGCCGATAATGCAGGTCTCTACAACAGCCCTTCGGAAATGCGCGGCACCGCTGACCCGAACTTTATCGGCTGGGGTCGCTGCCCGACCAATAGCGAAGACGGGTACTTCCGGTTTGAAACCGTCAAGCCCGGCCGAGTGCCGTTCAGGGACGGGCGTTTGATGGCACCGCATGTAACGCTCTGGATCGTTGCCCGCGGCATCAATATCGGGCTGCATACCCGCCTCTATTTCTGCGACGAGAAAGAAGCCAATGCCGCAGATCCGCTATTGTTGCGCATAGAGCATCGCCATCGGGTGGAAACCATGGTGGCTCAAAGAGATGGCAGCGTCTACAGCCTCGACATTCATTTGCAGGGGCCAAAGGAAACCGTTTTTCTCGATATTTAAGTCCTTTGACGACATATCGACAAACGTTAATCTGGACACATGATGTCATTTTCCCCCTTCGACCACCCCTTTCTGTCGGGCCTTCTCGGCGACGGCGAAATCGCTGGCTATCTTTCGGCTGAAGCCGATATCAGAGCGATACTGTCCTTCGAGAGCGCATTGGCGCGTGCGCAGGCAGGGATCGGCGTTATACCGACCGAGGCCGCAAACCGTATTTCGATTGAATGTCTTGGACTTAACCCAAATGTGGAGCAGCTTGGCGCGGCAGTAGCAAGAGATTCTGTAGTCGTGCCGGAACTGGTCAAGCAGCTGCGCGAGGCAGTTGGCGGTAGTGCTGCAACCCATGTTCATTTCGGCGCGACCAGTCAGGACGCAATTGACACAAGCCTGATGTTGAGGCTTCAGACAATCGTGCAGATTTTCGCAGATCGCACAGCAGAAGTTGTAGATTTCCTGCATGGGCTCGAACGTCGCTTTGGCGACTGCATGTTAATGGGGAAGACCCGCATGCAGGCAGCCATACCAATTCATGTGTCAGACCGTTTGCGGAGTTGGCGAGATCCACTCGAGCGCAGCCTCAAGTCGCTGGAGCACCTGGAATTTCCCGTTCAATTCGGAGGTGCGGCGGGCTCACTCGACAAACTAGGCGAGCATGGCGCCGCCGTCCGCGCTGCGCTTGCCAAGGAACTGGGCCTTGCCGATATCAGGCAATGGCAAAGCCAGCGTGACCCCGTCGTCGCCATCGGCCATTACCTTTCATTGCTGACTGGAGCACTGGGGAAGATAGGGCAGGATATTGCACTCATGGCGCAGGCAAGTGGCGAGGGAGAAATCTCCCTTGAGGGCGGCGGCACATCTTCCGCCATGGCGCATAAGCAGAACCCGGTGGCGGCTGAAACACTTGTTGCACTCGCTCGCTTCAACGCCGTACAGGTTTCAGGTTTGCATCAGTCGCTTGTCCATGAACAGGAGCGTTCGGGCGCGGCTTGGACCCTCGAATGGCTAATATTGCCACACATGGTGATGGCAACGGCCGCATCGCTTCGCCTGAGCATGCGAATGCTCGCAAGCATCAAAAGCATGGGAACGACAGATCTGCCATGAATCGGGGAAAGTACCCGCCTGACGATCAGGAGTTCATCACATTGTCGATCAATTCCTGCGGGCGCACTGGCCTTCTCTCACGCGCCGATCTGGCGATGGTCAAAGTGGTCGCCAGCGTCATCATGCCATCGCGCGCAGAAATCAGCGGTGTTGCCGTTCCGGCGATGATGTCGATGAAATGGGCAAGCTGGTTGTCATAGGCCCTGCTACCGTCGAGCGTGACATGCCGCCGGACCAGAGGGTGCTGCCAATCTCCATTCTGCGTCTCATGCGTCCACAGATCCATTGAGGGTACAGCCAATGCGGCCTGCGTACCCGACAGAAAATATGCATTTTCCGGCTGGTGTGGGAAATACAGGGCCTGCCCGGCTGCGGTGTCCCAGTTGTAGGGTGAAACGGCAGCATCACTCATCAGGAAGGTTCCAAGTGCGCCAGAGGTGAAGCGTACGCTGATGCTGGCGCTATCCTCCACCTCGAATCCCCGCACTGTGTTGGACGTGAGCGCCATTACCTCTTCGATATCTCCGCAAATGAAGCGCAAACAGTCGACATCGTGAATGAGGTTGATGAGTAATGGCCCTCCACCCGGCTCGCGACGCCAGGCGGTATTGAAATAATGTCCAGGCTTGTCAGCCATCCACATTGCGTTGACAGCAACAAGGCGCCCCAGTGCACCCTCTGCCACCAGTTGTCTCGCCTTAGCAATATCCGGGCTGTGGCGCCGATGGTGGCCAACAAGCACGGGAACGCCTGTCCTGTCAGCCGCCGCGACGAGCAGCATTGCCGACTCCAGAGTATCGGCCACGGGTTTTTCCACCAGGCAAGGAATGCCGTGCTCCACACAGGCGATCACAGCAGCAGCGTGAAGAGCATTCGGCAGCGCGATAATAACGCCGTCCGGGCGAATTTGCTCAAACATCGTGACAGCATCACAATAATGCCTGGCTCCATATTGGTCAGCCACAGATTTTGCCGCTTCAGCAGGATCAACAATTGCGACCAGTGCCGTTTTCGGGTTTCTGAACAGCAACGCTGCATGTTCACGCCCGATCAGGCCCGCACCGAACAACGCAATTTTCGCAGGTTGGGAAACCATGCTCATCCTTCACAATCTGGCAACAGCGCGCAGTTCCTCGGCCGTTGTTGTCGGCAGGTCAAAAAACTCAAGATATGCGGGGATTTGCTCGAACAACATGTCGGTCCCCACCTGATATCCGCAACCGCGAGCACGAGCAGCAGCCAGAAACGGGGTGATTTCCCGGCTCAACACAACCTCCCCTGCAAAAGCAGATGGCGAAATATGGGATACATCGAAAGGAAGCGGATCGTTCTCGTTCATGCCAAGCGGCGTTGCATTGATGACGATATCGTATCCGTCGGGATCGGTTTTGCCGATCTCCACCTTCAAGTCAGGATAATGGCGGCGTAGCCGATCCGCGAGCCCCTGCATCATGGTGGCGGAAGCGTCTGACAGCGCTAGTTCCGCCAGTCCGGCCTTGGCAAGCGACGCTGCGATCGCTGACCCGACCCCGCCAGTGCCCGCCATGATCGCTCTCATCCCACTGATTTGCCTGCCCTTGCGCAAAACCCCGCGCACGAAGCCCTCACCATCGAACATATCGCCAATCAGGCGGCCATCCAATCCGATCCGCACCGCGTTGCAGGCTCCCGCCACCTGTGCATTGGTGGAAATCTGGTCCAGCAGTCCCATGGTCGTTATCTTATGCGGCATGGTGATGAGTGCGCCGTGAATATTGGACAGGCGGAAAACGAGTTTGAGAAACGCCGTGTAGTCTTCCGGGCGACATCCCATGGGTACGACAACCGCATCAATGCCGTTCTTTTCGAAATAGGGATTGTAGATCAACGGCGCTTTGAAGGAGTGCGTCGGAAAGCCGAGATGTGCTATGAGTTTTGTGTTGCCGCTGATCATCGGCCTACCTTCCGGCTGCGAATTGTGACCGCATCAATGCCGCCCAAGGATCTCACCAAGGAACTTCCTGGTGCGTTCATGTTTGGGATCGGAGAAAAATTCTGCAGGTGGTGCCTCTTCCACGATCACTCCGCTTGCCATGAAGACGACGCGATCCGCGACCTGACGCGCAAACCCCATTTCATGAGTCACGCAGATCATTGTCATGCCTTCATCAGCAAGAGCGATCATCGTATCCAGCACCTCCTTGACCATCTCAGGGTCCAACGCAGAGGTCGGCTCATCGAACAGCATCGCCTTGGGACGCATGCACAGAGCGCGGGCAATCGCAACGCGCTGCTGTTGCCCGCCGGATAGCTGTGCGGGATATTTCTCTGCCTGCTCAGCAATCTTGACCCGCTCAAGCAACTGCCGCGCGCGTTCTTCCGCCTGCGCCTTGTCGAGGCCAAGCGCCTTTATCGGCGCAAGCATGCAGTTTTGCAGCACGGTGAGATGCGGGAAAAGATTGAACTGTTGGAAAACCATGCCGACCTCGCGGCGTACCGCATCGATCGTTTTGGATCCATGTCCCAGCATGATGCCGCCAACATGGATATCGCCTTTTTGATAGGTCTCAAGGTGATTGATGCAACGGATAAGCGTGGATTTCCCACTGCCTGAAGGACCGCAGAGCACGATTTTTTCACCCTTGGCCACCGACATATTGATGTTATCAAGGGCCTGAAAGGCGCCATACCACTTGTTTACACCTGACAAGGTGATCATCTGTTCAGTTGGGTTTTCTGTGGCTACTGTCTGGTTCATCAACGAAACTCCGGAATTGTGTGCACGCATAAAGTTAGCGGCTGGCTGCCACGAACTTTCGCTCGAGGTGAGCGCCATAGATGGTCAGCGGGCAGCACATCAGAAAATAGAGAACTCCAACGATGCCGAAGACGGTTAGTGGCTGGAATATCTGGTTGGAAATGATGTTTCCTGCACGGGTCAGCTCGGTGAACCCGACGATCGAGGCAAGTGAGGTCCCCTTGATCAGCTGCACCAGAAAACCGATCGTCGCTGGAAGCGAAATCCGTATTGCCTGTGGCAGAACGACGTCTTTCATTCTGGAGATATAGCCGAGGCTCAGTGCCTTTGCTGCCTCAGTCTGGCCGCGCGGTACAGCTTCGATCGAACCGCGCCAGATTTCCCCCAAAAACGCACTGGCATGGAGTGTCAGACCAACAGAGACCGCAGCCCACGCATCCATCTGGATGCCGATCAACGCAAGGCCGTAATAAACAACGAAGAGCTGCATAAGAAGCGGCGTGCCCTGGAAGATGGCGATGTAGCCGGCAGTCAGGCGCTCCAGTATGGCAATGCCGGATGTGCGTGCCAGGGCGACAAGTAGGCCGGAAATGCATCCGAACAGGAAGGCAACCACTGACAAGGCGACGGTCCATTTAAGACCTGCCAACAGGAAAAGAAATTCATCGCGTCCCATGGGATTGTCTCCTCACTTGACCGGATAGCTGAAGTAGCGGGAGGAGAAGAGCGCAAAAATCCGCATCATCACCCAGGATATGACGAGATAAAATGCCGTCACGGTGAAGTAGACCTCGAAGCTGCGGAAGCTGTCGGACTCGATCCGCTGCGATACTGAGGTCAGTTCGTAGGCTGAAATCGCCGATGCGATGCTGGTCGTCAGCGTCAGCAGAATGAATTGACTTGTCAGCGATGGATAGATCGCACGAAGCGCCGGCTTTAGAACGATCAGCCGGAAGACCTGAGCCTTGTGAAGACCAAGGGCCAACCCTGCTTCCACCTGCCCCTTCGAGATCGACTGAACCCCGCCACGGATAATCTCGATGGCGTAGGCGCCGCCATTGATACCCAATGCAATGATTGCGGTCGGGGTTGGATCAAGGCGGATGCCCGCCAGCGGCAAAGCGAAATAGATAAAGAATATCTGCACCAGGAAAGGCGTGTTACGGATCAGCTCAACGAAGGCAATCGTGAGCCAGCGCAGCAGCTTGACTGGAGACTGGCGCAAAATAACGCCACCAATACCGATAACGATCGCCAGAAGCATGCCACAGATTGCCAGCGTGAATGTGCCAAGACAGGCCCACAGCAGGTTTGGCAAACCTTCAATGACTGGTGTGAAATCCAGGGTATAGTTCATGACGTCTCCTGCAATGCTCTCAGGATGATCTTGCCAGGTCGGCCATGGCCTCGATCGCCAGTTCATATCCGCGCGCGCCGAAGCCAATCATGATGCCGGTCGCGGTGCGGGAGATCAGGGAATTGTGGTAGATGCTTTCGCGTGCATGCACGTTGGAAATGTGCAGCTCTATTTTCGGCCCGTCAAATGTCTTGAGGGCATCCAGCAGGGCAATGGACGTGAAGGTATATCCTGCCGGATTGATGATGATGCCACACGCTTCCTTCCGTGCCTGGTGAACAGATTCAACCAGTTCACCTTCGAAATTCGTCTGGCGGAAATCAACCGAAAAGCCCAGTAACGCGGCTTTCGCCTCGCACCGATCGCGAATATCGGCGAGAGTGGTGGTGCCATATATCGAAGGTTCCCGCTCGCCCAAAAGGTTGAGATTAGGACCATTCAGGACAAAGATCTTATTTGTCATGCAAAGTCTCCATGCGCATCGGCGCACCGGCTTTGGCCGGGCACCGATGCGGACACCTGCACGTCAGGTGCCGCCTCGTGAATGTTGGGGTTGTGAAAGTCGAAACTCAGTTCGCAGTAAACGAGATGCCTTCGAGGCTCGTCGGAAACTCCGGAACCGGAACCTTCATCCAGTTGGCATAGATCTTGTCGAGTTCGCCATTCGCCTTGATCTTGTCGATGAACTCGTTCACCGCAGCATTGAGCTCTTTTTCTCCAAGACGGGTGCAGGCACCATTATAAAGCTTCTGGAATTCGAGCTTGTTTTCAAATTTACCAGGGACAGCCTTTTCGACGCGGTCCATGTAGAAAATGTTTCCGCCAAGAGCGTCAACCTGACCGGAGGCTAGTGCCTGGACACTTGCAGCGTCGCCATCATATCGACGGATCGTCGCTGTGGATGGTGCGTTCTTGGTGACCTGAGTATCCTGGGCAGCACCCTTGGCGACACTGATCGTCAAGCCAGCCATGTCTTCATTGGTTTTGATCGACTTGTCCTTTGGACCGATCAGAACGATGGCATTTGCATTGTAGGGCTTGCTGAACTGAACGGCTTTTGCGCGATCCGGCAGCATGGCCATCGTTGCAAAAAGGATATCAACCCGACCCGAGGTCAAGGCGGGAATACGGTTGTTAACTTCGAGCGGAACGAATTCCACATCCACGCCAAGCTCCTTGGCGAACAATGCGCCCATCTCGGCGTCAAAGCCGTCCTGTTTGCCAGCGCTGGTGACAAAACCCCATGGCGGGTTATCGCCCTGAATGCCAACGACCAGCTTGCCCTTGGCCTTGATCTCGTCCGGCGTGATAGCTGCGGCCGGTTGCGACAGTGATGCCGCGGCCACCATTGCCGCTGCGCCCAACAGGACACTGCGTCGGTTCCATTTGAATCCAAACATAAGGTGCTCCTCCTCTAGTAGCCCAAGGGCCAGCCAACTCTCCTCCAGCTGGCAACACGTTAAAATTGACATAAGGCCATTTCCAAATCAACAGAGTTTTTCTATAATCTCATATAAAATGCATTTCAGCATTCACACGAATTACTGAATGACGAATATCGGTGATGATTTGCCTCTGGAGGAGCGAATATGAAAACATCAATTGCCACGGTATCGATCAGCGGAGATTTTCCCGAAAAGCTTGCGGCCATCGCCGCGGCAGGTTTTGACGGGGTGGAGATCTTCGAGAATGATTTCCTCGCATTTGATGGCAGTCCTGCTGACGTCGGTCGCATGGTTCGTGATCACGGATTGGATATTACGCTTTTCCAGCCATTCCGTGATTTTGAGGGCATGCCCGAACCGCTGCGTGGCCGCACCTTTGATCGCGCCGAACGCAAGTTCGATGTTATGCAGCAGCTGGGAACCGATCTCGTTCTCGTCTGCTCCAACGTCTCACCTGCCTCGCTTGGCGGCATAGACCGCGCAGCCGCTGACTTCCATGAGTTGGGTGAGCGGGCTGCAAAACGTGGCTTGCGGGTGGGTTTTGAGGCTTTGGCGTGGGGCAGGCATATCAATGACCACCGCGACGCCTGGGAGATCGTGCGACGGACTGACCATCCTAATATTGGCCTGATACTCGACAGTTTTCACACATTGTCGCGCAAGATCGACATCAATTCTATCCGCTCCATACCTAAGGAAAAGATCTTCATCGTGCAGCTTGCTGACGCACCGCTGATAGACATGGATCTGCTCTACTGGTCGCGTCATTTCCGCAACATGCCGGGTGAAGGCGATCTGCCGGTGACGGAGTTCACCGCCGCGGTCGCTGCAACTGGCTATGACGGATATCTTTCCCTGGAAATTTTCAATGACCAGTTCCGCGGAGGCTCTCCCAAAACAATTGCCGCTGATGGCTACCGCTCGCTGATATATCTGGGTGATCAGGTTCGTCGTCATTCTGAAGCGGCAACGCTGACCCTGGCAGAAATGCCGGCGCGCGCGCCTGTATCCGGTATAGGTTTTGTTGAATTTTCAACAGATGAGGAGGACGGTGAAAACCTCGCAGGCATCTTGAAAACCCTTGGTTTTCGCAAGACGGCTTCTCATCGCTCCAAGAAAGTCGCGATTTTCCAACAGGGCAACATCCGCCTTTTGCTCAATACCGACGACAAGGGTTTCTCCAACGCGTCCTTTGCGGTACACGGCACGTCCGCCTATGCGGTCGCGCTCATAGTCGATGATGCCAAGCAAGCCTATTCGCGCGCAATCGCGCTTGGCGCCGAGCCCTTCGAGCAGTCTGTCAGTGAAGGTGAGATTGAGATACCCGCCATACGCGGTGTCGGTGGTGGATTGATTTATTTGATCGATGACAAAAGCGATCTCGGTCGCTTTGCGGAGATCGATTTTCTCCCCACCTATGAGGAAGCGGAGATTTCGTCTGCCCACCTTACTCATGTCGACCACGTCGCTCAGACCGTTGCCTATGACGAAATGCTGACCTGGTTGCTGTTTTACACAGCGATTTTCGACGCCAACAAGACTGCAATGGTTGATATCATCGATCCCGCAGGCGTGGTGCGCAGTCAGGTGGTCCAGAATGCCTCGGGCAGTTTGCGGCTGACGCTGAATGGAGCAGAAAACCGTCGTACGCTGGCGGGCCATTTCATTGCTGAAAAATTCGGGTCGGGCGTGCAGCATCTGGCCTTTCATACCGCGGATATTTTCTCAACAGCCGCGGCCCTGCGTGCCAACGGGTTCAAGCCACTGCCCATTTCGCCCAACTACTATGACGATGTAGAAGCACGCTTCGGTCTCGACCCGGAACTGACCGAACGGCTGAAAGTGGAAAACATTCTCTACGATCGCGACGACCATGGAGAATATTTCCAGCTTTACAGCACGACATTCGGTGAGGGTTTCTTTTTTGAGATCGTTCAGCGTAGTGGTTACCGGGGATATGGCGCTGCCAACGCCATTTTTCGTATCTCGGCATTGAAAAAGGCACTCCGACCGGAAGGCGTGCCAAAGCCCACGCCGGATGTGCGATAGGAGCAAACATCGAAGCTCTTCAACGCAAGGAGGCTGGATTTATGCACCGCCGCAAAATATGTATGACGATTAAGAGAATATCCGAGATCCTGACATGTCGTCTGAAACACTGAACGAAACCGTTGCCGAGAGTAGCTACAAGCGTATTCGGGCCGATATTATCTTCGGTCGCCTTGCTCCCGGACAAAGGCTGAAACTTGAAAAGCTCAAGGATACCTACGACACCAGCATCAGCACGCTGAGAGAAATTCTCAATCGGCTTGCATCCGATGGCCTCGTGATGGCTGAAGGCCAACGTGGCTTTCAGGTAATGCCCATGTCATCCGTCGATCTCAAGGAAGTCGCAGGCTTGCGCTTGCTTCTGGAAACGCACGCGCTGGAGCAATCCCTCGAAAGAGGTGATGTCGACTGGGAGGCGCGGCTGGTTTCTGCCCACTACAAGCTGGCGCGGATGGAAGGTGTAATGGCCAGCGGCGATACCAGCCATACGGAAGATTGGAAGCGCTATGACTGGGAGTTTCACCAGGCACTGATTTCAGCATGTGGATCGAAACTGCTGATGGAGGCACATGCGGCAGTGTTTGATAAATACCTGCGTTATCAAATGGTCGCGCTCTCCTACCGCGGTAAAATTGCTGCAGACGAACACAAGCAACTGCTGGATGCGGCGCTCAACCGTGACCAGAAGAACGCAAAGAAAATCCTTGGCCTGCATATTCAAGGCGGCGTCGAGCATGCGCTAGCCCACAAGTCGCCGCTTCAGGATTGACCATGGGCGAGGAACGAGTGACAGACAATAATGACGCAAAGGCATCGCTTGAAACCGTCAGCGACGCCGTTTTCCGCCGCTTGCGGCAGGACATCATACTTGGCATTCTACCTCCAGGTTCCAAGATCAAGCTCGAAAAAGCCCGTGAGCGATACTCGATCAGCATTTCTTCGCTTAGAGAAATTCTTAGCCGCCTCAGTGCGGAGAACCTTGTTCTGGCTGAAGGGCAGCGTGGTTTCGAGGTTAGCCCAGTCTCGCAAAGAGAACTGGAGGAACTCGCCGATTTGCGAATTCTCTTGGAGTGCCGCGCAATCGAGCTTTCCTTTGCCGCTGGCGATCTTGAGTGGGAAGGTACAATTGTCGCAGCCCACCATCGCCTTAAGACTGTCGAGCAAAAACTTCTCGCGGGGGATACCCTGCAGACAGCCGAATGGGTCCGTTTTGACTGGGAGTTTCATCTCGCAATTGTCGCCGCATGCAATTCCGCAGTGCTCGTCCAGAGCCTCTCATCCGTTTTTGACCGCTTCTTGCGTTATCACATGCTTGCGAAAAACTTTCGTGGGCAAGGTGTTGTTGATGACCACAAACGCCTGTTTGAGTACGCCCTGGAGAAGAACGTTGATGCGGCCAAAGACATGATAAAACGTCATGTTCTCAACGGGGCAAACCATATTTTGGCAACCCCTATGTTCATTCAGGAAAGTCCCGAGGTGGACCAGGCCCGGAGGGGATGAATTTCGTTTATTGGAGACACGAATGATCATCCGGTGGGCTTTCGAAACATCGTCCGCGTTGGGGATGTGAAGCTGTGACCAGCAGTTTGCTTGTCAACCCGTTCCACTCAACACCGCCCTGCTTGTCATGGTGTGCTGAAATCACTGCTCTGGGTTTAACAATAATTGGACGCCTGCGCATTGCGGGTGTACGCTTTAGGTACTGTGCACGCATGCGATGAATCTCGAGAGGACCGGGAGACAGCTATGCAGACGACGTCCACGACCTCAAAGGCTGCAAAAGACCTACCTGATACAGGGGAGATTCGGTCGCAACTCGAACACATACTGGCAAGCGCAGAGTTTCCAGGCATTGGTCGAAGTGCTGCATTTCTGCGATATGTTGTGGAAGAGGCCATCGCGGGACGAGCGAACCGCATCAAAGGCTACTCAATCGCGATTGAAGTGTTCGGCCGCAACGAAAGTTTCACGCAAGATGATCCAGTCGTTCGCATCGAAGCTGCACGCCTAAGACGCTCGCTCGAACGATATTACCTGGTGGCGGGGCACAGCGATGCGGTCAGGATCGACATACCGAAGGGTGGTTACGCTCCTGTGTTTTCTTACAACACTGCGGAGGTTTCCAAACAGCAGGCACCTGCGCCCGCTCTGGTGTCGCCACATGCCATCAGTGGGCGCTGGTGGAATGCAAAGGGACCTTTGCTTGTTTGTCTGATCTTGGCTTTGGCGACGATTGCCCTTCAACTCACCGGGGACTTGATATCGACACAGACGCTGCGGCCGCAAGAAGGCGTAACTCCCGAAAGGCCGACCCTTGTCGTTGCTCCTTTCGCCGATCTGGGCGATGGCACGAACGCTCATCTCTATAGTGCCGGGCTTACAGAGGAACTGCTGACTGCCTTGCCACGTTTCAAGGAAATAAGGGTCTTTGGTCGCGAGACGTCGAGATCTCTGCCACCTGACTTGGATTTGTCGAAAATTCGCAAAGAACTCGGCGCAGGCTATCTTCTCACAGGAAGCGTACGGACCGCTGGGAATAGCATGCGCGTCAATGCCCGTCTTCTGGACACGGATGACGGCGAGATTGTCTGGTCGCGGGACTATGACAATGATCTGGCGGCGAGCAACCTGTTTTCCATACAGTCGGACGTGGCCAAGAGGGTCGCCACCACCATAGCCCAGCCCTATGGCGTCATGGCGCAGGTTGATAACGCAAACCCTCCACCGCAAGACCCTGGCGCTTATGAGTGCACACTGCGCTTTTACGCATATCGCAGCGAACTCAGCCCTGCAGAGCACGCAAAGGTTCGCGACTGCCTTGAAGACGCAGTTGCGCGGTATCCCGGCTATTCAACGGCTTGGGCAATGCTGTCGATTATCTATCTCGACGAAGACCGCTTCAAATTCAACACGGATCACGGCCCGGAAGCACCACTGCAGCGAGCCCTTCGTTCAGCGAGACGCGCGACCCAGCTTGACGCGAACAATACCCGGGGGCTTCAGGCTCTGATGATGGCTCTTTTTTTTAACAGACAACTGCCCGAGGCCATGCGCGTGGGCGAAGAGGCCCTCATCACCAATCCCAACGATACTGAGCTGATGGGCGAGTTCGGCACTCGGCTGGCAATGGGTGGCCAATGGCAACGAGGTGCAAACCTGCTTGATCAGGCTATTGCACTCAACCCGGGCGGCAGTGGCTATTATCACGGCACGCGCGCTCTGGCCGCTTACATGCTGCGCGACAATTCAACCGCCGTTCGTGAAATTGCCAAGGCGGACATGCAGAAATTTCCGCTGTTTCACGCCGTCGCTGCCATCATATATGCAGATGCCGGCATGATGGATCAGGCCCGACGCGAGGGAGAGGCATTCGTGCGGATGCGACCAGACTTCCTGCCGAACATCGTTGCGGAACTTTCGATGAGAAACGTGCAGCCCGCTGATCGTGACCAGCTGATGCGGGGACTTCGCAAGGCAGGAATGCTTGTTCCTGCAGGCGAAGAGCCAACCGCAATAACGCTCAGCGCGTCGGATTTACAGCCGCGCTAGGGCCGACGTCCAACAGAAACCTCCCCTGCCCCCCGCGCACGCAGGTGAGAGGTGCAGAAATAAGCGGCTTATATTTTTCAGGAGCCAGTATGAGTCGATTTTCGCTGTTCGGATGGCTTTGCGCTCTCGCAATTGCAGCAGCGAGCGGTGCTCTCTACAGTACCTTTATTTTCGGCGGTAACGCTTCAATCGGGGCCGCATATGCAGTCGGCATCATCGGCCTTGTTCTGGCGTTCGAGCAGGATCTGATTCTGGTACGATTTCGCCTCTGGCTCATGGGACTTCCTACCGCGGCATACTTCCTGCTCACGCTCCTGCTCAACATAGTGACCATTGTGATTGGCACTTTTGTTGTCGGGACGCTGCTCTGGTTGTTTGGTTTTCTAGACTCGTGGGTGGGGTCTGTCGTCCCAACGGGTGGGATCCTTATCTATGCTCTCATTGTTTCCGCACTTATTGTTTTCGTGTTGCGCATGAGAGACCTTGTAGGACCCGAGGTATTCTCCAGTCTCCTTCTGAGCCGTTATCGGCGGCCACAATCAGAAAACAGGGTTTTCCTCCTCGTCGATCTCATGGGATCGACAAGTTACGCAGAGCGCTTTGGCGACTTGCGAACCCAGCAATACCTCGGTGAATTCTTGAAAACTGTTGCACTGTCGGTTCGCCGGTTCGAAGGCGTAGTTGACGATTACATCGGTGATGCGGCCCTGATCACCTGGCATTTCAAAAAGGGAATACACCGGTCTGCAAGCATTCGATGCGTCCTACACATTTTTGAGGCCATTCAAGCGAAAGAAGATTTCTGGATCACTGAATTCGGGGAAGTTCCCCGTTTGCGGGCTGCTCTGCATGGCGGACCGGTCATCGTTGCAGAAATTGGCTTGGATCATCGTAAAATCACCTATTTCGGTGACACCGTCAACACAACAGCGAAGATTGAGGGGCTTGCCCGAGAACTGGGTAAGAGCTTTCTTATTTCAGACAGCTTACTCAGTCAGTTCCCGCCCATGGAATTTGCGACGACCGAACCGCTCGGCAGTTATGCGGTAAGAGGCAAGGGGCAATCGCTGTCAGTGACAGCGGTCACTGCTACGCAACAACTGCCTTGATCCAACGTGCGCCGGTGAGCGCCAGGCATTTGCTCATTCCTTCAAAGGCGACGATTTCTCTGGTTCGGGCGATCCTGATGGTCACCGGCCCCAGGGCTCGCACTTTCAGGATCGGTGTCAAATATCGCATATGACGTTGGCGCGCGTCTCATCCAAATGCACACCGGTCGACCAACGGGCATGAGGTTTCGAAGTCTGAATGGGCGCCAAAGCGCGCCTTTGGATGCTCCCCGTGCTGTGATCCCGGTCAGTCCACTATCAGTTCCCAATTGTCATCAGGGTTGAAAGTCATGATACCTGCGGCCGTCTTTTCGGTGTTGCGTCCCAGATCCACCTGATAGACAGTTCCATTAGCGTTTACCGCGAAGGTGTGCACGCCGGTTTCACCGTATCGGATTGGCCATGCAATGAGCGCGAAACCCGCGATCATGTTGCCGTTGATGAGATAGTCGTGCTTGCCACCTGCTATATTGGAACCTTGCCGGGAGATGATCCGGTAGCGATAGCCATAATAGCCCTCACCGCGCTTTGCCTTGTCGAGCGCGGCATCGTTTTCAAGTGCACTGCCCGCCGGGCTGTCGCCCGCCCCCAGATCGGACGGCCAATAAAGGCCATCCGTATTCCCGTCGCTGCTGATAAGCCTCTGCGCGTACTCTAGGACACCGTCCCCGTCGCGATCCTGCGAGCGGTATTCCTCTTGAGCACCGACATAGGCCTGAACGGTCGCGATGGTCTGCAGCTCGTTTTCGCCGACACGGCGTTGAATTATCTCCTCAAATCCCGCGTAGGTGTCGAAGCTCCACTTGCGCTCATCGATCTTTACTATTGGAAATGGTAGCGGCCAGAGCCTGGCGCCGATCTCGACAAGCACGCGCCCACCACCATCCTTCAAAACCACCTTGTTAGCAGCTCCATCCCTGATCTGCGCATAGCTATCCATCACGCTTTTGTCCCCACGGGCCTTCGCCCCATCGATACCGAGAATGGTCACGAACTTTTCGAAGTCGTCGGCGGCGAGCGCTGACTTTAAGGCCTCGGCGGCGTCTTCCGGTGTTGAGAAAACCAGGGGATCGCTTCGCGAGGCGAACCCGAAAATCGCACTTGCCTCGGATCTCTCCCCCGTGGCCGAGGACACCGGACTGATCGTGAGGCCCAAAGTGGCAGCAAACACGCAACCCAACAGCGCAGGTCTCAATGACTTGGTCATGACGTCCATCCCATCTTGATGTTGTTACCGGCGACGTCCACCACCGCCGCCTCTGATTTCCCTGGCTGCGCCGCGACCGCCATCACCCATCGCCTGCCGCCCCCTCATCGACTGTATCTGAGCGCGTCTGCCGCTGTCCACCTGGCCCAGTGCCGATGGCCTCCTTGGACGATTGTCCACTCTTGCCGCCGGCTTCGGTCTCGCCACCGGGCGGTTGGCGTTGGTTTTGAGCCGGGTATTTTCGACGTTGGTGTGTGCGGTTTGCGGACGGCGGTCCTGCGCCGTCTTCACATTTCTGCCCTTGCCGCGATCAGATGCACCTTTGTCTGCATCGATCTTGCTCCTGCGGACGTCACTAACGGTCACTTTCCCGGGATTGTCACGGATCGTTGCGGAACGGTCGCGAATTCGGGCACCAAGCCCGTTCGCGGGGTTCGCTTCAATATTTCTACGGAAAGCACCACGATCCATCTTGTCGAACTGCGCGCGATCGAACTTGATTTTGCTACGGTCGACATTCTTCCAGTCAATGTCGTTGATATTGACTTTGCCATTGATGTTGTTGAAGCATTTGTTGCAATCGATATCGACATTACCGTTCCAGCGGCCGCCCCAGACGCCCCAGCGGTTCCAGTCGACTGCAGCCGCCCAGACAGCCCCCGTAACCACGCCTGCGAAGAACGTCGCAGTAGGGTAGTAGTAGCTTGGATAGGGCTCTGGATAATATGCGATTGGCACGGCTGCATAACCGGGCTCGTAAAGCATCTCGGGAGCATACTGGGGGACGTAGATTTTTTCCGGGCTGGCGGAGACGATGACTACGTTGTTGTTTTCCTCCGACACCTTAATCTTGTCATCCGTCTTGATGATGCCGTCAACCACCGCCTTATCGCGCAGTTGTTGAATAGCAACGAGAACGTCCTTCTGCTGATAGGCGAGCGCCTCTCCGAGCGACTGCGTCCAGTCTAGATCCTCGCTCATCATCGTCACGATCTGCGGATAGTTCAACAGCGAGACCACACTACCGTCCCAGGTGGTCTTCGGCTTGATACTTGGTTGCGTCTTGATCCCCTCGAGAAACCGCGCTGCTTCCACGATCTGCAGCGGGTATTGCGAGGCCGACGTGACGAGTGCGACCAGCTCGTCCGGATAAAGGGCAATCCGGGCAACGAGGATTTCCAGTTCGTCTTCGCTTAAGGGGGCCGACGCCTCTGCTGCCGGATCGGCAGCGGCTTTATCCTGCGCGGCTGCAGTCGGAATGGCATATGGCGTCGATGGCAGGCCCGTAATGGGCAGGCACAGGCTCGTGGCGAGAAGAAACAGTGCGTGAGACTTTTTCATCTCTTTCCTCCTTGTGCGCGGACACTCGTTCAGACTGCAGATGACAGCGCAGATGTTATAGCAAGGCGTGGTCGCAGTCCCGATCCGGAGTGTATGTTACAGTAACATCGGGGCTGAGCGGGCACTGTGTTGCAGCATCGCTCCTGCTCACTAGCCTCATGGCTCAAGGCTGCAAGCGCGTCTGGCGGAGCCAGTCATGGCCCCGCCTGCTCGAGTCCCGAAGCTCTTTTGAATTCACGAACATCGGCAGAGGCAGAACCAGTTCTCAAATATTGAGCCCATTGGGTCTGACCCCTTGAAGGCTCGCACTGCCAAGGCGCCTGCAGAGACGCTTTTCTGACCGGACTGATCAAATCAGACAGCACATCTCATGGATTTATCCGTCTCGGATCTGGCCTCCTTGACCACAGAATGGTGGCGAGCAAAAGAGCGTAGATCAAAGCCGCGGCGATATAGACAATGCGGGTAGCGAAGCTTTCGGCAGCAGTGCCGGGTAGAGGTGAGACACCAAGCCCGAACAAGATGAGGAAAATGGTCAATGCACCGGCAAACAGCGGCGCGTCTTTCGTCATTGCTGCTGCCCTGCCACCCAGGAAAAGCGCAACGCCCAGCACAATCAGAAAGATCGACAGCAGGTTTGGACGAAGGGTCAGTGCCGCATAGGCCGCAGATGCCACAAAGCCGCCGAGCAGGTTAACGACGACGAGGCCGAATGCCGCTCTTGTGCCAACGGCGACATCGAGCTGGCCAAGCAGAGATGCGACGGTAATGGGAATGACCGCCGCAGCTGTCAGATTATTGCTCGTAAGGCAGATCACAACAGACGTCAGAAGGATCAGCGTATTTGCAAATGCTCGCAGTAAATCCATCGGCTGAGCAGGCAACCGCTCGGTGTTGTCTTCGCAACAAGCGGGTTCAGGAATAATGGCGTGGGCCAGCCACATTAAAAGCGTGCCCGACAGCACGCCACCGACAAGGATCGACAGTATGGAATTGGCCAGTTCCTTATTCAGGATGCCGAGAAGCGGTACCACGATAGCAACGACCAGTACGAGAAAGACAGCCGGCCCGCCCTTGCCCGAGGTTTGCACTGCAAAACACAGAAAATAGGTCAGTCCCAGAAGGAGGAGAAAAGGTGCTGGACGGTCGCCGAGGCTGCTGGTCAAAACCATCATCGCAATTCCGGCGACCAGGATGACAATGGCTGCGCCGACAGTCTTGCCAGGCGGCATTGGTCGAGAGCTCGCCAGTAGAAACTGTGCAGCAAAAAGCGGTCCGAGAAACGGTATGAAAGCCATCCAGTACACCGCCAGCACAAAGCCGAACGAGACTGCAAGAGCGACCCGCAATCCCTTTCGCTTCTGCTTTGCGGCGGTGGTGTCAGTTGACATAGGTGAGTACCGACACGATGCGGACCCACAGCGATCCCCACGCATTTGTCACCGGATTGTCACCGGTATAGATGATGACCGTCGCCTGCGAACCGTAGCGCACACCACCCTGTGGTCTGTCGGCTTCGGCGATGTTGAGACGAACAGGGAACCGCTGTGCTTCTTTGACCCAGCCGCTCTCACTCCTGATGGTGGGCAATCCGGTGCTCGGATCCGTGTTGCCTTGCGACACGCCGAAGCCAACGCTCTCCACCGTAGCGGGAAACAGGCGCCCGGGAAGGGCATCAAAGAGGATTTCCGCCCTGTTGCCAACGACGACATTTTCGAGGCTGTTTTCCTTGAACGCGGCATTGATCCAGATGGTGCCGACATCAATGAATGTCATGGCCGGTTGACCCGCGGGTAAAACCTTCCCCGTGGTGAGCTGAAGATTGGTGACAACTCCAGGCGACGGCGCCCGCACGGTCGTATGCATCAGATCCAGCCGTGCCTTTTCCAGTCCCGCAAGGGCAGCACGCAGCTGTGGATTGTCGTTTCCGGAAGGACCAAGCTGTTCGCGGGCCTTGGCGAGATCAGCTTCCGCCCCCGAAACCGAGGCCTCCGCCTGCTCGTAGGCGGATTTGGCCGTATCAAAGCGGGCCTTCGAAAACACGCCGGACTTGAGGAGTGCGGAGGCCCTGGCATACTGGTCGCGAAGATTATCTCTGTCCGCTCGTATCTGCACGAGTTTGGCCTGAGCAGCGTCAACCGCCGCAGTTGATGCGCCGATTGATTGACCGACACTGGCAAGGCCAGCTTCCGCCTCGTTCACAGCAAGTTCGTAGCGCTGGGGATCGATCCGGAACAATATCTGATCGGCCTCCACGCGTGTGTTGTCCGTAACACCCACCTCCACAACACGACCTGTCACTTCAGGCGCAATGCCAACCACATAGGCTTGGACCTGCGCCTGAGACGTTGAGGGTGTCCGCCGCTCCATGAAGACCGAGAGTACGAACAGGCCCAACGCCAAAAAAACAACAATGAGAGCGACCCTCCGCAAGGGATTGCGAGGCGGCAAAGCAGGTGCTGGCTCGTCTATAGTCTCGGAAACCACGATCTTGTTCCTTTAACTGTGTGTTTGATGGAGTTACGCAGGGCGGGGGCGGGTTGGGCGATGAATCGAGACCACAATGGCGCGGTCGAGGGCGTCTTCAATCTCTTTGCCAAGCGCTGCCAACAGTTCCCCGTATTCGGCTATACGTTCCTCCCGAACCGGATCCGGAGATGTGTTCCATTTGGCCAGTTCACTTTGGGCTTCGGCATAGTCCCGGCAGATCTCGCAGAACACGACGTCTCGCAATGCGAGTTCGTCAATCGCATGAGCTCTTTTCGGAAATCGCAGCCTGACCGCAGCCACGTTTTCATCCATTGTCCGCTCCCACCGTCAAAGCGCCACAGCGACGCCGAATGTCCTGAAGTCATATTCAGTGATCAGGGGCAGTTCGTGCAGTATGTTACCGTAAGATACGGGTGGGCGATCGGAGACCGAGACCAGCGTATGCCGCCGCTACCAGCGGCTCGTCTCGTCGACACCGGAAAGATGCTCACCCGATCAGGCAACTGGCGCTGACGTTTGATTACCTCGAACAGTTTCGCAGCTTTCTTGCCTGCAACGAGGAGTGCTGCTCCGTAACATACCCGATGTTACGGGAATGCTGCCCGTCATTCGCATAGATTTTCCTGGTGCCGAAAATGGCGGCGAAAAGTTCTGGCAGCTAGGGCAGGTGAACGGGTGAACAGCGCCGAGACAAACGAACTGCGAGATGGACGCGTTCCCTGTCGAGTGGAATGGCTTGTCGCATGCATGGTTATTGCCGCACTCGCCGGGTGTGGCGGCCACGCCAAAAATGTTCTCGTCCCGGTTGCTGACAGCGCACCGAACGCCACCAGGGTCGACATGCTGGTTACAACAACCCGCAGCCGCTCAACGGTGAAAGGCGAAATGTTTACCGGCGAACGCGCCAAGGTTCCGTCTTTCGCGGAGATTACCGTCTCCATACCGCCAGGCAATGCGAGAAAGATTGGCGAGGTTGCATGGCCGAAGAGGCTACCCTCCAATCCAGCGACCGATTTCGCCACATTGAAGGCAAATGAGATCAGTCGCGACGATGCCAGAAAATGGTTGACCGCTTCAGTGCGCAAGAGCCGTGACGGAAGTGTGCTGGTGTTTATCCACGGCTTCAACAATCGCTTTGAAGACTCGGTCTATCGCTTCGCCCAAATTGTCCAGGATTCCGGAATCGCCAGCGCTCCGGTTCTTGTTACCTGGCCGTCGCGCGCAAGCCTACTCGCTTATGGTTACGACAGGGAGAGCACCAACTACACGCGCAATGCCCTGGAGATGCTGTTTCAGTATCTGGCCAAAGATGTACGGGTGAAGGAGGTTTCCATCCTCGCCCACTCCATGGGCAACTGGTTGGCCCTTGAGGCGCTTCGTCAGATGGCCATCCGTAATAACGGCCTTCCAGCCAAGTTCGAGAATGTGATGCTGGCATCGCCTGATGTCGATGTCGACGTCTTTCGACAGCAGATTTCCGATATGGGCAAACAGCATCCCAAGTTCACATTGTTTGTCTCGCGGGACGACCGGGCACTGGCCGTGTCCCGCAGGGTGTGGGGCGACGTCGCAAGGCTTGGTTCCATCGACCCCGAGCAGTCTCCTTACAAGAAGGAACTGGCTGATAGCCAGATATCCGTCGTTGATCTGACCACGATCAAATCCGGCGACAGGCTCAATCACGGCAAGTTTGCGGAATCCCCCGAGATTGTTCGTCTTATCGGTGCGCGGATTTCCGAAGGACAGACTTTGACGGACAGCAAGATTGGCGTTGGGGACACAATCCTCGCGGCAACCACAAGCACGGCAGTTGCGGTGGGCAGCACCGCCGGGCTGATCCTTGCCGCTCCGGTTGCCGTCGTCGATGCCAACACGAGAGACAACTATGCCGGAGGCGTTCAGTCGCTCATTGGTCCGTCTGGAACGTCAGCGCATTCATCAAACTTGCAACGCACCGAACAACACAACTGAGGCCATCGATTGAGGTCGCGTGTCCTCTAGGGGCACGCCGAACGATAACAATAGGACAGAAAATGGCATGGCGCCTGAAATTACTGCTGATCAAAGTGTTTCTTACCGCGGCTGCCCTGGCGGGTGCGACACTGGCTGATATTTCCGCGGCAGCAGCACAAGCGCCTGCTTCTCTGGCGGAGCAACCCGCCAGTGTCCAACGTTTTATCGGCCTGATGTCAGATCCTGACGTTCAGAAATGGCTGCAGGGCGTCGCTCGCGAAACAGAGAGTGCTACGGTCCCAGCGACTGCCAGCAAGGACCCGGCGTCGTCGTTTGCCGGATCAACGATGCGTTTTCGCGCCCACGCCGCTTCGATGGTTGCAGCTGTGCATTCTTTTCCCTCCGAGGCGATGCGGGGCGCGGCTTTGCTTGAGCAAGACGTCAAAGCGATTGGCGGAACCCGGCCCATCGTCTTGCTGGCCGCTTTCGTTGCCGCAGGATTGGGGGCGCAATGGTTGTTCTGGCGGTTCAGCGCTGGTTGGCGGTCATGGATGGCTGGAGCATCAGTCACATCCGTTTGGCACAGGGTCGTTGTCATAACTGCCCGGCTGCTCTGGGCGGTTTGTTATGTCCTGTCGTTTGGTCTTGGCAGCATAGGGTTCTTCCTGCTTTTTGACTGGCCGCCGATCATCAGGGAAATCGTCGTCGGCTTCCTGTTCGCTGTTGTCATCTACCGCCTCGCTTGCGCTTTGCTGGATGTATTTTTGGCGCCGCGTTCAAACGAACAAGGCCGTTTCCGCGTGGTCCCGATCACTAACGAGGCGGCAGGCCACTGGGCAAAACGGCTGAGCTATCTCATTGGCTGGTACGCCTTTGGCTGGGTGACAATCCGGCTTCTTGGCACGCTCGGCCTGTCGATCCCATCGCGTCAGCTCGCTGCCTACTTTCTGGGGTTCATACTTTTGGGCATTGCCATTGAGGCGATATGGCGACGCCCGCCTGGTTCACCCACGCAACAGACGAGCCGGATCGGCCTGCATGGTCGGAACTGGCTTTGGACTGCCTATTTAACAGGGATATGGCTGCTGTGGGTGGCTGGCGCGGTGGAGCTCTTTTGGGTCATGGTGGTTTGCGCCGCATTGCCAGGGGCGATCGTTTTTACAAAGGCGTCCATCAATAACATTCTGCGCCGTTCAGAAACTGATGAAGATGGGCGCAGCCGCGTCACGGTGCTCTCGGTCATCGTCGAGCGCGGGATACGCGCAACCCTTATCGTTGCAGCGATCGTTTTCCTTGCAAATATTCTGGATGTCCGGCTGACTCAGATGACAATGCAGGATTCGCCCGCGCTCCGTCTTGTACGTGGAGTGTTGAGCGCCGGCATTATCCTCCTGGTCGTCGACTTGGCATGGAATGTCGTGAAGGTTTTGATCGACCGGAAGATGGGAGACACCGAGACAGCGCTCGAGATAGGAAGTGAACGTGAGCGACGCCGCACCCGCCTGAGAACACTGCTGCCCATCCTACGCAACTTCCTGATGATTTTATTCGCTGCGATCGCAATCATGATGGCTTTGTCGTCACTCGGCATTGAGATCGGACCGCTGATCGCTGGCGCCGGCGTTGTGGGCGTCGCCATCGGTTTTGGCGCGCAGACCGTCGTAAAGGATATCATCAGCGGCATGTTCTATCTCCTCGATGATGCCTTCCGAATCGGCGAGTACATTCAGAGCGGCAGCTACAAAGGCACTGTAGAGGCGTTCAGTCTCCGCTCCGTAAAGCTAAGGCACCATAGGGGGCCCATATTCATCGTCCCGTTTAGCGAACTGGGCGCCATCCAAAACATGAGCCGCGACTGGTCAGTGGTCAAATTCCTGCTGTCCGTGTCCTACGAATCCGACGTCGCCCAGGTCAAAGCGATTACCAAATCCGTAGGCAAAGCTCTGCGAGAAGATCCCGAGTTCCAGCCGTTCATCATTGAGAACCTCAAGATGAAAGGCGTCGAGGAGATCAGCGATTATGGAATCAAGTTGAGCTTTGGAATGACGCTAAAGCCCACCCAGCTGCAGTCGGCAATCCGTCGCAGAGCTTATGCGATGCTTCGCGAAGCATTCAACGAACAAGGCATCAAGATTGCTGTCCCGACCGTGCAAGTTGCTGGTGGAAAAGAGGACAGTCACACAGCCGTAGCCCAGCAGGCTCTCGCGAAACAAAATGTGGTGGCTGCGCCCGGGCCGACTTGAATTTGGCACGACACCACCCGAATCGAGACCGAGTATCAGAGGGAGGATATTAAATGAATATCTCAAAACCAGTTCAAACCTGCCCAGTCTGCTCGCCTACAAGGACGGCGGGTTTGTGCGACGTTTGCCAGCACTGATAATTTCACAGCGAGAAAATCGTATTTCTTGCTACCGCCTTCATTGATGGAGCGGTGGCGAACAAGGCACCATCAAAAAGGGGATCTTCCATGGACTTCTCGACTATCGACG
Source organism: Agrobacterium sp. Azo12 (assembly GCF_029193765.2). NCBI lineage: Bacteria > Pseudomonadati > Pseudomonadota > Alphaproteobacteria > Hyphomicrobiales > Rhizobiaceae > Agrobacterium > Agrobacterium sp. Azo12. The sequence continues at coordinate 234,993 of NZ_JARFYO020000003.1, read as the reverse complement.
CCACGCTCGTCGGAAAGCTTCTACTTTTGCTTTTAATTGGTATGGGGCCGAAAATCGCCCTCGTGCCGTTTTTGGAGAAAACCCATGGCTTCGATGCGGCGACCAAGGTGCGCATCGGTCGCCAAATGGTGGTGACGGCGTTCGTCACAGCATTGATCCTGTTCGCAACAGGAGCACTTTTGATGCGGCTTCTCCACATTACGGGCGGCGCCGTCGCGGTGGCAGGCGGCATCATTCTTGCACTTATAGCGATCAAGATGGCCTCAGGACCAACCGACAAGCCACATGACGAGCTTACCGCTCCGATCGATCCCGATAAGCTCGCGGTGTTTCCGCTCGCCGTTCCCTATTTGCTTAACCCTGTTGGCATTACCGTCATCATTCTCGCATCTGGAGAAGTCGTCTCGGTCGCCAGCGCGGTGGTTGTTGTCGTTCTGATCATTATTGTGGCTGCTTTCGACTATCTTGTATTCACCAATACCGACAAGCTTTCCAAACGCATGAAACCGGCCGGCATGGTCGTCTCAGAGGTCGTGTTCGGGATTTTACTGACTGCGGTTGCAATTCAGTTGATCGTCAGCGGATTGGAACGTTTAGGAATCATTACAACGCTCGCAGCTCATTGACTAAAAAGTGCGAGTTTCTGCATGTTGCCAACGGGAATGCGGGCGGATGATTGATACCAAGAGAAATGCATTCGCTTACGCAGTACTTCTTGTGCTTCAATCCTTTGCCGTCGCATTCCTGCTCCGGACTATCTTCCCTATATTTTATTACGTAGTCACACATCTTGGTGAACGCCAAGAACTGCCGGTATCGACGTTGATTTTAATCCTCGTGGCTGCTCTTGTTTTGCAAGCAAGTTATTGGACGCGGTTGCGGTGGGTTGAGGTCCCCTCGCCTTTCCGCTCAACATTCGTTTCTCATTTACTTTCATTCGCTGCGCGCCTCGCATTTTTATTCGGCGGCGTCCTGTTTTCGACAATCTTTTTTCGGCACTTGCCGGAAACGGATTCACTTCCACCGCTTGGACAGGCTATCTTGCATGGAGCATTGATCCTGTTGGTGTTGTTTGGGTTCTTTTGCTACTCGGTCGAACTCGAACGGTTCGCAAAGGCAATCGAGGATCCGACTTGAGACGATAGACCGCGTTGCACGTTCACTCGTGAAATCCATGCTTGGCGAGAAAACCTACTTTTCTGGCGACAAGATTGAGGCCGCGTAGATTTCATCGAACTGCGACAAGCAGCAGCAGGCTTCGGCGCGACTGTAGGCATCCCGGATCTCTCACATACGCGCATCGTTGGTAGTCGAGTTGGCGCCCTTCGACCGGAAAACTGGTCATGGTCTTGGAGGGTACAATGGACGACCTAGATATCAGAGTGTGATCCCAACCATCCGCCCATCGGAATGGAGTGCAGTGCCGCAGGCCGTCCGAATGAAAAGCATGCACCCCACCCGCAATCCAGAGCTGTCGTATGTGCTGTACGCGCAAAGGAATTTGTTATCAGAGGTTTACACCAGCGCCTGAACATATCAAATTCGATCCAAGCCTCTCGCTAACGGGGCGGCTATCATCGAGCGACGCAAATGGTCAACAGTCTACAGACAGGGCACATTCTGCTCTAAGCGCTATGGCAGTCCGGAAGCCCCGCTTAACTGACACGTATCTCGGGAATTGCCTATGCCTGAAATGTCTTCACTGCCCGACAACTATACCGCTCTGGTCATAGGTTCGAGCGGTGGGATAGGATCGGCCATACAACAGACACTCAGTGCTGATCCGCGCTGCAACGAGGTCATCTGTATGTCACGCAGGGAAGACGGGCTGGATATTACCGAGGAAGCGTCGGTCGTTTCTTGCGTGCAAAAGATCGCCAGCAAAAAAATCCATTTGTTGATATGTGCGACGGGCGCTTTGACGATCAATGGTGTCGGCCCCGAAAAAACAATCAGGCAGCTCGATCCCGACGCGATGACAGCGCAGTTTCGGTTAAATGCCATCGGGCCTGCACTTGTAATGAAGCACTTTCTTCCGCTCGTTGATCGTGAAAAGCGTGGAATCTGCGCCTTCCTATCGGCAAGGGTTGGCTCGATCGGAGATAATCGCCTTGGAGGGTGGATTTCCTATCGCTCATCGAAAGCTGCTCTGAACCAAATCATCCGTACTGCGTCAATCGAGTTCAAGCGCACGCATCCTGACGCTGTGCTCGTTGGTGTCCATCCTGGGACAGTCGAAACCAGCCTGTCGGAGCCGTTCTCGCGCGGGCGTGAGAGAATGCGACCGGATGATGCGGCAAAGAGGATTTTGGAGGCGCTGAACGCAGTTGCCAGTACGCAAACGGGAAGTTTTATCGCATACGATGGCTCATCCATCGAGTGGTAGTGCAGGCATTCGACAGCGAAAAAAGTCCGCTTAAATATCTCCGAGATGGATATGGAAATGCGATCACTTCAGGTGCCTGGAGCCAAGAAACATAAAGGAGAGCAATGTCTTAGGTTGTCGGTAGTCCCGTAGATATGGCGGTGCGCTGACACAAAAGTTGCCAAACACCAGCGCTGACAAACGAAGAATTTAGCGGCAGGGACGTTTTTATCAGTCCGTATTGAGCATTTGCTGACTCACGGTCGGGTAGCGCTCTCTCACTTCGATCATTCGATGTCCAATCACAAACTGGCCGGGATGGGAGAACGCACCGAATTTGAGGCAAGCGCGAGAGAGAACCTGATCGCTTCGCGAGCGGTAAGTTTCTAGACCGCAGAACAATCATACGCGCGCGTCACCGCGATAGACATTTGGAGTAGCGCCAGTCAGCCTGCCAAATACCTTTCGGAAGGCAGCTGGATCAGTATAACCAACCGCCCAGGCAATGCTCTCGACAGAACCATTCGTCGTCTCAAGCAATTGCCGCGCCTTCATGATGCGCACATTTTGCAGATATTCGGTCAGCTTGAGCCGTGTCGCACGCAAAAAGCGGCGCTGGAGTGTCCTTTCGGAAAGATGCACGCTGTCTGCCAGCTCACCGATCGATTTTTGCAGCTCAGGTGCCGCATGAAACTGGTGCTGGACCTGCAGGACCTCCTTATCGCCATGATCAAAGCGGGGAAGAAAAGCCTTGTACTGGCTCTGACTGCGACGCGGCGGGTCAACAACAAGAAAGCGTGCCGTCTCAAGCATCACGGCCTGCCCAAGCAGCTTCTCGACAAGGAGCAGACCAAGATCAGCCCAGGCCAGAATTCCGCCAGCGGTGATGACATCGCCATCATCGATGATCATGTTATCGGGTGACACGTCAATCTTGGGAAACTGTTCAGCAAGCCTGTCTGCAAAAGCCCAGTGGGTCGTGGCGCGTCGGCCGTCGATGAGCCCGGTCTCAGCAAGGACAAACGCCCCGGCACAAATTGAACAGACAGTAACGCCGCGCGCATGCTGGGACGCGAGCCATTGCGACGCCGGGCTCATGCTTTGCATCTTCTCAGGCATGATGATGCTAGGCGGCGCGATGACGTAGCTCAACGCGTGTGGGATGCCAGGGCTTGAATCCCATGTGCAGGATACGTCACCACCCTCCATCTTCCAGTGACTGACCCGAATGTTGCGATAAGTTGTCGGCGCCTGCAAATTTGTAGACCAGTCGTTGGCGACGCGAAACAGATCGGTAAGTCCATAGACGGCAGCCAGCTGACAATCCGGGTAAACCAGTAAGCCCACCTCTATGAAATCAGGTGTTTTGGTATTTGCCACTTTTGCCTCGGATAAAGTCATTTCCGCCACGTGTTTTCGATAGAAGATCGCGATACCTTCTCTTTGTCAAATACGGAATTCGCAGACAAAGCGCGACAGGAGAAATGCCATGACATCTGATACAAACCGGTTTTTCGTGTCGAGACGCAGCGTACTGATCGGAAGCATCGCCCTTGCCAGCGTGAGCGTTCCGGCGATCGCCTTCTCGCAAAACTCATCCACCAAAAGTTCATCACAAGGAGAAATCGACATGGGCTTTGTAACAACCAAGGACGGCACCAAAATTTTTTACAAGGACTGGGGTCCAAAGGACGCGCAGCCAATCGTTTTCCATCATGGCTGGCCGCTGTCGTCGGATGACTGGGACGCCCAGATGCTGTTCTTCCTGTCGAAGGGTTACCGCGTTGTTGCTCATGACCGTCGTGGTCACGGTCGCTCGGCACAGGTGGCGGACGGTCACGACATGGACCATTATGCAGCCGACGCATTTGCTGTCGTCGAAGCCCTTGATCTGAAGAACGCCGTTCATATCGGCCATTCAACCGGTGGCGGTGAAGTTGCCCGCTATGTTGCAAAACATGGTCAGCCCGCAGGTCGTGTTGCCAAGGCTGTCCTGGTGTCCGCCGTACCGCCGCTGATGCTGAAGACAGACAGCAACCCTGAGGGTCTGCCGATTGAAGTGTTTGACGGCTTCCGTTCCGCACTGGCTGCCAACCGCGCCCAGTTCTTCCGCGATGTACCGGCTGGTCCTTTCTACGGTTTCAACCGTGATGGCGCGACGGCCCAGGAAGGGGTGATCCAGAACTGGTGGCGTCAAGGCATGATGGGTGGCGCAAAGGCCCATTATGATGGCATCAAGGCTTTCTCTGAAACCGACCAGACCGAAGACCTGAAGGCGATCACCGTTCCAACGCTTGTTCTGCACGGCGAAGACGACCAGATCGTACCGATCGCAGATTCTGCCCACAAGGCGATCAAGCTCCTGACGAACGGCACGCTCAAGACCTACCCTGGTTTCTCTCACGGTATGTTGACGGTTAATGCCGATGTTCTCAATGCTGACCTGTTGGCCTTCATTAAGAGCTGATCTTGTGGAAATTTTGCAGCAACCGTTGCTGCTATCGCCAAGCCACGGAAGCGAGAGAGGAGCGTTGACGCCCCTCTTTCGCAACCGTCTCTTAATTAATTATGCCGCTCGACGCCTCCGCCGCTCTATCGTGTGATTTCTTGACCAATTCGAGGTTGAATCGCGAGAACGCGCAACGCGTTGAGGATCACAGCCACATCGATCAATTCCTGAATGACGGCGCCCTGTACCGGCGTTAAGTATCCAAAGGCCGCCGCGGTCATACCGATAGTCGACATTCCGATACCGGCCACGACACTTTCGAGCGCTATACGCCGCGCGCGTTGCGCAATTTCGATACCCGGAAGCAGGCGGTCAAGATGATCGACGAGAAGAACAATATCCGCAGCCTCGGCTGAGGCCGCGGCTCCACGAGCCCCCATGGCAACGCCAATATCCGCAACAGCAAGTGCCGGTGCATCGTTAACACCGTCTCCTACCATCATCACTAGCCCGTTCTTGCGTTCAGCAGTCACAAGAAGAACTTTCTCGTCTGGCGTTAGATCTGATTTGACCGCGTCAAGCCCCAGGTTTTTTGTAACATCTTCCGCGACTGCCTTTCTATCGCCAGTGGCTAGCAGGATACGGCGTATGCCGAGTTGACGCAGGTTTGCTATAAGCTCTGCGACACCTGTCCGAAGAGCATCGGCCATGGTGATGTAGCCAGCAATTTTATCATCGACTGCAAGCGCGACAATTACCGCACCAACATTCAAGATCGGGCTGGGAATGGGCGCTGCGCCGATTTGCTGATTGACGAACGAAACTCCTCCCACACTGACCAGGTGACCTGAAACGGTTCCGCTAACTCCCTCTCCAGGACGCTCCGTTACGTGCTCTGGCGCTGGCAGCATAACACCCCTGCGGTGCGCCGCAGTAACAATCGCCACGGCCATCGGATGCTTTGACGCCTGTTCAAGAGCCGCAGCGAAATATAAAACTTCATCCTCCGACATACCGTTGCATGGTTCAATCAACACGATCTGGGGACGTCCATCCGTCAGTGTACCGGTTTTGTCGAGAACCAGTGTCGTGATCCGTGCCAGGACTTCCAATGGCTTTGCGCCCTTGATGAGAACACCAAAGTGCGCCGCCCGCGACAGCCCAGCCACGAGAGCGACAGGTACTGCAAGGATTAACGGGCAAGGCGTTGCCACGACCAACACCGCCACGGCCCGGATAGGATCACGCGTGAGCCACCATGCAGCTGTTGCGAGTGCAATTGTCACCACGAGGAAAAGCATTGAATATCGATCCGCAAGCCGCGCCATCGGTGCCTTGGATGCTTGCGCTGCTTCAACCAACCGGACGATCCCGGCGTAAGTGCTGTCAACCGCCCGACGCCGAGCGCGCAGGTCAAAAGGCTCGCCCGCATTCGTACAACCGCTCATCAACTCGTCACCATGGACAAGTCGCACGGGCATTGATTCACCCGTGATGGCAGACTTATCGACGATCGCCTGCGCGCCCTCAATATATCCGTCTGTCGGCACGATGGCGCCCTGATGAATGAAAAGGAGGTCGCCTGGTTCAATCGTGTCGAGCGCGACAACCTCTAGAGTGCCATTTTCATGGCGTGTGGCAGTTCTGGGAACCCGGGACAGGAGTGTGCTCATTTCGCGCCTGGCACGGCCCTCCGCAAAGTTCTCAATAAAAGTACCGCCGGCATACATTACGGCGACCACCGATGCGGCCAGCGTTTCACCGAATAACAGCGCTGCCGACATCGAAAGCGCCGCGACAATGTCCAGCCCGACTTCACCTCGCCAGAGACTGCGAAGGATTTCGACGACCAGAGCAATCAAGACCGGAATAACCCCAAGACGCCAAGCAAGGACGGCCATATCGGGCTTGTCGTATGCGAAAAAAACCAGCCCACTTACGAGACCGACTATCGCAATCGAGAGCAGCACAGTTTTGACGCGGTCATAGGTCAGAGAGAACATGACTTCCTTTCATCGCCCCTTCGAGCGTGTGGATAGTGGTCCTGCCGTCTTTCTATTTGGTTCAACTGCTGGCTTGTTTGTCGTGCTGTCACGGCTTGCCAATTCGAAGCTTTTTCTCGTGTAGTCGATATGCAGCTCTAACAACCATTAACATACCAGAGATGCGCGTCCGCGGCACCAGCGGGAATGGTGCAATTCGAAGGTTACTCTCGCCGGGAGGCTGGCATCCGGTATTTCAGCTGATGAGATCATCAAGTCTCGCTCAAAGCTGACTGAGCTGTCATTAGCGATTTCTGGATTAGCGAGCACTCGCCTTGAAGAAGCGGAATACACGTACACTTATCTTACGGCATAAGTCGAAGAGCCGGCCGGACAAAGTCATTTTCTATAGATGTTTCGCCTGGTGTCCAAAATGCGTGCGTATTTTTTCCTCTGCCAGCAAACCTGCTCGAGAGGCACCAGCTACTCTGGTATATCTGAACCGCCGCGTGGAACTTTGCCAGCCAGCGTGAATGGTCAGGAAGCGTGCGCTGGGCGAGAATACATCCTTAGGTAGATGTGCGGAAATGCTCTCAAAACTAAAAGTTGACAATCCGATTTAGATCCAGTATCTATCCATTATCGATATTTTCTTGCTGAGCTTTGGTTACCGCGCGATTAGCACCGCGCTTTCAACGAACCCTCCCTTTAAAACAATCGTTATCATCATCCGCAGCGCAGTCGCGCTGAGGTCATCTATATTGCTATGAAAGGGTTCATTATGATCACCGGCACAGTTAAATGGTTTAATTCCACCAAGGGCTTCGGCTTCATCCAGCCTGACAACGGTAGCGCTGACGCGTTCGTTCACATCTCTGCCGTCGAGCGCGCCGGAATGCGCGAAATCGTCGAAGGCCAGAAGCTCAGCTACGATCTGGAGCGCGACAACAAGTCCGGCAAAATGTCGGCTTGCAATCTTCAGGCTGCTTAAATCGGTATCTGCTTTCCTTTGACCACGGATGTACTGGCACTGTTGAAAGCACAATACCTACTGAGGTCAGGCAAGTTGCCTGGCCTTTTTTTTGCCTGATGACACCGCAACTGCGCGGGTGGCCCAGGTGGCCAGTGGCCGCAATAACAGGAGTTCTCGATGACGAACCAAGCCAACGAACTTCAGGCAATCAACACGGCTTGGCAGATTGCCGTGCAGGAAATTCTGCGGATGGTCGTTCGAGACCTGTACAAGTCAGGGGATGAGGCGTCCTTCCAAGCGCATATCAAGAGAGTTGAAGAGGCGGCCGTCGACAGCATCTACACCGGACTGATGCTTCGCGGGACTGATGAATGGACGGAAGTCCTTGTCAAGGAAAAGGCCAGCAACTTCGTCACGACGCTTTTGACGTCCTTCACTTATGACAAGGTTTGATCATCGCAAGCGGTTCGCCTGTTTCCATGAAGAGCCATCACAGTGACGACGCGCTTAAAACAAGTTTGTCGCTAACAATTTTTCCACCCGCCAGTCTGTTTCAAAACTCACTTAACGGACGGTCATTCTCCAACAACGGCACCCCCTAGGCGAGAAGATACCGTTAGCCAGTTGGTATGACCAACCGTTTCACATTCAGGCTGTTAGCCGACTTTCCTTTAACCGGAGCGTCACGACAACTCCCCCTTCAACCCAGTTAAAGTCAATTGACCCTCCCAGCTGCCCTGAGACGGTTCGATGCAGCAATTTGCTGCCGTAGCCTTCGGCAGTCTTCGCCGCACCGACACCATCACAGCCGTGCTCGCTCCAAACGATCTCGATGTCGTCTTTGGCTGATGCCCCGGAAATGTCGAGGGACCCCGTTTCGTTTGAAAGGGCACCATACTTCAGCGAGTTCGTTGCCAGTTCGTGAATGATGAGCGCAAGACTTGTCGCGGCCCTCTCCCCAAGCCCCATGCGTGGAACTGCAACGCGGATACGCCCAGCGAAAGCGCCATGGTCGTCGTATGGCGCCAACAGCACACTAAACAGATCGCCCAGCAAAGCCGCGCGCCCCTGACCATCCGGAAGCGGGCGGACAAGCTCATGGGCGCGTCCGAGTGCGGTAAGGCGCTGCGTCAACTGCTTTGCCATCTCCTCCTTCGTTTCAGTTGAACGCGACGTGATGCTCGTGAGGCCGGAAGCCAAAGCGAGCAGGTTCTTAACGCGGTGGCTCATCTCACCGGCGAGCAGCTCATGGCTTTCCTCCGCCTGCTTGCGCCCCGTTACGTCAAGAAAAATTCCAGTCGTTTTTTTTGTTGCCGTATCGCCGTCGTTCCCCTGGCCACGCGCGGAGATCCATCGGACATCAGAGGCGGTCGTGAGGATGCGGAAATCGATTTCAAAGGGCCCATCAATCGCACGAGTGGCAACAAATGCCGCCCTGACGCGGTCTCTGTCCGCAGGATGGACCTTAGCTGAAAGATGCTCAAAGCTGAGATCCGTCTCTGCTGGTATGTCCCAAAGTTCGTATGCCTTGGTGTCCATGACGAACGTATCGTCGTCCAGCATCCAGGTCCAAAGCGCCACCCCCGCCGACTTAATAGCCCGTCTAAGCTCGTCTGCACTCCATTCAGGCTGCGACCTTGATGCGCTCATCGTAAATCTCTTCTGACAGATGCCACTCACTATTTTCAGAACTACCGGGCCGGACTAAGGTTATCAATGGCCTATGCAGGCTTTGTGATGCTAATACCACAAGCTTACACGTTGAAAAGTGGGGCAGGATGCCTCTGTCACCGACGACAAATTGTGCCATTGAAGCGATATAAGCGCGCCCCGATCCCGCTGTGCTTTGGTAACATGATCTGCGCGCACGCAAATGCAACGTCACACCGATGCCGGGCGGCGTGCGATAACGTGGCGCCTCGCGGCTGCGTTGTGCAGATAGCAGGCGCTTAATTCTGTATGGAGTTTGAGCGCGTACACATCGCGGCTCGATTGGTCGGAGCAGCCATGGACGCCAGTGGCGTTCCTGGCGAAAGGCAGGTGAAACGTCCGCTGGGCTTGCCTCCACCCCTAAATCACGCCAAAAGGCTCCCCGTCTTAGTGCCTTGTACCACCGATACCCAACAGGCGCTTTGACCTGAACGGGATCCTGAAATCTTGTTTGCAATTTGATGTCTTTGCAGCTTGGAAGTGACGATCTCCTCAGAGATGAAATGAGGACGCAAATGAAACAAAATCAGAACTTTAACCCCCTGTCTCCCTTTTTCGCCATTGCAGCAGCCCTGCTCATTCTGTCGGCGTGTGATGACAACACCTCCAGCCAGACAGACCGTGCGCGCGAGACACAAACCTCCAGCGAACAGTCAGAAGTTCAAAAATACAACGCCTATGTCGAGGTTGCCAATTCGGTGCACCGACCTTACGCCGAGGATCTGGCAACATATCAGCGCTATATTCAGCCTGTACTTGACGGCAAGGAAGAGAATGACGACCTCCTTTTCCCTTCATCGTCGACGATGAGCCGGGTCAAGGAGAATCTGGACAAAGCGCGGGCCTTGAAACCCGACATGGCCGAACTTGACGTTTCGGCGCAGACCTATAGCGATGCGTTGGACAAGGCCATCCCTCTTGATCGCGACCTGGACAATTACATCGAGGCCAAGACCTATCTGAGCGATAAGGGCGCGCATGGACGCGAGATTCAACCCGCCTATATCTCCGCCATGGAAACCCTGGCAAAGGCCCAGATGAATTACGCCAAAGCGATCGAGGCAAAGGACCGCGCCCGCATCAAGTTGGAATTTGACGAGACGGAAAAGGACACGCTCGCCTATTTCCGGATCGGCATGGTCTATCATATCAAGGACAGCATCGACCAGGCCTCTAGTTTCCTGACTGGCGAGGGTTTTGGTGACAGCAAGGACGTGTTCAAGGCGGCGCTCGACGCGTTCGCCACTATGGCATCAGGCTATGATCGCAAGGTGCGGGACCAAAACAGCACGGGTTGCCCGGCCATCATGTCCAATGCCAATGCCTATCTCTCCGTCGGCAGGCAGATCATCCACAGGACAGAAGACGGCTCGTATGAAAAGGACAAGCAGCAAGGCTCCCAGTTCCAGCTAATGCAGTCGCGGGAGCAGCAGGACGCAAGCTCCCTCCTCCAGAACTATAACAATATGATCAGCCAACTGAACATGAACCAATGCTGAGCTGAACCTGAACCTGAACCTGAACCTGAACCTGAACCTGAACCGCGTTATGCGGGCTGCGTCCCCAACGCAAAACCTAGAGATGCCACACATTTCGTTTGAGCGTGGAATGTGTGGCTCCGAATTCGATTGTGTCGAGGCGACACGACATCTCCTTGCCTGAAGCAATGGAGCAATCAAAGCATAAATCCGTACGGTAGGATGCGAGCGATTACAACAACGCCGCACCAGCATCGAGCAGCAGTACCCCATATGACAGCCGTTCCGCCGATCCCAAGTCGCAACGAACTCGATGAGCTTATGACAAACCAGGGCTCTGAACGTGGGCCATCTCGTTAACCCAACGCCGTCGTCTAACAATCCGCAGTGATGGCCGCGCTCGACCCGAAGCGCCAAACGGGCGTTCTCCTAACAGCAGCCATTGAGCAGTCAAAGGACAAGGCTATCCACCAGACTTCATAGCGATAAAACAGCACGGTTTTTGTCTTAGCTTAAGGTCCATTATCTCCAAGTCCTCAAACCAGATTGCTCCTCGAGCCTTGATTCTCTTAAGACCTGTATCTAAGTATTTTAGGAAGTGCGGAGGAAACATGGACGAGATTTTAAGTCAGAGCGCTAGAACAGGCGTGCAGGGATTGGATGATGTTCTTTCCGGTGGCTTAACTCGCAGGCACGTGTTCCTCTTAGAGGGATCTCCGGGGACGGGCAAAACGACAATCGCCCTGCAGTTCCTCATCGAAGGCGCAAAACTCGGCGAGCGCTGTCTTTACATAAGCCTATCGGAGACGAACGAAGAGCTGCGTGATTGCGCAAAATCACATGGTATGGAAATCGGTAGCGAGATCGAAATCTTTGAACTCGTACCGCCAGAAAGCCTTCTCGACGCCGACCAACAGCAAAGTCTGCTCTATTCCTCGGATCTCGAGCTCGGTGAAACCACAAGAATGATTTTCGAGGCGTTTGATCGCATCAAGCCTCAGCGCGTCGTAATAGACAGTCTTTCCGAAATCCGCTTGCTGGCACAAAGTTCGCTGCGCTACCGCCGACAGATACTTGCTTTGAAACACTTCTTTTCACGTTCGGATGCCACCGTCCTGTTGCTAGACGACATGACGTCGGAAAATTTCGACAAGACTGTGCACAGCGTTGTCCATGGCGTGATCTATCTCGAACAACTGGCTCCAGATTACGGTTCTGAACGTCGTCGCCTGAGGGTGATAAAATATCGCGGACAGTCGTTCCGTGGTGGCTATCATGATTTCGTCATCAAGACCGGCGGCGTTTCGGTGTTTCCGCGGCTTCGTGCAATTGAGCACAAGACCGGTTTCGAGCGAACCACCTTATCCAGCGGTCTTCCCGAGTTCGACGATCTCCTTGGCGGAGGCATCGAGCGCGGGTCCAGCACACTGCTTATCGGGCCGGCAGGCACCGGCAAAAGCTTGTTCGCCCTGCAGTTTGTGAACGCTGCAATCCAGCGAGGGGAAAAAGCCGCGATCTTTATCTTTGATGAGGAGCTTGGCCTGCTTTATGCCCGTACCAAGACCATGGGTATCGACCTGGAAACACTGCACGCACAGGGCCATATCCACATAGAGCAACTGGATGCCGCCGAACTGTCACCGGGTGAATTTGCGCAGCGTGTTCGTGACCGGGTTTCAACCTATGAAGCCAAGACGGTCGTAATCGACAGCATTAATGGCTATCAAGCTGCGATGCCGGAAGAGAATGCTCTCATCCTGCACATGCATGAACTTTTGCAATACCTCAACAGGCAGGGTGCAAATACCTTTTTGACGGTCGCGCAGCATGGTCTGGTCGGCGACATGAAATCGCCTGTTGACGTTACCTATCTTGCAGACAGCGTCATTCTTCTGAGGTATTTCGAGGCACTGGGAAAAGTTCGGCGCGCAGTATCGGTGATCAAGAAACGCACCGGGCCACACGAAGATACTATTCGTGAATTTAAAATATCCGGTGGAGGACTAACGCTCGGCGAGCCGCTTTCGGCCTTTCAGGGAATTCTGCGTGGCGTCCCTAACTTTGTGGGGGATCAAAACCCTCTTCTTCCAATGACCGGTGAGGGTAGCGACAATTCCTAATAGCGACACAAGCGCCCTGGTTTACGCTCCTATCGGCCGTGACGCGGAGATTGCAGTTTCGCTCCTGAAAGAAGCTGGGGTGGCCGCCACCGCAGTGAGTGATATTGCGTCGTTTGTGGCGAAGTTGAGTGACGACATCGCTTTCGCAGTTGTGACAGAGGAGGCTTTTCGGTCTGCCGATCTGAGAGGTTTTTCCGCGTGGATCGAGGCACAGCCGAGTTGGTCTGACCTTCCGTTCGTCATCCTCACGAACCGTGGTGGTGGACCTGAACGCAATCCGGCGGCGGCAAGATTATCTGAAGTCCTGGGCAACGTGAGCTTCATTGAACGGCCATTTCATCCAACCACCTTCATAAGCGTTGCGCGATCCGCCATGCGGGGCCGTCGCCGCCAATTCGATGCCCGAGCTAGAATAGAGGCTCTTGATGAAGGCGAGAGACGTCTTCAAACGGCCCTCAGTGCCGGCAGACTGGGCGCGTGGGAATTCGATCTTGCAACCGGCGAACTGATCACTTCGACGACCTTTCGATCAATATTCGGTCGCAATGCCACCGAGGAGTTCTCCTACACGGATCTGTTGGCCAGTATCCATCCTGAGGATGTCGACCGGATGCAGTTCGCCGTTCGAACGACGATTGAAACCGGCGCCGACTACGCCATAGAATACCGCACGATCTGGAGTGACGGCTCTGTCCATTGGGCCGAGATCCGCGCCCAGCTCTACAGAGACCGCGAAGGTAAGGCCATAAAGCTCGTCGGCGTCTCGGCCGACATCACCGCACGACTGAAAGCGGAAGAGCACCAGCGACAACTGAACGAGGTTCTTGAAGAGCGCGTTGCAGAACGGACCCGTAAACTGGAAGAGACCCACGCCAGAATGATGGCAGAGGTGAACCAACGGGAGAGCGCCGAGCAACAACTTCGCCAGGCTCAGAAGATGGAGGCGATCGGCCAACTTACTGGAGGCGTGGCGCACGATTTCAATAACCTCCTGATGGCCGTACTTGGCAATCTTGAACTCCTGCGAAAGTACGTTGGAGAGGATAACAAGGCGATTCGTCTCATAGACGGAGCCCAGCAGGGCGCAAAGCGCGGTGCATCGCTCACCCAGCGGTTACTGGCTTTCTCGCGCAAACAGGACCTCCGTATCGACCCGGTCGACATGCGAGCGCTGATAATGGGAATGGAAGATCTGCTGAAACGCTCGGTTGGCGCAAATGTGGTGATTGAAACGCATGTGCCGCCTCATCTTCCTCTGGTCTCGGCAGATGCAAACCAGATTGAACTGGCGCTCCTCAATCTCGTTGTCAACGCTCGTGACGCAATGCCAGACGGAGGCGAGATCCGCATTGGGCTGGACGAGGTTCATCAGTCCAGGCCGGAAGGTGAGCTTGCCGCCGGCCATTACGTCGTCCTTTCGGTTGTTGACCAAGGTCAGGGCATGGATAGTGAAACACTTAGAAAAGCTGTCGAGCCGTTTTTCTCCACCAAGGAGCTCGGAAAGGGCACCGGCCTTGGCCTTTCGATGATCCATGGCCTGGCGTCCCAGCTGAAAGGTGATCTCAAGCTGACAAGTGAGTTGCAGCGCGGGACAAAGGCGGAACTATGGATACCGGTATCCACATCCGGCGCGGCAACTGAAACCGGGGTGATTGATATGCCGATTGAGATAGCGCAGAAAGCCAAAGGGCCGAAAAGAATTTTGCTTGTGGACGACGATGCACTCATTGCCATGAGTTCAGCTGACATGTTGACGGACCTTGGTCATGACGTGGTGGAAGCCTATTCGGGAAACGAGGCACTTCAGCGCCTGGGCGACGGGTCCGAGTTCGACCTTCTCATCACGGACTATTCCATGCCGGGAATGACCGGTGGAGAGCTGGCAATTGCTGTTCGGGATATAGTTCCAGATCTTCCGATACTTATTGCGTCCGGCTATGCCGAGTTGCCACCTGGAGTGAACCTTGACGTGGCGCGGCTTGGAAAACCCTACACCCAAGATCAGTTGGCGCGGGAACTCGACCGGCTGTTTGCTGATAGGATTTAGGCGAAAGGCTGCCAAATCTGAGTTCGTTTTGAGGTTTCTTGCGCCGTCTTTCGCCATGAGGAAGAATGCAGGCCAAAGGTATTATTGGGACGTGATTATGTCAGCGGGATATAAAATAGATAACACACACTCTGCTTAGCCTCATACATGCGATACGAACTCTCCCGGCGTCAAAGCTGAAATGTCCTGCTTCTGATTAAGGCCAATTTCTACGAATGCCCCTAGGACAACCGTTGGTCGGTAACTCTGAGCAGCATTGCTTTTGGCGCAGGCTTCTCAAAACAATATCGCTACAGCCATCCTCAGGAACGGATTAGTATCAAGGGTCCTACCCGAGTTGTTTTTACGCCTAGTGCTGCGCGAAGGAAGGATAGAGCAGCTTCCGTATCCGTGACATTGATCGTTCCGCTGATCCGGCGATTAGCGACTGTATCGCCCGCAATGACAATCCTGCCGGGGAAATGACGACCGATTTCCTCGACGACTTTGAAGAGCGGCGCATTATCGACGGCGATCTGGCCACGCCGCCAAGATAGTGCAACATTGCTATCAACACGCTGAACAACGGAGCTACCGCTCCGGCGGTCCACAAGCGCTTGTTCACCTTCGTGAATCTGAAGGGAGCCGGAATTGCCCACGTCCGGTTCAATCATCACAGCACTTTCTGTGACGCTCACCTGCAGGTCGGTGTCGCTGTAACGTACGTCAAAGGCGGTGCCTAGAGCCGTCACCCGGGCTGGGCCTGCATCGACGCTGAACGGGCGTTCCGGTGCATGGGCAACCTCGAAATAGGCCTGGCCGCGCAGGAGCCGCACGACACGTCGCTCTGGAGTAAAATCGACTGCGATGGCTGATGAGGAGTTAAGTTGAACCGTCGATCCATCCTGTAATGTGACGACTGGCATTTCATCGACGCCTGCAACGACATCCGCCTGCATTCTGATGGGGCCATCAAGCGAGAGGAATGTGGCGCCAGCAATGGCGAGAAAAAACAGCGCTATGACGACAGGTTTGACAGGACTGCGGGGTTTTATACGAATGTTGGAAAGCGCGGTATCAGACTGAATGGCAGTTTGGGCATCACCCAGAAGCTGTTCGGCCGCATTGTATGTTCGACAGTTTTGCGGATCGGCGTTTAGCCATGCCTGAAAACGCGACTTTTCTTCCGCTGGTTGGCGGGGGTCGCTGTTACGCAAAATCCAGTCCGCAGCCTCCCGGTTGCGTTTTCGTTGGGCATCTTTCGCCCGGTTGCCTGGCATATCCCTCTCCAGCCTGTGTCCTCTATCGTATAGACGCTTGGCTATACCGAATTGGGACTACGGCTCATTTAGAACATTTCGGGGATCAGGTGAAGCGGGCTAGACTTGCAAGAGGCGATCAAGGCAGTGCGCAAAGGCACGTCGCAAATGTCGGTCCACCATGTTTCGTGAAATGTTGAGCTTCACGGAGATCTGGTCCGGTGTCAGATGATGAAGCCGGTGCAGGATAAAGACAACGCGTCGTCGCTGCGGCAGATCGGCGATTGCATCACGCAATATGGCAACGCGCGCTTCGATCTGCAGGACGTGGTCAGGAGCTGGTGCGGCGCTGGCGACCGCCAAAGCCTCCTTTTCGGAGCCTGAAAACAACCGTGCCTCGATGTTTTCACGACGAAGTCTATCAAAACCGAGATTGATGGCCGCTCGGCAAAGGAAGGCCTTCACAGAGCGCTTGTTGCGAAGGACCTCCGGCTTAGTAGATAGCTTGATGTAAAGATCGTGAACAACGTCCTGAGCCGTCGAGCGCGGATGCCCGCGGCGCAGCACGGCACCAGTGATATCGGCATAGTGCTCTTCGATTGCTCTGTTCAGCAAATCACTGCCATCAAGACTGTCCCAAGACATCCGTGAAGTGGAAGAGCTCGACATAATACTCGTTTCCCAAAGCAACAATATTGTCAGGACGGCATCATGTCCTATTGTTCTGAACGCTACAGGTTCAGAAAAAATCGTGCAAGGACAACAAGTTAAAACAATCCATCAGTACGAATTTCTACGCGCCTTAAATCATGACATTAAAATTCATCTTTATGCCTGATTTTGTTGGTCGATTTTCATTTGACCTGTTCCGATCAGACAGCGCTGACCATGCCCAGACATCTGAAAATATTGCAGTGGTGTGATATTTCCATCACCCATCATGAAGCCGCAACATTGACGGTCGCCTTATAGCGGTATGCACAGCGGTGTTCCGGCAACCGGATCGCGCATGATCATAGTGTCTACGTTGAACACCTCAGTGATTGTCTTGGCAGAAATAACCTCTGCCGGATTTCCGGACGCTATGATGCGCCCAGCCTTGAGGATGACGATGTTGTGGGCATAGCGGGCGGCCTGGTTGATGTCATGCAAAACGGCAACAATGGTCTTGCCCTGGCGTTCAACAAGCATCGTCACGAGTTTCATCAATTCGATCTGATGTTCAAGGTCGAGATAGGTTGTCGGTTCATCGAGTAGAAGGACTTCACTTTGCTGGGCGAGTGTCATGGCAATCCATGCGCGTTGTCTTTGTCCGCCCGACAGGCTGTCCAAGGAACGATCGGCAAGGTCGGTTATACCGGTAAGTGTCAGCGCCTCTTCGCAGGCAGACTGATCTTCGCTGGACCACCGCGCAAATAAAGACCGGTGGGGATAGCGTCCTTGCTCGACAAGATCAGTGACAGTAAGCCCCTCCGGTGCGACCGGTCCTTGCAAAAGAACACCGATGCGCCGTGCCGTCTCCCTCGTAGAGAGCTGAGAGATGTTGTGACCATCCAGGAGCAAAGTGCCAGTTGTCGCAGGCATAAGGCCCGCGAACGTACGCAGAATAGTGGATTTGCCACTCCCGTTCGGCCCTATCAAAGCAGTGAAACGGCGCGGCGGCACGGCGAGATCAAAATTCTCGACAACGTAGCGTTTTCCATATGCAATATGGACATCAAATCCAGCCAGCTTGGCAGGCGGCGTTTTCTCATCCACGGTCATGGCGGCGTCCCCAGATCAAGTAGGCAAAAAATGGTGCTCCGATGAGGCCTGTGACAATGCCCGCAGGCAGTTGTGCTGGCGCTATGATCACGCGGCCCACCAGATCCGCCGATGTTACAAGGCAAGCTCCGACGAGGGCTGCCACAGGTATAATTCTGTAGTGTGCTGGACCGACCAGGCGGGTGGCAATGTGGGGTCCTATCAGCCCGACGAACCCGATCAGTCCAGACACTGCAACCGCTGCGCCACAAATCATTACGCAGATAAAGATCAAAAGACCGCGCATTTTATCAACCGGCTGGCCCAGGCTTCGTGCGGCGTTGTCACCAAAGCGGATGAGATCCAGTTCGGACGACAGAAGAAACGTCAGTATGATCGGCAGGACGAGCCAAAGCGATAACAGCCGAACCTTGAGCATATTGGCGTCATAGACACTTCCAGAAACCCAGATCATCGCGCGCTGTACATCACCAATCTCACCGAAGGCAGACAGGAAAGTAGTGACCGCACTGGCAAGCGCACCCAATCCCACGCCAATCAGGATGATCCTTAGGGATGATGTTCCACCACGCCATGAGAAGAGAAAAACAGTCCCTGCCATAATGGTTGCGCCACAAAATCCCGCGACCTGTAATAAAAATACAGGCGGGTCCTGCATCAGAACGATAACCGCCATCGCCGCAGCAGCGGCGCCGCCATTAATTCCAAGGACTCCAGGTTCCGCTAGAGGATTACGCAGGACGGCAATCGTGATCGTGCCTGCTGTTGCAAGCGCCGTTCCAACAAGGATGCCAAGAAGAACACGCGGCAGTCGCAGTTCAAGAACAATCATCACGTCTTGTTGGCTGGCATCGATACTCCCGGATAGCACGTCAAAAACTGCACGCCATGAGATGGAGATGTCGCCGAAGGTAAGGCTTGCGGCAATGAGGAGTGTCAGCAGCAACGTAAATACGGAAATGACCCGGATCACGTTTCCGCCCTCACCCTTGTCCGTGCAAGCCACAGAAAGAACGGTGCGCCGACCAGCGCAATCGTCACTCCAACCGGAAAACTCTGGCTCGCGAACAAGGTGCGTCCCATCATGTCGGCTATCACCACGAGGAAGGCGCCACCCACGGCGCAGAATGGCAAAATCCAGCGGTAGTCAACGCCGACCATGAAGCGAACAATGTGCGGCACAATAAGGCCGACAAAGCCAATCGGGCCAGCGAGCGCCACGGCTCCTCCTGCAAGGAGCATCACGATGACGACAGACACACCACGCCACAACGCGGTGTTTTGCCCAATCGCGCGGGAAGCGTCCGGGCCGAGACTAAGAGCTGTCAAATGCCTGCCGATGAACAAGGACGCAGCGAGCGCAACTGTTACATAGGGGGCGACATCCAGTATCTCAGCCAATGTCCGACCGGAGACCGATCCAGCCGTCCATAGGCGTACGGCATCAAGTGTGCTCTGATCGAATATCAGCACCGTCCCGGTCAATGACGTAAGGAAAGCGGTAACGACAGCGCCAGCGAGAATAAGACCAAGGGAATGGTGAACGATACCGCCCACGGAACCGAGTGCGTAAACAACAACGGCGGCAGCTCCTGCTCCACCGAAAGCAAACCATATGTAACTTGAACCGCTACCTGACCCCGTTAGTGTCATCATGGTTACGACAGCGAATGCAGCGCCGGCGTTGATTCCAAGCAGACCGGGTGAGGCAAGTGGATTATTGGTCACGGCCTGCATGATGGCGCCTGACATTGCGAGGGCGCTTCCAGCGATGATTGCGGTCAGTACACGTGGAAGCCTGATGGCGATGATCAGGATGTGATCACGCGACCCGTCGAAATGCACGAGTGCAGCAATCACAGTTTTCGCGGGCATCCACGTTGTGCCGACACTGATGGCCAGAAGACAGCCTAGCGCCAGCAGGAACAGCAGCACAAACAAAGCCAACATCCTCCGCCCAACTAACGTGCGGGCTCCCGTCCTCATTGGCTGTCCAGAATATGACGTTCAATGTCATCAAGAATGCGATGTGCCGACGCAAGACCGTGAAAGCTTTGCCATGGCCCACGATCGACCCGATAAGCCCGACCGCTCTGCACAGCAGGCAATAGCTGCCAAAGCGGATTTTGCACGACATCCTTTTCCAGTTTGTCGTCTTCATCGTTCTCAAAGCCGCTGGCCGAAACATAGAGCAGAATATCGCCGTCCAGACTGGCCAGTTCCTCCCAATCCGGACGCTTCACGATAGTGCCGTCTGTCACTGTTTCGTATGACGTGCGTTTCACTCCGGCTTCGTGAAGCACGGCAAAAGGCGCATAGGCTTCTGGTCCATCAACGAAAACCACGAAGCGGCCGGGTGCGAAACGCACAGTCGATACTGTCAGATCAGTCTTCGCCATTCGCTCTCGAATGCTGGAGACGCGCCTCTCATATGCTAGTAGCGCCTGGTCTGCCGTTCCCTCACGCCCCGCGACCTCAGACAAGCGCTGCAGATATTGTTTCCAATCCATGTGCTTGAAAAGCACCGTAGGGGCGATTTTCGCTGCAGTATCGTAAATCTGTCCATGGGCTTCGGCAGAACCGATAATCAAATCGGGTTTCAGCGCTGCAACCCTCTCGAGACTTGGCTCTCTGGGATTGCCCAAGTCGACCAAATTACGGTCTTTAACACTCTTCATCACCCCATCGTCCTGGATCGCCATATAAGGCGTCGCAACGACGGGAGCACCAAGTTCAAGGAGCATGCCTAGAGTGATAAGCGGATCAAGTGTCACAATCCTCTGCGCATTTTTAGGGATGCAGAGAGGACCATTGTAAACATCCTCACTGATCTCTTTGCCTTCGCATGCGGCATGCGAAAAAGAGGTGTTCATCAGAAAAATAATCAGGGCAAAACAGAAGCGCATTACAGACGTCATTTCATTCTTAGGGCTGAAATGGCTGTGGGGTACGACACCCCACAACAGCGGTTATCAGAACTTGACGCGGACATTCAGTCCGAATGAGCGACCCTTGCCCGCCTGGCCGAACGGCAGGGAATAGTCAGGATCCACGATCGTGAAATACTTCTCATCCGTGAGGTTCTCCACGAAGGCGATAACCTCCCAATTGTCCTTCTTGAAGCCAGTTTGCGTATTTAGGATGAAGCGCGGATCTATCTTGTACATGCCATTCGTGCCGAAGCGCGAATTGTAGCTCGTCGTGTACTTGGCATCGGCTCCGACAAAGACGCCGTTTTCGAACTCATACCGTCCACCCAAAGCCACACTCCATTCTGGAGCTTCCGGGAACGACTTACCGTCTTGTGGCAGCGTAAGTGCTGCGTGGTTGAAATCGATGAACTTAGTGTTCAGGTAGCCGATAGACATGAATGCGGTAAATTCATCTGTGACCTCAAGAGTTGGCTCGATCTCGAAACCCCAGGCCCGCGACGTTGCAGCGTTCGAAGTTATGCGATAGCCCGGGATGGATGGATCAGGGCGTATTTCAACCTGCTGATCGTCGTACTTCGTGTAGAAAAGATTGGCGTTCAGCGTCAGCCGGTCCTCAAGAAGCGTTCCCTTATAAGAGAGCTCAACATTCTGAGAGTATTCCGGATCGTAAGTGCCCAGATCACCGGTCACCCGATCGAAATAGGAGCCACCTGAACGAAAGCCCTGCGTGTAAGTAAGGCCAACCGTCTGGTTGTCACCGAACTCCTTGGAAAGGCCAACCTTTGGCACAAAATTCAGCTCGTTTAGGGACGATGGATCGCCTGTCAGCACCGCTGAGGGATCGATAAGGCCGAAATAGTTTCGCTGGTGATCCCTATCTTTCAGATAGTCTAGGCGCCCGCCCAGTGTTGCAAACCAGGTCGGTGCAAATTCGTAGGTCGCTTCACCGAAGACAGCGAAGTTAGATGTTCTGCGGTTCTGTGTATCGCTCTGCTGATACAGGTCGAATGCGACAATATCCGTTGCGCCGTCCCACACTTCGTGGCTACCGTAGACGCCAGCAACCCATTTCCAGCTATCGGCTTCGTAGTTTAACCGGAACTCTTGCGTGAATATTGAATTATCGTCTTCGCCGGTGATTCCATTGATCACACCCTCAGTGCCGTAATCGATCGAGCGCCGGTTGTTGATGCCGTACTGGTAACCCGTCTGGGATGTGAATCGCAGCGTATCTGAGAAATCATGTGTGACCTCGAGGCCTAGGTTGTGCGTCTCGGTCCAGCGATACTCCGTATACGTTACCGGGGAATTGTTGAAGTCGCCGCGGCCCGTATAGAGGCCCACGAGGGCGTCGTTCGGCCGATCTTTTGAGTAAGAATAGGTCAACAGTGCGCGGGTGTCCGGCATTTCTGATGGTGTGATCAGCACCTTAGCCCGCAATACACCGCTAATATCGGTCGTCAGTTCATCGTAATTGTCGAAAATCCTGAAATCCGAATAATCGGGCTGGGCATATGAACGCTCGAAGGCACCCGATATGCGCAAAGCGATCTGGTCATCGATAACAGGAGTATTAACCATGAAGGCAGTGCCTGCGAGATGATCGCTACCTATCGTGCCGGAAAGCTCAACTTCTTTATCGAACGTCGGATCTTTGGACTTGATGTAAATCGCCCCGGTCATGGCTGCACGGCCGGAAAGCGTTGACTGTGGGCCACGATAGACCTCAACCTGCTCAACATCCCAGAGGTTACGCGCACCGAAGCGGGCATTGTATCGCGTCTGGAGGATGCCATCGACATAGACCGATCCAGCCGGTCCACCGGACGGGACAAGACCTTCAGAACTCATGCCGCGGATGACGAAACCGGCGTTGACCGTGGCGCTGTCGAGCACGTTTGCCATGCGACGGTAGGTGTCCTGGGTGGTGCGTATTTGGCTGTCTACCAGGTTTTCAGCGTCCACGACGCCGACGCTGCTTGTCGTACCTTGAAGCGTCGTTGCGTTGCGTGATCCGTAAATTTTTATGGCATCAAGCACGGTACTTCCGTCCGCGGCAGGAGCTGTTGTGAGGTTGGATCCAGAAGAAAGTGTGACCTGGTTGGTTCCCGCAAATCTGGCACCAATACCTGTCCCGACCAGCACGGAATCCAGAGCTTGTTGAGCAGTCAGATTGCCACTGGCGCCTGAGGTCGTTTTGCCTTGGGCGATGGAAGCATCGAAGAGAATCTGTAACCCGGTTTGTGCAGCAAGGCTGTTGAGTGCTGGCGTCAACGGACCTGCCGGAACCGAAATTGGTTGCTGCGTTTGCTGCGCGACTGCCTTTTTGGCCATTTCCGGGACGACCGGGCTTAACACTACAAGTGCTGTACCAGCCAAAAGGATTTTACCCAGGCTTGCCCAAACCCGGCTTCCGGAAAAAACATCGTTATACATCGAGACCCCCAAATCGTAAGGCGCTTAACGCGCCTGTACCCAACACGTAGTTTCCGTACCAAACCGGAAAAATCGCGATTTCCGGCATGGTTTTGGACGCGGTTACACAATCCGCTCATGGGGTAGACGACTGGGTTTTGGCTCTTGGGACTATCGGCGAAAGAAAATCTGCTGATCGATCTGGGCACGCACCTACTTTGGGCGTTTCAAACGCTCAGATCACATCAAATGACAACGAGAACCATGGTATGTGAAGCCATATGACAATCCCAGTTTTGTTCACTCCAGCATGAACTCCAATGCCCTGGTCATGAATGTCAGCATATCCAAGGCCGGAAAATCTCCGCACGGGGAGTTTAATCATATGGCGTATCCCATACCGCGGGATATTGCCGCAGCGCTTTCTTGAACGATCGGCGCAAGCTCGATTAGCCTGGCTCTGGATATATGGGGTGGAGTGCTCGCCACACTCAAACCAGCGATGATCTTTCCTTGCGCGTCGCGAATGGGCGCAGCCACACAACCTATCCCTGTTTCGTTTTCTTCGATCTCCAAAGTGTAACCTGATAGGCAAAAATCACGCATTGAAGCCAGATAGTCGCTCCAGGTCAGGAAACCCGGTGGGGGACGATCATCTCCGAAGACCTCTGCCTGCGCCAGAGAATAGAGCCTTGCCCATTCGCTTTCGCCAAGATCGAGCATCTGGGCCTTTCCGGTACCGGTAACAGCTATCGGTTTGCGAAGCCCCACCCGCGAGCGCATTTCCAGCCCACGTCGGCCAGGTATCTTGTCGACATATATAACGTGGTCCCCATCGCGTACGCTCAGGTGGATCGTATCGCTGGTCTCATCGGATAGTTTTTCCAAAATAGGCCGCGCGACGAAAGTCAGTGGCATTTGCGTCAGTGCCGTGGCTCCCAGTTCAATCAAACGGGTGCCAAGCAGATATCCTCGTCCCTCGACGTGGCGAATAAAGCCCTCCCTCTGGAGGAATGCGACCAGTCGATGGGTCGTGCTGCGCGTTGTGCCGGTTTCCTTGCCAATCGATGCCAGGTCGCTCTTTCCGGCCGCGACAGCATTCAGCGTAGCAAATGCCCGAGATAAAGATTGAGTGCCCTGACCTGCCTGATCGCTCATTTAATATCCATACTATGAAACAGATTCTCTCATGTTGGGATATAACACGATTTTATTTCCGGCAACAACATGATAATCGCATTAAATCCCATATTATGGGATTGCATCTTACATATTGAACACAAATGAAAATGGTGCTAGGAGCTTGCCCACTGCCCGACCTGCACTTGCACGGCAGCCCCATTGGACGCTCAAAAGGGAGGAGCGCCTGCACCATGGACTATCAATTTGACTTCAGCTTTCTCGCTGAATACTGGCCCGAACTTCTTCGCGGCCTCTGGCTGACAATAAAGATGTCGGTGATCACGATCGCGCTCGGTTTCGCAGTCGGCACCCTCTTTGCTGTTGGGCGGAGCTCTCAAAGCAGTTGGCTTCGCCGCCTCTGTGCGATCTATGTGGAAGTGATCCGCAACACGCCACTTCTCATCCAGATGTTCCTGATCTACTTCGGGCTGGCATCACTCGGCTTGAAGCTCGGCGCTGATTTTTGCGCGATCCTCGCAATCGTCATCAACATAAGTGCCTACACTTGCGAGATCATGCGGGCAGGCATCGAATCGATCCGCAAGGGTCAGCTTGAAGCTGCGAACTGTCTTGGCTTGTCGAGGCTGCAGACTCTGGCAATGATCGTTCTGCCGCCAGCAACCGAGCGCGTTTATCCCGCACTGACCAGTCAGTTCATCCTTATCATGTTGACGACAAGCGTCGTTTCGCAGATTTCCGCAGAAGAACTGACCTCAATCGCAACACGGATAGACTCCATCACCTTCCGCTCCTTCGAGATCTATCTGGTGGTGGCAATTCTCTACATTCTCCTGGCCGCAACCGTGCGCATCTTTTTCTGGCTGCTCGGCCGGTTGGCCTTCCCTCGCTTGCGCCGACTTGGCAGCCCGCTCTAAGGCCCCGCCATGCTTACAAGTTTTCAAATTCAAGCGCTGCTGGTCGGCGCAACCTGGACCTTGGGCCTGTCTCTGGTCGCCTTTGCGGCAGGCGGTATTCTGGGGCTGCTGATTGCCGTTTCACGCGTGTCCCAAAACCGCATGCTGCGTTACCTGTCGTTCCTTTACGTGCAAATCGTCCAAGGTACGCCACTGCTGATCCAAATGCTGCTGGCTTATTTCGGCCTGTCGCTCCTGGGAATTGACATCGCGCCTTTCGCGGCGGCTTCGCTGGCAATTGCAGTCTACGCCAGCGCCTATTTCGGGGAGATCTGGCGCGGTGGCATCTTGTCAGTCCCCAAGACCCAGTGGGAAGCTGCCGAATGTCTGGCGCTCAGTTCCCTTCAGCGGTTCTGGCTGGTCATAGTACCCCAGGCGCTTCGTCTCTCAACGCCCCCCACAGTAGGCTTCATGGTGCAGATCGTGAAGAACACGTCGCTTGCTTCGGTCATCGGTGTCGCCGACCTGACCTATACGAGCAAGCTAATCAACAACTCGACGTTCCAGCCCTTTCAGGTCTTCGTGCTCGTCGCCGCCCTTTATTTCCTGATGTGCTTCCCGCTCGCATGGTGGAGCCGCAAGCTGGAGGATCGCCTCAATGTCTCCAATCGTTAAACTCACGAACGTTTCCAAATCCTTTGGAGCCCTGCAGGTGCTCAAAGGCATCTCATTCGAGGTCGCCCAGGGATCGGTGGTCGCACTAATCGGACGAAGCGGTTCGGGGAAAAGCACTGCCCTGCGCTGCATAAACGGCCTCGAAACCATCAATGGCGGCGAGATCGAAATCTGTTCGCACACACTTGGCACCAAGCTCGACAGCAAGTTACTGCATCAACTGCATCTCGACGTTGGCATCGTCTTCCAGAGCTATAACCTTTTCCCGCACCTGACGGTCGGTCAGAACATCATGCTCGCGCCTCGCTGGGTGAAAAAGGCGTCGCGTTCCCACGCGAAAGAAACGGCCAGGGAAGTGCTCGATCGCGTGGGCCTCCTTGAGAAATTCGACAATTACCCTGAGCAGCTCTCCGGTGGCCAGCAGCAGCGCGTGGCGATCGCCCGCTCGCTGGCCATGCGTCCAAAGGTCATGCTGTTCGATGAAGTCACATCAGCGCTTGACCCGGAACTGACCGGCGAAGTCCTGCGCGTCATGGAAAACCTTGCCCGTGAAGGCATGACCATGGTGCTGGTCACTCACGAAATGGCTTTCGCCCGCGGCGTCGCCAACAACGTGATTTTCATGCACGAGGGCAAAATTCACGAAAGCGGACCAGGCTCAATGCTGTCTGCACCCCAAACGCGTGAACTCGCCCAATTCGTCGGCAACGGCCTGTGAAGGGGCACCGCAACACTTTCCAAAAACTCAACGGAGGAAATGAGTATGAAACTGACAGCATGTCTTACCGCCTTTCTAGCGACGATTGCCTTGGGAACCGGCGCATACGCCGTCAAGGCCGACGACCTTGCCAAGATCCAAGAGAACAAGTCGATCACCATTGGGATTGACCTGGGCCAAGCCCCGTTTGGCATGGTCGATGGACAGATGAAGCAGGTAGGCTCGGACGTTGCGGCCGCCGAACTCCTGGCCAAGGATCTCGGCGTTGAACTTAAGGTCGTTTCCGTTTCACCCGCAAACCGCATCCCCTACCTGATGACGAACAAGGTCAATGCGGTCATCGCCAGCTTTTCGATCACAGACGAGCGCAAAAAGACGGTCGACTTCTCCGCTCCTTACGCCGTCATTCAGGCTGCTGTGTCCACGACGGGTGGTCTGAAAGTCACCTCATTGAAGGATATTGAAGGCAAGGAAGTCGCTGTAACCCGTGGCTCGACCAACGACCAGATCATCACCAAGGCAGTCACCGACGAAGGTCTGAAGGACGTGACCATTGTCCGCTATGACGATAATGCCACGGCAACCAACGCCGTCGTTTCCGGCCAGCAGTCGGTTTACGTGGTCGCACCGTCCCTGCTGGCGCCGGTCAACGCCGCCAACCCGTCGAAGCAGATCGAACCTCAGCTCACACTTAAAACCTTCCCGCTCGGCATCGGCCTCCGCAAGAACCAGGATGCCTTCAAAGCCTATCTTGACAAGTGGGTGGCTGACAATCTGGCGAACGGCAAGCTGCGTGAGATCTACAAGACCTACCACAATGTCGACCTGCCAGAAGACATGACCAACATCAACTGACTATGAAGCCTGCCGGTCTCCTGGCGGAGGCCGGCCCCCATTTCGCAAAGGCACTGGAAATCGAGATGTCTGCACCAACAATCATCCGCCTCCGACCTGAAGACGACGTCGTCATCGCCGCCAAGGCGGTCTGCGCCGACACAGTGTTGCCGGAACACGGAATCACTGTCCTTACCGATGTGCCCGCAGGTCACAAGATCGCGGTGCGCGATATTAAAGCGGGCTCTCCGGTCCGGAAATACAATCAGATCATCGGCGCTGCCAGTGCGGATATACCCGCTGGCGCCCATATTCATGTCCATAATCTTGAAATGATGGAGGTCGAACACGACTTTGCGATCGGCCAGGATTTCCATCCCGTGAAATACGAAACAAAACCTGTGACCTTCATGGGCATCAAGCGCCCGGACGGACGCGTAGCCACGCGCAACTATATTGGCATTTTGACCAGCGTGAACTGTTCGGCGCGCGTGGCGCGTGTCATCGCCGATCACTTCCGTCGCGATATCAATCCATCGGCGTTGGCCGATTTTCCCAATGTTGATGGCGTCGTGGCTCTCACGCATGGCATCGGTTGCGGCGTCGATGTCGCAAGCGAAGGCATGGCGATGGTGCGCCGGACGATTTCCGGTTACGCTGTCCATCCGAATTTCGGAGCGGTCGTGATCGTCGGTCTTGGCTGCGAGGCGAACCAGATATCCACAATCATGGACGAGCGGGAGCTTTCTGAAAAAGAAACCCTGCAGGCGTTCACCATTCAGGCGCTCGGCGGGACCGCCAAAACCATTCAGCATGGTATCGAGAAGATTCGCTCGATCCTTCCCACTGTCAACGAGGTTCAGCGGGAACCGCTGCCAGTTTCGCATCTTACTGTCGGTCTGCAGTGTGGCGGCTCTGACGGGTATTCAGGCATTACAGCAAATCCGGCACTAGGTGCAGCCGTCGATATATTAGTCCGGAACGGCGGCACCGCCATCCTTTCCGAAACGCCGGAAGTCTATGGCGCAGAACACCTTCTGACGCGTCGCGCCTCCAGTCAGATCGTGGGCGAAAAACTTGTCCGCCGTCTGGAGTGGTGGAAGGAATATTGCGCCCGCAACGGCGCTGAAATGAACAACAATCCTTCCGCCGGCAACAAGGCGGGCGGCCTCACGACCATTCTGGAGAAATCACTGGGTGCCGTGGCCAAGGGCGGCACCACGCCGCTGAACGGTGTCTATGAATATGCCCAACAGATTACGACCAAAGGTCTCGTGTTCATGGATTCGCCCGGCTTTGATCCGATCTCTGCTACCGGACAGGTCGCTTCGGGGGCCAACCTGATCTGCTTTACCACTGGTCGCGGCTCTGCATTCGGTTGCATGCCCTCCCCGTCCCTCAAGCTTTCGACCAATACCGCCACGTGGAAACGACAAGAAGAGGATATGGACATCAACTGCGGCTCGATCATTGACGGCGACGCCACGATTGACGAGCTGGGTAAGACGATCTTCCAGATGATCATCGACTGCGCATCAGGAAAGCCGTCTAAAAGTGAAGCTTTCGGCTATGGCCAGGACGAATTTGTTCCATGGCAGATCGGCGTCGTTACCTGACCACCCGGCATCATGTCCCTACGTAGGGCGGTAGGTCTTCGACCTTCCGCCACGTTCCGTGCGCCATTTGGGCAATGCGCTCGTAGAAGATTTTACAAAGGTCGGCTGTTCCCTCATCTCCTCTGCGCCCATACAGGGCGGGTTGTGCGCCCGGTAAGACCCCGGCCATGATGGCCGGGGTGTGGATAAAGCTTACTGGTTTAACCCTGTCGCCAAAGAAAACAGTCTAGCCTGACGCTGCGCAAAGGCGCGCGGGTCGGAGGGTTTGTCCCCGTCGAGAATGCGGGCCTGATCGAGCAGCAGCCACGCGGCATCCTCAAGAAATACCCGGTCTTCGACGCCGGCAATACGCTGAACCACTTCGTTTTGCGCATTGATTTCAAGGATCGGCTTTGACGCGGTTTGAAGTCGCCCTGCCCCTTGAAGGATTTTTTCAAGCTGTCTATCCGGGCCATGCTCAGATGCCACGAGACACACGGCACTTTCGGTCAAACG
This sequence comes from Agrobacterium sp. Azo12, assembly GCF_029193765.2. NCBI lineage: Bacteria > Pseudomonadati > Pseudomonadota > Alphaproteobacteria > Hyphomicrobiales > Rhizobiaceae > Agrobacterium > Agrobacterium sp. Azo12. The sequence continues at coordinate 205,145 of NZ_JARFYO020000003.1, read as the reverse complement.
GCCAGATACCCGCACGTCGGCGAGCTCGTCAACAAGAACGCTGCGGGCGAGATCGATAAAGGCAGCGACATTCGCAGGCGCTTCGTGTTTTGGAGCGCCAGTGCCATCCACGCCAGAAACTTCGTCTAGATCGGCCAGACCCTGGGTGACAGACTTGAGAGGTTTGCCCTCAAACTCGGATATGTTGCCTGGCCAGAAACTGTCAACCGGATCCGACAGCAACAGCACTTCAATTCCTTTGGCACGAAAGCCCTCCAGATGTGGCGAAGACCTCAGTTGTTCGATACTGGACCCGTTGATGTAGTAGATCGATGACTGCCCTTCCTTCATGTCCGCTACGTAGTCACCGATGGTGCGTGTGGCGTCGTCGACGGCTGTTGTTTGGAATCGCGCCAGCTTGAGCAGTTGCTCACGACGTTCCCAGTCTTCGTAAATCCCTTCCTTTAAAATCGGTCCGAAGAGGTCCCAGAATTTGGCGAAAGTGTCGCTCTCGTTTTCAGCCAGTTTCTCCAAGGCGACAATGACCCGGTTGGTAACCCCTTTGCGGATTGCCGACAGGACCGGACTTTCCTGGATTGTCTCGCGCGAAATATTGAGAGGCAGGTCAGACGTATCCACAATACCACGCACGAACCTGAGGTATCTTGGCAGCACTTCGGCATCGTCCGTGATAAAGACGCGCTTCACGTAGAGTTTCATTCGCCCCTTACGCTCCGGGTCGAACAGATCAAACGGCTGGGCTCCCGGGACGAACGCCAGAGTGGTATATTCGTGGCGGCCCTCGGCGTGGAAATGGACTGTTGTCAAAGGTGCATCATAGTCCCCGGAGATACCACGATAGAAATCGTCGTAATCCTGTTTGGCAATTTCGCTCCTGGAACGGGTCCAGAGCGCCACACCATCAGAGACTTGCGTCGGTTCAGCGCCATCCTTTTCAATCAGGCGGACGGGAATGGGTACATGCCCGGACTGGTCACGAATGATTTTCTCTACGGGCCACTTGCCGGTATACTTCTTCGCATCCTCCATTAGGTGCAGGATGACTCGAGTGCCCCTTTCAGGCGCCTGATCAAGATCGACGGCAACCATGTCGTAACTGCCCTTGCCGTCGGACGACCACTTCCAGGCGGCGGCCTCGCCTGCGCGACGGGAAATGACATCGACCCTCTCGGCAACCATGAAGGAGGAATAGAAACCCACCCCAAACTGACCGATCAGTTGCGCCTTGTCCCCGGTTTTGGCGGCTTCGAGCCTTTCCATGAAGGCTTTGGTCCCCGAGCGGGCAATCGTACCGAGGGCATCGATCATTTCGTCGTGGCTCATGCCAATGCCGTTGTCCTCGACTATTACCGTAGAAGCTTGTTCATCGAGTTTAACGAGGATTTCTGGCTGCGTGCCCTCAGGATTGAGCTGCGGCTGCAATATTGATTCATAGCGAAGCTTTTCGCAGGCATCTGCGGCATTCGAAATCAGTTCGCGCAGGAAGACATCCCTGTCCGAGTAGACAGAATGGACCATCATATGCAGAAGGCGACTGACATCGGCTTCAAATGAATGTTTTTCGGGCAGAGCGTCCTGTCCTGTGGTCATTGGTAATCTCCATGTTGCAGAAAACGGCGATCAGATGGTTTTTCATGTTGTGAATTTCAAGCCATGAAATCTGTCTTTACCGAAGATATGAATTCACCTGAAACTTTGGCCGAAGCACACGACACCCTACTGCTGGAAGCCTCCTGTTGTCGTGCAAGACGACCTTGTTCCACCAGATCGCAACACTACCGTCTATAGCGTGTCGGTTTCCAGTTGGACCATCTCACAACGATAACCCGCACAAGTGCTGTCCAGCGATGGATCTGGGGTGTGAGGCGTCACTATGTAAGCCAGCGTACATTTGCGCCGGAAGAACAAACGACGAGGAACTTTCCTGGCGAGGCGGTGTTGGTAGCGGCAGCAGCAATGGAGGATGATATGCCTGCCCTTTCCTGGAATACCCCGGTCCAAGTCAACATGCCCCATAGCGGAAGGCAGACCGTACACGGCCCGTTTGCGGCTTTAATTTTACTTTTGGACGAATGGCCCACTATCAGTGGTCCAGCCTACGCCATGGCGCGCAGCAGATGTCGCGCCGCCCTTGATGGAAGAGCGACACCGGAAGAAGCTCGCGAGCTGTTTTTGACAGCTGCCGAAGAAGCCAGCGTTCTGCCAGGATCGCATCGTTACGTCGCCTGAGTAGGAACATATCACAGCGCCACAGGACTTGTTAGAACCCGCCGAGCGCGTCGCTGTGTTTACTTGCCAGTAACGTGTATTGCACCGGCATTACCGAAGCTCTGCTGAACTGCCGGTATCTGGCTCGCCGCGATGTCGGCCGAAACCTCTATCTCGCCCTCATGCGGCGCGTCGAGCCGATCGACGTCGCCACGTGAGGAACTTGTTCCATTTGTATTTTGATCGGAGGCCGACTGGATAAATACATCTGGGCGCGAAATGCCCACCTGCTGCACCAGATGCTCGACCGCCAGATCGGCCGCCTCACGTGTCCTGAACCGTGCCCGGATGGTAATGGTGTTTTCGTCTGTCACGATATTTCTCCTGTCTGAATTAAAATCAGTTTGACTAACGCTCGGGACCACCATGTGGAGAGCCGCGAGCGACTGCCGGCACCGGTGAGATCCGTTTGACTGGTCAAAGCCAGTTAATTGCAACAGCGGTAACTGGCGTCCGTCATCCATGTCGCAGTTGGCGCCTTCCCTCAGTCCAGACGCAGGGCTGAGCGCACGGGTATTGTCGCAATTACCACACCATCTATTCGTATCACCTCGAACCTCGCGCCATCGACGACCTCACCTTTCAGGATTTTCTCGGCGAGCATTTCTCTGGCGGCCTGCATGGCCTCAGCTCGGGCCCGGTCATCACTGGCAAGTTCCACACCCTCCTCATCGAGGGATAGCCCGTCGCGATCTCTGACATGGAAGAAATACCTGGGCATTATCATGCTCGCTAATCATTCAGATTACTAAACCTGCTTGGCGCTAGTTGGTTCCGTGACGTCGCCTTTATGGCGATCCCGTTGCGCGGTCGGGGCGCAATCACATAGCCGACGATCGGCCGACTATGGGCCAACATTCCCCAGTGAGTGTCGCGGCCATGCGGGTACAAAACTCGGCGTTGCTCAAATTAAGCGGGCAACGCCGTTCGCACGTTTAATGTTAAATCCACAACGGAAACACCGACCGATAGGAGGAAAATTAGCAGATCGATTATCCGGTACTGATAAATCGTCTCAGTTCCCATCCGTTTGCAACGCTGACGGCAAGATTAGACCGCTCGCAGGTAAAAGCGTCAGAGTTAGGCTTGGTCGCACCGACAGGCCTGCCATCCAGGCCTTAGCCAGACATAGGGTTCACGACTATCAAGGGATAGAGAGAACTGCCCACACGTTCCGGACAGCGGGCAAAAAGTTGATACGGGCTTTCACCTCCCTGAAGCGGTAACCCGTTCACGCCGAAGTTCCGGCCCGGGCCGCTATCGTACGGTGACGTACTTTTTTATTGTGTTTGAAACCGTTCGAGCAGATGCGGGTTAAGCGAGTGGTAAATTCATTCCCTCTCAGTAAGGCAACATGTCCCCCTGCTTCGGTCCCATCATTGGCAAAGACAGTACTACATTTCAGCTATGGGCTCCATTTCATGACAGAATAGGTTTAAAGCTCGACAATCGCCACTTGTACGACATGCGCCGTGCTGATGACGGCTGGTTTACAGCTGTCGTCGAAGGTGCGGGGCCCGGCACCCTCTACCAGTTTATATTGCCCGACGGGATCGCTGTACCCGACCCCGCTTCACGCCACCAGCCGAACGACGTTCATGGACCAAGCGAAGTCGCTGATCTTAGCGCCTATGCATGGAAGCGACAGAAGTGGACCGGTCGTCGGTGGGAAGAGATGGTTCTCTATGAGCTTCATGTTGGGACCTACACAAAAGAAGGAACGTTCAAAGGGGTGATCGAACGGCTTGATCACCTCAAGCATATTGGCGTGACCGCTCTCCAGATCATGCCCATCGCTGATTTTCCTGGCGGTTACAACTGGGGATACGACGGCGTTTTACCCTATGCCCCCGACAGCAGTTACGGACGGCCGCAGGATCTCATGGCGCTGGTTGATGCCGCCCATGAGCGCGGCATCTGTGTTTTCCTCGATGTCGTTTACAATCACTTCGGATCTGACGGGAATTACATTCCACTTTATGCGCCGCTGTTCTCGAAGCGTCACGAAACGACGTGGGGAAATGGCCTCAATTACGACGGCGCCGACAGTGGCATGGTCAGGAAGTTCATCGTTGAAAACGCGTTGTACTGGATCAGAGAGTACAATGTCGACGGCCTGAGACTTGACGCGGTTCACGCGATAATCGACGACTCGCAAGAGCACCTTCTGGTGGAAATCGCAAGACGTGTTCGTGAAGCAGTGACCGATCGGCATGTGCATCTCATCGTTGAAAACGAAAACAACGACAGCGCGTTGCTGGAGCGCGACCATGACGGCCATGTTCTCCACTACACCGCGCAGTGGAACGACGACCTACACCATGCACTTCATGTCGCGGCCACTCATGAAACATTCGGATATTACGGGGACTACGCTGCTGGTCAAAATGGTCTTGGCCGAGCGCTCGCGGAAGGGTTTGTGTTCCAGGGAGAGGTCATGCCCTATCGGGGCGAGGCGCGCGGCAAGACAACTGCCGACCTTCCACCGAGCGCTTTTGTCTCGTTCATCCAGAATCATGATCAGATCGGAAACCGCGCCTTTGGCGATCGGATGATCACCTATACCGATCCGCAGGCTCTCAAAGCCATCACGGCGATATATCTTCTTCTACCACAGATACCGATGTTATTCATGGGAGAAGAATGGGGAGCCTCCACCCCTTTTCCGTTCTTTTGCGATCTCAACGAAGACTTGAACGATATCGTTCGCGAGGGTCGTCGCAAGGAGCTTTCACGTCTTCCCGGCTTCGAGGGCGAGGACATCCCAGATCCGACAGCGTTGTCGACGTTTATCTCGGGAAAACTGGATTGGGCAGCCCTTGGATCTGACCCTGCTGTCCAGTGGCTTGCATTTTATCAGTCCTTGTTGATGACCCGGCGACAGTGGATCGTTCCTCTTCTCGATCAAGGCATCAAGGGAGTTGGAACAACGCATCAGGAAGGCACAACGGTGATCGTTGAATGGAAGCTGCCGCGTGAAGCGACGCTCCGTTTGATGGCAAACCTTTCACCAGCTCCCGGCGCGTTCGTCACAAGGAGCGATAAGGCAGAAACGATTTTCTCCCTTGGTGGCGTTGCAAATGAGCAGCTGCCGCCATGGGGTATTCTCTGGAGGATAGAGCATCCATGACAGCAACGGTTCCAACAGCAACCTATCGCCTCCAGTTTCGCAATGGCATGACGTTTGCGCGAGCAAGCTGCCTTGTTCCGTATTTAAAGCAACTGGGTATCAGCCATCTGTACGCTTCTCCCGTCTTCACGGCTGTACAGGGCTCCACCCACGGCTACGACATCATCGATCCGAACGAAATTGATCCGTCTCTGGGGGGACGCAAGGGATTTGACGGTCTGGTCGACGTGCTCAGAAAGCACGATATCGGACTGATCCTGGACATCGTTCCCAATCACATGGCTGCGTCCATGGAAAACGAGTGGTGGCGTGACGTAGTCGAATTTGGTCGGGAAAGCACATATGCCCGATTTTTCGATGTTGACTGGTCCCGGCCGATCACGCTTCCGTTTCTGTCCGATACGTTTGAAAAAGTCCTCGAAAGTGGTGACCTTAAAGTCAAACTGCATCCTGAGACGGCACAGCCCTCGATAGAATATCTCGGTACGTTTTACCCTCTTAATTCTTCATCCTATACAGGCGACGACATCGTTACCTCTCCCGACAAGAACCGGCTGCGTCAACTGCATGAGCAACAGCCGTATCGATTGACGTCATGGCGCGATGCGTCCAGCAACCTGTCATATCGGCGATTTTTTGAGGTAACCGGTTTGATCGGAATGCGGGTTGAGGACGAAGCTGTCTTTGAGACAACGCATCGGCTGATCCTGGAGCTTGTGGAAAATGGCGCCGTAGATGGCTTGCGCGTCGATCATGTCGATGGCCTATCGGATCCGTCGAGTTATCTTGAACGACTTCGGAAGAAAGCGGGGCCGGACTGCTACATCACTATCGAGAAAATTCTCGCAACCGGTGAGCAGATCCCGCAGACGTGGCCCGTGTCCGGCACGACCGGCTACGAGTTCATCGAAGCCATTTCCAATGTCTTTGTGCCTCCTGATAAAGCTGACTTGATGTACTCATCCTATGATGAGGTTGCAGGACATGTATCGGCTGCGACGAATGAGCTCGAACTGGCTCGATTACAAATGATTGACGTCAACTTCGAGGGCGAGACAGGCACTCTTTGCGATCTCGCTCAGAACATAAGTATCCGTCAGTCCCGCGGGTTTTCGTCGGACACGATTAAGAATGCGATAAGGGCCGTTCTTCTCCACTTTCCGGTGTACCGGACATACGGCACCGATCAGGGCTTTGCGTATCAGGACCAGGAAATACTCGACCTCGTACTGGCCCGTGCCAGATCCATGCCAAACGCGCCGAAATCAGATGCTTTGACATTCATCGAGCAGATCCTTTTGACAAAGGTTGGCACGCCCCCTGACCCGGACGCGTCGGAATTCCGCAGACGCTTCCAGCAGTTGACCGGCCCCCTGATGGCCAAGGCGGTTGAAGACACATTGTTTTACCGGCGCAACGCCATTCTTGCCCTCAATGAGGTGGGCGGCGAGCCTCTAGCCAGACCCTATTCGCTACACCGCTTTCATGCCGACATGCAAAGGCGCCTTGTGCGGCAGCCGGATGGCCTTTCTGGTACATCAACCCATGACACGAAACGCGGCGAGGATGCCCGAGCCAGACTATATTCCCTTCTTGAGGCACCCGAGACCTGGAAAAGCGCCGTTCAAAGATGGCAGGTCATCAATCAGGACCACGTCCGGTTCCTGCCAGACGGGCCTGCCCCTGAACCGGCCGTAGAATGGATGTTGTATCAGGCACTCGCCGGCGTATGGCCTGCGGATTTGCAGCCAGAGGACAAAGTTGGGCGTCAGGGACTTCACGAGCGGTTTTCCGGTTATGTGGAAAAAGCCCTGAGAGAAGCAAAGCTGCGGACCAACTGGGGCCAGGTGAACAAGCCCTACGAGGACGCTGTCTTGTCCTATTCGAAAAATCTGCTGTCCGTCGATAACCAGTCTTTCCTTAGGGATTTCGTGGCAACAGTTACACCCTTTGTCCGGGCGGGTCTCGTCAATTCATTGACGCAGGTCGCGATCAAGCTGACCGCGCCTGGAATTCCCGACGTCTATCAGGGATGCGAAAGTCTCGACTTCAGCCTGGTTGATCCGGATAACCGACGTCAGCCCGACTTTGAAGCGCTCCAGCACGTGCTATTGTCCGGTCAGCGCATTGATTTCAGTGACGACCAGAACTGGAACAGCGGCCTGGTCAAGCAGTTCGTGACCCGCACATTACTCACGCTAAGACAGCGGGCGCCCGGACTTTTCAGAGCCGGACAATATATCCCGCTGCAGACAACCGGTGATAATCGTGACGAATATGTCGCCTTCGCTCGCGCTGACAACACCAACGTGATCATTATTGTAGCGCCCCGGGTGGTGCTTGAAAAAGTCGGCCGCGGACCGTTCGCGAACTCATTCTATAAAAAAGGCACCTGCTCCGTCAGATTGGCGGGAGAACTGTCAAACAGGCATTATCGAAGTATCTGGAGCGGCAAACCGGTTGAAGTCGATGAACGTCTCGACATCGCGTGTATCGATGGCATGCCTTTGATTGCTCTTTGGGCGGGAAGCGACTTGCCTCAGCAGGGCAATAAGAGTGGCGAACGAGGGTGAAGCCTGCTTGGTTCGTTTCTCCATTCGGACTGACGGCCATCACCGCCAGACGCCGCCCGCGCCAGATGCCGCCTTATGGGCCATCTATGGGGTCCAGGGCGGTCTGATCAGCAATTTGCTCACATCCAGCGGTTCTGTTGAACCGCTTTGCGGAATGGAAAAGGCGGCGAACGTTCAATCGGGCTTTTTCAAAACAAAGCAGATAACGCCTGATCTCGAGAGAACCCGCGAGCTCAATACGCAGCCACCAGCCAGACTGATAACGAATTAGCAGGATCAACCGTTGTCGGTCAGCTTTCACTGAAGGTTTCCCGCTTATGCCACGGTCGTGCGCTCTCGCCATCGTCGCAGCCAGCATTAACCCAGCTTAACGCGGGAGGATTCACCGTCTTCCATAAACAGAACCCAACGGCCTCATCCTCTTCACGCTTTGGTATCGGCTAGGACCGCGCTTTGCTAGAGCTTTCCGGTGGACAGGTCTCGCCCTGAAATGTCGGCCGGAACTCTGACCTCCTGCACTTCATCCTTTAAGGGCAACGATACGTTGTCTGGCACAGACACGACCGGTTGGTCGCTCGGCGGGGTACGTGCGGACCTGCCAGTTTTCGGAACTGCGCGGTTTTTAGCTGTCTTTTCTGGCGTGTCGTGGTCGGATCCTTCCTCTATGGACTTTTCTGCCAGGAGCTCGCTTGGATAGACACCTTTGATCAAGCCGCCCTGCATGACAGCCCATCCGTTTTCGTGCGGTCTGATACTATAGCCGACATTGCTCATGACCACGCTCCTCCCTTTTAAGCATCCCTAACCTTGAATACTGGAAACGGTTCCATCGAACGGCCCATTTGCAAGGGTCAGTTTAGGATGACGGAGGGGATGAACCGTTAAACAGTGCCTCTGGACACTACAAAAAGTGATGCAGTTGATTGTCTCTGCGGAACACTCTGAGCTTGTCGCAGTTAGGACTTTTTTGGAGGAATGACGTGATGATGGTTATCGACACCACTTTTAAACCGGTCTGGCCGGTTCCAGTTCGTATTAAAACAGCAACGGGTTCCAGCGCGCAAGTGAGAGGACCGGAAGATGCGCTGCAGTGTCTGGCCCACAGTTGGCCTGCCAAACAGGGAACCGAGTTTGAGTCAGCGTGGCTGAGTTGCATGAGGATGTTGAAAAGACAGGCACGTTGCGATGACGCGCGCGAAGCATTTGTCACTGCCGCGCTCAAAGCAAATGTACTCGTGCTGTAATAGCAGCGGACGTAGCTGACGCCGAACCGCGGCTGGGCAATGGTTGTAATTTATTTTGAGATTTCGCCTGGCCTGTTGACTGTCGGGGGCAGCGGAGCACTCCATCATCGAACTAATCACGTCGACCCGCGACCAGCGCCGACAGCTTGTAAGACATGGGATCATATATGTCGTGAGGAAATGCAGTGAGAGATCGCCTTCCCATTATCGGTCGCCGACATTGGATCCACGACGCAACTGCCATTGTGTAAAGGCGAAACGAAAATCGCCGCACAGACAAGACGCGCAAGCCGTGCAAACAAGTGTCACCGATTAACATAGTCAACGATCGCGGCCCAAACGGATCCCGGCCAGTGTCGTTCATCTTGTCTCAATGGACTGCATTCCGGTCGTTGAAATCCGCATCCTGGCCATCAGCCGACGAAACGCTTGGACTTTTCATGCGCACAATGAAACAGGTTTTGAAAATGGGGCACGCCCGGCTGCTTACCAACCGGGCACTCGTCTGTTAACACGGCTTTAAATTTCAGCCCGCACGACCGGCTGTACTGCCTCCTTACTGACCAGCGAGGCTTTTAGCTTTCGGCCACCCGTTACCCCTTTTGATTCGTTTTTCGACTTCGCGCGCATCAGTTTCACGTCAGCACCATCAACCGATGCGCGGGTTCTGGCGCGGCGCTCGTATTCCGCCGCGGCCTGTTGCCAGTGCTGGACATCCTTGCCGTGTGCTTGCCCATCTAGTTCCCAAAGAGCATAGGCTCGGGCGCTAATCCAGTCATTTTTGGCGTCAGTCATTGTGTTCAACCTATTCGGATAAAGAGAAAACCGGTGATGCGATTTGGACTGCTGTTTTAGAACAGCGTACCTAACCACCCGTCCCGGAAAATGTTCCCGGTCCCGACGCATTATTTTTGATATTCGTTAGCGATTGCGTGATTTGTAAGCTGAGACGTATAAACCCGCATACTGAAGATTCTTTTCCGTTCTCGGGGTCTTGCTGTTGCCCTTGGATCTTTCAGGGTCGGTAAAATCCCGTATACGGGGGCAAGCAACTGAATATCCTATCAAAACAGGCCGTTATGACATGATATGCGATTGCTGAAACCACGTCTGGCCATGGCCGACTTGCGGAAAACGCGACAAACGTCCCCTAGTGCGGCCTATGGGAAAGCCTGTTTTCGTGAGCACAGACAGAGCTCGTTAAAACCAGCCATTAGATCAGTCAGCCACACTTAAAATTCATTTTAGTCGAGCTGCTATCGTCGTCGGCATACATTTTAGATGTTTGTAATATTTTGGTGAAAAATACGCGAAACAGATGCGACCATTCCGTTACAGGTTGCTGATGTACCTGTTTCGGCATAACCCCTTTTTACCAGATCATAGGCTGGTGCCTCATCACTATCGAATGAACTCAGATGATCGCGGGATCCACCTGGTTTTCCTGCGCGTGTCGCAGATCAACGGCTGCGCCCACTGCATCGACATGCACAGTCGTGATCTCCGCAAGACGATGTCGGTCGACAAGATCACCCTTGTGTCGGTCTGGGACGAGGTGCCTCATCTGTTCAACAACCAGGAATGCGTCGCTCTCGCCTGGGCGGAGGAAGGGACGAACGTCAGCCAGACCCACGCATCCGACGAGGCTTATGCGGGCGCTGCAGCCGCCTTCGAACCAAAGAATCTTGTCGATCTGACGATTACGATCGCCGCGATGAACGCCTTTAACCGCCTGGGCTCACCGTTCCGGCTTCCGGTGGCAGCCAAAGCCTGATCAGCGCCACTTCGTCGCGCGGGCGACACCCTGCCAGTCCGTAGAGGTCCGACAGGGTGTCGCAAGTTACAGCGGCAGTCACAGCATCCGTGTCGCCATCTTCCAGAGGCGCAAGGCGTTATCCGGATCAACCGCATATCTTGCCACACCCTTGAATGGTACCGTCCCTCGCTCTTCGACGACCGGGGCCTCCTGGCAGTCGTCGAAGTACCTGCCGGAAATCCCCTCCACCAGAGGCGAGCCCGCAAGCAGGACCGTCGTCGATGCTCCCTGCTCTATCGACTTGCGAAGATGCTCGGGCGTTTGGAGGCCTCCGGTGTGCCTTTGAAGTCCGGTCGCGATCGCTCCGGGATTGAGTGCATTTGAGGTGATGCCATCGCTGGCCCAGTGGTTGGTGATGCCCACTGACATCAGGATGCAAGCCGTCTTCGACTGCCCGTAAGCAAGCAGCGGATCATAGGGAATAAAACGAAAATCCGGGTCGTCCCAGAACACCGGTGCAAAGAGGTTTCCGCTCGAGGCAACGCAGACGACGCGAGCGCTGTTTGCCTTTGCGAGTTGCGGGCGAAGGCCAAGGGTTAGCGCGAAGTGTCCAAGATAGTTGGTGGCGAACTGCATCTCCCGGCCTTCCGCAGTCCACTGCAGTTGCGGAATGGCCATAACGCCCGCGTTGTTGACGAGGACGTGCAGCGGCTCGTCCCAGCTATCCACGAATTCCTGCACTGAAGAAAGATTGGCAAGGTCGAGCGGTCGAACCTGCAGTCGTGCGTTGGGCATCGCCGACTTCAACCTGGCGACCGCTCTTTCGGCCTCGTCTGGACGGCGGGCTGCGATCGTAACGCTCGCTCCCGCGGCAGCCAGAGCACGGCTAGTCGCCAGGCCGATACCAGCTGCTCCTCCGGTCACAACGATGTTTTTGTCGGTGAGATCGACACCCTCCAGGACGTTAGTGGCAGTGGATGAAAATCCGAACTGTATAGGTGAAGTCATGATCATGCTCCTTCAGACATTAGACTTGTTCAGAAGATAAGCACGTGGCATTGATGAACTAGATGACCAATACAACACGCAATGATGAAATAATTCGTACAGTCGGTTCGCTTCCGCCCGGCGAGCTGGCAGCCTTTCTCGCAGTCGCCGAACACGGAGGATTTCGTGCAGCGTCGAGGTCACTCAACCAGACGGCATCTGCATTGAGCCATGCGGTTGCCGGTCTCGAAAAGCGTCTTAAGGTCAAGCTCTTCCATCGCTCGACAAGAAATGTCTCTTTGACGGAACCGGGTCGGCGGCTTTCCGAGCGGCTCATGCCTGCGCTCGCAGAGATCGGTCTGGCGGTGGAGGAACTGCACGAACAGGCGTCTTCACCTTCAGGACTCGTCCGGATCAACTGCGACGCCAACGCAGCCGAACAGGTCTTGATGCCGCTGCTCACCCGCTTCATGGCGCAGGTTCCGACCATGCGTTTCGAGATCAGATCCGAGGGGAAACTGGTCGACATCGCCGAGGGAGGATTCGACTGTGGCGTGCGAGCGGCTGAACTCGTCCCCGATGAGATGGTCGCGATCCCGATCGGTCCGGACCAGCAGCACATCGTCGTGGCTTCGCCTGCCTATCTTCAAAGCGCGCCAAGCGTCGACAGCCCTTCAGATCTCGGTCTGCACCAGTGCATTCAGCTTCGCATGGCAGGCGGATCGATCTATCGCTGGGAGTTTCAACGTCGCGGGGAGACTGTCGTGGTGGCAACGACCGGCAACCTCGTGGTCGACCAGTCCCGGCTTCTTCTGGCCGCGGCTCTGGACGGCTGCGGGCTTGCCTACGTGACAAGATGGATGGCGGCTGACGCGCTTGCCGGCGGGAGCCTGCGACAGGTGTTGGATGACTGGACGCCACCCTATCCGGGCCTGTGCCTTTACTACCCGCGGCATCGCCACCTTGGCACGGGCATGCGATCCTTTCTCGACTTCATGAAAGCCGAAGGATCGCGCTTTCATGAGACGAATTCCTAGAGGGCCGGACCTTCAAACCTTGGAGAGGTCCCCAGGCTTGGTCTTGCAGGTATCGATGACAGACGCACGGGCATGTCGTCCCCGAGGCACAGGTTTTGAGCGCTTGCGGATTCCGCACATCCTGGAGAACCACCAGCGAACTCGTCCAACCGTCCGCTCGCAATCGGCCATACCTGACACGTGGGGCCTTGCTCACAACGTGCATGGGCGACGAGAAAAACAACGCCGCCCTTTTACTCGATGCGGCCGTGCTAGCCATCATCGACGTCCCACAACAACGCCTGTTGCGTAAAGCTCCAATGTCTAACACGGTCAAGTGACGTCACGCAGCGACGAGTTCTTGCCTCATTTCCTTGCGGATTGCAGCGAGATGACATGTCCGAGCGAAGATGCAGAGCGTTCGAGTGCAGCACGGCTCTTTGCCCAGGCATCCGCGTCAACGTCGAGCGCCGTCAAAAGCCAGGCAAGCGTCAAGCGTCTCGCTGCCTCCAGCACATCGGGCGCTTCCGTCTCGGTCTCTTTCGCGTCCAGACCCGCAATGCCGCCAAGTCCGTGACCGACACCATGCAGCGTCAGCATGTCGCGGTTTACACCCGTGGCATCGTGGAACGCGTCGGCATGCCATTCAGGGCCGCGCGTCGTAAAATGCGGGTTGTCTTCGTCACCACAAACGACGAGGTTTTGCGTTGAAATGGTTGAGAAATCGACATCGAAGAACGGAAATTTGGCAGCGCTTTCCTCCATCATGTCGCTTCCTCCGCGTCCAGGCGTCGTAAGCAGCATGCCTGCACCGATCCGCGGATCGGAAAAGTCCTCGCCATTCAGTTGCGCTCCGATCAGCAGGCCAACGGTGTGTCCGCCGAAGGAATGACCCACCGCAGCGATACGATCCTTGTCCAGTCGGCCAGCGATACCGCCTGCCTGTTGTTCCACCTCGTCCAGACGATCAAGAATTGCTCGCAGCTCTTCAACGCGTTCGCGCCAGAAGAAAGGCGCGCCGGGAGCGTCGGAAGGCAGTCCGCCAACACGCGAGCTGGCATGGGTCGGCTGGATCACCGCAAATCCCCGCTCCGCCCAGAACTGGACAAGCGGCGCATAACCGTCTTTGGAGGGGATATAGTTGGATGGTCCGAAGCCGTGGGAAAAAATCACCACGGGAAGCCTCTCGCCCTTGGCTGGCGCGGTCAGACGCAACTCCAGCGGCTGTCGTCCCTTCATCGGCAAACGGATCGGTGTATAGGCAACGGTCAGCGCCGCATCCGTTGTGGGTATATGTCGCGCCAGCTCAATCAGATTGTTCATGTCGAAATCCTGTCTCTTAATGATGTGCTAGCGCGAAGGTGGACTTACCCGCCCGGACATTCTATATCTGTTTGTCCAGTTTCATTTAGCGTAAGTCCGAATTTATGACCGACCCTGTTGCAGATGTCGTTTCGCTCTTAAGGCCCAGGCCCTCCATCGCCAAGCAGGTGACCGGCTCGCGGCAATGGCTCGTCGAGCGAACTGAGCTCGGTAGTCCGTTCTATTGTGCGCTGCTGGAAGGTGAATGCCTTTTGACTATCGCTCGTCAAAAGCCAATACGGCTTGAAGCTGGCGACTTCGTCCTTGTCCCTGAGGCTTTCTCCTTTACCATGAACAGCCTGCAGCCACCGCCGCGCGGGTCACTCCCCCAACGTCTTGAGACAAGTCCTGGAGTATTCAGGCTTGGTGATCCCGATGCACCAGCCGAAATCAGGGCCATGGTCGGTCACTGCACCTTCGGATCAAACGACAAGACGCTCCTTGCATCGCTGTTGCCCGATCTCGTTCATGTCCGCGGCGAGGAAAGGCTGATGCAACTTGTGCGGATGATCAATGATGAAACTGGTGACAGACGGACTGCACGCGAGATCGTTCTTTCACATCTGCTCGAGGTCCTCTTCATAGAGGCATTGAGATCGGTCGGAGGCAGCCATGCCACGCCGGGGCTTCTGCGCGCAATGGCCGATCCGCAACTGGCGCCGATACTTCGGCGCATACACGAGGATCCGGCCCACAGCATCAGCGCTGAAAGTCTTGCCCGGGAAGCCGCTATGTCGCGCTCCACCTTCTACGCCCGTTTTCAAAGTGAGGTCGGCGTGACACCGATGGAATATGTAACAGGCTGGCGCATGGCGCTGGCAAAACAGCTCTTGCGGGAGAATATCGCACCGGCTGAAGTCTCAGAGCGCGTGGGATACGGTTCAGCCAGTGCCTTTAGCGTGGCCTTCAGCCGCCATGTCGGCATGTCACCCGGCGCCTATTCACGCACCGATGCTGCCGCGTGAGACCAAGGCGCATCACGCGTTTGGCCGACGAACATCAAAAGCAATCTTTCGATCGACAGAGGCAGGCCACCAAGACAAATTATTCGGTTGAAAACGTCCACCTATTTACGCTGGGCCGCCCATACCAGGATATGCCGATCAACACCTGCCAGTTTTCGACCGAAATCGCGCTGTTCAAGGCGTCTAAGCTTCAACCGCCCCATGACCGCCTGAGATCGGAGGTTTTCGCTTGATGTATAGGCAAGGATTTCATCAAGCCGGAGACGTGAAAACCCGTCAGCAAGTGCCGCTTGTGCGGCTTCGGTCGCAAATCCGCGTCCCCAAGCTTTGCGGACAAGGCGCCACCCAATTTCAACGTGGACACCTAAAGGATGCTCGCTGCCGGCGGACATGAGGCCCGCGCAGCCAAGAAAACTGGCTGTACTCCCACACTCGATGGCCCATCGCGTGAACCCGTGCAATTCGAATGCCTGTTTGTACCGCTCCAGTCGGCGGTCGCTCTCGGCCCGCGAAACTGGCCCGCCCTGATCGTTCATGACCTCTGGATCAGAATTCATGCTGGCAAAATCCAACGCATCGGTATCGGCCCAGGGGCGCAAAATGAGCCGCGGTGTCGTAATGCGCATTCTCGTTGGCTCCTTTCCGTAGAAGTCGTTTACAAAGTCTATCAAACCGGTAGTTGCACCAGCAACCTTCTAGCGGCGCCAACTGTCGGTAGTGCCCACATGCGCGTGCAAGTGCGGTATCAATGATACCATCGCCACAGTAAGCTTAGATCGACAAGCCCCCCCCAACAAATCGGGTGGTACCTGTTAATGTTTGGGTAACCATATTAGCCAAAGCTTAGCCCATTCAACAATGGAGGTTGGACATGGCTTACGACTGGGATGGATCCAGAAACAGAAGCAAGATGGATGAGTGGGCTGTAGGCTTGCTCTTCTTTGGATGGCTTTGCCTGATATTGGTGGCTGTCTTCCTCGTCACGAGACTGGCTGCGTAGTGAATTCGTGACGGCGCTGATCGACGGATTTCCCGTCAGGGCTTGCGCCGTCTGCATGCTATAGGGCGTCGAGGTGGCGACGGCACACCAGATCATCGCGTCTCTGATCAGAAGTCGCCACCTGCATAATCTAGAGCTGTACGCCGCGGGTCAGTGCGCCATCAACGACCAGGTTGGTACCGTAGACGAAACTTGCAGCCGGGCTTGTTAGAAATACGGCAGCATTGGCTATTTCCTGGGGGGTGGCCATGCGGCCCGTGGGGTTTAATGCAAGCGAAGCTGCAAACAACTCCGGATTGTTCTTTTCGATATTTTCCCAGACGCCCCCGGCAAAGTAGGTATTGCCCGGAGAGACCGTGTTGGCACGGATGCCTTTAGGTGCCAGAGAGAAGGCTAGGCCTTGCGTGTAATGCGTGAGTGCAGCCTTGAAGGAGCCGTAGGGCCCGGCAGCAAAATCAATTTCGCGGCCGGACACCGAGGCAATGGTAACGATAGACGCGGACTGGCTTTTTTCCAGATACGGCATCGCTGCGTTGACAAGCCTGACCGTACCCAGCATGTCGACGTTGAAACCCTGTCTCCAGCTCTCTTCGTCATTGCCGATCGCCAGCGCACTGACATTGCCAACGACGATATCCAGACCTCCGAACAGTGTCGCAGCCTCCTCTACCCACATCGAAATCGCTGCGCCATCGGCAACATCAACACCGCGACCTATAGTAGAAACGCCCTTTCTCGCCAGATCGGCCGCTACCGCCTTAGCATCATCGACATTTCGGCTGCAGATCGCAACGTCTACCCCTTCCCCAGCCAGTGTTTCGGCAATTTTAAAACCGATGCCCCGCGTTCCACCCGTGACCACCGCGCGCAAGCCTTTCAGACCCAGATCCATCTTCGTTCCCCTTTGTTCGGGCCGGTTCGTCGGCGCCTATACGCGCATAGGATCCCCTCCCGTTTTGCACTGCGTCAAGGATCGAAACGAACTCAAAAAATTTTGATTTTCCGCGCTTGACATATCGCCCGCAAACGGTCAGCTTAATTTCAAGGCGACGAGCAAAGATGCTCATTAAATCGCCAATACTGAAAAATCGTTTTCATTTTTGGCACCGTCGCCGCCGACAGTATCTGCTGTCAGGTCCAACATCGTGGCTGCCGAAACATGGTCAAGAAATATTCGATCGGAATATTATTTTCGGTTACGGGATCTTACGGAACGGTCGGCAAATCGATGCTGAACGGCGCGAAACTCGCCTGCGATCAAGTCAACTCAGACAAGGGCTTCGGCATTCAGCTACGTCCTGTCGAGCACAATCCCGGCGGCGACCTGAGCGCCTATGCGCCAGCGGTCGAAACAATGATTGCCGGTGGCGTCAACCACATCGTCGGATGCTACACCTCATCAAGCCGCAAGGAAGTCATTCCAGTCTTCGAAAAGCACGACGCGCTGCTGTGGTACCCCACTCACTATGAAGGCTTTGAAAGTTCGGCTAACGTGATCTACACTGGCGCCGCACCAAATCATCATATGTTGCCGCTGGTCGATTATTTTACACGCAACATCGGCAAGCGCGTTTTTTGTGTCGGTTCAAACTACATATGGGCATGGGAAAGCAACCGGGTTTTGCGGGAAGAACTCGCCCTGCGGCAAGGATCTGTCGTTGGAGAACGTTATCTGCCGGTCGGCGAGACAGATGTTGACTGCATTATCCAGTCCATCTTCGAGACCAATCCAGACATCGTTTTCAATTCACTGATCGGTGAATCCGCCTATGCGTTCTTTCGCGCCTTTCGGGCTGCCTGTACAGCGCGCGGCATCGACCAGGTGAAACGTTATCCCGTCGCCAGCTGCAATCTTTCCGAACCCGAGCTTTCCAGCATCGGACAGCAAGCCATTGATGGCCATTTGAGCTCCAGTGTCTATTTCGCGTCGATCGACACCCCCGCAAATCACGATTTCGTTAGAAAATACCAGGCCGCGTTTCCACAAGAGATTGTGCCATCGGCGGAAGCGGAAGCGGCCTATAGTGCTGTAATCCTGCTCGCAAAATCCCTGTATCAGGCGGGCAATGACGATATGCGGGCCGTAAAAACTTGCGCAGCCAACCAGCGGCTGAGTGCGCCGCAGGGCGAAGTCGTCATCGATCCAAGTACGTTTCATGCCCACCTGACACCGAGGATCGGGCGATCGCGCGGCGATGGACAGTTCGACATCGTTTTCGATGCTGGCAGACCCGTCGCGCCAGACCCCTACCTGATCAACTCCACCTCCACTCTTGAGGCACCGTCGCGTCGCCCAGCCCTGAGGATCGTGTCATGAGGTCGAACCGATACGTTCAGAATTTTCGCCAGCGGCGGGCGCTCGTGCTGAGCAATGATGTTCGCGCGACAGAGACAATCATGGCGATGGTGACACGCTTGGGAATGTCACCGGAGCATCTTTCGTCTCATGACGGTGAGTTGCGCAATCTGCTCGATGCCGCAAAACCACAGCAAGACGTGCTGTTCCTCGATGGCGATCTCAACCTCTTCCCTGAAATGACCCACAATGCGGTCAACGAGCAACCTCAAGTCCCGGTCGTGGGTCTTGTCGGAATAGAGGCGCCGAGCCGCCTGAGGATGCTGATGCAGCTTGGCGCCACGGCATTTCTTTCAAAGCCAGTCCATAGTGGCTCGATCTTTTCAGCCCTTTATCTGGCAATCAACACCTTCGAACAGAAGGCGGATTTGCAGCTCTCGATCCTGGAGCTGGAAAAACGCCGCAGATATCGCCGTCACGTCATAAAGGCTGTGACGGTGGTGATGAAGTCCCATTCCCTCGATGATGAGGGAGCGTTCGCCCTGCTCCGCAAGGAAAGTATGCGCGCACGCCTTAGCCTTGAAGCCTATTGTGAATGTGTCGTTCAACGAAGCACGGCGCGCACCATCGACGACATGGAACCTGACGAGAAGCAGGCCATCGCCGAGTAGTTAAACCACCTCCATGGAGAACAAAATGATGAAGACGCTTAACGGCGCCATGACGGCGCTCGGCCTAATTTTGCTTTGCTCCGGGGCGGCCAACGCCCAGGAACCCATCAAACTTGGCGTGCTTGAAGACCAGTCTGGCGATTTTGCCGCCGCGACAATCGGCAAGGTTCACGGCATCCAGCTTGCAGCCGAAGAAATCAATGCCGCCGGAGGCATCGCAGGTCGCCCCCTCGAACTGGTGGTCTACGACACCCAGTCCGACAACACGCGCTATCAGGAATTCATGCGTCGCGTACTTCAGCGTGACAAGGTGGATGCCGTTTTCGCCGGTTTTTCCTCCGCGTCGCGTGAAGCTTACCGGCCAATCGTCAACCAGTTCGACGGTTTCGCCTTTTACAACAACCAGTACGAAGGTGGTGTCTGCGACGCCAACATGGTTGTCACTGGCGCTGTTCCTGAACAACAGTTTTCGACGCTTCTTCCCTACATGATGGAGACCTACGGCAAGAAGGTCTACACGATCGCTGCTGACTACAATTTCGGCCAGATCTCCGCCGAATGGGTGCGCAATATCGTCAAGGAAGGCGGCGGCGAGATGGTGGGCGAGGAGTTCATTCCGCTTGGCGTCTCACAGTTCTCTCAGACCATCCAGAACATCCAGGCAGCCAAGCCCGATTTCATCGTGACTTTGCTTGTTGGCACGGCTCAGGCTTCATACTACGAGCAGGCAGCTGCGGCCAACGTCAACCTTCCGATGGGCTCTTCGGTCAATGTAGGCCAGGGTTATGAGCACAAGCGCTTCAAACCACCAAGCCTCGCCAACATGTATGCGACCGTCAACTGGATCGAGGAAGTGGACAATCCACAGTCCAAGGCCTTCGTCGAGAAATGGCACAAGAAGTTTCCCGATGAGCCCTACATCAATCAGGAAGCAGAAAACTCCTATCTCGCCGTGTATCTCTACAAGCAGATGGTCGAGCGCGCCGACGGTTCGACCAAAAAGGACGAACTGCGCAAAATCATTGCCCAGGGCGATGTCTGCTTCGATGCGCCGGAAGGCAAGGTCTGCCTCGACCCTAAGAGCCAGCACATGTCGCACACGATCTACTTGGCTAAAGTCAACGATGATCACTCGATCAGCTTTCCCAAAGTCTGGAACGACATCAAGCCTTACTGGCTGGGCGAAGCAGGCTGCGATCTGACCAAGAACGATCCGAGCGCACAATACACGCCATCCAGCCCCCCACCGGCTGCCAACTAACCCCAAAAGCGGCCGGGGCCCTTTGCTCCGGTCGTTCCCCGAGGCGTGCCCGCAAGGAAGTCTACCGCGATGACTTTAGTCTACACCCTGTTCAGTTTCCTCTATCAGACGGGCGACGCCTTCGCCTTTCTCGTTCTTTCAGCCTGTGGTCTGGCAATTATTTTCGGCATGATGGGCGTGATAAATCTTGCGCATGGCGAGTTTATTCTATGCGGAGCCTATGTGTGTTCAGCCAGTGCCCGGGCCGGACTACCGCTACCGCTTGCCATCCTCGCTGGTGCCGTTGCTGCAGGTCTTGTCGGCATGGTCATCGAACGCATCGTCATTCGTCCGCTCTATGACCGCCCACTCGATACGATCGTGGCCACATGGGGTGTCTCCATGATTGTCACGCAAAGTACGCTTATTATTCTGGGCTCCACAATGCCCGGCACCGGAACGCCGTTCGGCAGCTTTGCGGTCGGCCCCTATTCCTATTCGGTCTACCGCGTGGTCCTCATGGCGGCAGCGGTGGCAACCCTTGGCGTCCTCTGGCTTGGGTTCACCAAGACCCGTTTCGGCATCCTGGCCCGGGCCACCATACAGGTGCCGCACATCGCTCAGGCGCTCGGCGTCAATACCGGCCTCATCTACAGCCTGACATTTGGTCTGGGTGCAGCCCTGGCTGGTCTCGCTGGCGGTCTCTACGCGCCGACGATGACCCTTGTGCCGACGATGGGGAGTGCCTTCGTCGTTGAAGCCTTTGTGACCGTCGTAGTCGGTGGAGCTGACATCTTCCTTGGCACGGCACCGGCTGCACTCGTCCTCGGTGCTGCCAAGGCCGCGCTTACCTCTTGGCAAGGACAACTTGCAGGCCAGATTGGCCTTCTCGTCGCAGTCATCATCGTCATCCGAATCCTGCCGCGGGGCATATCCGGCTGGATCCTTCGTGAAAGAGCCTGACCCTATGTTAAGACCCAATCCCCTATCACGAGCCATTGCCTTGCTGGAAGGCCCTCAAACGCAGGGGCGAGGCACACCGTTCTGGGCAAGCTTTGCCGTCGTTGTCGCCATTGCCTGCGCCTATCCCCTCTTCGCGGACGGTTACGACGTCGGCAACAATGTTTACTTCTTCAACTGGACCTTTATGGCACTGGGCCTCAGCCTTATCTGGGGCTATGGCGGAACACTGAGCTTCGGACAGACTGCCTTCTTCGGTGTCGCTGGCTACAGCTACGGCGTGATCTCCATCAATCTTGGTGATGCCTATGGGTTGACGCTGTTTGCATTATTCGCGTCTGTGGCGGCGGCGGCATTATTTGCAGCCTTGCTTGGGTACTTCCTGTTTTTTGGTCGTATCAGCGGAGTTTTTCTGGGGATCGTCACCCTGTCGGTCACGCTTGTTCTGGAGCGTTTCATGGCACAGACCGCTGGCCCGGAATGGCGAGTGGGCCTGGCAAGACTTAACGGTTACAATGGCATGGGCAGCATGCCCTCACTTACAGTTCCGTGGTTTGGCGGCGACATCGTTCTCTTTCCCGATGTGCAGCTGTACTACTTTACGCTCGCACTGTTGGTTGTCAGTTATCTCGGCCTTCGTATCCTTGTGAATTCCCGCTTTGGAAATGTGCTCGTTGCCATTCGTGAAAACCCACAAAGGGCAGAGATGCTTGGCTACGACATCCGCGTCTATCAGCTCGTGACTTTTGTCATCGGTTCAGCCTTTGCAGGTCTATCAGGCGTTCTTTACACCTCCTGGGGCAACTATATCACGCCCGCATCGATGAACATGACCGCAGCAGCTCTGCCAATCGTATGGGTGGCCGTTGGCGGTCGCAGCGACCTGACCACCACATTAATCGGGACGCTGGTCGTGCTCGCCGGGTTTCAGGCTTTGACCATTCACGGGAGCCAGTATGCACTCGTCGTCATGGGTGTCCTGCTCGTACTGACTGTTCTTATAGCACCGCGCGGGCTCATCTTCGGCCTTGGTACATTTCTGGCAAAATGTTTCCACCACAAGACCACGGCCGGGAGGGAGTGACGCATGGCTATCCTCGAAACACGTGAACTCAACAAATGGTTCGGAGGCCTGCATGTCACATCAGGCGTGAATTTCTCTCTGAAACAGGGCGAAATCCACTGCCTCATCGGCCCAAACGGCGCCGGCAAAAGTACACTCTTCCGCCTTATCCTAGGAGAGCATCTGCCGACCAGTGGTCAGATCGTCTACGAGGGAGTGGACATCACGAGAGCAAAATCGTTCGAGCGCATCCGCAAGGGTATCAGTGTTAAGTTCCAGGTCCCCGGGATATTCAAGGCGCTAAGCGTCCGCCAGAACCTGCAGATCGCGCTTCAGCATCACCGGCGCCCGGAGGATCTGGACGAGGAAATCGACAGGCTCCTGGAATTTCTCAAGTTGACCGAGGCGCGCGCTCAACTCGCGGGCAACCTGAGCCACGGCCAGAAACAATGGCTGGAGATCGGCATGGCAGTTGGCCTCAAGCCACGTCTTCTGCTCCTGGACGAACCGACCGCCGGTATGACACCGGACGAGACTGCTGCCACCGGCGAGATGGTGCAAGCGCTCAACCGGGACGGAGTGACCGTTCTGGCGGTCGAACATGACATGGCCTTCGTCCGCCAGATTGCCCACAAGGTCACTGTTCTTCACTTCGGCAAAATCTTTGCCCAGGGCACTATCGACGAGATTGTTGCCGATGAGCGCGTGGCTGCCATCTATTTGGGAGACGCCCATGCGTAAGGAAATCCTCCTCAACACCCTTGGTCTATGGTCGGGTTATGGTGGCAAGCCGGTCCTGCAGGGCATCGATATCCAGGTCCGCGAAGGCGAGATTGTCGCCGTTATCGGTCGAAACGGCGTGGGAAAGTCCACCCTTATGAAAAGCCTGATCGGTCTTCTTCCCGGCGACAAAGGATCAGTGGTTTTTCGCGGAGCCGCGATCGATACCATACCGGCTTTCAAGCGGGCGCGGCTCGGGATCGGTTACGTGCCGCAAGGACGCGACGTTTTTCCTCGGCTCAGCGTAATCGAAAACCTGCTGGTCGGCGAATCCATCAGTGGCAAACGCGCCACGGCCGACCAGATCGAAGCCGTGTTCAGTTATTTTCCTATCCTCAAGGAACGCCGGAACCAGCAGGCCGGAACCATGTCTGGCGGACAACAGCAGCAGCTTGCGATCGGCCGCGTTTTGATGGGCAGGCCCTCGCTGATCCTGCTCGACGAGCCGTCAGAGGGCATCCAGCCCAACATCGTTCAGGATATCGCCCGGATCATGGTGGAGCTCAACAAAACAACCGGCGTCACGGTGGTGTTCGTGGAGCAGAACATCGACATGATCCGCGCGATGGCGCAGCGCTGCTACGTCATAGACAAAGGGCGGATCACCAATGAGATCATGCCAGAAACGCTCGAGGACCGTGACGCCGTCCGCCGTTATCTGGCTGTCTGAAACCTCAAAATCCCTCACATGAAAAGGATAAAACACATGAGTTGGCTCGACGAAACAATCATGGCCCGAAAAGGCGTTGCCAAAGGCAAAGTCGGAGAGACTTACGCCATCACCGAGGAAAGCCAGGGTAAATATCATTATGTCTACGGTGCCTATGTCGATCCGATCTTGAAAGTTGATCCGGGCGCCGTCGTCTCGGCGGAAACCCATGATGCATTCGAGGGAGCAATCAAAAGCGAGACAGATGTTCCATCCAAGGTTCTCAATTTCCCCTACCTCAACCCACAGAATGGACCGATCTACGTCAACGGTGCAGAAAAGGGTGACTGCCTCGCCGTCTACATCAAGAGCATTGTGCCGCGCGGGCCGCAGCCCAGGGGCACGACAGTCATCATGCCGGAGTTCGGCGGCCTGGTGCCAACAGCCGACACGGCGCTATTGACCGCGCCTTTACCCGAACGCGTACGGAAAATACATGTCGATGCCGAGACCGGTGTCCAGTGGAACGACAGGATCACGCTTCCCTACGAGCCCTTCATCGGAACAATCGGCACCGCACCGGAAATTGAGGCCATATCGTCGCTCGTTCCGGACTATTACGGCGGCAACATGGACCTGCCTGATGTTTGCCCAGACACCGTGATCTATCTGCCAGTCAATACCGAAGGTGCATATCTCTATCTCGGCGATTGCCATGCAGCGCAAGGCGACGGCGAGCTTTGCGGCGTCGCACTCGAGCATCCCACCGTCACGACGGTTCAGATCGACCTCATCAAGGGCTGGACCATCAAGACGCCGCGGCTGGAAAATGACCGGTTCTACATGACGATCGGGTCGGCAAGGCCGATGGAGGATGCGGCCCGTGGCGCTTACCGCGAATTGATCCGCTGGATGGTTGCAGATTTCGGCTTCGAAGAACTCGACGCCTATATGTTGCTTACCCAATGCGGTCGTGTCCGTCTCGGCAACATGGTCGACCCGAAATATACGGTCGGTGCCTCCGTTTTGAAATCCATCATCGGCATAGCCGCCTGAATAGACCAACCGAGCAGGGTCGCCCGTCTTGGGCGGCTCCCTATCTTCCCGATGGAGCTAGACATGACCGACCCTTTCAAAGGCGCTGCAATCCAGTTTGAACCCGATTTTGGTAACAAGGACCGCAACGTTTCAGCGCTGCTGGCATTGGTCGAGGAAGCGGCAACCAATGGTGCGAGGCTGATCACCACGCCGGAAATGTGCACAACAGGTTATTGTTGGTACGACCGCCAGGAAGTTTCCGGTCTTGTGGAAACGATCCCCGGGCCGACGACAGATCGTTTTGCGGAACTTGCGCACAAACATGACTGCTTCATTGTTCTGGGCCTGCCCGAAGTCGATGCGGAAACCAACCTCTACTACAATTCTGCGGCACTCATCGGGCCGGAAGGTTTGGTAGGCGTTCATCGAAAAACGCACCCTTATATTTCAGAGCCGAAATGGGCTGCATCCGGCAATCTTGGTCATCAGGTTTTCGAAACAAAGATTGGCCGCATAGCGATGCTCATCTGCATGGACATCCACTTTGTGGAGACGGCGCGATTGGTGGCACTCGGTGGTGCGGACGTGATCTGCCATATCTCGAACTGGCTGGCCGAACGGACCCCTGCTCCCTATTGGATAAGCCGCGCTTATGAGAACGGCTGTTACCTGATGGAGAGCAATCGCTGGGGACTTGAACGAGGTGTTCAGTTCTCAGGTGGCAGCTGCGTCATTAGCCCTGAAACCGAAATCCTTGACGTGGTTGATGACGGTGACGGCATTGCTTACGGCTTGATTGATCCGGCACGGTCGCGCATGAGGCAGATCGCAGGCGAGCCCGTTATGCTGCAGCGTCGTCCCGAGCTTTACAGCGAGCTGATGACGAACACCTATACGTGGAATCCGGGAGAATTCTTCCGTCTCTACGGACACCAACCGATTGAAAAAGGGCGTCGCAGCCGCATTGCCGTTGGCGAGTTCACTCCGACATCTGATCACGACGCCAATCTCTCCATGATGTCGGCTCTGGCGGAACAAGCCAAGGTTCAAGGGTCAGAGCTCATCGTCTTTCCGGCTTTTGCCTTGACCGGGCTCGACAACCCTGCGCAAACGGCAATCCCCCTCTCTCATCCTGCGGCGCAGACGATCGGCAAACTCTCGCAGCAGCTCGGCATCTCCATCATCGCCGGCTTTGCCGAGGCGCAGGAGAACGAGCGCTTCTGTAGTGTCATGATCGCCAGACCTGATGTTCCTGCCATCGCTTACCGCCAAGTCCACCTCACTCAGGATGAGCACGCCTGGGCAACACCGGGCGACGAATTCTGCGTCTTCGATCTTCCACTGGGAAGAGTAGGCGTCATGGTCGGACACGATGCGGCCTTCCCCGAGACTGGCCGTATCCTTGCGCTCAGGGGTTGCGACCTAATCTGCTGCCCCTCGAGTATCAGTGATGGATTCCATCTTGGCCACCCGGGCAGTAAGGTCAGGCAACCAGAGCCGATCCCCTATGGCGCAGACCAATTGCACTGGCACCACTACCGGGTGCGCGCAGGGGAAAACAACTGTTACTTAGCATTTTCCAATACCAGGACGGTGGCAAACCAGGCGGCAGGCCTCAGCGGCATATTTGGCCCCGACACCTTTGCATTCCCACGCAAGGAGGCGCTCGTGCAGGAGGGAGGCCTTGCGGTCGCGGAAATAGATACCTCAAGCACAAGCCCGACATATCCGACAAACGTCGTGCGGAGGAAAGACCTCGTCCTCATGCGTCAGCCGCATCACTATTTGCCACTGGTGATGTCATCCGTAGCTATTTAATCGTACAAAGGTTGCCGACGCCAAAACCCTGTTGCGAAGGCAAAACCTCAGTGACAGTCTGAAATTTCAGAAGCGTGGACGCATCGCGCGACGATGAAAGCGACAGGGAGAAACCGGTTAAAAACTCGCTGTAATGAAAATACGAAACACGAATTTCGCCACGGCGCTGTTGGCCCTCAACGCTCTGCAACAGTTCTATGGCGAAGTGACACCCGGATTACCCTCTTGCGAGGCGGGAGCACCCGTTGTCTCACATCACATGTTTCTCCTTCGTGTGGCCGTGCAGCTGGCGGCCAACGGCTTACTCAACTCGGCAGGTCAGGCCGCTTGAGGTGCCGCGCGGCAAACGACAGCCTCAAGGACGTAAAACTGGACCAAGCTTCTACGAGGCCTTGGAGAGCACATCGTTTCCGATTTTTGTCGCGCAACAGTGAACGATCATAGAATAAGGCCGCTAAGCGGAATTTCCTATTGCTGCCAAAGTGGAACACCACGATCCGGGCGTAGTCGGTCCCGCCCTCCGCTGTGCGGCCACTATGTTGGGCTCCTGCGGCGATGCTTTCCCGGTCCTGGCGTGTCGAGAATTCCCGAAATCCCGCCTGAAGGCGGCCGCTATGCTGATTTCTCCGATACTCTTCATTCTGGTCTTGGATCACGCCACAGCGGTTCCGATCCAAGATTGTGTCATCCCGTCGCAACGAATGGTCAGCCAACAGCGCTGAAGCTGACTTCTTAATTTCGCTGGGTCAGGGATCAAAGGTACTGTTTTGCCATGGCGGGACAGCGGACGCACACAGGTTGTGCGTCCGCCAGAAAGCTTCTTCAGAGAACCATGAAGCCGGCGTCGACTGGATCGTCGCGATTGATAGTCCAGGCCGCGGTGCCCAGCATTCCGGCCGTGCCCTTGACCGTCGGACGCACGGCACGCACAGAACCAAGCGTCGTTTCGCCGATCAGGCAGCCTTCGAACACACCTGATCCGAGGAGACCTTCGGAGGTGATCGTCTGGTTGAGGGAAATGACGCCACGTTTCTCAAAATAGGCCATCATCGCAGATGTACCTGTTCCGCCGGGTGAACGGTCCAGCTGGCCAGCAGAGAAGACGTGCACGTTTTTGTAAAGGCATCCCTCGATTGTTGGTTCGTGCCAGAAGGTAACGAAGTTCAAATTGTTGATGTGGGATTGCGTGGGATGCTGCACCTTGACCTTCTCACGGATCGCCTCTCGCGCTATCAGGCCCATACGCGAAAGCTCGGAACCGTTCTCCGGCGCGATGCGCAGTGTGGTATTGCGAAGGTCGATGATGCCGAAGTAGTTACCACCCCACACAAGGTCGGCCTTGAGGGCGCCGTAGCCGGGCAATTCGAACTCGATATTCTGTTCGGCGACGTAGGCTGGAACGTTTTCGAACCGGGTCCACAATACGCGATCACCCTCGTGTGCGACCTCGGCAACGACCAGACCAGCCGTCGTTTCGAAGCGGATCTTTGTCAACCCGTCCGCAGAGCGTCTCACCAGGCCATTGGCGACCATAGCCATGGCGACCGCGATCGTTCCGTGACCGCACATGTGCGAATATTCCTTGCCGTCGATGTAAATCAGCCCGGCATCGAATTCAGAAGATGATGGCGGTGTGAGAAAAACGCCGAACATGTCCGCATGTCCACGCGGTTCGCGCATCAAAGCCTTGCGCAGCCAGTCGTAGTTTTCCTCGAGAAAAGCACGCTTTTCGAGGATGTTCGAGTTAGCCGGATAGGGCACTCCGCTATAGATGATGCACAGCGGTTCGCCTTCCGTATGGGTATAGATTACGTTGTACACGTCCTGAACGCGCATTTTATGTCTCCTGAGAATGTTGGGGGATGGGAAGGGTTTAACTTCCAGACAGGAAGTCCAGACCGATCAACCAGTCGATCAGAATGATCGCGATAGCTGCGGCCAAGATTGTCAGCGACGAGACCGCCGCAATGGATGGGTCGACCGAATACTGCACGTAATTGAACAACTGTACCGGGATGGTATTCAGCGTCGACGTTGTATTGAAAATCGATAGCTCGACATTGATGAATGAGGTGATGAACGCAAAGATACCACCCGAGACAAGCCCGGCTCTTATTTGCGGAAGCGTGATGAGAAAGAAGGTCGACCATGCAGAAGCACCAAGATCGCGCGATGCTTCCTCTAGCGACAGTTGCTCATGTGAAAACAGTGGCAGTAGCGTGCGCAGCACGAAGGGCGTGATGATGACAACATGGCCGACCAATAATGCCGGGAAATTGCGAACCAGCCCGATTGAAGCACCATACTGCAACAACGCTGCGCCGATGACGATATGTGGCAGGACCAGCGGCGACAGCAGCATCGCTGACAGCACCGACTTCCCGGGAAAGGAATAGCGTGCCATTGCAATCGAGGCAGGCAGTGCGACCACTATCGCAGCCAGAGTTGCCACGCCGGCAAGACCGGCACTTGTCAGGAATGAACGCACATAGGTAGGGTTTTCGAGCACGACCGCGTACCATGACAGCGTCAATCCCTGTGGTGGAAAGGCCAGAAACTTTGTTTCGGTCAGCGAGACGCCGATCACCACGACCAGCGGCAACACCAGATAGGCAAGCGTGGTCAGCGCGATAAGTCGAATGATCATGTCAGTTTCCTTTCACGTCACGCGCGCCGTAACGCGCCAGCCATGACGAGAAGCCGATAAGGGTCATGGTGAAAGTCAGGAGCGTGATCGACAGCGCGCCACCATAATTGAAGTCAAAAACCGTCGAATACTGCTGGAAAGCCAGCATCGCCAGAACAGTCACCTTCCCTCCAGACAGAAGCGCCGGTGTGACATAGGCACTTATTGCCATTGAAAAGACGATGATCCCTCCAGCCATGACGCCGTGCATCGTGAGCGGGAATGTCACACTGAAGAACGTTCGCACGGGACCTGCACCCAGATCGCGCGATGCGTGTTCCAAGGCAGGCTCGACCCTCGCCAGTGCGTTTCCGATCGTCAGAACCATGAACGGCAGCAAAATATAGACCAGTCCGATCAGGATCCCCGTTTCCGTTCCTAGGAAACGGATCGGACGATCAATCAGACCGGCGCCCATTAACGCGTCGTTCACGAGACCTGTACGCCCCAGAAGAACCATCCAGCCGAACGACCGGACAATGTTTGAGGTAAAAAGTGGAAGGATCAGCAGGATCACACAGGCCCTGCGCCAACTGCGCCACTTGACGATACGCACGAGGTACCAGGCAAGCGGGTAGCCGAGGATTGCGCAGATCAATGTCGACAGTATAGCGAGCCGGAAGGTGACGCCAATCACCTGCCAATGGTAGCCATCCATAAGGATCCGGCCATATTGGGCAAAACCGAACTGGCCATCCGGAGCGGTCAGTGAGGCAACGAGTACGACGCCGAGTGGCATCAGAAAAAATGCCGTGAACACACAGACCGGCAGTGCCAGCAGCCAACAAAGGGTCAGGCGAGAGGTAAACATCGCCCTAGCCCTCCAGAATATGAAGGTCTGAGGGATCGAAAGCCGCGATAACCTCGGCGCCTTCGGTAACGCCGTCCGGTAACGCACGGTATTGGCGGGCGTGCAGTGTGCGTGCACCCGACTGCATGTAAATGTTGGACGTGCCGCCAACATAGGTGGTCGCTGTGACACGCCCGGGCAGTGACAGCCAGCCGGCCGGCACATCGTCCAGGTGCCGGAATACGCGTAGATTTTCCGGGCGAAGAATGCCCTCTGACTGTCCCTCGGCAAATGAGCGACCGTTGGAACTCATGGGCAGAACGGTGGCTTCACCGATAAAATCAGCCACGAAGCGTGTCTTTGGCTGGCGATATATTGTCTCAGGTGTGTCGATCTGCTCGATACTGCCTGACGACATCACAGCGATACGATCTGACATCGCCATGGCTTCGTCCTGATCATGGGTCACGAAGATAAACGTGATACCCAACTTGACCTGCAACTGTTTCAACTCGATCTGCATGCGTTTGCGAAGCTGCAGATCCAGTGCTGACAATGGCTCGTCCAGAAGCAACAGTTTGGGTTTGTTGACGATGGCACGTGCGAGCGCCACACGCTGTTGTTGTCCTCCAGACATCGCGCGCGGGCTGCGGGGCGCCATTGCCGCGAGCCCGACCATATCAAGAGCTTCCAGCGCGCGGACTTCCGCCTCCTTGCGCGACGAGCCGGCGCGTCGCGGGCCATAGGCAACGTTTTGTAAAACCGTCATGTGAGGAAACAGTGCGTAGTTCTGGAAAACCGTGTTTAGTGGTCGCCGTTCAGGCGCAAGCCTCGTCACGTCTTCTCCGTCAATAATGACACGCCCGCCGTTTGCGGACATGAAACCTCCGATGATCCGCAAAAGCGTCGTCTTTCCACAACCCGATGGCCCAAGCAAAGAGATGAACTCGCCCTGGGTCACGTCCAGCGACACGTGATCGAGCGCACGATGATGACCAAAGGACTTGGTGATGTCTGTAATTGCGAGCAGCGTCATTGGATCAGTTCGCTATTTCGCGGTTCCAGCGATCAGTGATGGCAGGTCGCTTGGCATTGACTTCAGTCCAATCGAAAAGCCGCAGGTTCTTGATCGATCCGCCGGTGCCCCATGGCAGCTTGCGCTCGACATCATCAGACAGCGTCACACCTGTAATGGCCGGACCAAGATAGAGTTTCTCCGCCAGGCAGGTTGCGGCTTCGCTTGTCAGAGCCGTGTCGATGAACTTCTGCGCAGCCTCTTCATTCTTTGTACCCTTGACGATATGCATTCGTGCATCAGTCGCCCACACCCCTTCGCTGGGAACGGTGAAGCCGATCGGCAAGCCGGCGTCGATCAGATCCCATGCACCGACATTGAAATGAGCGCCGATGAGGACCTCATTGCTCTGAAAAGCGTTCGATGCTGCGCCTGACGTATCGTAGAGAAGTCCCGAGTCCAACGATTTAAGCTTAGAGAAGGTCGCATCGAGTGTTTCGGTCGCGTCACCGAAAGCACCAGCAAGGAAAATTACGAACGGTACGCCGGCAGAATTGTTAGGTGAGGGAATGGCCACCGCGCCCGCATAGGCTGGATTCCACAACTCTTCCCAGCTTTGGGGTGCCTCAGTCACCTCGGAAGTATTGTAGATCAGTCCTAGTGAGTAATAACCGGCGCTGACGGCAAAGACATGATCACCGTTCTTGTACGCTGCCTCAGGTTGAAGTGCACCGGCATTGGCAAGCTTGGCCAGATCGATTGGCGCAAGAACACCTGCTGCCTCGGCGATCTCGCTGACGCCACCATCCATGTAAGCAACATCAATAACCGTGTCGCCCGTCTGCTGTTGGAGCTTGGACAGTGTCGTGGTCGAGTTTCCAATCTCCGCGATGACCTGGATCCCGGTTGCCGTGGTGAAAGGTTTCGCAACACAGGCATCGAAAGCCTCTCCCCAGTTGCCACCGTAATAGGCAACCGTAATCGACTGCGGCGCCGTTTGCGCAACTCCAACCTGCGAAATGAATGCGATGCTGGCGACCGTGCCGAGAAAAATGCTCTTCTTCATCTGATAGCTCCGTCTCTGGGGTAACGCGTTGTGCGCTTGGGATCGTTGTCCAGCCACGACCATAGCAAAGACCTCAACATACCTGTTGAATAATCCGGACACATGATTGAACATAACCGACGAATTGATGAGTTGGATCAGCCATGATGAAAGTTCAGGAAAACAGTTTCGAACTGCGCATAGCGTTCATATTGCAGAACAAATTCACGCTGGCAGCGTTTTCCGGGTTCATTGACGCACTGAGGCTCGCAGCCGATGATGCCGCCAAAAGCCGACAGATCCGCGTCGGCTGGGAGGTCTGTTCACTGGCCGGTGGTGCAGTCCATGCCAGTTGTGGCGTGGCAATTGCCACTTTGCCGATCCCACGCGATGCAGCAGGGTTCGATTACGTTGCTGTCTGTGGCGGTAACAGTTTTGATGATGACAGACCTGCCCCTGCCTTGATGAGTTTTATCCGTTCTGCGCATGCACAAGGTGTCGGACTGCTCGGTATCTGTACGGGGAGTTTCGCTCTGGCACGGGCGGGATTGGTCGCGTCACGTCGCTACTGTATTCACTGGAACGTTCTTGAAGCGTTTAAGAGCCGCTTCCCGCGCGCACAAATATCGCTCGACCGAATTTTCGCAGACGAAGGCGACGTAATAACTTGCGCAGGCTCTACTGCTGCAATCGACCTCGCCCTTTATCTCATCGTTCGACATTGTGGTCGTGAACGGGCCCAGCAGGTGATGCGACACATGATGCTCACATCGATGCGCCCGGCCAGTGTCCCGCAAGCGCACTTTTTCCAGATGCCACCCGATGGAACGGATAGCCGTGTGCGCAAAGCGCTCTACTTCATGGAGCAACAGCTCGATCAACCGCCCAACGGCCCCGCAATAGCACGCTATTGCGCGATCTCAAGCCGCCAGCTGGAAAGATTATTCCGCGCCAATTTGGGGCAGACGATCGGACAAACGTTTCGGAACATGCGGTTGAACTACGGGCGATACCTTCTTTCAGGCGGCTCGCTCTCTGTCATGGAGATAGCGAACATTACCGGCTTTGCCGACACTGCACATTTTTCTCGTGAGTTTCGTCGCGCCTTCGGTGATACGCCTACAAACTACCGGGCCGCTTCGAGCCCAGATCGTGGCTAGCGGTGTTTTTTTCCAAACCACAACTGCGCGCAGTTTGACACAAAGTGAAGCTCTTGGGAGCGACATCTGCCACCTACGGCGTCTTATGGCCATCGACATCCATTATTGCGGTTGCTCAAGCGATCTGGTCATCAGGATCTCATGAAACCTATTATCATTTTCTCTAAAACCATCCGGGATAAAACCGACCTCAGCAAAACCTCTTTTACGATAAAAGCGCCGTGCCGGTTCGTTATCCTCGCGGAGCACCAGCTCGATCTGCGAGATATCCTCTGTCCGAGCGTAAGCCTCGACCGCTTGCAACAGGGCGGACGCAAGTCCTGATCCCCGCAAGGATTGCCGCACATAAACCATGACAAGCGTAGCGCGATGACGCATCATGGCTGGTTGTGATCGTTTCAAGCCCATAAGGCCAGCAGGCACGTCCTGGGCGAAGGCTATTTCCAGACCGCTCGCAGTCCGTTCGAAAAACTCCGTGAAGGCATTGAGCCTTGGCGCGAGGCGCCACCGGTTGATTACCTGCTGATCAACCATAGCATTGTCTCCCTTTTGAGTCCGTTGCACCGAGCGCGCGTAAAAAAACGGACCACCAAATAGCGCTTTAAGGTCTGCGCTCAGGAGACTTCGCATGAGCGAGTGGCGCAATCTGACGATATCAACAGATTGACTGATTGGCTGGAAGCTTTCGTCAGTGCGGAACCCTTGTTCAAGTCGCACGCCATGATCCGGGCGTAGTCGGTCCCGCCTCCCGCGGCGCGGCCACTACGCTGAGGCTCCTGCGGCGACGCTTTTCCGACCCTGGCGTGTCGAGAATTCCCGAAATCCCGCCTGAAGGCCAGCCGCTTTGCAAAGTCTTTCTTAAACCTCGCCAAGGCGGTTGATCCAAGGTGTGTCATTGCATGACTTAGAGTGGTCAGTCGGCACGACAGAAGTAGGGCGCGCCCGCACGCGAAAAATCGCGGTTGCGGCGCACATTCATCTGTTTGTCTGGTTTCCCCTGCAATCGGATCGTTCCGGCGATCAAGGGGCAAGCGCGCTGCGCGCTGTCACTCCGTCAAAAAAAAGGCTTTCACCCTTCGGCCGAACCTTCCGTTTTTTGTTGCCTCCATGACCCCTGTCACGCCGGATCCATCCGCCAGTGGGCTGGCTTCGCCCTCCCCCCTTTGCCCGGGAATACATACGTATTCCCAATCAAATTTGAGAGGGAGCGCCAACGGGGAAAATAGGAGTGTTTCGTGAGCCCTGAGCCTTCTTTGAAATATGTTGTGGTCGAAAATGCAGGATATCAGGGTGAGCAGGATGTCTTCAGCCACCCTGATTTTAGGGTCGCGGCAAAGTGGCTGAAGGATCGGTATACCGATTTTGAGGTCAGAACATGCACATCGACATCGCCTGTGATCTGCCAAATGGCGATCGTACCTATGAAATCTAGTCCGACACCAGAAATGGTCCGCTACTCACTGGCCTGGAGAAATCCCCATACACAGCCACCGGGACCACGTGTTTTGCATGCGGTACTCGTGACGCGGGGTGAAAAGTGCCCTCAAGAAATCCTCGATCTTTGGTCGCCGGGTTGTGGTTATGCCGTGACGTGGGAACTGGTGACGCAGCGGCCTATTCGACGCTGGCGCAAGGAAGCGAGAGCAAGGGTGCGTAGCAAGACCCTTGAACGACGCATGACGGCAAAGTTCCCGCTGTTCGCGGTCGAGTTTATCGCGCAGGAGCTGGAGAAGCGCCCGCAATATTACGAAGGCGATTACTAACCCGCCTCCTCGTCCCGCCATCAATGACAATCCATCCCGCCTGAACGCTCAAAGGTTCAGTCGCGCGTTTCCTATGGGTATTCCTATGTCCAGTTCTTATGTGGCCACCATCGTCAAGCTATTCGAAAAGTGCCGGTACAAGCACGATCTTTACACGGTGTTTTCTGACTGGTGCCAGTGCGCGGCGATCTCGTTGAGCAATGCCGCCGATCTGCCAAAGCGCGATGAGCGCGAGAGCCAATATCTGGAAGTGGTGCGCCGGTATGACCCGGCAACATTAAAGGTGTTTCCCGAGATCCTTGGCGCGGTCGTAAAGGCGTTGGAAGAAAAGCCAACGGATATCCTGGGGCAAGTGTTTCATGCGCTGGAGTTGCACAACACCGCCCGAGGTCAGTTTTTTACGCCCTACTCCATTTGCGAAATGATGGCGAAGATCAACATAGGATCAGGTGACGATATTGCAGCCGTCATGAAAGGCCGGGGTTATATCCGCGCGCAGGAACCGGCTTGCGGTTCTGGAGCGATGGTTATTGCGCTGGCCGAGGCCATGAAAGACGCAGGCCATAACTATCACCAGTGCTTGCATGTGACCGCAATTGATATTGATCGCCGTGCTGTTCACATGGCCTATATTCAGTTTGCCCTTCTCCATATTCCGGCTGTGATCCTTGAGGGCAACACGCTTTCACTTGAGTTTCGCGATGAATGGAAAACCCCGGCGCATGTCCTTGATCAATGGGATGCAAAGTTCAGGTTGTGGGATCAGATCGACAGGGTGAAAGAGCGTTGTTCGTCGGTTTCTGCGCCTGTGTCGCTTCCGTCCGTCAAGACCAACGACCTACCAACACAGGATTATACCATTGAAAAAACAGGACAAATCCGGTTGTTCTAGTGTTTTTTGTTGTAGATTGGATATCCTTGTGATATAAAGGAGGATATCCAATAAGAGGGTTTTGAGATGGGCCAACTCTATATCAAAGACGAAGCAGTATATGATCTGGCTGTAGCTGTGATGAAGGCTACCAACGCCAAGAGCAAGACGGATGCTGTTCGCCAGGCGCTGCTGCATGAATTGCAGCGTGCGCAACAAACCGTGCCTTTGCGGGATCGCGTGCGCGAGCTTCAGGATGCCGTCGCCGCAAAGCGTGGGCCAAACCCGAAACCTATTGATTTGAAGAAAATCTCTGACGACTTGTGGGACATGTAATGTATCTGGATGCTTCAGCTATAATCTCGATCCTGGCAAACGAGGACGACAGCGGCTACCTCTTGGCAAAAATCGAGATGACCAATAAGCCGATTATGTACTCGTCGCTCACTGCGTATGAAGCAGTTGTCAGTCTTGCGCGCGTATACACGGAAGACAGGATCGGTAGTAATAAGCCCATCCCGAAAGAGTTTTTGGACGATGCGCAGGAAGCTGTTGAACAGTTTCTGTCCCTCATCAATGCGCGTGACATTTCCATCAGTGGAACCACCCACCGCAAGGCGCTGGCGGCAAACCGTGAATACGGGAAGGTCGTTGCCAGCCCTGCCCGATTGAACATGGGCGACTGCTTTGTTTACGCGATGGCAAAGGAATATCGTTTGCCACTGCTGTTCAAAGGCGATGACTTTACAAAAACCGATATCGAGCAGGCATAGGGCGAGATAGGGCTGGCGGTATTAATTGCTTCCCAACTACACCGCTCTCCAAATTTGCGTATCGCTGTAAAGTTCAATTGGTTAGGGAACCAACAACGGACCAATGACTTGTGAACACATACAGTTTTGTGGTTTGGGGTTATCACTATGAAGATTATTCTAGCTCTCACAGTCTATAGCGTCGTCAGCATGACCGCGTTAACAAGCTACGCACAGACGAGCAATGACGCTGCCGTGCAAGCCTGCCAGTCCACAGGGCTCATTGCGCTCAAACAGAGAGCGCCCGAGATAACAGACCTTGTTTTAGATATGGAAACGCTCGCGGTTAGCGCGGCCGACACGAAAGTTGAAGACGTTGCTGTGAAGGCTGTAATTATGGGCGATGCTTACATCGCTCGCGGTGGTCAGACTGGAAAGCCGGACCGCTTCGTTTGCCTTATTGGAGATAAGGGCAAGGTGCTTCTTACTTTCTTTACCGCGCAGTAGTCCCTTCGAGAGGGGGTGCAAACCGGTTGATCTAGGTCGGGATGATGATGTGTAGCAACTTGCCCGGTTCGTTGCTTCAGCCCACCTTGGCTCTCATGTTACTCTTGCGGGCGGTCAGATCACAATACGCCGATTACTGCGGGGGTTTGGTTTCCTGGACCAGTGCCAAACTCGACTATCGCGTCGTTCTGCGCATCCGCAACTTGCCATCGAGACGGCTTTATCTGTTCAATCCGGTACCAACGCACAAGGATTTACGCCGTCTGGTCAGCGGCAAGATCCGCGAAGAACTGATTATCGCAAACTGGCCTGTTATCGGTCGCGAGCCAAGTGCCGACTGTCGAGTTTTGCTTCAACTTTCGTAGTGGTGTCTTTAAATACATACATGTTCTTAGCCGCAAATTCCGGACTGAAAATTTCGTCAAGCAAATTCAAAACACGGTGCACTCCTACGTTTGTGCAAGTGTAGTAGACAATTTGAGATTTACGGCGTGTGCTGACCAAACCGTCCGACCTCAGTTTTGCCAGGTGCTGGGATACAGCAGACTGGCTTATGGTCATTTTTGAACAAAGCTCACCAACAGACACTTCTCGTTTAGTCATGAGCGAGAGCATTTCAAGCCGCGTAGCGTTTGAAAGATTGGTCAGCAACCGGGCTTTTGATGCATTTGAGTACATTCTACCAAGCTCCTAAATTAGGCGTTAGATGCCATAGGGGAAAGCCCAAGAATTGTCTGAAACAGCAGCTTATGTTTTTCGGCTGTCTGCGCACGCAAGGGTGAACCTTCCCCTCAGAGGTAAGGACCATCTCAGGTTCGCAAACCAAAGCACGCTCAGATCGTAACCGTACGGCCTTAATCGAACACAGGCCCTTGGGTACCGATCACTTCGGAACAAACTGCAACTGATTGAGTTCACCTACAGAGCGCGGGCCGTGTCAACCGGACGCGACAGGGATGGTGAACATCGCGGTTTTTCCGGTTTCTCGCGATGGCCAACGAAACGGCAGACGAGCGACCCACCTATCCGGCTTCGCACTCGATACTATACAAAGTGGCCGACCTTGCAAGGTTGTACGGAAGGAAAAGGACATCAATCTTCAGCGTAGACTCTGAAGGTGCTGATGGGTTTGGAAATGTTCTTTACCCGTTGAAATCCCGCATCCTCAAACTTTAGCTTTCGGTGCTTTCTGACATGATCTCTCACTGATCGTGAAACGCATATTCCACCAGGCTCTGAAATGCTTTCCAACCGCGCAGCTATGTTCACCGTGTCGCCAAAAATATCCCCATTGTCGATAATCACGTCGCCAACATTCATCCCGATTCTGAACCGAAGCTGATCATTTTCTGATCTGTCGATGTTTTGAATTCCCAAATGCTTTTGGATTTCAATAGCGCAATCGATTGCTGACAGGGCACTCGAAAAAGCCGCTACGATGCTGTCTCCGGCAGTCGTGATGATGACGCCACTGTAGTCCTCAATGATCGCATCAATGCCGTGTCTGGCCGACTTGAGCCGATTGAGTGTGTCTGCTTCGTCAATTTCCATCATTCTGCTGTAGCCGACCAAGTCCGCCGCCATGACGGCCATCAGGCGTCGATCGGCGTGCCCCAGAAGCTCATCTCTCGTCTTCTCGGCCGCTTTTGCGCGCGTGACCGTCGCGCGCACCACAAGGATACTCAAGCCCCCTGCGAGAGTTGCGAATAGTACGAGCAGGATTTGCATTCGCCTCTTTCCGAGAGCGACCGCTTCCAGCCGCGTGGCTAACTGCGCGACACCATCTTCTTTCATTTGGAGGATGACAGCCCGTATGCCATCCATCAGGATTTTACCCTGACCGGACCTCATGAGTGCAATCGATGCTGCCTCGTCCAAGCGACGAAGCTCGACGCTTTGCTGGAGCTCAGATTTCTTCTGCGCAACGAGACTTCGGAGCGCTGCGATATTTGATGTCTGCACAGGGGTGCTATCTACCTCTGCGAGTTTGTCGATGATGTTGTCCAACGACGCCATAGCGACGTTGTAAGGATTTAAATAGAGTTCATCACCCGTAAGAAGATACCCTCGTTGCCCTATCTCCGCGTCTTGAATGGATGACATCAGATCAGCGACACCGTTCTGGTATGCAACGGTTACTCGGAAAGCCTGATCTGCCTCCGAGTCTTCTGAGGCTATCCAAACCGATAGGAATATTGCGACGCAAAGAACAAGCCCAACGACTGTGGCAGTGATGGGCATCGCTCCGCTTGCAAGCTTCCCAGAAATCCTTGAATCAATGACAGAAGCGCGACGCATGTGTGTGATCCTGCTGCTAATAGCTTTGCCGATTCGTCAGCGGATTCTCGCCTTTATCTGACAGATTAAAGAACGTTTGACTCTGAACTTCGTTCAGAAAGTTTCAATTTGGGGATATTGCCCTGTCCATTGTCGAAATGCTTGGTTCCGCTGGAGGGAGAAACCGCCATCCGAAGCTATCAGCGCGTCTAAGAGCCAGGTCGAAATTGCCGACGCTTCATTACATGTTTGCTTTCAGGAGACCTTTTCCGAGATTGCCAAACCACCATCAACGACCTTTCCCCTAGGCGAGCTTCCACGATCGCCCGAGTTGTTTGGAACAAGGGAGGACCGTTTCGTTCTCGATCGGAACGAACCGGGTGCGGGACGGTTGATTCGCTGTCAAGCGTCACTCGGAGTATCTCGTGTGGCCGCGCATCGAGCACAGTGGAAAGGCTTCTTGAAGGTTGGTGAAGTGAGTTGTGGGATCGCGCTCTACACAGCGGCGTCACCACATTGAACTATGACTTCCAGGTTTGGTCTTCGAAGAAAGCATTCGAGGAAATGCCGAAGATTAAGCTTGAGGCCGAAATGTTTGATCTCGCCCGACATATCATCTCAACCAAGAAAGGCACATTCGATCCGGCGACATTCGATGATCGCTACGAAGCTGCCCTCACTGAACTCGTTGAAGCGAAGGTCTCCTGTAAGGCGCTTCCCAGGCGAAAGGCCGTCGAGGTTTCAAAACCGAATGACCTGCTGGAAGCGCTTCGTCAAAGTGCTGTCATGTCGAAAGGTGGTGAAGCGAAACCGAAACGCGCTGCGGCCAACGCCAACAGGACAACGGCTAGAAAACCCGCA
The DNA here is from genome assembly GCF_029193765.2 of Agrobacterium sp. Azo12. Classification (NCBI taxonomy): domain Bacteria; kingdom Pseudomonadati; phylum Pseudomonadota; class Alphaproteobacteria; order Hyphomicrobiales; family Rhizobiaceae; genus Agrobacterium; species Agrobacterium sp. Azo12. The sequence continues at coordinate 164,602 of NZ_JARFYO020000003.1, read as the reverse complement.
GCCCGAGGGGCCGCTAAAAGTTCGTCATCGTCCTCGGCACGCAGAAAGGCTGGTTGATCATGCCTAGACCTTATTGGCGCGGTTATCTTAAACTCCGCTTTGTGACCTGCCCTGTTACGATGTCACCGGCTACGTCGGAGAGTGACAAGGTTCGCTTTCACACTTTAAACTCCGAAACCGGCAACCGTGTCATTTCCCAGTACATCGACTCCGTGACGGGTAGGTGGGTGAAAGAGGGCGACGATGTTCGCGGTTACGCGCGGGGAGAAGACGACTACGTCATCCTTACGGACGATGATCTCGATGCTGTCGAGCTCGACACGGTGAAAACCATCGACGTTGAGAAGTTCGTACCAGCCGATAGCATCGAATGGGTTTATCTCGAAAAACCGCATTATCTGATGCCTGAAAGCTCAGTTGGCAACGAGGCATTCGCCGTTATCCGCGATGCCATGAAATCTGACTAAGTCGTTGGTGTTTCGAAACCCGTCAGGAGCCGCCGTGAGCGAGCCGTGGTGCAGGAACCTCGCGACGATGGCATCGTACTCTGGACTCTTCGTTTCGGTGATGAGGTCAGGCCTGAGAAAGAATACTTCGAGAATATCGAGGACGATTCTGACCCTAAACTAATCCCACTGATGCAGCACCTCATCAAGCAAAAAACCGAGAAGTGGTCGCCTGAGATGGTGAGCGACCCTGTTCAGGAAACGCTGCTGCAACTGATTGCGACGAAAAAGAAATCATTGAAACCAAGGAACGGCGGTCGAAAAGGGAGTGCCCCCGCGGAACCTAACAACGTCGTCAACATTATGGATGCACTGAAGAAGTCGTTGGCCAAAGAGCTTAACGGCGGAAGAAAGGCTGGCTGATATGCATTTGACTGAAACACACATTGAACACTCAAATGATGGCTGGAAGATCGAATTCATTGGCGATGATGGCGATGAAGTGATCGTCAAAGTCGCTGGTGACAACGATCTTGACGAGATCGATGTTGTCGAGCGGGCTCGCGCCGTGATGGTGCAATTAACTGCATTTGGTACTCGCGTCGGTGGAGAAAGCGTCAATTCCTATGATGCTCTCAGTAACGGTAATTTTGATGATGACGACAGTGTCGTGGAGACGCACCACTGACCGCCCCTCACCTTCACTCGTGTTTTGGATTTCGTGCAGGGTCGCCAATGGGCGGCCCTTTTTCAAAACGGGCGCCAAACCTTATTGTCGTGTTACGCTTCCAATTGACTGACGCCATCAACCGTTGATGCATCTTTTTCATGAGGTTGCGAGTTAGTGAGGTATCGCTAACGAAGGAGAATACCATGAGCAAGCGCGAACTGATTGATACGGGAACCGACAAGCGTTACGTCCGCCGAGATGAGGACGGCCGCTTCAAAGAATCCGTTGATGTGGGCAGGTCTCTCTCAGCAGACAAACGGCATGACGCCAAACACGATGCAAAACCGGGGGAAGGAGACAAGGGCGACCGCAAGTCGAAGTGATAGTCGCGACCTATAATGTCAATGGCGTAAACGGCCGACTTGAGGTTTTGCTGAAATGGCTCGAAAAGGCGCAGCCCGATATTGCCATACTTCAGGAACTGAAAGCGCCTGACATCCGGTTTCCCGAAGACGCAATCGGAAACGCTGGGTACGGTGCGGTCTGGCATGGTCAGAAGTCATGGAACGGTGTCGCGATACTCGCTAGAGGACAGATGCCATTACTCACCCGTAAGGGGCTACCTGGGGAACCAGAGGATGAACAGAGCCGCTACATTGAGGCTATAGTGGATGGCATCGTAATCGGCGGTCTCTATCTTCCGAACGGCAATCCATATCCCGGCACGAAGTTCGAATACAAACTCCGCTGGTTTCAACGTTTGCGGGATTATGCTGCGGGGCTTCTCGAACTTGGGGTACCCGTCATTCTCGCCGGCGACTACAATGTTATGCCGACCGAGCTCGACGTATATAAGCCAGAAAGATGGAAGAACGATGCACTCTTCCGCATTGAGGTCAGAGATGCATTTCGCGAGCTGATCGCTCAAGGATGGACGGATGCCATCCGTGAACTTCATCCCGATGAAACAATTTACACTTTCTGGGATTACTTCCGGAATGCCTATGCCAGAAATGCCGGGCTCCGTCTGGATCATCTCCTTCTAAGCCCCGATCTTGCCGAACGGTTAGCGAAGGCGGACGTAGACACGCATGTCCGAGGATGGGACCACACGAGTGATCATGCGCCTGTCCGAATTAAACTTGCAGAAAAACCCATCAAAAGGAGAACGAGATGACAACGCAATGGCGAAATGAACTCCGGCTCAAACTCGAAGACTTGGTCGACAGGTTCGTTACGGAAGGCGTCGACCAACAGGAAGTTCTCGGGGCGGTCAGCGAAGAGATAGGAAATCTGCATAAAGCCTACCAGCAAGATCCAGCTCCCGCTGACGACGGTAGCATGGTTGATGAACCAGCCAACGACTGGCCCGCTGCGACCTAACCATATTTTACGTCAACGAGGCATTTTACCAATGAGCCATTCGCTGTTGCCTCTCACGCCACATTCGCATCGTAGCTTGGGAAGCAACATAGTGATGACACACTGTCTTCCGTGTTTTCGGGCCATCTCCCAGCGGTTGACAGGCGCAACCGGGTCGCAACTTTTGCAGTGGATCGCGAGCGTTTTCCATTCTGGTAACGAGGCGAATGTGTATTCGGGGTCATCAAGACCGTCGGGATAGTGGTCCGTTCTTTCCTTGCAATCCGACGGCCTCAATGACTCCGGTAGATCTGGCGCGAGTTCGCATGTCATGTGATGGCATTCGTGAGGTACGCTTCATGTCTGCCCAACTGCAATGCGGAGACTGGATCAATCTGCCCCGCATCGGTATTTCCGGCTTAACCGATATCGAAACCGAAGTGCGGGTGACACGGGCGGTGGCGAGGCTCTTTCTACAACGCTCGCCAACCCATGTGAACGACTTTGCTGGCTTTGCCACAATCACCTAACGTTGAGCAATCTTCGATTTACGCATTGAGACATTGGTGGGCAAGACATCGAGGATGAGACGATAAGTCGTGCCCTGTCCCCTAAAGTCCCGTTGCTTGTGTAAATATCTCCCAGCGATCCATCAGACCTTTCAATGCGTAATAAGAGCGAATGTCTTTTAGCAGAGAAAGCCATCATGAGCGCTGCCAGAAATTTGATTTTTATACTAGGCGACCAGCTTACGCTGGAAATGTCGAGCCTCGATGGTGCTGATCCCACGCAGGATATAATCCTGATGTGCGAGGTAATGGAGGAAGCAACGTATGTGCAGCATCACAAGCTGAAGATAGCTCTGATCTTCTCCGCAATGCGGCACTTCGCCGATGAGCTTCGGAATGCCGGGTTCACTGTCCGGTACACGCAACTCGATGATCCCGAAAATTCCGGAGGGTTTACCGGTGAGCTGAAACGCGGCGTTAGGGCCACGGGCCCCTCCTGCGTCATCGTCACTGAAGCCGGCGAATGGCGTGTGCTGGACGCCATGAACAGTTGGCAATCCGATCTTGGCATACCCGTGGAGATCCGAACCGACAGTCGGTTCCTCTGTTCTGGGGAAGGTTTCCGGGCCTGGGCTGCGGGGCGGCGATCACTGACTATGGAATATTTTTACAGGGACATGCGCAGGAAAACCGGTTTGCTAATGAATGGCGACAAACCTGTCGGCAGTCGGTGGAATTTTGATGCCGAGAACCGAAAGCCGGCGCAGCCTGATCTGTTTCGGCCGAAACATCCGGAGTTCCGGCCAGACCGGGTGACGGCAGAAGTGCTTGACTTGGTCGAGCGAAGTTTCCCGAGTAACATGGGATCGACCAAGAATTTCAGCTTTGCCGTTACCGGTGCCCAGGCATTGGATGCAGCGGATGTATTCATTCGGGACTTCCTGCCGCATTTCGGTGAAACACAGGATGCAATGCTGATTGAAGAGCCATTCCTCAATCACGCGCTGCTGTCGTTCTACATTAATATCGGACTGCTCAATCCTCTGGCTCTTTGCCGCGCTGCAGAGCGCGCCTACTTCGAAGGCAATGCCCCACTTAATGCCGTCGAGGCGTTCATCCGCCAGATTATCGGGTGGCGCGAGTATATCAGGGGCATCTACTGGCTGAAAATGCCCGGGTACGAAAAAAGCAATGTGTTTGAGGCACAGCGGCCCCTACCCGACTTCTTCTGGAGTGGTGATACCGACATGGCGTGCATGGCAACCGTCATAAAGCAGACTATTGCTCATGCGTACGCCCACCACATCCAGCGGCTGATGGTGGTTGGAAATTTCTCGATGCTGGCAGGCCTCGACCCCCATCTCGTTCATTGCTGGTATTTGGAAGTGTATGCTGATGCCTTCGAGTGGGTGGAACTCCCCAACGTCATAGGTATGAGCCAATTCGCCGATGGCGGTTTTATGGCGTCCAAGCCCTACGCCTCAAGTGGCGCCTACATCTCACGAATGTCGAACTATTGCGATGGCTGCCGGTATGACGTCTCGAAGAAGACTGGAAAGGACGCCTGTCCCTTCAACGCGCTCTATTGGGATTTTCTCGATCGGAATGCTGGTACCTTGTCCAGCAATCATCGTCTGGCGCAAATCTATGCCTCTTGGCATCGCATGGAACATCAAAAAAAAGTGGCATATCGCGATAGCGCCGCATCTTTCCTGCAGAAGCTGGATGCCGGTGAACGCGTTTGACAACCCGCGAGTACTTGCATCGTGAGGGCGTGTACTGATGGCGAAGATGGTCAAGAAGGCGGACCTGCCGTCCAAGACGTGTGCAGCCTGCGGGCGGCCGTTTGTCTGGCGGCGCAAGTGGGCGAAGACGTGGAACGAGGTCAAGTTCTGTTCTGAGCGCTGCCGCAGAACGAAGGCTGAACCACTTGGCACTGCTTGAGAGGTTTGAACCTACCACAAAGGATACCGCTGTGAACGATAAGCTGTTTGAGCGGTGTCGATCACCCGTTCATCAAAGAATGACTTAGCTAGAGTTTATCAGAGCGGCAGCGATTTATTCCTGTGACAGCGAGTACCGGATACGCCGACGTTCACAGTGTCACACCTGCAACGCTTGGCGGCGGTCCGCGTTATGAGAGACAAGTTGTATCTGACCTCGGGGGTGACATGGACAAAGGCTCGAACGTTCCAAAGATAAACCGCGTGGTTTTGCAAAATCTGATAGCAGGCCTGAGCGACGGTCTGATATTGCTGGAAAATGACGGAACAGTAGCATGGGCCAACAGCGCGGCGCTTGAGATGCACCGCGTAGAAGCGGTGTCCGAACTTGGTGCAGACACTGCAAGCTACAGACGAAATTTCACACTTCGCTATCGCAACAACCACCTGCTTGATGAAGGCCAATATCCACTTGAGCGGCTGCTTGCGGGCGAAAAATTCGAAGACGTGACGGTGGAAATATCGCCGAGCGATGATGAAACGGAATGTTGGGTCCACACCGTACGAGGACTGGTTCTTGAAGATGCAGGCGCTGAACCTGACGTGCTGGTGTTGATCATTCGCGACGAGACACCGCGTTTTGAGGCGGAAGCACGGTTCGAAAGTGCGTTTAATGCCAATCCCGCACCCGGGCTTATCTGCAGACTGGAGGATGAGCGCTTTATTCGTGTTAACCAGGGCTTTCTGGAAATGACCGGTTTTAGCCGGGAAGACATCATCGGCATAACCGTCGAGGAACTCGGGTTATTTTCTGGATGCGACACAGGCGAAGACGCATTGAATCGCCTGCATGAAGGTCGCATCATCCGCCATCGGGAGGCGCTTATTCCCATTCCAGGTGGCGACAGACTGGTCATCGTGGCTGGAGAACCCATTGCCGTTGCTGAAGAGCCCTGCATGCTCTTTACGTTTGCAGATCTGGACGGACGTCGAAAAGCGCAAAATGCGCTACGCCAGAGCGAGGAGCGTTTTTTTAAATCTTTCCGCCTCTCTCCTGCCCCCACAGCGATATCGAGGCTGGACGATTTCGTTCTGACGGAAATCAACGACGCCTTTCTTATGCTTTGCGGGCGCAAGGAAGCCGAAGTTGTCGGCAAAACGGCAAGTGAACTGAAACTGTGGAGCGATGTTGCGGCGCGGCGCGACATTGAAAAGCGGCTGAAGGATAATATCCCTGTCCGCAACGAAAACATGACAATGAGCCTTCCAGATGGCGGCACCGCTGAATGCGTTGTCTCGGCTGAACGGGTGGAGATCAATGACCAGCTGTGCATCATCTGGGCGATACAGGACGTGACGGAAAGACGTCGTTCCGAAAATGAGCTGATCGAGGCGATCGAGAGCGTGATGACTGATACATCCTGGTTCAGCCGTACTGTGGTGGAGCGGCTGGCTGGGCTAAGGCAGACTTCGCGTGGGGCAACATCCTCTACTTCTCTCAAGGATCTTAGCGACCGCGAAGAGCAAATATTGTCTCTCATCTGCGATGGCTGCAGCGACAAGGAAATGAGCGACCGGCTTAACATCTCCAAGCACACCATCCGCAACCATATCGCCTCGCTTTATGGCAAGATCGGTGTGAACCGTCGCACAGCAGCTGTGATATGGGCCAAAGAACGCGGCTTTACCGGTCGCCGGTAAAAAATACCCGTCGCTAGACCGAAAATAGGTCAATTTGTACCTGGCCAACTAGTAGATAATGCTCTGCAAGGCGCGCTTTTTACTGACTACCTTTCCATTATGCCGTTACCAAAAACGGCACCCACTACACGATGGAAGGAGTTCATTATGGACAATAACCGTATCGAAGGCTTTGCCCGTCAGACCAAGGGCGCGATCAAGGAGGCAGCTGGCAGGATAACCGGCAACGACAAGCTTCAGGCTGAAGGCAAAGCCGAAAAACTGGCTGGCGAAGCTCAGGAGAAGCTGGGCAAGACAAAAGACACCGTCAAAAAAGCATTCAAGTGAACCACAAATGTTCAAGGCAGGAGGGTTTACCACGATGCTTGCATGTCAACCACACAAGCTGGCAGGCTGCTACCCACAGGATGTGAGCCTGTGCGCCGCACTGCAAGCGATCATCGCCTATGCGGACGGGCAGGAAAACAGCTCAATCTCCGTCACATCTGCAGAGGGCCGCATTGTGCTCTCGGGCGAGGTTGAAACGCTCGCTGCCCTAGAACGTGCAGTCATCATCGCAGAATGTTTCGCGTCGCGACCGATCATCGCCGACCTGGCGATCCGGCAGCGCGTTTGTAACGACACGGACCGCTCTACCCGACGCATCCATTTTGCGACAACAACAGGAATGACAGATAATGAAGAAAATCATTCTCGCAACCACAATTGCCACCCTTGCGGTCACGCCTTTCGCATTCGCGGAAACAAAGCATAGCGCCAAGCGGGTGACGGAGACCACGCAAAAGGAACGCGTCGGGACCTTGTCCTGCGAAATCGCTGGCGGCGTCGGCCTTGTTCTTGGGTCTAGCAAAACCATCGACTGTGAGTTCCGTCAACGCTCCGGCAAGACAGAACGCTATTCGGGCAAAATCGGCAAGATTGGTCTCGACATCGGCGTGACAGGCAAGACCTATATGAGCTGGATCGTGTTGAACACGGCGGCAAGCCGCGTTGGCGATGGTGCCTTGAGCGGTGACTATGTTGGCGCGTCTGCCGGTGCATCCGTCGGTGTGGGCGTCGGTGCGAACGCGCTTATCGGCGGTAATGCCAAGAATTTCGCGCTGCAGCCAATCAGCGCCGAAGTTAGCACCGGTGTTAATGTTGCGGCTGGTATATCGCACCTTCAACTGAAGCGTGGTGGCTAATTCGTCGATCCATACACGTATGAAAGTGGCAGAATGAACGTTTGCACAGCAAGTATGTCGCGTTCATGAATTTGGGCGGTGTGGTTGGTGGCTGATATAGCCATCTCCGCGCCGCGTCTTTTATCGCCTCTAGGCGTGCACTAATTCTTCGCAGGAGGCTAAGGGGAGGATCAGTTCTTATCCGGCCGCCCTCAATCTCAGCAGTCTACACCGACAAAAACTGACAGCACCTATTTCGGTACCGGACCTTACGAAGAATAGAAGCCTGCTTCTCGCGCCCTGAACCGGATTGAACCGATGCTGCCCTGCGGTGTTCTGCGTTTAAACGGGACCCAACTCACGATCAGCACGTGGTGACGTCGGAGAACGAATTAACTAGCTTGAATCTCCTGCCCATTCCTCGTGGGAGTGTCGGATGAGGATCACGAAAATCTTGCCTACCTCGTCAATGCGGTAAACTACTAGGTACGCCTTGAACGAATGTATTTTGACGGGCGGAGAAATCTCATTGCGTTCACATGCAATTCTTGGGTTTGCGGCGATGAGTTCGAGTAAGACAAAAAGCTCATCATGATATCGTTTGGCAACTAGCGCTCCGAAAATGCGGATGCCTTCCTCTGCAATCGAAACAATACCTTCTTCAGCTTGGGTCGAAAAGCAAACCGCTACTAAGAGCAAACGCGGCTGTTTTCCCGTCGGGCTGTGGCTGCAGCAAACAATTCATCTGCTGAACGGCGCCCGACGCAACTCGCGAGCCCCTCGTCGTCAATGCGCTGCATCGCGGCAATATTGTCCGTGTGTGTCTGATCTTTACGGATTAGGTCTCTTACGTAATCACTGACGTTCGAATATCGACCTGTCCTGGCCTGTGCTTCACCATTACTTCCTTGGATCCGGCAGAGACACATTCATCATCGCAAGCATAATCTCCTTAAAGCCATCAAGATTCTTTCTGATGGCAAAGCTTGTCAAACTCGCAAGATCGTTTGATTGCATTTTGAAGGGACGTGTGCTTGGAACCTGCGACGGGTGCAGTCTATCCACACGCTGTCCATGCGGGCATGGGATAGTTGTCATTCACCTTGCTTGGAATGGTTTTGGGCTCTCGATGCGACGTAATTCCCCGCCGAATTGGCTAAGACAACATGTATTCGCTGTAAGTCTCGTCTCTTTATTATGCTCACTTGTTCTTAGCATTTTACCCATACAACGCTCGTCAGAGGACGACGCGTTCAAAGCGAGATGTCCAAATGGCAAGTACATGGGGTGCATCGTGGATGATGACCTGAGTCTTGAAGGTCCTAATTGGGAGCCATGATAAAAATGGCCTTAAGCTATTAAAAGTCACTTCCCTAGAGCCGACAATGGCGACAATTTTCAATTGCCGCATCAATGATATCTGGTGGGATGTTCGGATCATCAAACACTATCACCATCTCGGTGACGTAACTATTCCCCAGTGTATGTATGACGCACAGGTGGACGACGCCTTTTTGCTCGAAACCCTCAACCTCAAAGAGATGAGCATGAACGCGTCGATCCACGTCAAGTCGATCGCAGCGGCTAGAGAATATGGCAAGGTTGTCGCCAGTCCTGCACGGCTGAACATGGGCGATTGCTTCGTTTACGCGGTGGCAAAGGAATATCGTTTGCCGCTGCTTTTCAAAGGTGATGACTTTACGAAACCGATATTGAGCGGGCATAAAGCAAGATAGGAGGCATCAATGTGCGACCCCTTCACCAATGATATGACATGGAGCGAGATCCACGCGCGTTATAGCATTCTGGATAAGGGCCCGCCCACCCTCCAACATGCCGCCACGCTACAAAATAATGGCCACCCAAAGCGCTCGTTTCACCCACAAGCACGGCGAATGGCTCGACACTGACATCAAGGGAAGGCGTTCACTCCACCGAGTTGAGAGACGTGGCCAAATTCAAACATCAAGACGAATCCCGTCCAGTCGTTGATAATATGGGCACCCGCCGAGACCCAGAGGTTTCTCGTGACTATGTAAGCGAGCGTCAAGATCACGCGGGCGAAGCCGATCCCGATCAATGACTGCGCCCAGTGCCAGTCATATGTTGGCAAATGTGCCGCGCCGAAGAGCAAAGCGGAAATGATAAGCGCTATAAGGATTCCCGACCTTCGCGAAAAGTACAGAACTTGTACGCAAAACCAAAGAATGGCGAGGAAAGACAGTACTCCGAAAAGCTCTTCCCCTACCAACTGGATGCCGGTAACAATAAACGTGGCGCCGATTTCGGAGGCAGACATCGCGGCGAGCTGATCTGCCACCGGATTTGAGTGGAGTACGACAAACTGTTGCAAGATCCAACCTACCGCCATGGACCCGACCAGCGTCGTTACTCCAAACAAAGCCATCAGCGCCAAGGATCGAAAGTTGACAGCACGGAATAGGCATTTCCATTGCGACCCGGCCACCTTGCTGAGCGCCAGGATCGGGATGCCGACGAAGACGAGCGCCGGAACGAAATTGTACGGAAAGGTGCGAAGCGGAATAAAGGTGAGTGCCAAAAAGGCGATCGTCAAAGATGCGATGAGAGCGAGCCAGCCCGTTCCATTGATCTCCACGGGCTTGCCGTTATAAAATGAAAGATCGACATCCGATGAAATCATCTCAGGGTCTCGGCACCTGACTACTCGACGTAGAGGGTGAGATCGTAGTTTGCAGTCTCATTGCGCCGGGCCGCGTTGCGCATCAGATAGACGTCGATAAGGTACTTGCCGCTAGACGGGATGGTGATGCTTGTTTCGTTACCATCTATTGAGCTGTTGTACATCGCGGCAGCGGCACCCGGAGCCGTGACGTTGAAATACAGGCTGGCATTCGGGGAATCGAGCTGGACGCTCATCTTCTGGCCGGCAGTGACAGACAACGTATACTGGATACTCTGATAACCTTTTACGGACGCCTTGATGGTCGAACTCGACGAACCGGGGGCGAAGCGGACTGTCTCGCGCCGGATGTCGTCGGCGATCGCGGGCACGGATGCCAGCATGGTAACGCCTAAAATCACGCTCCTAATGATCTTCATTGACTGGCTCCTCTTGTCCGATACAGGATCAACCATTTTGTCAGAGTATCGCACCCTGATAGCGTTGCTCGGATCTTCGTGAATACAGCTGGAGTGCCATTCCGAGCGGCTTCACACGCGCACCATAGTCCTCAACACCCAGAGTGGAAAGACAATATGGATAGGGCCGCAATGTGTAAAACTTCAGGCTCGCCTTCGATGCGATGACGTGGCGCTCAGGGCCTGCTATGAAACAGACCTACAGACGGAAATCGAACGGGAAGGACTGGCACTTGGACTTCATGAAAATGCTGAAGTCGCTCGAAGAGCTGCTCTACGAACTGGTCTCTTGGCTGATATTCTATCCTGTGACAATGTGGCGCTCGGTGGTTCGACCTCTTAGCATGATGCGCTACGCTGACATCGAACTAACAGATAAGCCGGAAGACCAGTATCAGGACACCCTTAGCCCACCACTTTTCCTGCTGATCACCCTGCTTCTCTCACAAGGACTGTCCGCTTCGCTCCCTTCGGTCTATGATCCGACTGAGGCGGTTCGCGAACTCGGGTCCGGATCAAACCTTCTGATAGCACGGGGGGTAATATTCGGGATTTATCCTCTGTGCATGGCCGTGGCCCTGCTGCGAGCGAAGAGGGTCAGTATAACGCGCGATTCACTCCGCCCGCCCTTTTTCAGCCAGTGCTATGTCGCGGCTCCATTCGCCCTCGTCCTGATCTTAGGTTTGGATTTTCTCAGCATGCCACAAGGCCAAGGCACGCTCGCAGGGATCTTTGTAGTATTGGTGGCATTGACCTGGTATGCACAAGCACAGATGCGCTGGTTCATGCGCGACCTGAGCATAGGTATCCTCCGTGCGACCGGATTTCTCGTCGGAGCGTTTTTGTTCGCCACAGTAGCGGCATTCGTTATTGCACTGCTCATCACTCTTGATGCCAAAAACATCGCACCACAAGCGGGATGATCTGCCGAGCTGGCTGACCTCGCACCGGCTATCAACCGGCGGCGTTCATCCACGATTTCCGGGACATTGCGCCATCACAGGACGCGGATCACAACTCTGCGTATCGTCATCCACAGGACAATCTGAGCGAAATTTGCGCAATACATCCCTTACGTGTATTAGCTTGAGAACCAATAGCTCTGGGGGGAGATTATGGCTCGCAAATATCCAACGATTTTGAATGTTAGCGGAACAAAATCTGGCGACGGGAATAACTCACGTTGTTTAGTTGCCACGGCTCTTCTGACCGCCAGCGTTTCCGTCATTGCATGTGCTGCATCAGCGGATGAAATCATTGATGGAGGCTTGGCGCTGAATGTGCCTGCCGGTATCCAATTTGACGCCGCAGGCTACCTGATAGTTGGTGACACAGGTTTTGGCCAGCTCAATATCAATGGTGGACAATTTACCAACACTGATGCGTATATCGGTGACAGCGCTTTGGCGCATGGCGAGGTATTTGTTACCGGCTCCGATGCGGTCTGGACAAGCAACGGCTATCTTACGATAGGGTGGAATGGGGAAGCCTTCGTCATGGTAGACGATGGCGCCAGAGTACTTGCCCGTGACGGAACCGATCTCGCAGTAGTCTCTACCAGTTACGCTCAGCTCACCCTCAGTGGTACATCAGGTGCGCGTGGTGTATTGTCAACACCTTACATCATGAAAGGCGCTGGTACCGGATTGCTGCAATGGGATGGCGGCATTTTGCAGGCCACACGTAGCGAGGCCGAATTCTTACCCAATTTTGCCTATGGTGATATCGCCATTCAGTTAAATGGTGCTTTCTTCGATACCAATGGCTTTAACGTCGGAATGCAGACCCCCGACATTCTTATAGGCACAGGTGGACTGACCAAGCTGGGTACGGGGACGCTCACTATTGCCGGCGGCAACGCGTGGAGTGGCGATACAACGGTCACCGCTGGCACATTAACGCTGGACAGTTACCTCCAAAGTGGTAGCCAGTTTCTCACACTTGGGGTTGCAGGCAGCTCGAATTACGGCAAGCTGAATGTCAACGGTGTCGCAACCTTCAACAATAGCAACCTTGCGGTCGATGTTATCGGAAGCCCGGTATTGGCCAACAACCTCTCGCTGACGGGTGTCGTTACCGCAGGGACTCTCAATGCTTCCGGCTTCACCGTTACGGACAATTCTGCACTTTTTGATTTCACACCAACCATCAACTCCAACAGTGTCGACCTCAATGTCAGCACAAGTGGTATCGGGACTACCGTTTACAGCTCGGTACTCAACAATCGCTTGTACCCTGCACTCGGTGCAGCCAGCGTTCTCGACACTCAAGTCCAGGGGGCCCCGACAGGAGATATGGCCGACGTCGTTACAGCACTCGGTCGCCTGCCAGATGAAAGCAGCGTCGCCCGCGCTGCGGCGCAGACCCTGCCCTTTAACGCCGGCGCTGACGCAACCCTAGGCGCATTAGGAATTGTCAACTCGACCATTGCTGCCCGGTTTGCCCCAGGCCGCAATGGCGTACCGGCCGCTGACCTGACCACTGGGCGAAACTTGTGGATCAAGCCGCTGGGTTCCCGTGCTAATCAGAATGATACGGATAACAATGCATCAGGCTACAATGCTGACACCTGGGGTATAGCGGCGGGCGTTGAAGGCGACATCGAAGGTACTCTGATCGGTGTGGCTTATGCCTACGCAAACAGCCGTGTCGACGGGAACACTTATCTGAGCGGCGCAAAAACGCGAGCCGACATCGACAGCCACGTCATTGCCGCCTACGGCAGGCATCCAATCAATGACATGACGCTAGGTTTCCAGATCGACGCGGGTTGGAACCACAACGAAAGCACGCGCGCTCTCAATTTTGGAGGGCTCGATAGACTTGCAAGTGCTGATTACAATAGCTGGAACGTTCATCTGGGCGCTGATTTATCCAAGGTCATTGCACTCGGTCAGGACAGATCATTCATTCCGACATTCCGTGCAGATTACACCCGACTTAGAAGTCAGTCCTATACTGAACAAGGTGCCGGAGCCTTGAACCTCGACGTCAATGCAAGCACTGTCGATGCACTGACTTTTGGATTGGATGGGCGCCTCGTGCACACGCTGAGCCCCAATGCGGAAATCGAAGCTCTCGTTGGAGCTAGCTATGATGCAATCAACGATCGCGGAAGCCTGATGGCGGCATATTCAGGGACACCAGGCCAGAGCTTCTTGGCAACCGGTATCGACCACGGTCCTTGGCTTGCCAAGGCAGGTTTGGGTTTTAATTACAATCTCGACAACGGGATGGATGTGTCACTTCGATATGACGCTGGTTGGCGCAAAGATTACCTGAATCATGCCGTCTCGTTCAAGGCGGCGTGGAGGTTTTGAGTTTTTCCTGCTAGTAGCGTCGGGGACGTTGACCAACAACAAAACCTGTTCTTGCCCGCTTCCTCGCTGAGCGATCAACAGCAGCCTGCTCTGACAAGAACCATATTCTCTTTGCTGGCAACATGTGCCGCCGCCGCGCTAATCCTTGCCTGGGCTGAAGACGACGGGAAACTCATTTGCCTTCCCCGTCCACTATTACGTCTGTTCAGCGGAGGTCCAAAACCGCGTCCTTTTGTACACTTTTGGGTACACCCAACAAGACCCGCAGTCCAATCATTTGGGTACACGACCTGTTGAAATCAATGCAGCGTTTTACGCTCACCGCTCATTTTTCTTGGGTTGTGTCGGTACTGTCCTGAACCGTAACACGCAGTTCTCGGAGTGAACTCTGCAGTTACTTGCACGTCTAGGCATTCACCCGTCCCGGAATAAGAAGCAGCTTTCCTGTGGTGGAGCGATCTTCCATGGCGGCATGGGCACGCGCTGCATCGGAGATTGGGTAGCTGGTGCTGACATCAATGCTGACATCCCCTGCGCTCAGCCAGTCGAACAGCTGTGCAGCGTGTCGACGCAACAATACCGGTGTATAGATGTGATCGAAGAAAACAGCAAAACCGATCTTGATACTCTTGGGAAGGAGCATCAGATCGACCGGCGCTGGACGACCCAGAACCGGACCGTACCAACAAAATGTTCCGGATCTACGCAGCGCTGCGACCGAGCCCGTAAAAGTCGCTGGACCCGATCCATCATAAACGACATGAACGCCCTCTCCTCCAGTGACACGGATGACTTCGTCGGCGAAATTGCTTCCGTCATCGACGACGACATAGTCCGCACCGGCGGCACGTGCGGCATCGACCTTGGAGGCCTTGGAGACGCGTCCGATGACCGTCCCCCCTCGCAGCTTGATAATCCGGGTGAGTAACTGACCGAGCCCGCCGGCTGCGGCATGAACCAGCGCAATGTCGCCAGGCTGGATAGGATAGAAATCGGTGGCGAAGTGGCTGGCGGTCAGCCCCTGCATCATGAGTGCCGCGGCCTGCTGATCGTCTATTTCGTCAGGCACGGGGACAAGCGCGTCGGCGGAGATTGCAACGCGCTCGGCATAACTGCCGGGTCCATAGGCCCAGGCGACACGTTGGCCAATCACAAAATCACACGTACCCCCACCGATTTCGATGACACGGCCTGCCCCCTCGACGCCCAATGTGTGCGGGAACTGAATATCGTGCCCAATAATCCCGCGGCGCGCGCCGATGTCCGAGAAATTGACACCGGCAGCCGCAACCTCAACGACCACTTGGCCAGGGCCTGCCACAGGCTCTGGCAGGTCGACCATTTCCAACACTTCGGTACCGCCAGGGCGGGTCGCTACAATAGCTTTCATCAGGCAACTCCTTGAGGGATTCCTTCGAGGGGAGATCAGTATCTACTTAGCATACCGGGCGCACGCGGTATGCCCCGTCTTTGCTGATGCCACGAGGTTGCCACACCTCCCTGCAATGCGTCAGGGTAGCCGTCCGAACACAAAGGTTGCAATCGGCGTCACGTTCAATTCGACTTCGATATATCCTCGCGCTTCCATCATCGTTTTGATTTCGAGAGGGTCGGTGATTTCACCTCCGCTTCGGAGCGTTCTTAGATTTGCCATGAGCGCCAGAAATGGATCTGCTGGCTGGGTATATATCCCCGCGACGAGATAGGCATTGTGAACCGAAGCGCGTACAATCCTGTCAAACGCTGCCTCGACGATCGGACGTTTCAGAAACATCGTCGGCAACCAGACTAGCGAATACCTGTCCTGCTCGTCTAACGCAGAGACATCAAGATTGCGCGCACTCACGCGGTCCGAGTAACCGCTTTCGGCGATGTTTTTCCGGGCTAGTTCCAGTGCCGGCTCCCAGATGTCGATCCCTTCAACCTTGATTTCAGGGCAGGACCTGGCTGCCTCGAGGGCGATGCCTGCGACCCCGGTGCCAACATCCAGAAATGTGCCGCTAAACGTTTCACGCATTGCTGGATACATTTCGGCAATTGATTTCATACGTATGAAGGCGCTTTTGGACGAACGCCCCATAGCCTCCATTGCCGCCGCATCCGTAATTTCCCAGTTCGAACCTCGGTCCGGATTGCGAAAAAGTTCGCCAGCCTCACTCAGTGCCATTTCGACCATCGTCAGGGCCACGGATGCCTGCTCTTCATTGGCTTCATCCAAACCGTCACCCAAGGCCATCCGCGCACCAAGTTCGATCTGCTCACGAATTGCCGACATGACTGAAGCGTCGGATCGCAGTCTGATTGAGGCGCCAACAAGCGACAGCATTCTCGCAGACTTGGCGAGCTCTTGGATCTTCGGCATAAACGTATCGGACATCTCTTTTACCTCACGTTGCTTCTTCGGCTCGTAGAATGCGTCTTGCACGACGTAAGCCCCACTCGAGGCGACCAGCAGCACTGTTTCATCCTCCAGACGGCGTTGAGTCTCTTGTGACGGTTCTTGCTGCTTGGTTGCATCGCTGCGCTTGCGGGCGGCATTGAGCGAGAGAGTTCCCGGACTCAGAATTTCGGCCGGGGAGACATGACAGAATAGACATTTTCAAACGGTGGAGGACCAACTATCACCGAGCCGCCATTCTTGGCCATTTCCGCGATTTCGGCCAGATTGCCGCCGTCACTGAAACCGATCAATCTGAAAGTTTCCTCCATTTCGCCTGGAGTGAAAATAATCAGAACCCTCACCAGCGCGTCGGAGAGATTAGCCCAGCTGTGGGGAGTGCCCCTCTTTACAGTTACAGAATCGCCAGGTGTTAGCGTCACGCTCTCGTTACCATTCACCATCTGAAAAGCGCCCTCTAGAACGATGAAGTGTTCTTCCTCGTTGGCATGAGTGTGAACCGGCACAGCGTTACGTGGCTCGACAGTCATTTCGATGATGGTACAGAAACCGCCCGTGTCCTCGACGGACGCACGGACTGTAAAGTTTTCTCCGGGGGTGACCTCCCACCACTCATTGAGAGGAGTTTTGGTTCTGGGCGTAGCATTGATGTTCATGCGGATTGACCTCTGTGTAGATTATGCCTGCGTATCAGGAGACCCTGTTTGCAGACCCCGCATTGCTCACTGGTTACAGTCACCGCGCCACAGGTTGCAATTGTAACATGGGCATGCATAGGAGTAGAGGGAACCCGTATTATGTGCGCCTTCGGCGCAAAACTCCCAGTGGTAACGATCTTTGGCAACTCGACGAGATCGTCCATGACCGCCACACCACTTAAGCTGCTAGGACATCGGTGACGCACCTACTGAAAAAAGCAGGGTATCGTACTGGAAGCGGATGATCACTGACACGTTGCGCTCTCATCGAGCAGCCCGGCGACAGTTCATGACGCACCTCGAACTCCGATCCCGATGGCTTTGAACAACCGGGTCGAGCATTATCATGTGCCTCTGCTAAAACGTGAGCGGATCATGGAAGGCTCCCGGTCACCGGAAGGCCATTTCCAGAATTTTTACTGAACTGGTCCGATCGAACATGTCCGATTGCTCTGTTTATGCGCTGGCAACGGAATATCATTTGCCGCTGCGGCTCAAGGTCAATGACTTTACCGAAAACGATATTGAGCAGACATAGCTCACTCGTTAGGGCTTAATCGGTCCCAAAAATATTTGCCTAGTCTTGAACGATGTCGCGTCCATCCCAATATCATTTTCGCTTCTAGATCTGGTTGTTTAGATTGGAGGTATGAAATGGACAGCCAAGACGTGTTATTTCGTTCACCTGTTCGTGTCCGTCTACAGTGCGGGCTCGAAAGAACATTTCTAAGTGTCTATGACGCGCTAGACTATCTTGAAAATGAGTGGCCCCTGCGGCGCGGCGAACGCTATAAGAAAGCGGTAGACAAGTGTCGCGCAGCGCTCTCCTGGTTTGCGCCAGTCGAGGTTGCCCGCGAGGCTTTCATTTCCGCATGCCTTGAGGCTGGTATGCCGCTGGTAATGACCGCCCCCCGAGGCATAGGAGATACCACTATCCGGGCAAGCGCCTGACCCGAAATGGCCCCGCCGAATGGCGGGGCTTTATTGTGTTGGCAGTCACGGACATAGCATGCAGGAGACACGCCCCTCGCACCAAACAGGCCACCATGCTGTAATATCACACCCACCCAAAGCGTTGATTTCGCGCACAAGGACGGCGATGGACATCTTATGGTCCATTATGGCCACAGGGGAATGCGGTTCAGCAAAGTAAAGCTGCCGGAAGCGGCAATGTTTAATGCCAGGATTGAGGCTCTCGTGCCATTCTCGTAATAGGTTCCCACAGCTCTGTCACATCGGTCGGATGCCGAGATGGGACAAGCCGGCAAACATCGTCTGTTCCGAGTGAAATTCCGCTATTTCACGCACTTGGTCGATGTCGTTAGTCATCCACGAAATATGCCACAGCGTTTCTTTCGAAAACATTCTCTGCATATCGATGCATAAAAGAATCCAGCTGTTGATACACCCTCTTGGCAGGGTATAGCAATGAGGGCGCTCGACCCGCTTACAGGGAGCGCCCTCGCCATCCCGTCGACAGCACAAGCGCGACCGTCGATCGCTGCAGGCTGAGTTTGTTCGGGAGGTTATCCTTAGATGAGGATGTCGAAACGAATATTCAAGATCACATCACATGGCGCTGGCCGTCGTTTCCATCCACGCACGATGTCGTGCCTCATCTTCGTGAGCCTTCATGAAAAATGCCTTCGACTGGGGAACCGCATCCTCGTGACGCGATGCTCGCTCGTAAGCAGTCACGGTATCATCTTCATTCGTCTTCATAGCTTTCAGGATCGCTGAGTCGCCCATCAGGTCCGCAAGTGCGATCTTGCCTGTCGTAAGCATCTGTTTCATGTCGCCTTCGGTCGGGGCTTCGATGCCAAGGCCTCGAGCCATGTCGTTCAAGACGGAAACATGCTGGAGATGGTCCTGTTTAAACTCGGCGATTTTCGCACTGAGTGCTTTGTCATCCAGCCGCTCGATGCAGGAATCGTATGCGGCGATTGCATCGTGCTCCAAATAGAGAAGGTCTTTGACGAGCTTTTCAATACTGCCTTCGTTGCCAACCAATGTAACCATTTTGAGAGCTCCTATTGTTATAGACCTCGAAAACGTCGCCTGGCTCGTCTTGTTCCCAGTCAGGCTTTAACGGTACGCAACCGGACGCGGTGAATTTGATAGTATGCCACGTTTGACCGGGTCCATTGAACGTCCAGCGTGTGTAAGCCACGCGATGTCGGGCCCATCGCGGAATGCGGGCATCTTCAACGCCACGAAAAAAATTTTGACGAAAATCTTGAAACTGTTTTTCCCAAAATTAGATCATTCTCGTCAGTCGCCGACAGGGGCTGACAGAACCGGGGACGCGAGTTTCCGCGTCCCCATTCCATCTCGCTTCAAGGAGGATTTGGCTATGAGAACCGAACTCGATTTTGCACCTCTCTATCGCTCAAGCGTCGGTTTCGACCGCGTGTTCAATCTGTTGACCAACGCTCAGCGTCTACAGGCAGTTGACCCTTGGCCTCCTTATGACATCGTCAAAACGAGTGACGACGATTACCGTATCGAAATGGCGGTCGCGGGCTTCGGCGAAGCCGATCTCGACATCATTCAGGAGCGCAACGTACTGGTTGTAAAAGGCCAAAGGGCCGAGGACAGAGACGGCGAATATCTCCATCGCGGCATTGCCGGTCGTCCGTTTGAGCGCCGTTTTGAACTTGCCGACCATGTGAAGGTAGAAGAAGCCTCTTTGGTGAATGGACTTCTACGCATTGCATTGCGGCGAGAGATTCCCGAGGCCCTGAAACCGCGCAAAATCACGATCGGCCCGGCTGGTAATCAGGCAGCCCCGCTACAAATCGAAGCGGAACGACAGGTCGCATAAGGCACCCGACATGAAGACGCGGCTTGTAAGAACTTGAGCATAAGCGGGAAGCGGACCACGCTTCCCGCCTTCATCTCTCATACAGACACAATCGGGGCAGATGGAAAGGAAAAGCTGATGAAACCCGATATGTTCGAGGAACCCGTTACCATTCTTTTGGGTCTAGGTATGCCAACAAAAGTCAGATCGGTCATGCATGCCTACCAGATACTCTTGGATTGGCGAAACCCTGCGGATCTTGAGCGCGAGCTAGCGCTCGAAGCGTGCAAGACTGCGATCAAGGGGGAAATCGATGCCCAGACCGCACGAGCCGTTTTTGTGGCCTTTGCCGAACGACATGATCTCCTTGCGCCGGACGTTGACAGTCTGGTGGCGCAGAGTAAAAAGCGCAACAGCGACCCCCATATTCGTTGAGCGGATTATGACCAGTGCATTGCGGGGATCACACTTCTTCACCGCACTCCAGCTCGAAGAAATAAAAGCGGTCGTCGCCGTTAACGACCATTGCTCCCATTATGCGTCCGTCATCGAATTTGCAAAAATGATCGATGATCATCGCAGCGCTTGTCACGCCTTTATTTGCCTATCTGTAGCCAGATGGTGGATAGCGGGGAAAAATGGCCTCGTCCAATTTTCTTGAGCTTCCCCGGATCAGTCGCCCTGAGCCAAGGCTAACAGCTTGGCCCTCAAAACATCTGCTTGGCTCTCAGAAAATAGAGCTAAGTGGTAAGCAGCACGGGCCAAAACCTCTCTTTTCGACCGCACCAAGGCCGCGAAAACCATACGGCGTAACTCATGTAGACCAAACGGGCACTAACTTCAGAAATCTGCGGGCTTCGACACGATGGTGTCTAACTTAATGCATGGCTTAGTCCGTCAACGTACACAGAGCTTGTTAGCGGAACACAATAGCGACCGTTACCATTACACACTGCCGCCGCAGTGGGCGATGTGGAGTAAATGCATGAATACCAGAATTTGCATCATCGGTTCAGGCCCAACCGGCATTTTTACACTTAAGACGCTGGTTGCCTCTCCAGTCCCGCTGATAATCAGCGTGTTTGATGCCGAACTTGTCGCCGGCAAGGGAACACCCTACCTGCCGGGGGCAAATGATCCGGTTATGTTGTCAAATATTCCCAGCATCGAGATACCGCCGTTGATGGAAACGCTCGTGGATTGGCTTAACCGTCAGTCCAACGACTATCTGAACACATTCAACATAAACCGATCATCAATAAATGATCGCGAATTTTATCCGCGTTTAGTGATCGGAGACTATTTTCACGATCAATTTCAGGCGATCCTCTCCGTTGGAAAAATCAACCGCCATCGCGTGGAGGTTTATCCCGGCCATAGGGTTACCGACATTGAGCTCGGTACAACCGATATCCGTCTTAAAGTCTCCAGCTTCGACGGCGATTTTGACGCCGTGTTCGACCATGTCGTTATGGCCACGGGTCACAACTGGCCTGAAAACACTCAGGTCAAACCCGGATATTTTGCGTCGCCGTGGCCCGCCACAGAACTGCAAGAGATCGGCGATGGCAGACTTGGCATTCTTGGTACATCGCTCAGCGGTATCGATGCACTTCTAACAGTTGCGACCTCTTGTGGTTCATTCGTGTGTGACGACGGAGGAACATTGCAGTACGTAACAAGTGCAGGACACCAGGACTTTCACGCAACAATGATGTCCCGGAAGGGCTTATTGCCCGAAGCTGACTTCTACTGCCCACTTCCCTATATAGAACCACAAATTTGTACGTATGAAGCCATCCAAAACGAAGTCAATATCGGTTCTCAGGGCCTGCTGGATCGGGTGTTTGATCTGTTCCAGCGAGAGTTGTTGGCAGCTGACCCTGATTATTCCGCTGAAATCGGTCTTAGTCACCTGTCGGTTGACACATTTGCGGACGCTTACTATGGGCGGCGTTCAGACACCGATCCATTCGTATGGGCGGCGGCAAACCTTGCGGAAGCGCACCTTAATTTCGAGCTGCAGTTCACCATTCCCTGGCGATACGCCATTCTCATTACGCATGAGATTATAGAGAAAGCCATACCACACCTCGACACAACCGATCTCACGCGTTTTAACCGGTCATTCAAGGGTATTTTTATCGATCAGTACGCGACGGTTCCACATCTTTCTATTCGTCGGCTTTTGGCACTGCGTAACGCTGGCCGATTAGACATTATTAAGCTCGGATCGGACTATGACATTGAGACCGAGGGGCTCGAACGCGGAGCACGGATCCGGACAGGCGATAGAGAACAACAGTTCAGCAGTTTCATCGACGCGACCGGACAAAGCAGTTTGTCTGTTCGTGAACTGCCTTTCCCTACACTGTTAAAGCAACGCGGAATCCAGGCGGCAAACACGCCTGAGCCAGCACGTCGTTTCATGGATGGCGAAAGTGCCAACTTTAAAAAGACAGGTGGCATCGAGATCGACGAGGCGTACCGACCACGGGGAGCAACTGCACTCTCAAACCGACTTTACTGTGTGGCAATCCCATTCCTCTTGCACAAGCGTCCCTTCGTTCAGGGCATTACAAGTGCAGCGGAACTGGGAAAAACGGCAGCAAACGCCATATTGGCGGACATTGCGGTGGATCAGCCGCCCATACTTCGCATGGCATAACAGAGGCTGTGGAACAGCTGAATTCGTCAAGCGTTGGCTGGTAATGAAAAAAATCGGAATAGTAAAAGAGATTTGGCGCTACCCGGTCAGTTCAATCGGCGGGGAACGGTGTTGTCGGGCGGAGGTGAATGGCTCAGGGATTGGCGGAGACCGTCAGTATGCTCTGTTCGATGCTTGCTCAGGGGCAGTGGCGGCGCCCGAGAAGGACAGCCGGTGGCGCCCTGCCCTGTTCTTGAGCAGCCGCACCTGCGATAATGACATTACCCAGATTTGCTTTCCCGACGGGCGTCGAATGGACGTCAATGAACCAGGGTTGCTGCCATACTTGAGGGATCATTTCGGATTTGACGTGGCTGTAGGCCAGTACGATGAACCAAACGCACAAAATGTTTCGCTTCCACAGGTAAGTAATCGATACGATCTAGCACCCCTACACCTGCTGACCACTGCCTCGCTTTGTGAGATTGTAAAAACAGCTCCAGAAAGTGCTAACGATCCACGGCGCTTTCGGCCAAATATCTTGATTGAAACAGATTGTGAAGCAAGCTTTGCAGAGACAAATTGGCTCGGCGCGAAGTTGAGTATTGGTCCCACCACATTGAATGTCTCAGAGCCCACGAAACGTTGTGGAATGACCTTCATTGGCCAGCCGGGTCTTGAGGAAGAACCAGAAATATTGCGCAATATCGTCCGAAAAAATCGCAGGACACTCGGTGTCTACTGCGACGTGATGATATCAGGATCGATCGAGTCGGGAGCAGCAGTCAACCTGCAAATTCAGTCGCTGAACGAAAAGCCTACCAACTGACCTCAACTCATTGCCACAACTGATGGACATGGGCTTTGTGGTCGGGTTAGCGATTGAAATAGTTCTGGAGAAACATAGACGCCTTCTGCGCTCCGGATGAGGAGATCGTGTGACCAACATCTGGAAGCAATGTCACTGAAACATCAAACCCAGCAGCCTTCAACTGCGTGCCGGCAGCTACCGAGGCAGCCGACGGAATAGTCTTGTCGGCGCGACCATGGATCAACAGAACGCGTGTGTCGTTACTGGCAGAGATCGCTAATGGCAGCATGCCGGCAAAACTAACGACGGCGCCTACTTTCCATCTCCCATTGGCGACTGCGTCCAAAGCCATGATTGCGCCTTGCGACACACCCACGAAAGCAACGTTACGAAGGTTACCTTCGAAACCTTCTCTTCTCACGATCTCCGATACCAGTTCGTCAAATGCCTGTCGCGCTCCCTGGATGCGATCGGGACGCATAACTTGGTCATCCACTACGAACCACTGCCTCCCACCCGATCTGTGAACGAAGGGTGCATCGGGATACACGAAGCTCGTATTCGCCAAGGTCTTTTCCCACGATTTTCCGATCGTGGTAAACTGACTCCCCCCTCCTCTGATGCCGTGGAAAAAGATAACCAACTGTCGGCTTTTCTGTGCGTTGGCCGAGCTTTGAGCGATCTGTGCAGTGAAAAGCTCATGGGTTCGAAAAGCGGTTGGCTGGGGAACTTGGCCGTGGACTGCAACTCGTCCAGGACGCTCCAACGCGCTTGCGTTGGATGAACCCACCCCCAAGAAACCGACTGAAAAGACCATGCAAGTGACGAAGGTGAATACGGCGAGTGATGACATCATAAGGGATCCAGTGGAATTATCGAAACCAGTCTGACTTGCCTTTGTTCCCCTGTTCCGCCGTTACCATGGCTAACAACTGCGTGATTACATATCGCTTATTTTAGTTGGCACGACGACGCAGGCCTGATGGTGTTCGGAACATTCGATTTAGACCATCGTTATCGGACGAGAAGTCATCACACATGTCGGGAGAATTTCATGCAGCGCTTCCACGATAAGGTTATCATCGTCACCGGAGCTGGATCCGGAATTGGCAAGGCAACAGCAGAGAGATTTCTGAGTGAGGGGGGCCAAGTCACACTCGTTGGCCGCACCATGTCAAAGTTGGAAGAGGTGGCGAAGCGATATTCGCCCGATCAGGTGTTGATCGTTGAAGCAGACGTATCGAATGAAGCTGAAGTAGCTGCATTTGTTGCGGGAACCAAAGAGAAGTTTGGCCGCATAGATATTCTTGTGAACAATGCAGGCGTGGTCGCCGAGGGCGACGTCGAGACGCTCTCTACTGATGACTGGCGCAATGTGATGGCCACTGATCTCGATGGTGTCTTCTTCGCGTCGCGTTCGGCCATGCCACATCTCAAATCGTCAAAGGGTTCGATAGTGAATGTCAGTTCGGTTTCCGGGACAGGTGGTGACTGGGGCATGGCTGCCTACAACGCAGCCAAAGGCGGTGTCACGAACCTGACGCGAGCAATGGCGATGGATCATGGCAAGGACGGCGTGAGGATAAACGCAGTTTGCCCGAGCTTCACAAGCACTGGAATGACCCAGTATATGATGGGTGATGAAAAGCTTCTCGCCAGATTTAATGAGCGGTTCGCGTTGGATGGGCCAGGAAAGTCGGAGGATGTGGCCGGGGTCATCGCCTTTCTTGCGAGCGAGGACGCGAGATTTGTGACTGGAGTGAACTTACCCGTAGATGGTGGCATGTCGGCCTCCAATGGCCAGCCGCCTCAATAATCCAAACGCTTCATAAGATGGTTCAGTGGTCAGGCTGATCTGCAGGAACAGTGCGATGTCAACATTTCGAGTTCGCGTGATTGATCTTGAGACGGCAGGAAACGGCCAAAGCGATGTGTGCGAGATCGGCTGGCAGGACGTGGTTTTCGACAGCGCCGATGGCTGGGTCGTGTCGAGCGAACGTGGATCGCTGTTGGTCAATCCGGGTAGGCCTATATCTCCTGATACGATGGCTGTTCATCACATTCTCGACCGTGAGGTTGCCGATGCGCCCTACTGGAAAGAAATAGCGCGATCGATACTGCGTCCTGACGGTAAAATTGATGCTTTAGCTGCGCATCGCGCGACCTTCGAACAGAGATATTGCACGCCGCGCATGACCGGTGGCCTGCCCTGGATCTGCACATGGAAATGCGCGCTCCGAATTTGGCCGGAACTCCCACGATTCTCCAATCAGATGCTGCGCTACCAACGTATGCCTCAGGGCCTTATCCACGAGCTTGGACTTCCGGCGCACCGGGCCATGCCGGACGCCTATGTCACGGCTCACCACCTGCGAGACCAATTGAACGCCACATCGCTCGAACAGTTGCTCGCGTGGAGCAATGAACCTGGGCTTTTGCCACGGGTGCCTACCGGTAGTGACCGAGGCAAGAGGTGGGACCGTCTCAGTCTCGAAACGCTGGCTGAATTCCTCCACGACAGAGATGTCGATGTGCGTTTCAGTGCTCAGACAGAGCTTACACGAAGAAGCGAACTGCAGCCTCCCGTGGTGTCGGAACCAGTGCAGCGAACTTTGTTATGAACGAGCACTCGCCGTCATCAAAATATCCCCACACGCCAGATGGAAGATACTTTGTCGTGCGCGGACGTTTGTGGCGAGCAAGTAACCCATTTCTCGATGAGCAGACGAGACGACATTTGGTCAAACAGTTAATGTCAGCGCGTCGTGCGGTTCGGCAGGCTAAGGGTGATCCTGACCGTCTGGCTGCTGCACGCAGCCGTGTCGACATTGCGAAGGTGGCGCTGGGCGAGCGCGGTCCTGTGTGGTGGAACGCCGAGGAACCGGATTTCAATAGGCAGCTTGTCAGAAAAACACCTTACGCCGCATGGTTTTCTGCGATCTCAAAATAGCGCGGAGCTAGCAGGGGAGTATGAACAGAGGATTAGTAACCACCTCACTGACATTGCGCGCAAACGCAGATGTTGAAAGCGAAAGTAAACGGAAATCATCATCTTGGCGCTGGTGTCGCCTTTGCTATCACCAGCTGAGATTTATTAGACGTTCAGGTGGCGCACAAAAGCGCTTAATTTCCAGTCTGAGCGCGCGGGACATGCAGAAATGGTATCCCCACAGGACGGTTTTCCCGCAATGCCAAGGTCCAGTTTTACCGTATTATCACCTCGCAGTATCTTGCTGGTCCGTTAAGTACGGTTATTTTCCGCTCATGACGTGACACTGTGGGGCTTGTGGAATATCGAATTCCGATTTTATACGCAAACAACCCAAAAACTTTCCACACGCGTTACGGATCGTAATTTATATCCCAGTCCTTGCTGGGCTTTTTGGCCCCAGGCGGCGCCTTATTTACGGTCGCATCGTCTGACCCCGTGATAACTCGGGGTTTGGCGCTAGACACTCCGTTGTTTCTGGATGATTTTTTACCACGGGCAAACTGCGGTTTGCTGTCCTGATGAATCTGCTCAATATTGTCTTTTTTCGTCATGTGTACTTCCTCCACTCCCCCCTAACTCTGATCGTTTGACGTTGTTCCTGATTTTCTTCGTACCCTCCTGAGATGAGCGCGGGTCCTAACCAGGTAACCCGCCTTTTCAGTGACCAGGACGACGGAAACAGAATGAACATGCATGACAGCTGCCAGCCCCCAACTGCAAACGAAAGCAAAGTTTACCGGTTTTTGGTCACCAGCACAGAAGCTGTTTTCTTTACAGGGCTGACCCCGAGACTTCTCACCGTACGGTGCCGTACGGCAACCATAGACACGTAAAGGCATTCCTATCCCATGTGAGGAAGCCAAGATGAGTAATCCTAAAATAATCGGCGCTACGCTAAGGGTTTCGAACGAAAACGAGATCAGTTTACTCAAGGACCAGATCGCGGGATTCACCACTATACTTCTGGTGTTCGCCCGCCGGTTTGTGCGAACGGACCAAGACGCTGAAGATTTGGTACAGGAAGCAATTTTCAGGGCGCTTCGGTCCGCGCATCTTTTCACTCCCGGTACGTCGCTCAAATCCTGGCTTTTTACCATTCTACGAAATAGCTTTTGCAGTCGCTACAAAGTCGCAAAGCGGGAACACGTGGGTCTCCCACTTTCGGTTCATCAATGCATGACAACGACACCAGAACAAGAATGGAAATTAGAACATGATCAGGTAATGCTCGCGATCCGGGATCTGGACGTAAGGCAACGACAGGCCCTTATGCTCGTTGCAGAAGGGACAAGCTATGCCGCCGCAGCCGAGATTTGTGGCTGTAAGATCGGCACTATAAAAAGCCGCGTAAACAGAGCTCGAGAGACCTTAAAGCGAGATCTCTACTGAGTATGTATTTCCCGCCTCATCTGGCACATCTCTATTCATTTTTTTAATCCAGCGCCTTAGTCTGTTAGAGCGGTGGCCATATTCTCAACATCCACCGAATGCACGGAGACTGGAAATTGTCCGTGCCTGAACGTATTCAGCGTGTTTGCGACATTTGTTATCACGACTGATATAAGACTGCGGATGTCCTGCTCTGATAGAGAGCGACTAATGCTGAGGAGCAAATGCAAGTGCACACGCTCGTTGAGAACAAATGGCCTTGACGATTTCCTTAAGCATCTGGGTGAAGTGAAATAGGCATACGGAATCGGGCCAATTCGGTGGACCAGCCTTTGGGATTTTTGCCCTACGGTCCAGTTAGCCACTAAGAACGTTCAACGAAATGGCTTCGGGCAAAACGTGGTTGCCTGCATCAGGCCACTGCCAAACGACGAGATCAAGGTTCGTCAGCGCTCATTCACTCATGAAAGAGCAACGCAGATGGCGCGAGCTAGTGATACATTCGTCGGTTAGGACGACTACTGTCAAAAAGCGAAGCCCAGAGATAGTCCCGCACCTCACCCATTACATTCTCAAGCCCTGCCGATTTCAACAATCCATCCAGATGGCGGACGAATTTTGCCAGATGCTGTCTTCCCCCGAACTCATTGTAGTCGTCAGCTCGCTTCATCAACGCAAATAGCTCGGCCTGCAACTGAATTCCACTTAGTCCGGCTGCGATTAAAGCCGCATCGCTAGTAGACGCGACCTTTAAGCGCGCGGCGCAAAATCTTTCTTCGGCGCTACTACCAGGGACAGCTGGATCTCCACGCCATGCATTGATCATAGCATCATACAGGTTGGATGCGAATAACCGCACACCCAGACTATCCTCGCCGGAAACAACGAGTTGACACAGGAATACCTCTGCCTCGTCAAGCAACTCGATCAACATAACGCGGCTCGACTTGTCCATGGGCAGTGGAATGTTAATTATGGACAAGCCGTACCTCGCGATATCGGAGACCGGAATTACCTTAAGCACGACATGTGCCGGGACCGTCGAGATGATTAGTCTGAAATCCTTAATGTCTGCCAAAAAACGCCCCACCGAAACCAGCCTTGATCCGAAAAGACTTGCCGCTTCGTGAAAATCCTTAATGGGCAATCGTGACCCATCAAGTGAAATTCTAACGAGGATTTCGTCGGGTCCGACGCGCACGCAGCTGGGCTTCGTTCTGGGGGCCAAGGGTCACGCGTCACTCACGCGTGTCTAGCAGCTGCCCCGTCAGTTGCTCAGACAATGTCCAAAGCCGCTCTGCCGCCTCAACATCCATGGCCCAAGACGCGACGCCCTTGTTCCCGTCAGCTTGGCTCTGCGGCAAAGCAATCTCGCAATCCTCGCAATAAACGCCACCAATGCCATTAAGCTCAGGACGGGTTGCTGCCCAGACACTGGTCGCAGCGCCTTGTTCCGGGCTCTTGAGATCGCGTGATGGGTCAACGCGACGGTTACCGTTCTCGTCATAGACATCGAATGAGTTAATCTCGTCTTCGCTCAGATGCCGGGCAAGATCTGTTAGAATGACACCGGGGTGGAGAGAGAATGCCCGCACGCCGTGTTGTTCACCGCGCCGGTCGAGTCCGACAGCAAAGAGCGCATTGGCTGTTTTCGCCTGTCCGTAAGCCTGCCACTTATCGTAGGCGCGTTTTCTGAAGTCGATATCGTCGAAATCAACCGGCGCAATCTGATGACCTCTCGAAGATACGGAAATCACACGCGCACCATTCGCCTTAAGGAGTGCGGGCCATAACCCTGCCACTAGCCGGAAGTGCCCGAGATGGTTTGTCGCGAACTGGTTCTCATGTCCATCCGCATCTCGGGCCAGCGGCGTCGCCATGATACCCGCACTGTTAACCAGAATCGAGATCGGCGTGTCGTTCGCGACCATCCTGTTTGCGAATGCCGCGACGGACGCCGGATCTGCGAGGTCCATGGTTTCGATGATCACCCTGTCGATGCCGGCAAGCGTGCGCTGCGCCTTCTCGCCGTTTCGGGCCGGCACAATGACGGTGGCGCCAGCACCGGCAAGCGCTCGTGTGGTCTCGATTCCCAGACCCGAATAACCGCCCGTGACAACCGCCGTCTTGCCGGACAGGTCCATCTCAGCCACCACATCATGCGCCGTGCTTGCCGCGTTAAAACGGGACCCAATCGGTTTTTGCTCGGACATATCGGCACTCCTTTTTTGTTTGTGCTGATTTTTATATCGGATAAGATATCGGAGCCTCCAGTTCGCAAACGCCGGATTTTTGTCGTGATCGTCCAATATAATCAGGATGCCCTGTCCCATGTGCTAAGCGTGATTGATGCGCAAGCTCTGTTTACGGTACGGTTTGCCGCAGGTGGTAACTGGTCAGTTGCCTTCCCACCACCCGGATATGTCAAGTTCAATGCTATCCGCCAAGGCGGCGCATGGTTGCTCTCAGACGGTGAGGCGCCCATGTGGGTAAAAGCCGGAGATTGTCTCGTGGTGAGCGGCAGGGCCTTTACACTCTGTGGCAATCCGAAGGCGAAGCCGATCCCCGCGAGCGAAGTGTTCGCGGGCGGTGCTTTGGACGTTTGTGTCGGAGATGGTCGAGATTTCGTGCTTCTTGGCGGCAGTGTCAGTCTCGACACGGTCGACGGCTCCCTGTTGACCGATGCCCTTCCACCGGTCGTCGTAATCGAGCGCGAGGAGACTGGTCCCATCACTTTCCTGCTCGAACAGCTTGATCTCGAATGGAACGGTGCAGCGCCTGGCTCGCGCATAGCCTGCAACGATCTGCTGCGGTTGGTATTCATCCACGTTCTGCGCGCCTACCTGGCACGCCAGACCTCGCAGCATCCGGGTTGGCTTGCTGGACTTGCCGACGCACGCCTTGCGCCATCCATGCGGGCGATCCATTCGCAACCGGCGCGCAGATGGACAGTAGATGCACTGGCCGAACTTGCAGGACTGTCACGCTCGGCCTTCGCCGAGAGATTTCGCGCTACTGTTGGATCCTCACCGATAGATTATCTTGCCAACTGGCGGATGCGGCTTGCGGCAGCAAGGCTGCGTCGTGGCAATGAGTCATTGTCACGGATCGCTCAATCCTTCGGTTACAACTCAGACAGTGCCTTTGCCGCCACATTCCGGCGCGTTGTTGGGCAGTCTCCTGCGCGCTACCGCAGCCTGCACCGAGACCAGGCGGACGCTTAGCCGTCACGGTCCCATCAGTGCGTCGGAGCGCACCGCTTCAATGATAAAATCAAACGCTGCTTTCACCCGCAAAGGCTAATATCTGGGCGGCGCAAATATGAATTGATCGGGAAACGCGCCGACAGACGCGACCGGAGTTGCGCTGCGAAGATTTCGACAAATCGATAGAAATGCGCCTTGTCGCATATTAAGCCAAGAAAACGGCTGTTGTAACGAGGTGGGATTTTGCCCGGCTGCAGGATTTG
The DNA here is from genome assembly GCF_029193765.2 of Agrobacterium sp. Azo12. NCBI lineage: Bacteria > Pseudomonadati > Pseudomonadota > Alphaproteobacteria > Hyphomicrobiales > Rhizobiaceae > Agrobacterium > Agrobacterium sp. Azo12. Next base: position 133,161 of record NZ_JARFYO020000003.1, on the reverse strand, counting down.
TACCTGCTAGCCGGGTCAATGTTTTTGAGCGATCCGTGCCAATAAATCAATTATCCACTCAGATCGCCGTCTCCCTTACCTTGCTTTCCCGATAGTCGAGAGCCTTGTCTGCCAGACAGGGCTTATGGTCAGTCCGGTGATGTCTGCGCGTATGGCAACGGAGTCAGTGACCTGAGAGATTGCCTGGATCGCGGGCACTCGATCGCGATAGATTTGCTGGATTTTGGCATATTCGGCTTTTTGCTGCTCGGGTGCCATGAACAGCGCCTTATCAATCTTATTGTTGAGCTCTTCGTCGCGGTAAGAAACCCGCCAGCTCAAAAGACCTGACAATTGCGCTTCATCACTATTGTCAGGATTATGGACAATACTTCGCAGGTCACCGTCTGGATGAGAAACCTGGCCGCCACTTCGCCCTACCAGCAGCTGGAATTCGCGTTTGCGCATTGGTCCATAAACAGTCTCTCCACCGCCTGTGATCAATTTTACATCCACGCCCCCATCTGACAACGCGCCCTGAATGGCGACTGATAGATTGTCAAACGGTGGTTCCGACAGGGCGTGTAAGGACAGTTGCAGGCCGTCTGGATATCCTGCTTCTTTCAAGAGCAACTTGGCGCCTTCGATGTCCCGCTCAGGCGGAGTGTCATTGTTTTCACCACCCAGACCAATTTGGATCGGGTCAACATGAAGGACCCCGTAATATTTCATAACGGCATCGTTGATCGCTTTGAAATCAATGAGCTCGATTATTGCTTGTCTGACCTTGGGATCTGACAGCGCCTTATCCTTTACTGACATGGCCAGATAATAGAGACCGTTACCGACCTCGTTGATTATCTTGACGTCCTTGTCCTTTTCCAGTGCACTGAGGTCTCCAGCGCTCAGTGAATAGGCGATGTCCAGATCACCTTTGCCAAGAAGCAATCTCTGAGACTGAGATTCCGGCAGATGCCGCATTATCACCCTGTCCATAGTCGCGGGTGCGCCCCAGTAGTTTTCATTGCGCTTCAGGACCACCATCTCGTTCGGCGTCATGACCTGCAGGTCGAATGCACCGGACCCTGCTGCATGTGTTGCAAGCCAAGCGCTGCCGAGATCGCCGTTCTTTTCGTTTTCAAGCACCGTTTTCATATCCAGGATGGATCCTGGACCGGTCATTGCGATCGTCAGGAGAATGATTTTCGGGTCGGTCTTTTGCGGAATGCGAATTTCAACTGTCTGCGGGTCTATTGCTATGAAGTTTTCGTCAGCATTTTGCGCGGTGTAACCCCTAATCTTGAAATTCGTGGCTTGGGCAAGGTTGAGTTTCAGGACGCGCTTGAAGGACCAGACGACATCTTCGCTGGTAACAGGGTTTCCAGAAGCGAAAGCGGCCCCGGGTCGTAAGTTAAGACGTATGGATGTTCCGTCCTGCGCAACAGTCCAGTTCTCCGCAAGTTCTGGTTTGAGTGCGGTACGGTCGTCCGGGTCAATAGCAATGAGATTGTCATAAAGATTGGTGATGATCTGGACACGTTCTTTGCCACCTGCGCCAGCCGGATCAAGCGTCAGAACGTTAGCCATCGAAAACCCGACGACCAGTTGGTTTTCCGGTGTTTTAGCGACGGCCGTCCATGGCTGCAAAGCCAGGAGAACCATAGCCGTCGTGGTTGCGATAAAACCTCGCCGGTTCAACTTTTTCATAATATTTCCTCCCATGGCGTTTCCTCCTCAGGGCGCCTACGTGGCAAAGACTCTCTCACTTCACCAGGTTGTCGTTGATGTAATCAAGGTTGATGTCGACGCCGATCCCCGGCTGTTGAGACAGCGACACGTAGCCTTCAGAATCCATCGGATCATCAATGGAGTTGAGGTATTCGGGGCATGCATCATAATCCAGCATGGGATGCAGGAGGCCACGCTCGTACCAGCGGCAGTTTTTGCTGACTGCAGATATCAGAAGATTTTCAGCGCCGTGACCATGAACCTCGCAATTCATGCCAAAACTCTCCGCCAGATGCATTGTCTTCAACGCAGGCGTAATACCTCCGACATCCTCAACGCCGGTGCGCAAAATATCGCAGGCACCCGCCTTTACCCATTCGGCCCGGTGCTTGTACTTGCCACCCATGGACTCAGGACCAATCACGGGGATTTTCAGTTCGGCGGCAAGCCATGCGTACGAGGACATCGACTGCTCGTCCATTACTTCCTCAATCCATGTAAAGTTCAACTTCTCAAGACCTTTACCGAGCGTGTATGCCTCCTCACGCGAATACCAGTGATAAGCGTCCAGCATGAGCGGTATCGCAGGTCCGACAGCTTCGCGCACGGCAGCACAGGCTTTCAAATCCATGTCGATATTGGGAGACCAGCTTACAGGGGGCATCCAAGTGTGCAGCTTGATGGCACGGTAACCGCGTTTAACAAGCCATTCAGCAAAGCGACCGTAATCCTCAGGCGTCGCCAGTCCGCCTTCAATCTCGTCACCGCACATGATCGAACCATAGGTCGGCACCTTGTCCCTGTACGATCCTGCCAGCTTGTAGGACGGTATGTTCGCCAGTTTCCCGCACAGATCCCAAAGTGCCACATCCACAACGCCAAGTGTTCTGTCACTCAACTGGCCACCACTGCCCCGTTGCCAGTGTGCCAGATCCTGCCACAACCGTTCGCGTGCAAATGCGTCCTGATGTAACAGCACTGGCTTGATGAAGTTGTCGAGCAGATGCGAACGAACCTGTTCAGGGCTGCCAAACGCGTGTCCCTCCATGCCGTTTTCGGCGACCAGCGTTAGAATGGACTTTCTTACCCGCTTTGCTGGCCCCGGGTGATCGTGACCATCCGTATCCTTTTGCAGATGGGTGGTGTGCCAAAACGTGCGGACACGCACATCGACAATCTTCATTCTTCAACTCCCTAGCATTCATTTGACCTTGGCGGCTGGACGCAACCGGCACAGATTTCACGTGCACAACAATTCCACAACGTAGTAGGACATGTAAACACGACTTCAGTGCTTTTTTTGACGCATCGAGAAGATGGACACTTCATCGGATTTCAATACGACATCTATAAACTTGTTTTTTCTATCTTTATTCCGTTAAACGAAAACGAAAATAAAATTTTTGCTGTCCTACCACGATTGAACAACAGCCATCACTTGTCATACATATTGTCTCGTAGTATGAAGAATTCAGGAGATCAGGAGGACCGGAATGAACAAAACGACATCGCTTGACAGCCTGTCATTGGCCGCCACGGATGCACGCCCTCTTGTTGCCCGCATCACGGATACTTTGCGCGAAGGCATTGAGCACGGCGATCTTGAGGCTGGTGACCGCCTGTCGAGCGAAACTGAACTCGCTCGACAGCATTCAGTCAGCCGTGCAGTCGTCAGAGAAGCTATCGCAATCCTGAGATCAAAGGGTCTCGTCGAAGTCAGGCGAGGCGTTGGCGCGTTCGTAGCGGAGCGTGTTCAAGAACCAGTCCCGTTTGCTGACCTGTCATTGGAGCGAATTTCGTCGGTCATTGAGTTGATCGAGTTGCGGCTTGGGTTTGAAACGGAGGCGGCATCGCTCGCTGCTACGCGACGCTCGGCGACCCAGCTTGAAGCAATTTTCGATGCGCATCGCCGAGTGGCTGAAGATATCGAACAGGAGCAGCCGACACGTTACACAGATTTCAATCTCCACCTGAAGATTGCCGAAGCCACGCAAAACAGCCGGTTTCCTGAATTGATGTTACTAGTCAAAGCAGGAATGGTGGCGGCAGGGCCGAAGGCCATATCGGAGGATTCCGCCTCGCTGCTTCCTAAAAATCCCCATCTTCAGGAAGAACACGGGCGGATCGTCAATGCCATATTGCGTGGATCGTCCGAAGATGCACGTGCCGCCATGCGAGCTCACCTGGAAGGCAGTCTCGAACGTTACAAAAATCTGCTCCTGGCTCGCATCGCTATGTAGCAAGGCAAAGTCGATGCGCTCAGGCATCGTCAACTCACCATAATAACATCATGAACCTGCTCGGGAGGCAGGCGGGAGGAAACATGTCTATGTGGAGGCTGCGGTTTATGCGATTTGCCGACCAGTTCGGTACGATAGCGGTCACCCTGCTCGGCTTGCTTATGCTAACTTTCTTTATTGGCCGTATGATGCCCGCCGACCCGGTGCGGGCTATTGTCGGTGAAGATGCGACACGGGAGACCTATGAGCAGGTCTTTCGTTCGCTCGGTCTCGACCGCCCCGTGTGGGAGCAGTTCTTCTTATATCTGCGCGATGTGCTGACGGGTAATTTCGGCACGTCTATTCGCACCGGTCAGCCGGTCATCCAGGATATCCTGCATGTCATGCCGGCGACGATCGAGCTGGCAACCTTTGCCATCATCATTGGTGCAGGCCTTGGTGTGCCGCTTGGCGTGTTTGCGGCTGTGAACAAGGATCGCTGGCAGGACCATGCCGTGCGTGTCGTCAGTCTGTTCGGCCATTCCATGCCGATTTTCTGGACCGGTATGATCGCGCTGATCGTGTTTTATGCCCATCTTGGCTTGGTTGGCGGCAGTGGCCGTATGGACCAGTTCTATATCGGCCTGGTCGACGAGCGGACGGGTTTCCTGCTGATCGACAGCCTGCTTGCCGGTGACATGGATGTGTTCTGGTCGGCGGTAAACCACCTCATTCTTCCCGCCAGCCTGCTTGGGTATTCGTCATCGGCCTATATCACCCGTATGACCCGCAGCTTCATGCTGGATCAGCTGGGTCAGGAATATGTGACGACGGCCCGAGTGAAAGGCCTTTCCAGCCGACAGACCGTCTGGTTACACGCCTTTGGCAACATCCGCGTCCAGCTCGTTACCATCGTGGCGCTGGCCTATGGCTCACTGCTTGAAGGTGCCGTGCTGATTGAAACGGTTTTCGCTTGGCCCGGTTTTGGCCAGTACCTCACCAGCAACCTGATTATCGGCGATATGAACGCGGTTATGACCTGCGTACTGATCGTGGGCGTCATCTTCATCGGGCTTAACCTGTTGTCTGACGTTCTCTACCGCTTCTTTGATCCGAGGACACGCTGATGACCACGCAAACACAAAGCACAGTGCGTCTTCCCGCCTGGTTGAATGCCCTGAAGAACATCTTTGTTTTTCTGCTGAAAAGTCCGACCTCGACCTTTGGTCTGATCGTTCTGGGACTGCTTATTCTGGCGGCGGTTTTTGCGCCATTCATTGCAACACATGACCCCTATGCTCAGGATCTGGTCAACACCCTGCAGGCACCTGGCAATGGACATCTGTTCGGTACGGACGAGCTGGGACGCGATATTTTCAGCCGCCTGATCTGGGGTGCCCGTATCACACTGACGATCATCTTTCTGGTGTCGATCATTGTTGGCCCGATTGGACTGATTGTCGGTACGGCGTCCGGTTATCTTGGTGGCAAGTTTGATACCGTGATGATGCGCATTACCGATATCTTCCTGTCTTTTCCGAGCCTCATCCTGTCGCTGGCTTTTGTTGCGGCGCTTGGGCCAAGCCTCAACAATGCAATCATCGCCATTGCCTTGACCTCGTGGCCACCGATTGCGCGTCTGGCACGTGCTGAAGCAATGACCTTCCGCAATGCAGATTACATCGCGGCCGCACGTCTTCAGGGTGCGTCACCCATGCGCATCATCGTCAAGTCGATCATGCCGATGTGTCTGCCATCTGTTCTCATCCGCCTGACACTCAATATGGCAACGGTGATCCTGACAGCTGCTGGCCTTGGCTTTCTCGGTCTCGGTGCACAGCCACCATTGCCGGAATGGGGCGCAATGATCGCGACGGGACGGCGTTATATGCTGGATAGCTGGTGGTTGGTGACCTTCCCGGGCGTTGCCATCCTGTCGGTCAGTCTTGCCTTCAACCTGTTGGGCGACGGTTTGCGTGATGCACTCGACCCGAAGCAGATGAACCGGAGATAAGACGATGGAAAAGACCATTCTTGACGTTGAAAATCTCCGCATTCGTTATGGTGGCTCCGCCACGGAAGCCGTGCGCGGAGTGTCCTTCACCCTTGGACGCGAACGTCTCGGTATCGTTGGGGAAAGTGGCTCTGGTAAATCGACCGTAGGACGTGCGTTGCTGAGACTGCTGCCCGGTGCGACCATTACCGCTGACACGTTGCGTTTCGACGAACTCGACCTTCTATCGCTCTCGGAAAAAGAGATGCTCAAGGTTCGCGGTCGTCGTATGTCGATGATCCTTCAGGATCCGAAGTTTTCGTTGAACCCGATCCGTCGGGTGGGCGATCAGGTGGCTGAAACCTATTTGCGGCATTTCAAATGCGCCAAGTCGGAAGGTAAAGACAAGGCGCTGGCCATGCTGGAGGCGGTGAAAATCCGTGACCCGCAGCGTGTCTACCAGCAGTATCCGCACGAGATTTCCGGCGGTATGGGCCAGCGTGTGATGATTGCCATGATGCTGCTGGCCGATCCTGATCTGGTGATTGCCGATGAGCCAACCTCGGCACTTGATGTGACCGTGCGCCTTCAGGTGCTCAATATTCTCGACAGTCTTGTGCGCGATCGCGGTATTGGCCTGATCATGATCAGTCACGACCTTAATCTGGTGCGCAACTTCTGTGACCGTGTTCTTATCATGTATGCCGGTCGCGTTGTGGAAACCCTTGAGGCGCGTAATCTCGATAATGCGCAACACCCTTACACACGTGGTCTGCTGGCTGCACAGCCGCGTATTGGCGGCGCGCGCGCGCCGCTTGCAGTGCTTGACCGTCGTCCTGAATGGCTGGAGGAAACTGTCTGATGTCCGTTTCTGTTGAAACTCGCGATCTTTCCATTTCCTTCGGTACTGAACCCAATGCGGTCAAGGTTCTGCCCGGTGTATCGTTTTCTGTTCAGCCGGGAGAATGTTTTGGCCTCGTCGGTGAATCCGGCTCTGGTAAGTCCACCGTCCTGCGCTGCGTTTCCATGCTGACGGATTTCTGGAAGGGTGAGGTGCTGATCGCGGGCAAATCCGTTCGGGATATGCCGCTGATCGACCGTTGCCGCATCCTGCAAATGGTGTTTCAGGACCCCTATGGTTCCTTGCATCCGCGCCAGTCGGTGCGGACCGTGTTGAATGAACCGCTGGTCATCCACAAGCTGGGAGACAGGGAAGAGCGGATGCGCAAGGCCATCACCGATGTTGGGCTGCCGGTGTCCTTCCTTGATCGTTTTCCGCACCAGCTGTCCGGCGGTCAGCGCCAGCGCGTTGCTATTGCCCGCGCGCTGATCCTGGAGCCATCCTTGCTGCTATTGGATGAACCAACTTCGGCACTGGATGTGTCTGTTCAGGCGGAAATTCTCAACCTGTTGCAGCGTCTTCGCGAAGAGCGTGGTTTTACCTACATCATGGTCACCCATGATCTGGCTGTGGTTGATCATATGTGTGATCGCTTTGCGGTGATGTTGCGGGGCGAAATTACCGAAATCCTGCCGCGCCAAGCCATCGCTGGAAACGGTGCCACGCATGATTATGCGCGTGAACTGATTGGTGCATCTCTGGAGTATGAAGGCGCACATTAAAACGCCTGAAAATTTTCAAGTCTAATAGCCGTGTTCGCTGTCAATTATTAGCGAAAACGACAGCGTGCCTTATTGTACTCGAATGGAATTTCTTGCCGAGTAGATAGCGTGTTCAAAGCGGTCAGGTCTTCCAAAAGATGACGACAACTCTGCGATGCCTTGAAACACCATCATACCGGCAAACGGCGACAGGTTTCTCAGCTCACGATTAGGCTGTACATTGAAGAGAGCTTCAGTTGCGCGCAGTTCAGCACGAGCTGATCGGGGTGTCGCTTACAGACTGTTCAGCGTAAGGGTGACCTGCGTTTGCTGCACGATTCTGATCAATTTGTCGAGAAAGAACTCGAGCAGAGATTGCGCCCCCTCTGGCCAAGCTGAATTAAAACGTGCACACCAGATTTGCACGAAAGGAAATAACAATGGCGACGACACCACGACGACCGTCCAATCCTAAAGACGCAGCCGAGGCGCTGTTCAAACCGGCCAAGAAAGTCACGGCGCCGGTCTTTGAACGTCCGGTTATCCGCAATGCCAAGGAGTTGGTGTCGCTGAAAATCGACAGCGATATCTTGGCGCACTTCCAAACAGACGGCCCAGGCTGGCAGGACCGTATTAATGACGCCCTACGGGCAGCGGTGAATGAAGCAACTTAACGCTCTTGTGGCGTCACCTACATCATGGTCACACATCATCTGGCCGTGGTCGATCATATGTGTGATCGCTTTGCAGTGATGTTGCGGGGCAAGATTACGGAAATCCTGCCACGCCAAGTATGGAGTTTTGCACCGCAATTCGTTTTATTCACATCTACGACAGAAGTAATAAAGCGACGGGTGCGATGCGTCGACAAGCAGTTTGGAAATTTGCGCGTAAGCAAGTCGAAACCTGGTTGAGGCGGGTCCATGCAATAATATTTTGCGAAATTGACTTCGATCAATATCACAATGCTTATTCTCATATACTAAAGTGCGAACATACAGGTCGTGCAAGCCTTTGCTATTTTGCGAGGGTTCGCCTAATTCAGCAGCTGCAATTCAAAATTACACCGCGAGAGAACTTTACCGGGACGACCATCTATGACGCAAATCCGCCCGCTGAAAACAGCAGATTCCAAGCTTCGTCTTTTGGAAGAAAAGTTGAATGTCGGAACGTGGGTTTGGGATCTAGCTACAAGTGAGCTCGTCTGGTCGTATGGTCTGTTCAGAATGCTGGGTTACGAGCCGACGTCCGTGGTTCCCAGCCTGGACCTTTTCCAATCGCTCGTCCACCCCGATGATCAATGGGACTTTGACAATGCGGTAGGGCTCGCATCCGACAAGCGCACTCAGGATAGGCGCTTTCGTATTATCAGGCCTGATGGCACTCTGCGTTGGCTCTTCAGCAAAGCGCAACCGCACCACGACCGCCATGGAAACACGATGATTCTTTTTGGCGTGATCGCCGATGTTACCCAGGAAGAAGAAACAAGATCTGCCCTACTTGCAGAAGAGCGTACTAACACAGCGCTCACGGGGCTTCTCAAAGGCAAGGTCTGGCGAGCCTATCCCAATGGCAAACTGATTGAAACCGCAGACTGGACTAAGCTAACCGGTGAAACCGCCGCGCAAGCTCATGACTGGGAAACACTTGCAGCAATACACCCCGAAGATAGAAGTTCCTTTCGCGCAGCATGGAAGCAGGCGATAGATACTCGGGGGGAATATGTCTTGACATTCCGCGTGAGAACCGTGGCCGGACACTATGTGCATATTGCCAACCGCGCTATGCCTATTTTGGGAAACCATGGCCGTATCGAACAATGGGTTGGTCATTCGGTTATGGTAGAGCCAAGCCAATTGCCACGGCGTACGCCTGTAGCTTTGTGTGCATCACAGGTTCGGGCCGCAAGAGGATTTCTAAACTGGTCGGCCCAGGATCTTTCAAATCATTCTGGCGTGTCCTTTTCTACTGTTCGGCGCATGGAAGCATCTACGACTTCGGTTCGGCCTGAAGCAGTGGCCGCAGTGCGGACTGCCTTCGAGGCTCACGGTGTTCTCTTCGTTCAAAATGAAGGCAGCCTGTCAATCGTTCTAAGCGACAATAGATTCTACTCGGGCGGGTAGAACGTCCGCTGAGCGATTTTCGCCCACAAACGGCAACATATCTCTGCGAGGTGAGCCAGATTGGCTCATTTTGCATTTCTGGGCAATTTTGGTCCATTAAATAAGCATTTCTAAATAAGCAAATATAAAGCCTCCACTAAACGCCCCTTGCTAGACTGGTGGTCGACGGGGAGCAGTGACGTTACCTGCATGATGCAGCCCATTTTCCGTATTCTCTCCAATGACCAACGCAAACGTTGCGCGCGTGCCAATTTGCTCGCCGAACAGAAAGTCGTGTAAAATGCAGCATCATGCTCGGAACCAGCTTCAGGAACGGCTCGATTTTGTAGGGCTGGACAATCGCCAACGGGCGGCGTTGGCCGACCTCTCTTCTGTCATTGCAGCGTCGCTCGACGGAGCGCTCAACATCTTTTATGGCAAGGCCAGAGTTCATCCCGACACGGCGAAATTCTTCTCCAGCGAGTCCCACATTCAGCACGCCAAATCACGCCAGGTTCGCCATTGGGAAAATATCGCATCCGCACGGTTTGACGACACCTATGTCGAGGCAGTGACGACAGTTGGACGAACCCACGCCCGTCTTGGTCTCGAGCCGCGTTGGTACATCGGCGGCTACGCTCTCATCCTGGAACAGATCGTGCGCCGTGTCGTTGCTGCACAAATGCCGGGTCGCCTGTTGCGCAAAAAGCGAGACAAGGTGTCGGATGGAATATCTGCAGTCATGAAGGCTGCACTTGTCGATATGGACTACGCCATTTCAGTTTATCTCGACTCTCTCGACCAGGAGCGAAAAAAGGCTGAGCAACAACAGGCGTTGCTCAAGCAGGACCAGGATGTTGCAATAGATGCGCTCGACCGTGCCTTGGCAACGCTTGCGTCCGGTGATCTCACATCACCACTGACCGAACAAGTGGCCGAAAATTTCACCGCCTTGAAGGACAATTACAATTCATCCCTACTGGGCTTGGGTACAGCAATCTCTGAAATTCACAGGGCAGTCGCTTTGGTATCTGCGCAGTCGCACGAAATATCCTCAGCTACAAATGAGATGGCGCGCCGCACGGAGAAGCAGGCAACCGCCCTTGAGGAAACGGCCGCAGCACTCGAAGAAATCAGCACTATCTCCCGCCAGGCACAAGACCGGACGAATGAAATTCAGGGTCTTGTGCACAAATCTGCCATGGAAGCGACCGATTCCGGGTTGGTAGTGGAACAGGCCATTACCGCCATGAGCCAGATTGAAAGCTCGTCCAGGGAAATGACCGAGATCATCAGCGTAATAGATGAGATTGCCTTTCAGACAAATCTCCTGGCACTGAATGCCGGTGTCGAGGCAGCGCGCGCCGGAGATCAAGGCAAAGGGTTCGCTGTTGTGGCGCAGGAAGTTCGCGAACTTGCACAACGCTCAGCCAAGGCGGCCAAAGAAATCACTGCCCTGATTGGCAAATCCTCGGAAGAGGTCGTCCGTGGGGTTGGCTTGGTCAATCGTACCGGGTCAGCCTTGCAAAGCATTGGTGATCAAGTCCGTTCGATCAATGATCACATGGTATCCATTTCGAAATCATCGCAGGAACAAGCAACCGGTATTGCGGAGATCAATGCGGCTATTGGTAGTCTGGACAGTATCACCCAACAAAACGCCGCCATGGTGGAAGAGTCCTCGGCGGCAACGGCTAAACTCTCGGATGAAGCAATCAAGCTGGAGAGACTTGTCGCCGATTTCAAGGTGCCAACCCATCCGGCCAGCAGTCGGCCAGGCTTGACTGGTCATCTCGGTACACCCGTTCGCTCTCCAGCACATCAGCTTGTCAGGGCTGTAAAATCGAGCTTTTCCGCGGCGCCGGCGGCTGCTCTGCGTGACGCATCTTGGGAAGAGTTCTGACACGCCAAGCAAATGGAAAACCCGACTTTGACCATAATTGGCCAAGGCTTGGACCCACCTTCAAAATCGCACAGAGGGAACCGTAATGAGACTTGCACTACTTACCGGCTTTGCCATCAGTCTAATGACAGCGCAGCATGCGTTCTGTCTTGATATGCCAAAGGGCAAGGTGGTTTTGACCATCTCGGGCCATGTAACCCAAGCCAATGTCGGCGATACTGCGCAATTTGACCTTCCCATGCTTGAGGCGCTGGCGGGTCGCAGCGGCACCATGGAAACACCATGGACAGAGGGAACCGTAAAGTTTAGCGGACCGTTGTTGCGGTCGGTTCTTGAAGCGGCAGGTGCCAAGGGTGGCAACTTGAAAGTGGTCGCATTAAATGACTACGCAGCGGACGTCCCATTTTCCGATGCATACGATCTCGACACTATCCTTGCCACGCGCATGAATGGCGCGCCGATGAACGTCCGGGAAAAAGGTCCGCTTTTTCTTATCTATCCGTTTGATCTTAGGCCGGAAACCTATAACGAAAAGTACTTCTCCCGCTCGGTCTGGCAGATAAAGTCGATTGAGGTCCGGTAATGATTCATGCCGCCCATGCCAGTGGCGAAGTAATCCGCAAGGCTGGCAAATCGACAGCCGTCCTTCAGGTCTTTGCTGTCATTCTCCTGGCGCTGCTGGCATGGGTCTATTCTGACATATCCAAACGTTACGCAGAACTTCAGGACGGCATCAAGGAAAATGCCCTGTGGTCGGTCTATCAATTGGAAAGGGAATCCCGCAGGTTTGAGGAAGAACTGACGCGGATGATATTAACGCTGGACACATCAGACGCGGTCGTTGAGAAGCTGTCGCTGCGTTATGACATCCTCTATTCGCGAATGGTAATGCTCGATCAGGCTCGGTTTGAGTACTATTTTTCAACCGACACAACGGTTCAGACCTATCTGCAAACCATTCGATCGGTGATATTTGCCAACGCGCCGTTATTTGACGCTATTGCCGCCAACAGCAATCCGGACATGCAGGGTCTGGAGCTGTTGCTGGATGATGTGACGCAGATGACCAAGAGCAGCGAACAGTTGCTCAACTACAGCAATAATGCACTCAGCATAGCCCGCGCAGAAAACCGTACAATCCTGAGCGAACTGGCACGGGCGTCCATGCTCCTGACCGTGCTTATTATCGTCTGTGTGGTGTTTTTGATCTACACGCTCAGGCGTCAGCTCAAGAACGTTCGTGAAGCTGGTCTAAGCTTGGAGGCGATGGCGCGGCGCATCAATGACGCATACCATGCCGCCGAGGCAGGAAACCGCGCGAAATCACAATTCATGGCAACCATAGGCCATGAAATCAGGACTCCTTTGAACGCCATTTTGGGAATGGTTGAGTTGCTGAAGCTCAAAACACTGCCGGATCATGTCGTTCCCAATATCAAGACCATTCAGCGCTCGGGTGAGGCACTTCTCGACATCATCAACGAAATACTCGATTTTTCAAAGATCGAGCATGGCAAGCTCGAACTGGAGTATCGGACTGTCAACCTTGTTACACTTATCGATAATACCATCGAGATGATGCGTGGCCGGGCGACTGATGGCGGGAACACGCTGCTCGTCGATATGCCCGTCCATTTACCTGCACCGAATATCATGACCGACCCTACGCGATTGCGCCAGATTGTGCTGAATCTGCTCGGCAACGCTGTCAAGTTTACCAGCAATGGTTCGGTCACGCTGGTGGTGAAGGAGCGAGAGACATCCGACGGCCTCAGACTGCGCATTGAAGTGCGCGACACAGGCATTGGTATCGATACTGACGGGATGGCCAGGCTGTTTCAACCTTTCAGCCAGGTAGACGCCAGCATTTCCCGCAAATATGGTGGTACCGGCTTGGGCCTGACAATTTGCAAGCAGATTGTTGCCGCAATGAATGGCGAGATGGGCGTAGACAGCATTTTGGGACAGGGCAGCACATTCTGGCTGGAAGTGCCAGTTGAGTACGCCATGGCATCCGGCCCGGCTACGTCTGAAGCATTCGAAACCCTTCAGCCATCGCTTCCACGGCTCGACATCCTTGTGGTTGAGGACAACCTCGTCAATCAGCAAGTCGCGATGCAATTTCTCAAACACCTTGGACAAAATGTTACGCTTGCTGAAAATGGCGCGATCGCTGTCGAGGTTGCGGCGTCGCAGCACTTCGACATGATATTCATGGATATGCAGATGCCGGTGATGGATGGTATCGAAGCCACACAAATGATCCGGTCGGGTACTGGGCAATGCGCCAACGCGCTAATTTATGCCATGACCGCCAACGCGTCTGATCAGGATCGTGAGCGCTGTCTACAGTCAGGCATGGACGGGTTCCAGTTGAAACCCATCAAGTTGCAACAACTTCACGAGCTGATTTCCCAAAGCCAGTCAAAAATCGCAATAGCCGACAAGGTGGAAAGCGATGACATGTCACCACGCGCGCAGGAGTTGATCGCAGTGATTGGCAGACCCGCCTTCGACGGACTGGTTCTCTCATTTTTTGACGATGCGGTACTATTGCTTGACGATACCTGCGCAGCGCTGAAAAGAGCTGATCACATTGGCATGGATGCATGTCTTCACACACTAAAAGGTGCTGCCGCCAATCTGGGCTTTGATAGCATCGCCCACAAATCGCAGGCATTGCGTGGCGCCTGGAATGACATCTCTGAATTAAATGCCCTCTCCGACATGATCGACGAATCCCGTAAACACTTTGTCAGGTGAATTGATGCGCATTCTGCTGGTAGACGACAACAAAACCAATCTCGCACTGCTTACGCATTTGGTGGAGCGCCTGGCAGGTTGCCAGGCCGTGCCATTTCTCCGGCCGGATCTTGTGCTTGAACAGGTGCCACAGCTTAATTTCGATATTGCGATATTTGATTTCCAGATGCCCGGGATGAACGGTATTGAATTGATGAAAGCGCTGGTGTCCCTTGAGCAATACCGTGAAAAGGCCTTCGTATTTGTAACCGGCGCCACTGATATTGATACCCGCATGGCAGCACTCAATTGCGGTGCGATGGACTATTTAACAAAGCCAATCAATCCACTGGAGTTCAGCGCGCGCGTGCGCAACCTCGTAGCTTTGGCCGACGCGCGCAACAAACTGGCCGATCGCGCCGCGTGGCTTAAATCCGAAGTGGACAAGGCAACTGCAGAGCTGAAAGACCGCGAGCACGAAATTATTGATCGACTGACGATGGCGGCCGGGTACAAAGACCCTGAAACAGGAAAACACACGCAACGTGTCGGCGCGTACGCCGAAGCCATTGCTCTCGCGTATGGGCTTGATCAAGAAGTTGCAACAGACATTCGCTGGGCCGCTCCAATGCATGACATTGGCAAGGTTGCTACGCCAGATGCAATCTTGCTGAAAAAGGGCAAGTTGACGGACGAAGAGTTCAACGAAATGAAACAACATGCATCTATAGGCTACCAAATCCTGGCCGGATCTCGGTCCAAATTGTTGCAGCTTGCAGCCGAAATTGCGGGCAGTCACCATGAAAGATGGGATGGCACCGGGTATCCGCAGCAGAGGCGTCGTTTCGACATTCCTCTATCTGCCCGGATTGTGGCAATAGCCGATACGTTTGATGCTTTGACGGTTGCCAGGCCATATAAGCCTGCATGGAGTTTCGAAGATGCCGTCGCGTATATCGTTTCATGCGCTGACTCGCATTTCGATCCCGCCTGCGTGGTCGCCTTCTCCTTCGCAAAACCACGTATTCGCGACATAATGCAAGACTATGAGGATCAGGCAGAAGAGCATCCGCGGCTCGCTGCCTGTCTGTAATACGAGCCTTGCCTGTGTACTTGCCTTATTGGCAGGACCTACTCTAGGCCACGGAGTTTCCAAGACTATCGATTAATCGTTTGCAATATATCTAAAAACCTATTGTCAAAAGACCCGCTTATTCTTCCGTGGGCAGCAGCCGCATCCCTCAAAACAGAGTGGAGGACCGGCTAAGTAATTTCAGAATATCGGCTCAATACACTGGCTGGTACTGAGCCGATATGGATTTTAGGCCTACCTCAAGCGCTCGACGGTCAACCAGACCGGCTCCTTGTGGAGATAGGTGGATTCCCATACAGCTGCGCCGACCTTGGCAAGCTTCGAAACATCTTCGGGCAGAACGGAACCGATAACCGGAGCGAGAATATCTTCTGTCGTGCGCCCATATTGCACAATCAGCTTCTGCCCTGTCCTTGGGTTGAACCTTATGCGACCCGGAGGGGCAAGACGTATTTCCTCTTTGAAAGGCGTGGGTGCGGTTGATACCAGAGGCGTGTAAGCCATAAGTGACTCGCCAGCGACCATCGCATGCGTCTGAAGGCATTTAAACGGCATGATGGCCATCAGCTCATTGCACAACTCCGCATTGCCGTCAGTGACTACAAATGCGTTGACTTCAATACCAATTGGGTCCCACCTCAACTTTATCAGCGTGCTTGTCGGCTCGAGGCTGTCAACGACTTCTGGAAGTTCGATTTCGCCCCCTTCTTCATAACGCATGGCATCACCGATGTTCCAAGGGAACCAGTGATATGCCCAGCCATAGAGTAGGTTTGTGTAACGGAGAAACCGAGTGAGCGCCTGATCAAACTGCTCGTTGTTCAATGTTGGAGCCAAGCGCAACAGCCTATGCCCGAGCACCTTCAATTCGCCAAAACCACTGTAGCCGAGATAGTTTAAAACCGTGGGGAACATCTCTGCAATCATTGCTCGCGATGCATCCAGTTCTTGCCGCTGGCGGTGCAGAACAAGGCCAGGATAGACAATGTACATTGTAAAATCTCGCAGCATTCCATGGGCGATGTCGAGCGTCGTGAAATAACTTCCCTTACCACCAGGCCGAGCCTCAAGCTTGCCGGTTCGAAGTTTGCGGTGTTCCTCAGGCTCCTCCTGCGCGACCCGCGCAACGGCAGCATCCATCGCAACGAGGAAGTCCTCGAAGTCCTTCATATCAGTTCCTTTCGGTGTTTTAGTTTAGAGCAAGGTCATGCGACATGCGCCTGAAGTGATCGTGTCAATCGCTCATAGGTTTCGGTAAACACTTCCACAAAACGCTCCAGCATCGGGCTTCGGACGATTTCAGGCGCGTAGACAACGGACAGTTGATAGCGAATTTTGGGAGAGAATTTGCGCACCACTGTGCTCGATGTATCGACCATCGACGCGACCAGAGGATCAACAATCGCCAGCCCCAGTCCACGATTGACATAGTGGACAACGGTTCCTGAAAACAGACTTTCTACGCGCAAGCGTGGATGCGCCTCAGCCGCGCGCAATAGCGCCTCTAACTCCATACGCATCAGGCTGCCGTGGCCCAACGCGATATAGTCCTGTTTATCAAGGTCTGCCGGACTAATGACCTTCTTTTCGGCAAGTGGATGAGTGCGGGGAAGTATGCACACAGCCTCTGCCTCCGGAAGAAGCCGGAATGAGCAGTCGTTGCGAGATGCAGGACGCGCAATGATGGCGACATCCACGTGGCTGGCGGCAACAAGATCGATGAGGTCAACCGATGCGCCGTTGTGCACAGATACTATAGTATTGGGGAAATCAGACGCGTAACGAGCAAGTGCATCCGGCAAGCAATGGCCGGAAAGTGCAGGTATTGCCGCAATTCTAAGCCTTCCTGTTCCAAACTCCCGAATGCTGGAGGCGCTCTCCCGCAATCTTTCAGTCGAAATGAAATGCCGCTCCACCTCGTTGAAAAACTCTCTTGCTTCTGGAGTAGGACTGACTGTCGCACCACTGCGTGAAAACAGTTGCATTTCAAGATCAAGTTCAAGATCACGTATGAGCCGTGTCACCGCAGGCTGCGAAATGGAAAGAAGAAGCCCCGCTTTGGTAATGCTTCCAGATACCATGACGGCGCGAAACGCCTCGAGCTGGCGCGGATTTAGCGATCTGTTTCCCATATCATCCCCTATAGACCCGACGATGGTTGCCCCTCGCGATGTCGCGAGGGGCAAATCTTTTACTGGCCTAACTTGATGCCAAGGCGGGTGATAAGATCGGAATAGGTCTTCTCCTCACTTTGCAGCATGGATCTCGCCGCCTCAGGACTATCGGCAACGACCGTTGCCCCCATCGAAGAAAACTTTTCAACCACCTCCGGTTTTTTCAGAACTTCCACGATCTTTGAGTTCAGGTATTGGACGCGTTCTGCAGGAATGTTGGCTGGAGCAAGAACCATGCCCCATGTATTGGCACTATAGCCAGTGACACCCTGTTCGGCAGCGGTAGGAAGGTCAGGATAAACGGCTGTACGTTCAGGACCCCCAGCGGCAATCGCTACGAGCTGACCGCTGTCAATATATCCACGGACCGCCAGCACCGACTTGAAGCCAACTTGAATAACGCCTGACAGCAGGTCTGGCATTGCGTCCCCAGAGCCCTGGTACGGCACATGAATCATCTCGATGCCTGCCGCATCTGCAAACCATTCTCCAAACAGATGGGTGTTGCTGCCCTGACCGGATGAATCGAAGGCGACATCGCCGGCATGTTCTTTTGCGTAGGAAATAAACTCCTCGACATTTTTTACACCGATCGATGGCGTGGTAACCATCACGATGTCTGTTCTTGCAGTCGTGGTTATGGGGGTGAAACTTGTTACAGGGTCGTAGGGCAGGTTGGGAACCAAAGCCTTCGCCATCGCATGAGACGCAACAACGACACCAATCGTATGGCCATCGGCCTCGGCATTGGCTATCGCAGAGATCCCGATAACGCCATTGGCGCCCGGTCGATTCTCGACGGTCACTGGCTGCCCGATCAGTGGCGACAAGTGCTCCGCAATCAGGCGGCCCGTGATATCACCCTGGCCACCCGGCGCATAAGGAACGATGATTGTGACGGCGCGTGACGGGAATTCATCCGCCAACGCACCTGTCGTCATTGGGATTAACGATGCCAAGGTTAAAGCTGCGAAAGTTCTGCGTGAGATTTTGTACATTCTGAAAGTTCCCTTTTTGTATTTTTTGGCAGGCTTTAGTCTTCAACAAAGACTTCTTCTCGTTTCCTGCGCACCACGGGCGAAAGAACGGAAATCAGGAGTGCGAGCGCGGTCAGCAAAAGAACGAGCGAAAGCGGTTGCGTTACAAAAACGCTGACGTCTCCTTTGGACAACAGCAGCGCGCGGCGCATATAGACTTCGATCATCGGGCCGAGAATGAATCCGAGCAACAAAGGCGCAGGCTCACAACCCAAGCGGTTGAACAGATAACCAAGGATGCCAAAACCGGCCGCCATCAAGATCGGCGCAGACGTATTTCCGATGGAGTACAGGCCTACCAAGGAAAATATCAGGATAGCCGGGAAGAGCATATTGTAAGGCAGGCGAAGCAAGCGGACCCAAATGCCGATCAGTGGCAGATTGATAATGACGAGCAGAAAGTTGCCGATCCACATTGAGGCGACCAGACCCCAAAAAAGATCTGCATTGCGTGTCATCACCTCGGGACCGGGAACGATGTTATGGATCATCATCGCGCCAATCATCATGGCCATGACCCCGTTCGACGGCAAACCTAACGTCAACATTGGGATGAACGCGCTCTGGGCGCCAGCATTGTTGGCACTCTCAGGTGCAGCAACGCCAGCAGGTGCCCCTTTGCCAAATCGTTCCGGATGTTTTGAAAGCTTCTTTTCAATCGAATAGGATGCAAAGGAGGACAGCGTGGCACCACCGCCAGGGAGCAATCCAAGGAGTGATCCCAGCGCCGTGCCCCTCAGGACAGCTGGCCAGGCTTCCTTAAATTCTTGCTTGTTTGGCCAAAGATCCGTGACCTTGCCCTTCACCATACTGCGGTCATGGGTTTTGCTCGCATTGGCGATAATGTCGCCGATCGCGAACAGGCCCATCGCCAGCGCGGTAAATTCCAAGCCGTCAAGAAGCTCGAAAGTACCAAAAGTGTAACGCGCCGTGCCAGTCGTGAGGTCGGTACCGACCGAACCCAGAAGAATTCCCACAAGGATCATTCCGAACGCCTTCAGCAGGCCACCGGATGCAAGCACGATTGCAGCGACCAAACCAAGAACCATTAGCGAGAAGTAGTCTGCCGGCCCGAAGGATAGTGCTATCTTTGAAAGATATGGCGAGAACGCCGCAATCATAAGTGTGCCTACGGTGCCAGCAAAGAACGATCCTAGCGCAGCTATCGCCAACGCTGATCCTGCACGGCCGTTTCTGGCCATCGCATTGCCGTCAATGCAGGTAACAACGGAACCAGATTCCCCTGGCAGGTTCACCAGGATCGCTGTGGTCGATCCACCATATTGGGCACCGTAGTATATGCCCGAGAGCATGATCAAGGCACTCGTTGGCTCCAACGAATATGTCAATGGTAGCAATATCGCTATTGTGACAAGCGGTCCCACACCCGGAAGAACACCGATTGCGGTCCCAAGCAAAACACCGATGAAGCATAACATAATGTTATTTAACGTTACGGCTGTCTCGAAACCGCCCGCGAGGTTTGCAAACCAATCCATTACAAAACTCCTGCCAGAAACGGGAGGCGCACGCTGAAGCCAACGACAAAGACAAGCCAGACGAACACCGTCAAAAGCGCAGCCAGTTTAAGAGCGTGCGATATGGGAAAATCACGCGAGGCACGGCTGGAAATCAAAACGGCGCCTGGCACAGCAACCGCTATGCCTCCAACCCGTAAAGTTGCAGCAGCAAAAACCAACGCTACAACAATATATGCTGGCGTACGCAGGTTCATCTCTGCAACCGCAGCCCCCTTGTGGCCGACTAGCGACCTGATAACGAGTAGCAGGCCCACAAGCGCGAGAAGCAGACCTACCACCAGCGGAAATACGCCCGCGCCTAGGCGGCGCACGCTTCCAAAGCCATACCCGATTGCCGGGACGACAAAACAGACGGCAAGAATAAGGTAGAGCAGGCCTGCTGCTCTATCGGAATCAGATAACTTCATATGTGTCCCCTTGCGATCTTCGCCGCGTTCGTCTGCAGATGATCACTATGAGCGCATAACATCAAATCAAATTGCGTCATCGCATTATACTTAAATGTTATGATGGTTCGGATTGCAGCCCAGGCTTGCATTTTGCAGATCGGCATTGGCGAAACATGGCGAGGCGACAAGGACTTCCGCGTGACGGCATCACGCTGAGCGGGCCTCTCTACCCCGTAGTCCCGTTCAAGCTCTAGAAGCCAGAGTTCAGGCCTCCGGGTTTCATGCATTCGCCATCTGAAGACCGAGATGGGATCGATGCGATTGCCACAACAGGCTGCATTCAGCCAGAATGAAGGAACCATCAATGTCTGCGTCTGCGCTGGAAATTCAACCATACCGGTCATGGTCCGATCGCCAAGCGCCTTCGAACGTCGGATAGGAAAAAGGTTCTCATCGACCTTTTTCTTACTGATCGGTGAGCTGACGCAGGAATCGCCATAAATCGCGCCGATGGTGGTTTGTGAGTTTTTGCAATACGGAAGATGACAAAAGACAATTTGATTGCCCGTCCCACCGGCGCTCCGGATAAATTATCTTCCTGCCATCAGGAGGCCGAATGGCATTTGGTTCAACGCCGCCAGCTTCTGAGCGAAATTGCATCGGCCAGTTTGTGCATCCACGTCAGCTTGCCAGGTTGTGACATAACCTCAGAGACGTGCTCTGCCGGTAGCTCACCGACTGTCGTTTCTTCAGATACAATTGATGGTAGTGTCTTAGCACCCACAACCACATGAGAGATGTCTGTATGGTCCCGTTTAACAGCAACCAACACTTCGGAGCCTGAACGGATCAAATCGATTGCGTTTTGCGCCGCAGATTGTGGGTCATCCGCTTCAATGAGAGTGGTCTGGGTGACAAGATAGAATGGCATGGATATTCCGCAGTCGTTTCGTAACAAGTCCATTGTCTGGCAGCGCGCGTCAAGACGCATCAATCAACAATCTACAGAAGAAATTTAAGCCCATTTCTCTACCATTGGTTCAGTCGCACACGGTGGCTTTCCGGCGCCAGTAATGACGCACAGTCGTCCGACAGGAATGAGAAAGAAAAAAGGCCGTCGACAAAAGTCGCGGCCTATAAGTTTGAAGGTTCAAAACCTCCAGAGGGGAACAACCGACGCTGCGATCCCGGGAGGAGGCCGCCATGTGCATCGGTTGTAGTCGTTATGCCCGATTTTTGACCATTTGGAAAACAATTACTGTGCAACTCAGCTATGCGCGTATCGCGCTGCTTGTCTGAAATGCGCTGAGCGAAATATGGATTACCCAAGATCCACCGGTCCTGCCGCCGCTCGGCAGCACCACGGTCGCGGAAGCTCCTTGACCCAATGCAGTTTGGGCCCGCCCGAACAGCGCCGACGTGTGGGTGTATTTCGCAAGATGCGCAACGTGGTGCTGATCAATTCGTCTTTTGTGCAAACACCTGATACACCCATGGGCTGATGGGTATGACGGTCGAACATCATCTTCAGAGTTTAAGAACATCGGACCGATATTGGAGACCATTCTATGGGTTGGAAAACGACAAAGTTTGAATACGTGAATGGATATAAAATCGTCGAAATCGACGGACCCGCCTTCCAGGTTTACGACGGCGACCGTCAGTTGTCAGACCCATTTCCATATTCCGGCGAAGCTGCTGCTTACGCAACCTCTTTGCCTAGGCGAGAACAGCAGCGCACCTAGGCAGGAAACCATCAAACCTCTGTAAACTCCGACAGCGAATGCGATAAGAAATTTGACCGAATCCCATCTTCACACCGCCTTGGTATCGCTTGGTTGGTCAGACTTCTTCGCAGATCAGATCAAGCCTGGTGAAGCTGGCCTCTTGCCTCGGCGCGTCGCATCGGTTCACCGCGCGCGCATCGACGTGATCGGTGCCGCGGGGCCTGTCGAGCTGGTGCTTCCGGCCAATGCCAATACGGCGGAATTTGCGGTCGGAGATTGGGTTTTAGCCGATCCCTACTCTGAAATGTTTGTCCGTCGGCTTGATAGGAAAGCGGTGTTTCAGCGGCGTACAGAGGTCGGACGTGGCCAACAACTCGTTGCTGCCAACGTCGATACGCTGCTGATTGTGACGTCGTGCAATGCCGATTTCAATAGTGATCGGCTGGAACGCTACATAATCATGGCCAACCAGGCTGGGAGTAAGCCGGTAATCGTGCTAACAAAAGCTGACACCGCCGACGATGTCGGCCTGTTTCAGACCAAGGCAGAGGCTTTGCAGCGTGATCTGCCTGTCGTTGCGCTAAATGGTCGATCCGGCGATGCAAGGTCTCTTTTAAGTCCCTGGTGCGGTGCTGGCCAAACGATTGCTTTGGTTGGATCCTCAGGGGTAGGAAAATCGACGCTGGTGAACACGCTGACCGGCCCAGCGTCCGACTTAAAGCAGAAAACCGGACCTATTCGCGAATATGATGCGCAAGGCCGTCACACCACGACCGCGCGATCCCTGCATGCCATTCCCGGTGGTGGCTGGGTGATTGATACCCCTGGGATCAGGACACTCTACATCAGTGATGTCACAGACGGTATAGACACACTTTTTGCAGACGTCGTTGAGCTTGCACCACATTGCCGATTTCGTGATTGCACCCATGCGCATGAGCCGGGCTGCGCAGTTCAGACGGCCGTCAAAAGCGGAGCTTTGGCCGCCGAACGCGTTGATCGGTGGCGCAGGCTTGTCTCTGAAAATCTGGCGAGAACACCCGTCATCAGCGGAGCACGTGGCAACAAGAGTGTTCGCAAGAAGAAATATTGAAGCCCCGCGGTACGATGTGGAGCAACGACGGCGGCGTAACCGCTATCATCACAGCGCTACTGCAAGGCTAAAAGTCCGTCGCCATCATAGTCGGCAACACCGTCGCGGTGCCCCTCACCCCGTAGAGAAGGCCTCCTGATTTCCGGACTACCAGCCAGCCCTCCGTTTGGCTGCACACGGTCAGTCCGCGATCGTTATGGAATGCTGCACTGCTCCGTCTGACTAATTGTCGGCAGGCTTCGCCCTTTGCATCGATTTACGACGCTTAACTCGCCAAACAAAATTCAGTCAGGTAACGTCATCTCGTCAAAGGCGGTCAGAGGAGGATGCTATCAGCGATCGCACGCTGGCACTCGCATCGGGGAACCAGATGATGTCGTCCGCACATAATTGGACGATACGGAAATCTATTCCCAGACAGGGGTCTTGTGACACTGACCTGCTTGACTTCATCGAAGGCTGGACTCTCATTTGCTGCACGCGATGGCGCAGTAGCGACAGGCACCACGCCAGATCAAAAAAAGGGGAATGGCATGATGATTTTTCTCGCGCTTTTAATCGGTGTCATCGCCGGACTACGGGCGATGACAGCTCCAGCTGCCATCACTTGGGCGGCAAGCCTTGGCTGGCTCGATGTTTCCCAGACACCTCTGGCCTTCATAGGTTACAAGTGGACACCTTTGATTTTGACCGTTCTGGCACTTGGTGAATTGATCACCGACAAGCTCCCAGGCACGCCCTCCCGCAAAGTGCCGGTCCAGTTCGGAACCCGCTTGGCATCAGGCGCTCTGTCAGGCGCAGCCATCGGTGCGTCGGCTGGATTGCTCGCTTTCGGCTTGGTCGCCGGGATCGTCGGAGCGATCATCGGTACCTACGGCGGAGCAGCCGTCCGCGCCAGACTTGCCACCTCGTTCGGGCGCGACCTGCCCGCCGCCCTGATCGAAGACGCTGTCGCCGTCGTTGGAGCGCTGCTGATTGTAGCGGCCGTGTCATGACTTCCTTCGACGCCATCTTCATCGGTGCAGGACAGGCCGGTCCATTTCTGGCGGCGCGAATGGCGGCGGCTGGACGCAAGGTCGCGCTGATCGAGCGCAAATATCTTGGCGGCACCTGCGTCAACGCCGGATGCATGCCAACAAAGACATTGGTCGCCAGCGCACGGGCTGCACACGTCGCCCGGCGCGCTGGCGAATATGGGGTCGTTGTCCCCGGCGAGATCGGTATAGACATGGAGACCGTGCGAGGCCGGGCTGAAAAGGTCACGCTCGATGCCCGCAAAGGCCTCGCTACCTGGTTTGACAGTCTCGACAGCATGTCGGTGATCTACGGACAAGGACAGTTCGAGAATCCCAATACGGTTGTGGTCAATGGCATGCGCCTGACAGCACCGCAGGTGTTCATCAACGTTGGTGCACGTCCGTCTATTCCCGACTACCCTGGGCTTGCGGACGTGTCATACCTGACAAGTACGTCGATCATCCAGCTGGCGGAGGTTCCGCGTCATCTCGTTGTGATCGGGGGAAGCTACATCGGCTTGGAGTTCGCGCAGATGTACCGCCGTTTCGGCGCAAGCGTAACCATCTTAGAGCGTGGCACCCGCCTCGCCTCCCGTGAAGACGACGATGTCTCATCCGCCATCGCTGACATCCTACGGGCAGAAGGCATTGCAGTTCATACGGGGGTAACCGGGCTATCGTTCAGACAAACTGCGGACGACATTGCGGTCACGACAAACAGCGGGACCATGAATGCAAGCCACGTCCTTGTTGCCACAGGTAGACGACCCAATACCGATGATCTGGGTCTTGAAGCGGCTGGTGTCGAGACCGACGACAAAGGTTTTATCGTCGTAGACAACAGCCTCTCCACGAATGTCAGCGGCATATGGGCATTGGGGGACTGCAACGGCCGCGGCGCTTTTACCCACACGTCCTACAACGACTTCGAGATCGTCGCCGCCAACTTGCTTGACGGGGGCGACCGGAAGCTCAGCGATCGCATTCTGGCCTACGCTCTCTACATCGATCCTCCGCTTGGACGGGTAGGCATGACGGAGCGCCAGGCAAGAGCATCGGGTCGCCAAATTCTCGTATCGACACGGCCCATGAGCCGTGTCGGCCGAGCCGTTGAGAAAGGCGAGATACAGGGCTTCATGAAGCTAATCGCGGATGCCGAAACCCGACAAATCCTCGGGGCGGCTATACTCGGCATAGAGGGCGACGAGGCCATCCATGGCATTATCGATGCAATGAACGCGCGCACCCCCTACCCGGCTCTCCAATGGTCGGTACCGATACATCCCACCGTGTCGGAACTCGTGCCTACGCTTATCGGAGACCTCAGGTAAGTCTCCTGATCTGCGCATCGAAAGCGAAGGGGTGCCCAGCAGGCAAATGGTGAGAAGGGTTACATCCCTTCCTTTTGCCGAACAGAGAAAGGCTGCCAAAGGTGGCCCGCCGTACGGCCGGCGGCGCGCATGGGTTCGCTGCATTCGTTGTACCTGAGGAGGCGGAACTTCATGGCCAACCAACCGTTTCAGTCCAGCGAACAGGGCCGCGTCGCCACGTTGTTTTCGAGGCCCACGGAGGAGAAGAACATGGTAAGTGGTCAACTGAAAGCATTGCTTGGTGTACTAGCCGTCGCTGGCTATCAGAACAGGGACAAGATCGCGGACCTCCTGCGCGGATTGAACAAGCCGCAGGCGGAGGGCGCAAACACAGGTCAAGACGCTGGATCGCGCCAGACAAGTGGCCTTGACGATCTGCTTGGCAAGCTCGGTGGAGGCAATGAGACAGGGGGACTCGGGTCTATTCTCGGCGGCCTGACCTCTGGGGGAATTTTGAGCGGTGGCCTGAGCGACCTACTCAAAACGTTCCAACAGAACGGCTTCGGACAAAAAGCTGATTCCTGGGTAAAGCCTGGGACAAATGACGATATTGATGACAACGAACTTGCAGAGGCGATTGGACCTGACGTGCTAGACGAATTGACTGAAAAAACCGGTCTGTCGCGAGAGGAAATCCTCGCACGTCTCAGCAAGGATTTGCCGCGGGCGGTCGATGAACTGACACCGGATGGGAGGATACCCGGCGACGATCAGCCAACGACTGTCTGACCCCCAGCGATGCGTCCTATAGCCGACGGATCGTCGGCAGCGCAGTGATCCCACTCCGGTAAGAGCGTCAAATTTTTTGATTAGTAGCGTGCGGCAGTTTTCCATTGCCGCATGAAACATGATGGACGCCTTGTTCGAATTATCCAATGGCTGTTTTGACTGCACCACAGCAGTTCTTCTGCGTTTACCTGGCACTTTCCCGATGCGCACATGCCCGGACCTGCAGATCAGCATTCTCATCCTTTGAGAAGGGATTAAAGAGACCGAGCCGTCGGCATAGGCCGAAAGCCCATAGGATCCGCTTACTTTTCAATGTCTGAACGGCGCGGTGCGATTAGAGGAGCCGACTATCAGCCCTGTTGCGACCGCCACAAACCATCCCATTGGAATTAAGTCTTCTGCCAAATCGTCGTCAAATGCCCGTCGCGATAGTTCTGCAACCACTTTGCGGACATGAACCAGCTTCAAATTGCCTGCTTGAGAATCGCTGAAAATCGAGGGTCGAAAGCGCGACTGATGGGTTCTGCCGCCGCCCCCAGTGCTACCGCCCATGGATCTGTCATTCCCAGCTGAAACCTTGGAACGCTGCGGTCGGACCGCTGCGCAACTGACGGAACCAGCGGCTCCATCGCTGCCATCAAGCGACAGGCAAGCGCTTCGGGCGCACCACCGCACAAGATCACTGTTTGTGGGTCGAAGACTGTCTCAATGAGATGGACGCTCCAGCGAAGATCCATCACCGCTTCATCAAGCCATAGCTGGACCCTCGGATCATCCGTCGATGCGAGTTCGTTGACCTTGGCGTAAACCCTGGGGTCGGCCGGATCGATTTCAAGATGCTGGTAGAGTGCTGCCAGCGACGCTCGATGTTCCAGGGGAGCAGCACGTCCGCCCGGCGACAACAGAGCCATACCAATTTCACCAGCATTGCCATTTGCGCCACTGTACAATTCACCACCGAGAATCAAACCGGCACCGATACCATAGCCGAGATAAAGGCAAACGGCGTGGTCGAGCCCGTGGGCCGCACCGACCATGCGCTCCGCTTGCGCACAGGCTGCCGCATCGTTCTGCAACCCTACTTCAAGGCCGGTGCCTGCAGCCAGCATTTCCAGCAGCGGAAATGTCTGCCATGCCGACATCATCCAGGGATCGTCTGTCGTGGTTTCTGTGCCGAAGGGCCCCGGCATCGCCGCGCCAAGGCCGACCAAGCGTCGCTCAGACTGGCTAAACATCTGACCAAGTTCCCGTCTGACGGCCTCGACAAGATCCAGGATGACCTTCACGCCCCCCTGTGGACCGTTCGCCGGCAGCGGCGCTTCGGCGCGGGTCAGAATTGTGCCCATAAGATCGACTGCTAGCGCGCGGGTGATATGCCGGTCGATCTGCAGGCCGATAGCGAATGCACCTGCCGGGACCAGACTGTAAGGGGTCGAAGGCTGCCCCCTGCCCTTTCGGATAACATCATGCGCGGCCACAAGCCCATCGCGCTCGAGTTCATCGATGATGTTGGATACGGTTTGCTTCGTCAGTCTGGTGGCTCGGGCAAGATCGGCCCGTGAGAGCGCGCCGTTGACGCGCAACGCATCAATCATCACCCGTCTGTTATGCGAACTGGTGCCTTCTTGGTTGGTCCCACTTTTGGCCCTTATCGGACGTCTGTCATGCATCTGCAATTCCCCTTGACACCAATAGAATATTGAACAAGAAATAAAGTCAATGCAATTGACTTAATAAGGAACCGCAGAGTTCCGGGGAACGCAGAGAGCCCAAAACGGCTCCACGACGCTCCGAAATCGGCATCTGAAACACTGGATGCCTTGAAGGCCGGAGGCGACGTACAGCCGCCCCCGGGAAACGCGTGAATGCCAAAAAGCTGGAGGCTGGCTAAATGTTGAATTCATTAAATAAGACACTGCTTGGAGCTGCACTATTCGGCGCTTCCTTTGCACCAGGTGCATTTGCAGAAACCACGATCAATGCACTTTTCATGGCGCAGGCGGCCTATAGTGAAGCTGACGTGCGCGCGATGGCCGAGGCTTTCAGCAAGGCAAATCCCGAGGTGAAGGTTAATCTCGAATTTGTTCCCTATGAAGGCTTGCACGACAAGACGGTGCTCGCACAGGGTTCCGGCAGCGGCTATGACGTCGTTCTCTTCGACGTGATCTGGCCATCGGAATATGCCTCCAACAACGTACTCGTGGATGTCACATCGCGCATTTCCGACGACACCAAGAAGGATGTTTTGCCGGGAGCCTGGACCACCGTTCAGAACGACGGCAAATACTATGGGATGCCTTGGATCCTCGACACCAAATACCTGTTTTACAACAAGGAAATCCTTGAAAAGGCCGGCATCAAAACACCGCCAAAGACCTGGGACGAACTTACCGAACAGGCCAAGGTAATTAAGGACAAAGGACTGTTGGATACCCCGATCGCGTGGAGCTGGGCGCAGGCCGAAGCTGCGATCTGCGATTACACGACGCTGGTCAGCGCCTATAAGGGCGACTTCTTGAAGGACGGAAAACCGGCTTTCCAGTCTGGCGGCGGTCTTGATGCCCTCAACTACATGGTCGCAAGCTACAAGTCCGGCCTGACCAACCCGAACTCCAAGGAATTCCTCGAAGAGGACGTCCGCAAGGTCTTCCAGAATGGCGACGCCGCCTTCGCGCTGAACTGGACCTATATGTACAACATGGCAAACGACCCCAAGGAAAGCAAAGTTGCCGGCAAGGTCGGTGTTGTGGCTGCTCCCGGTGTCGCCGGGAAGAGCGAAGCATCTGCTGTCAATGGCTCGATGGGTCTCGGCATTACCTCGGCCAGCAAGCATCCTGACGAAGCCTGGAAGTTCATTGAATTCATGACGTCGCAGGCGACGCAGAACCAGTATGCCAAGTTGAGCCTCCCAATCTGGGCATCCTCCTATGATGATCCTGCCGTCACCAAAGGCCAAGAGGAGCTGATTTCCGCTGCGAAAATCGGTCTCGCCGCCATGTATCCGCGACCAACGACACCGAAATATCAGGAGCTCTCGACCGCCCTTCAGCAGGCGATCCAGGAGTCCCTTCTCGGCCAGTCTTCGCCCGAAGATGCGCTGAATACGGCTGCAGAAAACAGCGGCCTTTAAGCAAGTGAACAACCAGGCGGCCACTAGCGCCGCCTGGCTTGCCATCTCCATACCGATGAATTGAAAGGGCGCCCCATGTCCGGCACCTGGATGACCACCCGTGCGTGGCTTTTGATGTTGCCGCTGCTCGCGGTGATGATGGCCGTCATCGGATGGCCGTTGATTGACACCGTCACCTTGTCCTTTACTGACGCCAAGTTGGTCGGCACCGCAGGCAATTTTGTCGGTATCGATAACTACGTGAAGATGCTTACAAGCTCGAATTTCCAGCGCACGCTTTCAACGACCCTCGTGTTCGCGATTGTCTCGGTGACCGCCGAGATGGTGATAGGTGTTCTTGCTGCGCTGCTGCTGAACCAGAATTTCTACGGCCGCACCCTGCTGCGTGCGCTGATGATCCTTCCCTGGGCGCTGCCCACCGTGGTCAATGCCACCCTCTGGCGGCTGATTTATAATCCCGAGTATGGCGCGTTGAATGCAATGTTGACCCAGCTCGGATTGCTCGATGCCTATCGCTCCTGGCTTGGCGAGCCGGGCTCTGCGCTTGCAGCGCTCATCGTCGCCGATTGCTGGAAAAACTTTCCGCTTGTTGCACTAATCGCCCTTGCCGCACTGCAGGCCGTGCCCCGCGATATAACATCGGCATCGCTGGTCGATGGTGCAGGGCCTTTCTCCCGCTTTCGTTTTGTCATCCTGCCCTACATCGCTGGTCCGCTCATGGTTGCGCTGGTTCTGCGCACGATCGAAGCTTTTAAGGTTTTTGACATCATATGGGTGATGACCCGTGGCGGACCTGCCAACAGCACTCGCACGCTGTCGATCCTCGTCTACCAGGAAGCATTTTCGTTTCAGCGGGCGGGATCCGGGGCCTCTCTGGCATTGATCGTCACACTGCTGGTCACCGTGCTTGCGGCCGCCTACGCCATACTTGTTCGCAAGACCGCAGGGAGTGCAAGCTGATGGAACGTCGCAATCCTGTGTTCAACATCTTTATCTACGGCTGCGCGCTGTTGCTTGCCGCCGTCATTCTCGCTCCGGTCCTCTGGCTGTTCATCATGAGCATCTCGCCAGCTGCCGACCTTGCCGCCAAGCCATTGCGGTGGTGGCCGCAATCGCCAGACTTTTCGCGCTACGGTGTGTTACTGTCGACGTTGGAAAACAGCGCTGGCGCGGCATTCACTTCGTCGCTGGTTAACAGCATCGAAGTTGCCGCATTGTCTACTATTGCAGCGATCGCCCTCGCCATCCCCGCAGGCTGGGCTGTCTCAAGGACACCAACGGTCGGCTGGTCGCTCACAATGGTGATCGCCACCTACATGCTGCCGCCTGTGGCGCTGGCCGTGCCGCTCTATATGGGTCTTGCCCATCTCGGCCTGCTCAACAACGTCTTCGGACTGGCACTGGTATATCTGACAATTCTCGCTCCCTTTACCACCTGGCTGATGAAATCCGGGTTCGATTCTATCCCGAAGGAAATCGAGGCAGCGGCGATGATCGACGGCGCGGGCCTGTTCCAGACGCTGAAGATCATCACGTTACCACTGGCCATGCCCGTGATGGCGACGTCGGCCCTATTCGCCTTCCTGCTGGCCTGGGACGAATTCTTTTATGCGTTGCTGTTCACCTCCGACCAGCGCGCCAAGACACTCACGGTTGCCATCGCAGATCTCGCCGGTGGCCGTGTTTCCGATTATGGACTGATTGCAACCGCTGGAGTGCTTGCCGCCCTGCCCCCGGTGCTGGTCGGTCTTGTCATGCAACGCGCCCTGATCTCGGGGCTTACCAGCGGTGGCGTCAAGGGATGATCATGACCCAGCAGAAGAACAGACCCGTCGGCCTCGTCGCCATTGATCGCGAGATGGCCCGGCAGCATGCCGATGCGCTCGCCTCGTATGAAGCAGCGAAGACAAAAGCCCACACCATTGCCGCGTCATTGGCAAAGACCAGGAAGCTGCTGCTGCTCGGCATGGGCGGATCGCACGCGGTAGGCCGCGCCGTCGAACCACTCTATCGGGCGCTTGGAATTGACGCGATTGCCGTGCCTCTTTCGGAACAACTCGGTGAGCCACTGGCGCTCGAAGGTCGCACCGTTCTGGTCACCTCGCAGTCGGGCGAGAGCGCTGAAGTTGTGCGCTGGTTCGATGAGACCGGCGGCAATGCCGAGACCTTCGGCTTGACACTAGAGGGCGGATCCTTCCTGGCACGCACTGTGACATCACTGATCGGTGCCGGTGGCACCGAGCTTGCCTTCGCCGCGACCCGCAGCCTCACGGTAACCTTCGCCTTGCACCTCGCCGTTTTGTCAGCGTTCGGAGACGATCCATCAGCGGCTTTCGCCGTGCTGAGTGCACCAGAGGAGCCCGACATCGCGTCGGCACTCGCTGCTCTCGCCACGGTTCGTACCGTCGTCACCTCCGGCCGCCGCCTGCAGGGCCTTGCCGAAGCGCTCGCACTCGGCCTCACCGAACTGTCGCGACTGCCATGTTTCTCGCTCGAAGGCGGCCAGTTGCGGCATGGTCCGATGGAAATGCTCGGCTCGGATATTGGCGTCGTTCTATTCCGCGGCAACGACAGTACAGCCGGCCTCGTGACGGCGATGGCCGTCTCCGCGGTGGAAACGGGCGCTCCTGTCATCATGTTCGACGCTTCGGGCGACGAACCGGTCGCTGGCACGGTCTCAATCCGCTTTGCGCCAGCCACCGGCCTAGCGGCGATATTCGCAATGCTGCCTGCGGCGCAGCGGCTGATGATCGCGTTTGCCGATGCCCGCGTCGACGATGCCGGCACGCCTGTACGCTCAACCAAGATTACCAGGAGCGAATAAATGCGACCTCTCGCAGTCATCGGCAATGTCAATGTCGATCTTATTTTGGGGCCTGCAGCTCCATGGCCAAAGGCTGGCACCGAAATCATTGTCGATCACGACGAGCTTCGTGTCGGCGGCAGCGCCGGCAACAGTGCCCTGGCCTGGGCAGCGCTCGGCGTGGAGTTCTCGATCGCCGCCAATGTCGGCAGCGACCAGTTTGGCAGCTGGCTGCGTGAGGCCTTCGGGGAGCGCGCCGCCAAATGGTCCGTCCGCTCGGAGCGCACCACGCTGTCGGTCGGCATTACCCATCCGGACGGTGAACGAACCTTCTTCACGACACGTGGTCATTTGCCCCACTTCGGGATATCCGACGTCCTGACCACGATCGACGGCGCGGCGATGGCGGGGGGATATGCACTGGTTTGTGGCTCATTCCTGACCGACGACCTGGCTCACAACTATGACACATTGTTCGACTGGGCGGCGACCCACCAAATCACCCTTGCACTCGACACGGGCTGGCCGCTGGACGGGTGGACAGAAAAGAACTGCACGAAGACACGTCGCTGGCTTTCCCGCTGTGGTATTGCATTGCTCAATGAGATTGAGACGACAACGCTCGCTGGCATTGATGATCCGATCGAGGCTGCACGCGAAATCCGCTCGCACATGCCTGAAGGAGCGATTGTCGTCGTCAAACGCGGTCCTGATGGCGCAGTTGCCATTGGTCCTGACGGCTCGTTGGTTACAGTTGCAGCACCCAAGGTCGAAGTCGTCGACACGATCGGCGCCGGTGATGTGTTTAACGCCGCATTCCTGGCTGCGCTTGCCAATTCCAGGTCGATTGAAGCCAGTTTGCTTGCCGGCACACAAGTCGCATCGCGCGCAATTTCCACCCTTCCCCGTCATTATGGCGGACCACTTGCTTCCGAGGAGGCCGTTCGATGAGCGCGCTTGAGATCAACAGTATTCGCAAGACATACGGTGAAGTCGAAACACTGAAGAGCGTCGATATCTCGCTTGAAAGCGGCGAGTTTCTTGTCCTTCTCGGCTCGTCCGGTTGCGGCAAGTCAACGCTTCTGAACATCATTGCAGGGTTGGTAGAAGCGACTAGCGGCGATATCCGGATTGGAAATCGTTCGGTGCTGGGCGTGCATCCAAAAGATCGCGACATCGCGATGGTGTTCCAGTCCTATGCGCTTTATCCCAACCTGACAGTGCGGCGGAACATCGGTTTTGGACTGGAAATGCGTAAGGTACCGGTGCAGGAGCGTGACAGAGCGGTCAACGAGGCTGCCAGATTGCTGCAGATCGAGCCGTTATTGGATCGCAAGCCGGCTCAGCTTTCCGGTGGACAGCGCCAGCGCGTCGCGATCGGTCGTGCGCTGGTGCGAAAGCCTGAAGTCTTCCTGTTCGACGAGCCCTTGTCCAACCTTGATGCCAGATTGCGCATGGAAATGCGCACAGAGCTCAAGCGCCTACACCAGATACTGAAAACGACGGTGGTGTATGTCACGCATGACCAGATCGAGGCAATGACACTCGCGACCCGGATCGCCGTCATGAAAGACGGGCGCATAGAACAGCTTGGCACACCTGCTGAAATCTACGACCAACCGGCAACCTTGTATGTCGCCACTTTTGTTGGCGCACCGCCGATGAACCTGCTGCAGGTGACGGTCGAGAATGGCGCTCTGGCGATCGATAATGGAGACGGCCGTGTGCCTTTGCCGTCATCACTGAAGACTGCGCCGGCAGAAGGGCAGAAGCTCATCCTCGGCATTCGCCCGGAAGCGCTTTCGCTCGCCGGCAATGGCAATACCATCGACGCGCGTTGCGATGTGGCCGAGTTAACCGGTCCGGAGCTGCTTGTTACCGCATCCGTCGGCACACAACGCGTGACAGCGAGCCTGCCACCAAGAACAACTCTGGCCAGCGGCGACCACATATCGCTGTTCTTTGATCCGGAAGCCGTTCATCTCTTCAATGCGGAAACCGGGCTTCGGTACGGCTGAGCGCGTAATCGTATTCGATGCGTCAGGACTATCCGGGTAGGCGTCGCGCGTCGACGCCCCAAAATTGCCCATAAACAAGATGTCGCCTGGCATTGGAATCGAAATTACTGATGCCAAGTGAAGCTCCAACAACGGTAGAGCATCAGTAATCATTCACCTCGAAAGAATTCGAACCCGCGTTCGAAAAACCGATTGATAGTCAAATGGCGAGACAGTCACCGCAATTGTCCTCAGATTCGATGTTGGCCACAGCACCATCGCCCTGCCCTCCGGTAAATTGGCTGTCGAAGGAAATGAACTGGATGAATTCCGGATCTGGCACATTGAAATGTCTTCCGTTGGTTGTTACCTGATCGCAAAATAACAGGATGTCAGATGGCAGCGCGCGACAGATATTCCCGAAAGCTTGAATGTTCAAACTGTGGTCACCAAGGCTTTGCAGAAGTCTCGGAAACCGACGATAAGCGTTCAGCTAATGTCGATTTTCGCGTAGACGAGATGCCGCGCGGATTTCGTGCCGAGCGTCCATCCAGCATTCCCTCGGAATTCATGATCCGCTGCTCTCACTGCGGCAACCAGTTCCGATTTGTGGAAAAAACAGCCTACGCTCAAGGCGGTGAGCCGCGCAAGCCGGGGCGCTAGGTCTCCAGTTCCATACAGACTTCAAACACTTTCGTTATACAAGACACGCATATCAGTGTTTAGGGATTCAAGCTGCTACTTGTCGGTGATGAAAACTCTCGATGGGGATCGACGACACACCAGTCGCTCGACCCTGGTCCTTCGCAACGAACATCACAGTATTCTGTGACGCGTTTGCCCGACTATCCGATCTTCTAACGCGTCGACAATGCAAAGGTAGTCATCATTCATATTCTGCATGGCGCCACCAACTATGGCGCCTCCCTTTCGCAAGCTCGGCGGCGACAAAATACCCGAAACATCAAACCAGTATGCATTGGCAGGGTTTTCATGCATGAAAAATGCGGTAAGCGGCACGGCCTCCCTATAAACTTCTGTGCGTGACAGTCTGCCTACAGGACAATCACCGACCGGCCGCTTGCCGCGAAGGCTTACCTTACAGGCCCACACCTTGCAGTTTTTCGATCAGCGTGTTGCGATCCTCAAGGGACTTCAATCGCACCGTGAGGGCCTCACTTTTGACCGGCACCTGGGGCGGCAGGGACACGGCGACGCCCGGAATATTTTCGGCCGCCCACCGCCTGAAACGAGGCAACTTGTTCGGGCCGCTGATGGGGAACGTATGGGTGTATCTAAAAGTCATTGGTGGCTCTTTCTGGATATGGATTATGCTCTGGCACAAAGGGCCAGGCTTGCTCCACAGTTTCAGTCACGGATTGGGAAACACCTGGCGCCAATGTTGCAATCGCAGCTCTTGGCGCCAGGCAGTTAGCGTCCGGCACTGGTCCTTCGAATTGGAAAGACAGAAGGCATCCAACCTGCGAAGCCTGTCAGAAATATCGTCGGCACGTCAGGCACCTCGCGTATGGTGGTCGCGTAGTCCCTCGGAACGGTTGTGTTGCTCAAGGCGACCCGGCTCCGAGTCGATTGTCCTTACGAACTCGGCAAGCTGGATATCATCAAGCTTGTCCGCCGCTGCTTCGAGGGAAAACCACCGTCGGTGTCTTTGCTCCTTCTGACGCCAGTGGGTCAGCGTGCCACGCACGTTCATACCGAACACAGTGACGCGGCAGGCAACCTGCGATCCTTCGTCAAGGACCTTAATGTATTGGTAGGTTGTCACCGGGACGGTGGAAATTTCACCGATGATCCCCGCCTCCTCGAAAGCCTTCCGGGACGCCGCAACAAAGGGCGGTTCTCCCCTCACGGGCAACCCCCTGGGCATGATCCATCGTCCCTGCCTGCGCGAGGTGATGAGCAGCACCATCCGTTCGCCATCACGCCCGATACGCCACGGAAAGACCCCGACCAGCTGCAACTCGTCCGTATCGCCACCTGTTAGGGTCTTACCGCTCAAGGTCATCGCGCAAGTCATAGTCCGGCATCCTTCGAGAGCAAAAGGAATGTCTCTAGAGACGCCTGTTGCTTACGA
The DNA here is from genome assembly GCF_029193765.2 of Agrobacterium sp. Azo12. NCBI lineage: Bacteria > Pseudomonadati > Pseudomonadota > Alphaproteobacteria > Hyphomicrobiales > Rhizobiaceae > Agrobacterium > Agrobacterium sp. Azo12. Next base: position 96,699 of record NZ_JARFYO020000003.1, on the reverse strand, counting down.
ACGGCAGAGCGGCGGTCGATTGTGGACGGGACAGAGGTGTCGCACCATGGGCAACGGGCCGCAGCACCAGGCAATTTTCGGTTGCATGTGACGCAGGTGGGATGGTGTCGAAAAAGGGACATGATACGCTCCATGACACGCCTCAACGACGTGTAACGAAACCGCACTTTCTATTACGTGGGTGCCCGGAGCGGCTGGGTCTGTGGCGGCGTTACAGGATCAATGCTGCCAGCTCCGGGTGACGGAGCGTGCTTGATCGGTAAGCCAGGAGATTTGAATGACCCAAGTATTTCGCATGAGGGTTAGGTAAGCATAGGCAACGTATCCTTCAAGGCGACGTTTTGCCGCACGATTAAGAGAACGCCATAACATCTGCGCCAGAGCGCGATGACCTCATAGAAGTCGTCGTTAGCCTGAAACGCCGTCAGCGATTTGCGGATGACAGTGGTTACGCCATGATTTTCCCAATCGCCCAAATGACGCGTCTTAGACCTCTCGATGAAGAGCTGTTCGGTGCAACGAGCAGTCAAACGAAATACCTTGGAATGTGATCTCCGAGGAACAAGATGTCCGCTGTGAGCTTTACTCTTGGCATCATCCAAGGAGTTTCATAATGGCATTTATTGAAGCAAAAGACGGGACTAACTTGCACGTAAAAGACATGGGTCAAGGACGCCCTGTGGTGCTAATTCATGGCTGGCCCCTGACCGGCGACATGTTCGAGTATCAAACGGTTGCTCTGCTTGAGGCCGGTTTCCGAGTCATCACATATGACCGCCGTGGATTTGGACAGTCTGGTCACCCCGCAAGTGGCTATAATTACGACGTCTTCGCTGACGATCTGGCCTCAGTTATTGACGGTCTTGATCTGGAAGGTGCTGCGCTTGTCGGTTTTTCCATGGGGGGAGGCGAGATTGCCCGTTACCTGTCGAGACACGGCGCATCCAAGATTTCTAAAACCGTGCTCGTCGCATCGGTCGCGGGCTACCTACTCAAAGATGATACGAACCCGGACGGTGTCGATGGAAGCGTCTTTGATGGAATGAAAAAAGACATCAGAGAGGATCGCTTTGCTTTCCTCCAAAGCTTTGCCAAGACGTTTTACGGCGTCGGATATGTCACTAAGCCTGTTAGCCAAGGTGTGCTGGACTGGTCGTTTGTGCTGGGTGTGATGGCGAGCCCGAAAGCCACAATCGATTGCGTAGATGCATTTGGCAAGACCGACTTCCGTGCAGATTTTGCTGCCTTCACGGTTCCAACACTGGTGATCCACGGTACAGGCGACAAAACGGTCCCCATTGATCCCACTGGGCGGGCTGCCGCGAAGGCTATCGCAGGGGCGAAACTGATCGAATATGATGGCGAACCCCATGGCCTGTTCGCAACGGTCCCTGATCGCCTCAACCAGGACCTTATCGCGTTTCTGTCTTAAGCAAAAACGGGCGAGCGCAAAGGTTACTTTGCGCTCGCTATCTCAACAATTATTTCGCGACGATGTCGCCAACCCGATTGGCCGTACACAGTTGAAATGACTTGAGTATCTGCCAATTCCGCATCAAGACCAAAACATTAAGAACGCATTTTCAGTGTAGCCAGTCACGAACAGCACTTTCAGGCTCGGACGAGAATGACGGTGAAAGATGTACCCTTCCAACTTCGAAATGCACGTGAACCGATCAGCCTGATGGTTGGCAGACCCGAAGATCCCCAAAAGCCCAAGTCCCGTTCCAAGCCAATAGGATTTACTCCCGATGGACGGGCCCAGGAGCTTCGGGCACTGTGGGATAAGTTCGAGCCTTGCGCCGCTGAAGAGGCTTGCTTCGCCAACGTCGTTTATGGCCTTAGCGAATGCAGGGCAATTCCTTCACGAAGGGCGGCACATGGAGTACCCTTGTCGTCAGCCACATTGTGCATGGCTTACTCGAGGAGCTGGGAGTTCTTCGCCGAACAGCGAGCGAAATCCACCACGACAACATTGCCGCCTGAGCCAAGATCGATGCCTCCTACCTCTTCACAGCTCTGATAAACTGTCAGTTCCTCACTACTTGACGTGCAAGTCGAATTGTTGAGGTGGCTTTCGTCCTTCGCTGTTTGCCGGTTCTGATGAAGCTGCACGACAAGCTTTTTGTAATATGCGACTATGGCATTATGTTCTGCACGGCTTATGTAGCGCTCATGAAATTGGGGGGTCATTCTATCCTCATCTGCAACACCGTAATCGGAATGCCCGCGCTCCGTTGGAGGTTCCCGCGCCGCTTAGACCATGCTTAATGCATAGTGAATCCGGGGTGTTGGCTAACAGGCGTGTCGTGGACGAGCGTTCGATGGCGGAGTTGGTCTCTCGAGTATTAAAAAACGAAAGAGCCGGGTACTGCCGCGACGAAGTGCAAAAAGTTTCGACTCGATGCAGTGCCACGGAGTGTTCCATAAGCTCCAATGTTCGAACTAATCCCCTTCCCCAGGGGCCTCGCGATTGGAAAAAAGCGCGGAACGCGGCTATTATATCCGAAGGGTGCTAATCTCGTCTTCACCGATTTCACTCCTGCAGTCGCCTCAACTGTATTGGCCTTGGATGGTCCCCTCATGGACTGGGTGGAGCTCCCCATTTCCAAGCCAACCATGCCATGCTTCGTTGGCGCGGACGTGTACCGTCTGTCGAAAACGCTACCGCGAATGGAGCCTCGTGCAAAATATCGGCACATCAAACTCGGTTCTCTAGGGGTGCGCTGCTTTCCAGACGATAACCTTGCTGGACACGCTCACGCCGACGTGTCCCAACAAAGCATTGCGCGTGCCGCCGAAAACGTTGCACGCGCTTTGAAAAACCGCTCAGAACTGGACCATATCGTCGACTTCGACCGGTAAGCCCGTCTGGAACGACCGGTTGGCGGCAAGGCCGGTCAGGATTGACATGGCACCATCGCGAAAATCTGCGGCGAAGGCACCGCCGGAATTCGAACTACCGAAGATATCTGCCAGCATGCGGTTGTCGCCACCGCCATGACCGCCCTCCTCCATCACGACAGGTACGATACGCGGTTCGCCGTGCAGCGGGAAATGATAGAGTTGGATACCCTTTGCAGCGCCTTCCTCGTGTGAAGAACCACCGGCATTGATATAGGAGGTTTCGCGAACCATGAGTTCGATTCTCCCCTTCGACCCGTTGAAGGCAACATTAAATCCTTCCCAGGGCGCATAGGTGTTGAGCGAATAGGTCATGACCGCGCGGCTCTTGTAGCGCACCATGACCTGCATCGTATCTTCGATGCTGATGCCATCCCCGAAGACGTTCTGATCCCGTTGGTAACCGTCCTCATGTTCGGCATCCCAATAGAGCGCTTTCTGGACCGGGCTTTCGGTCAGGTCGATGGCGAAGGGATCGGTTTTAGCGGCGGCAACTCCGGTGGTGCGGTTGTAAGGCGTGAACAGGCCCCGCTCCTCGGCATTGGCGCGGCCATAAAAGCGCAGATCACCCATGCCGAACACGGTCTGTGGCTGGCTTTGCAGCCAGAAATTGACGAGATCGAAATGGTGAGTGGACTTGTGCACCATTAGCCCGCCGCTGTTGCGCTTGTCACGATGCCAGCGGCGGAAATAGTCGGCGCCGTGTTTGGTATCGAGCAACCACTCGAAATGGACGGAATAGACATCACCAATTCCGCCTGAAGCGATGATCTCGTGGACAGCCGCATTGTGCGGCGCGTAGCGGTAATTGAAAGTGACGCGGACCGAGCGACCGGTACGCTTGACCGTGTCGATGATCTGCTGGCATTTGACCACATCCGTGGTCATCGGCTTTTCGGTGATGACGTCACGGCCAGCTTCCAATGCCGCGATGATGTAGGTGTGATGTGTACGGTCGATCGAGGTGACGATCACGACATCGGCAGCTGTCTCATCCAGCATGCGACCGAAATCCTCGACCTTATAGGTGGGCAACTGGCTAAGGCCGAACTCCTCGATCAGCACTTTGTTGGTGTAATCCATGCGCGTCTGGTTGGTATCGCAAAGTGCCACCAGTTCATTCTGCGCGCTGAAATTACGCGCAATGGCTTCGTAAAACATGCGGGCGCGCGCGCCTGTGCCAACGATGACGTATTTTTTCTTGGCCATCGGCTATCTCCTCTTCCATTCACGCCAAACCGCTTCGATCAATGATGCCGATCTGACGCAGCCACGTGTTTCTGATTGTCCCGTGAGAAGGACGCTGCTTCGCTTTACCGGCGCAGGGCGCAACCTTCCGCATCGAATAGGTGCAATATTTCGGATCGATCCGCGATGCGGCACGATCAGCAGATCGGCAGGGCACTCCGGATGCCAGGGGTCAGCTCACAAGCCGACACACTGGCTGGTGGGATTGTTGTCGGTCTCCACTCCTCCTCCTCCTCGAGTGTGCTCTGCACAGCGAAGTTAGCCCTCTGGAGATATATGGACAAATAGAATATTTCCGACCAATCATAAAATTTCTTTATGGAGACGAGAAGGCGGACATGAACAAGGCACTTGAGCAATTTGTTGCGGTCGCCGAAGCTGGGTCATTCATGGCAGCGGCAGAGATACTGCACATCTCGCAACCAGCACTGAGCTACAACATCAAGCGACTGGAACAGTCACTGGGTGTGGAACTCCTTTATCGCTCGGCACGCGGTGTCCAGCTGAGCCCTTATGGGGAAACGCTCTACAACAGCGCGATCCTGATGAACCGCCTGCACACGAACGCCCTTACAACTATCGCCCGGCAGAAAGCGGAGCTGGAAGAAGGCATCAGTATCGGCACCGGTTATTCCACCTGGATTCTGCTTTTGAAGGATTTTGTGATCGAACATTTCAAAGCGCACCCGGCAGCACCAATCAATGTCAGCATCGGCAATATGATGCGCTGCATGGACCAGCTGGTCGCTGGCGACATTTCCCTGTTCATGGGACATCGCATCGACCATCTAAAGCCGGGGCTTGCGGTCGATTTCATTCCCTTGGGATCAGCGACCGACGGATATTTCGTCCGTGAAGGGCATCCGCTTCTTGAAGGAACCCGCAAAATTGACGAAATCCGTAACTATCCAACGACAATGGCGAATCCGGCAGAGGCTCGTCAAAAACGCCTCATCTCAGGGACAGGTGCTCAAAATCTCGACGGCACTGGCCACGCATTCGCATGCAACTCGATGGACGCCTGCATCGGTTTTGCGCTGAGTACGGACGCAGTGCTGATCCACAGCGATGTGCTGAGAGACTATTTTGTCGAAAAGGGTCTGCAAGAGGTGAAGATTTGCCCGAATAGTCCGCGCCGCCGGGCGGTGATGGGGTTTTACCTTCTGCCGGAAAGCAGATCCAATCCCAAGATCAAGGAAATCATTCGCCTGATATCAGCCCGTGCTGAGGCGGCAGGACTGTTTCCATCGGCGATTTGAAGACCAGTATTGTTAACCCGCCCACGGTGACGAAAAGGCAACCGGGCGTTCGACGGCTGGCTATCGTCGGGACGGCAGCTCGGGACCAGCGGCGATAGCAACAACTATCACGCGGGCGTTTATGAAATTGGGCGACGGCAAACCATCATCGCACACAGGTTGAAATTGCACCACAGGTAAGGAGTAGAATATACTACAAGTTTCCAAAATAGATCATAATAATTTCGATAAACCTCAAGAAATGATATTTAATTATATTTAAACCATAACTAACTAAGCATAGGCGCGACAGAGCACCGATCAGGTCGCCATGATGGCACGCACCGTCTGTTATTCTCCATATCCACGCCGAATCCCCTGCAGCAGAGTTTTTCGTTCGACCGGCCCCGGTCGTAATGCTCCCTGCTTCGTGTTCGCGACTTCAAAATAGAACCGCGAGGAAATATGTCATTTCTTAAAAATGCGAGCATTCGCACGAAAATTCTGTCCCTGATCCTTCCCCTTTGTGTGGTTGGCTTGAGCGCCACAGCCTTTATCTCCACCCGGTACAAACAAGCAGATACAAGCTATTCCGACTTTATCTCAAATGACGCTGCGGCAAGCGTGGAAATGTCGCGCGCAAACCGGAATGTCGTGGCAACCGCATATGCCGCCTATCAAATCCTGACTTATCGCCAGGAAGATCCAGCGATGAAAACAGCGGTGGACTTTTACAACGATAGCAAAAGTAAGCTATTTGAGCGTCTTCAGAATACGAAACTACTCTTTCCCAGCGAGAGTGTTGCGATCGACAAAATCATAGAGAGAACGAAAGACGTCGTCGCCCTGACCGACGAGGCCGTACAACTCGGGCAAGCGGACCAGAACGACCCTGCAAGGGCGGCTCTGGCGAAAGCCGACACGCTGATCCTGCCTCTGACCACCGACAGCGCAACGTTTCTGGATCAGATATTGAAAACGGTCGCCGTGAGAAGTGACGAACTGACCAACCAGACAAATTCTACTATCTTCACCTCGCTGACGGTCGTCGGCGTGGCCTTCGCGCTTGGCATCATTGCATCACTCATCGTTGCCGCAAAAGGCATTACCACTCCAATCGCAGCCTTGCGTGAACGCATGATTTCGCTGGCCCAGGGGCAGACGACTGCACCTGTAGATGGGCAGGACCGCAAGGACGAAGTCGGTCAGATGGCAAAGGCTGTCTCCGTTTTCCGTGACAACGCCCTTGAGAAAATTCGCCTCGAAAAAGAAGCTGACGCGAACCGCAGCCTTTCCGAACAGGAACGCCTGGAACGAGAGGCCCAGAAGGCGCGGGACGCTGCCGACACGCAGTTCGCCGTCGATCAACTGGCCAAGGGTCTCGATCGTCTTGCAGATGGTGATGTTGCCTACCGCATCGAAACACCTTTTGTTGCCCATCTCGATACGCTACGCAACAACTTCAACGGTTCGGTTGCCAACCTGAATGACGCACTACGTGCCGTCGGCCAGAATGCCCGTGGTATCGACGCTGGTGCCAATGAAATCCGTTCTGCGGCCGACGACCTGTCAAAGCGTACCGAGCAGCAGGCTGCATCGGTCGAAGAAACAGCGGCCGCGCTGGAAGAGATCACCACCACAGTGAAGGATAGCAGCAACCGTGCCGAAGAGGTCGGCCACCTCGTTGCCAAGGCCCGTAATGGGGCGGAGAAGTCAGGTGAAGTCGTGCGTCAGGCCGTGACGGCCATGAACGAGATCGAGCGCTCGTCCGGTGAGATCACCAGCATCATCAGCGTTATTGATGAGATTGCCTTCCAGACCAATCTTCTTGCTTTGAACGCCGGTGTCGAAGCTGCACGCGCTGGTGAAGCTGGTAAAGGCTTTGCAGTCGTCGCACAGGAAGTTCGCGAACTGGCGCAGCGTTCGGCAAAGGCTGCGAAAGAAATTAAGGCACTGATCACCACTTCCGGTGAACATGTTCGCTCAGGCGTCAATCTGGTCGGTGAAACGGGTCGCGCGCTGGAAGTGATTGTCACTGAAGTCCAGGAAATCAACCGGCACATCAATGCCATCGTGGAATCCTCACGCGAACAGTCGGTTGGCCTTCAGGAAATCAATACTGCCGTCAACACGATGGATCAGGGCACGCAGCAGAACGCAGCCATGGTTGAGCAGTCGACCGCGGCTAGCCACAGCCTTGCCAAGGAAGCTGCATCTCTCAACCAGTTGCTGTCACGCTTCAATCTGGGCAACGGCGCGGGTGCAAGCAGCTCGGCTCCAACTGCCGCACCTGTCCGCTCTGCGTCAAGCGCGTCCATACCAGCGCCATCTCCAGCACGTGCGCTTGGCCGCAAGATCGCGGGCGCATTTGGTGGTGGCTCTGCTGCTGCCGTTGCACGGGATTCGTGGGAAGAATTCTGACATCCAAGACTGCTGCTAGGGGCGCTTATTCGTCCAGCCCTTAACGAAACTTTGAAATAATTATGGTCGGGAATTTTGCTTACGGTAAAGGCAGGTTCTCGACCGATGGTCTTTCCAACAAAGACCGGGTAATCAGTGGCTGAACGGCAATGAGGATCGGCGGAACAGTAAGCCCATAGCCAGAGTTTATTTTTAGCTGTTTCTCCAGTCGGCGCCGTAAGCGGCACACGACGGCGCGCCAGGCAAGAGCATGGGGGGGGCCCCCGCCCCATCCTCACACCGACACGACTACATGAGCCATGTCAGCGGAGCCGTTGAGAAGATGAGACACCGGGTTTCATGAAGTTAATCGCAGATGCCGAAACCCGACAAATCCTCAGAGCAGCTATCCTTGGCATCGAGGGGACAAGGCAATCCAAAGTATGGATGCAATGAACGCCTGCCCCCCCATAACCGACCCTTTTAATGCTCGGCACGTGCCCACGCTTATCGGAGACCTGAAGTCAGCCTCCTGATCTGCGCACTCGCACCGCTCAAGCCAACCAGAAAATCAACCCCGATATAGCAAAACCCACAAGGCCCACTAACGTTTGCATAACAGTCCAGGTCTTGAACGTTGTTTTAATGTCCATTTCAAAGAAACGGCCAACCAGCCAGAAGCCGGAATCGTTGACATGTGAAAGCACCGCAGAACCGGACGCGATCGCAATGACGATGGCCGCCAGTTCGATGCCCTGATAACCGGCAGCCTGGACAGCAGGCTGGATGAGTCCAGCAGCTGTAATCAGGGCAACTGTTGCAGAACCTTGTGCGACCCGCAATGCAGTTGCAACCAGAAAACCTGCCACAAAAACTGGCATACCGATATCAACCAATGCGCTCGACAGAGCATCGCCGATCCCAGAGGCACGAAGGACACCGCCGAACATGCCTCCTGCGCCGGTAATCAAGATAACGGAGCAAACCGGACCCAGAGCGGAGTCAACGATGCGCTCAACCTTGATAGGATCACGACCCCGCATTGGTCCAAGAACGACGGCCGAGACCAAAACAGATATTAAGAGGGCAATAGGCGTCGAACCAACAGCGCGTAGCAACTGAAACCAGCCTGCATCCTTATCCACCCAGTCCTGAGCCCGGGCGAAATCGAGTCCTGTATTCATGAAAATCAGCGCAAGCGGCAAAAGCAGGAGCCCGACGACAAGTCCGGGACTTGGCAGGGACGCCTCGTCCTCAGGGGTTTCGTCTTTCTGAACGACTTGGGGAACGGGTAAAAGGATTCGTTGGCCGATCCATTTGCCGAAGAAATGACCAGCAATGATCCAGGTCGGGACGGCAACAACCAGACCGACGATGACCAGTAGCCCAACGTCCGCGCCGAGCAATTCCGAGGCAGCAACCGGGCCTGGATGCGGTGGCACGAACACATGCATGCATGAGAACGCGCTCGCAACAGGGATACCATACAGCAGGAGACTTCCGCCCAGGCGACGCGCAACCGTGAACATTACAGGCAGCATAACAACGAGGCCTGCGTCGAAGAAGATCGGGAAGCCGAAAAAGAGGGAAGCGATGCCCAAGGCCATTGGCGCGCGTTGCTCGCCAAAACGCCGGACAAGATCATCGGCGAGAGCTTGTGCGCCACCAGATACTTCGAGCAGGCGTCCCAGCATTGCGCCAAGTCCGACAAGCAGCGCTACGCCGCCAAGTGTAGAGCCAAATGCATTTGTCAGTGTGTTCATGATGTTTGCCATCGGGATGCCCGTGACAAGCGCCGTCAGGAAGCTGACGAGAATAAGGGCAACGAAGGCGTGGACACGAAACTTGATGATGAGCAACAATAGTAGCGCGACAGCGCCAACCGCTATCGAAATCAGTGTGCCTGCGGATAATGTCTGTTCAAATTCCGGCAAATATAAACTCCTTGATGTGATGGAGTGGCTGTTGACAGCCGCTTCTCTGAAAATCCCTGTTGAACTTACAAAGATTTCCGAGCCGAGGCCTTACGACAAAGAACAGCACCACTCAACGAGATCACGCGTAAATCTCCTGAAAAGAAGCGCGCGAGCGTCACCTCTTCGTGACCATCCGCCTACGAGCGCGAAAAACTCGAAAGCAAAACCAAGCGATGAACATTCGACCCATCCTGCCCGTCGATGTACCCGCCATTCGTGATCTCTTTCTACGGTCACGCCGTGCAGCGTTCGTATTGGAGCGGTGCTCGGACCCGACGCTTGATGATTTCGATAGTCAGACCGAGGGCGAGTCACAAATGATCGCGCTCGTTGGAGAGCGACGTGTGGGGTTCATCTAGATTTGGGGACCTGACAATTTTATCCATCATCTCCACGTCACGAGTCGTTTAACTGGGCGGCAGATACTCTGGCCATTCCTGCGCCCCATGAAGCACACGAAGGATCCGAACTTTCGTCTCGGTAATAGTGTATGCCGCGACGTAAGGCGTGCCATTGATAACGAGTTCGCGTGTCCCGGCAATTCTGCCCACGCGCCCACTCGCCGGGAAATCGAGTAAACGACGAGAAGCGGCGACTATTCGTTCATCGATCAGAACAGCGGCAGCGGGATTGTCAATTTCGATGTATGTAAAGATGGCATCGCGATCTGATAGCGCAAATGCAGACCAGGCAAGTTTCACGATTTTGGTGCGCCTGCTTTTAGACGGGCGGCTTTTCGTCGTTCTGCAAAATGCGCCTCAACCTCTTCGTCTGATAGATCCGGTCGAGTATCGTTCAACGCTTGAAGCACCTTGGTCCGAAACCAGGCATCATGCGCTTCACTGCCCGAAAGAAGTTCAAGCGGTAGCGCCCCCTCGTTGGCAGTCCGCGTGAGCAAGATACGAACCACATCAGATACGGTGAGGCCCATACTTTCGAGCACGGCAGAGGCACGGTCTCGAACCTCGGCATCAATACGTGTTTGGACAAGTGCGTTTGCGGCCATGACTATCTCCATATTTGTCGGAATAGTAATGCAATTGAATGACATTTTCTAGATGAACTTTAACGGCGGGATAATCCTGCTGACGGCTCTTTTAAGATGTGGGAGAGATCGAACTGTCTCGCAACAAACAACGGCCTGTAGAATCGACACAGATATTGATTTCATTTGGAAACACCGAGAGCTCGATAAGCCTAAGCGGCACCAACTGTGATGACGTTGCTGTCGTTGCGACATACAATGTAACAGCAAACGCCTTCTCCAGGTCACAGCAGGAACGGTGTAGCATCACTAAGGGCGATTCTTGCCACAGGATAAAACAGTGCTGGCAGACCGAGTTCCCGATAAGGTTTTGGCAGGCGGCTTGAGAAGATGCCACAAGTCTACCTCCCATCATTCAGAGTTATGGCAAACCGCGAACGTCCCCTTCGACTAAAGCGCCTTGAAAAGCTTCAATCTTCCTTCGAAAGCGAGGTTGATGCGTAGTCAAAAATTGGGAGCTTATGGCAGCATTGCGCCGACATCGGACGTTGCTTCCCTCGGAGAACTCCCAGAGCTGCTGTACGGACAAAACCAGAGAGTGAACAGATGGTCGAAATTCGCCCCGCAAAAGCCGCTGATTATGAGGAGATTGTCCAGCTCTGGCACCAAGGATGGCATGATGCCCATGCTAACCTTGTGCCTGATGGGGTGCTGCCTTATCGGTCTAAAGACCATTTCGGTCTCTGGCTGACGGAAGCGGAGGACGCATTCTTCGTCGCAGCAGACGACATTGGCATAGTCGGGTTCGTCTCCGTAAAGGGAGCTGAGGTTGTCAAACTCTATGTCAGCGACCGTGCTCGTGGTACACGCGTGGCCCAGACATTACTATCCTTCGCTGAGAAACTTCTGAGTGAGTCCGGGATAGCAAGAGCGATGCTGCTCTGTACGGCCGGCAACATTCGGGCTGAGCGGTTTTATGCGCGGCAGGGGTGGGAATTATCTGGTTCCTACGAAGACGCGCTTTGGACACCAGCGACTAGCAATGAAAGGTTCTTTGTGCTGACCCACCGTTTTGAAAAGGACCTGAAGCTGCTTCTTTAACAACGCTGCGAACAGTTTAGGATCTGCGACGCGGCTATTTTTATATGACCGGTTTGGGCAAATTGCGGCCATCAAGACTAATGTGCTCTCGAATAGATGTGAACCGACAACCCGCCAAAGCAAGACCGTCAATCATGAGCAATACTCTATAATATCCTATCCCTCGTCACGAGGATCGACTAATCGACTGATCGTACTTAGTCGCCGATGTTGCTCCGATGCACACGCCAGTGCCTTGTCGAAAACGGCTTGGCGTTGTCGGCATGCTTGGGTTGGTCTATCGATGCGGCGCGAACGCAGTCTGACAGCCGATAGAGAGGCACCAAATCAATGGCACGCAAGCAGAGAGACAATTTTACTACGCAAGATGTGGAGGCGGAGCCCGTCATCTGCCAGCTCTGCGAGCGGGTGATACCTGACGACCAGATCGAGCACCACCATCTTGTTCCTCGGAGTAAGGGTGGCAGGGTCACGGTGCCTTTGCATCGGATATGCCATAGCCACATACATGCAGGCTTCACTGACGCCCAGTTGGCAAAGAAATTCTCCACGATCTCAGCTATTCTCGAGGACCCCGCGATTCAGAAGTTCGTCAGTTGGGTAAAAACAAAACCAATTGGCTTCGATGATGAAGCAGAGGAGCGGGGCCGACGTCGCTGACTATTGGCCACCAGACTACGCGCTCAAGGCTTGATTTAAGATTGCCTGCGCGTTGCCTGCCCGATTTGATGCTTTGCACCTCTCCCCTGGTAAAACATTGATGCGGCAACGTAGCGGAAACGCATTTTTGCGGGAAAACTGCGCTAAATGGCCGATCCACAGTTATTCAGTGACTACGTAGTCCCGTTGGATCATTGACGTGGCTGTGAACCACTCGGATGCGCGAGTACGCTGCTGATGAAAATCAAAGGCGGCTCGGTCCGAAAATACTTCTTCGACGCGCCAAACAAGGGGATCATCCGTCTGCGATACCTCAAACGAAATGCAACCCGGCTCCGTCTTCGTCAGACGGATATGATCAGGCAGGTGCGTTTTGACGATCTCCACCTCATTGCCGGATGCGCAGCGAAGGAGGCCAGAGAGCCGAATCTGAGTTTCTGGTTTGTTCATATTGTTTCTCCAATTCCAGCATTTGGCCGTGTTCGGCCATGAGTTATCGCGCCGACATGTGGTGCTATGCGGAGCCGAACTATTATTGACGATATGGCGGCCGAGAAGCCGCCATTGCCTATCTCATACCGGTAAAGACACGCGTCTTTTCACCACCCTATCCGTGAGTGGATTGGAACGCCCCGCCGTCGAGCAAAAGATTTTGTCCAACGATATAGCCTGCGTATTGGCTGCACAGGAAGGCGGCGGCGGCACCAAACTCTTCTGGCGTGCCGAACCGGCCTGTCGGATTGAGCGCATGTGCTTTGCGTCGAGCCTCATCGAGGCTGATACTTTGTTCTGCGGCGGTTCTCTTCATTAAACCCTCTGTACGATCTGTTTCGTGTGAACCGGGTAGAAGATTGTTGATGATAACCCCGTGTTTTGCCACCTGCCTAGCCGTTCCGGCAACGAAACCGGTAAGCCCGCTGCGCGACGCGTTGGAAAGCCCAAGTTCGAGGATCGGTGCTTTGACAGATGCGGAGGTGATATTGATCACCCTTCCCCATTTCCTGTCGATCATGCCCGGCAGCACCGCTTTCATAAGCAATATCGGCGCAAGCATATTCGCGTGAAGAGCTTTGAGCCAGTCATCCTCAGTCCAGTCGGACCAAAGCCCCGGCGGTGGGCCACCAGCATTGTTGACAAGGATGTCCGGTGCTGGTTCCGCGTCCAGAAGTGCTGCGCGACCTTCCTCCGTGGTCACGTCAGCAACGACCATGTGGACCTCGGCATTGGTCTGTTTTCGAATTTCGCTTGCAGCCAACGCAAGTGACTGAGGGTTCCGGCCATTGAGCGTAACGACGGCCCCCGCTTCCGCGAGTTTCTGCGCAACACCCCTGCCAAGCCCTTTTGAACTTGCGCAGACGATTGCCCGTTTGCCAGCTATTCCAAGATCCATTGCGCGTTCTCCTATCGTTTGGCCATCCGGGCGATTTTTTCTACCGCCTCAACGAGATAAGTGACCTCATCTTCGGTGTTGAGGTAGCTGACCGAAGCGCGGGCCACTTCCTGCAAACCGCGAGCTGTCATATCGTAAGGCGTGTATGACACCCCGTTTGCACCGATGTTGATGCCTTTTTCGGCCAAGCTACTTTTGACGTTTGAGGCCAGTAAGCCATCTACCGTGAATGAAACCAGTCCCGAATATGTCGATCCGAGATCACGCACTTCGACACCGGGCACATGACGCAATCTGTCCCGAAGGCTTGCGGAAACCACGCCGATGCGGTCCCGAATTGCCGCCACACCCAACTCCGAAGCAAGGGAAATTGCCTCTCCGAGACCCAAAAGCAACGCGACCGATGTCTCAGACATTTCGAACTGACGCGCATCTGATCTCAGTAATGGCATACCATTTATGAGAGGACCTGAACTCACATCCACAAAAAGCGGATCAAGTTTGTGGAGAAATTCGGGCCGAATATACAAGAGCGCGGTTCCGCGCGGTCCCCGCAAATGTTTCCGTCCGGCACTTTTGAGCATGTCGCAACCGATCTTTGCTACATCAATCGGGATTTGACCCAATGCCTGCCCGGCGTCCACCAGATAGGGAATGCCAGCGGCGTTGGCTATCTTGCCAACGGCCTCGGCATCGTTGATCAGGCCACCATTCGCGGGAAGCCAGGTCAATGAAATCAGCCTTACCGTATCATCAATCATGTGGGCCAGCGCATCCGGATCGAGACTTCCGTCCTCGCGGCAGGGAATGACCTCAATGCGGGCGCCGCTTCTGCTTGCCGCGCGCTGCATCGTAGCGACATTTCCACCCCATTCGTGGCGACCGACAAGAATGCGGTCGCCCTCGCGCAGCGGTGGCAGTGCCGCAAAAACCATGCCCCACACGGAGGACCCCGACGATCCGAATGCGATATCTTCGGGCTCTGCACCGATCAGGTTTGCCGCATTGTGACGTATGGTTGAAAGCAGATCTGCGACAACGGCTGCAGCCTCCATCGGACCACGTGATGATTCAAGTGCCAAGTGTCGTGTCACCGCCTCCGCGACAGCCCTTGGTGAAAGCGATGCGCCAGCATGGTTGAAATGGATGAGCTCGGCGCAGCCTGGGGTGTCAGCTCGTAAGCTCCTGACCCTGGCGTCTGTCAGCACCTGCTTTCCTCCAACTCAACAATCGCATCGATCTCGACAGCAGCTCCGGCGGGCAGCGAACTCATTCCGAGTGCGGCCCTTGCGTGTTTGCCAGCATCACCGAAGACAGCAACCATCAGGTCTGAAGCGCCATTTGCGATCTGGGAGTGATCCTTGAACTCATGTGTTGCAGCGATATAGACGCCGAGCTTGAGGACACGGCGCACGGATGAAACCAGGCCATCCGTATGGGCTACGATCTGAGCGAGAACATTGATGGCCGCAATGCGGGCGGCCTCGGTGCCCTGCTCATCCGCACAATCCCTACCAAGTGTTCCCGCGAGAACCTCAATGTTGGGAGCCTTGCTGATCTGACCTGAAATGAACAGGAGATTGTTCGCTTTTGTCACAGAGACGTAGCTTGCGACAGGCGCAGTTGGAGCAGGCAGTTCAATTCCGAGAGTCTTGAGCTTTTCGCTGATGGATATCGACATGTGTTTCTCCTTTTTTGAATTCATGGAAGAAATCCGTGCCATCGACCAATTCAAAGCTTTGCAGCCTGCGATCGAAATTGTTAATGTCACGCACAACACTCGTGAGGCAGATCAGATTTGCGCAGCTCCCCCCTTCTTCCTCCACTGCCCGCTCTCAGGGTATTTCAGGCCGTAGCCCACCGTTTAAGTTTTCGGCTGGCTGGTGAGGAGTTGCTGATTACTCAAAGCGCCGTCAGTCACCATATCAAGCAACTCGAAACCGCATTGGGCACGCAGCTTTTCCAACGCAAAAGCAAAAGCATCGAGTTGACTGACGAGGGCGTGATGTTTCTGGCCACCGTGGATCAAGCATTGTCCCTGCTGGCGACAGGGACTGCGCAGTTACGCGCACGCTCAAGCCAGACATATCTGCGCGTCAGCCTCTTACCATCTTTTGCTGCAAACTGGCTGATCAGTCGCCTTGAGCGGTTTGAAACGCAACATCCAAATATAGAGCTGGATCTGGACCCAACGCTGCGTGTGGTCGACATAAATCGCGGGGAAGCAGACGTCGCAATCCGTTTCGGTGACTTTAGTGCGGATAAGCAGGGAGGCATTCATCTCGCGAATGAGGAGCTTTCACCTGTGATGAGCCCGGTTCTTTACGGAGACGGATCCCGCTTCCAGTCTACCGATGATCTGCTGCCTCACCCTATATTGCAGGCGAAAAGCGGGCTCGAATGGCAATTGTGGAGCGAGAGCGCGAACCTCTACCTCGACAAAGCCAGACACATACGCCTAACCGATTACAATATCGTCCTGCAGGCAGCACTTGATGGACAGGGTATAGCCATGGGCCGAAACCTGCTCATCAAGGAACATCTGCGAAAGGGGCGGCTGATTAAGCCGTTTCCAGTCAGTTTTAGCTCAGAGAAGGCAGCCTATTGGGCGGTATGTGATCTAAACTCAAAAAAAGCCGCCGCTATCGAGGCATTCGTGGAATGGCTCAAAGCCGAACTGCAATTTTAGCTTGGGTCAGGCGTACGCGTTGACCGTAACATTTCCTTCTCCTGAATCAGACCCATAACCGAGTGCCAACAAAATTTGCAACTTCTCCTTCGGCTAAGCTCGACCAGGCGTTATCAACGCCAACGATCTCGGGCGGACGTAGCCGAACGTTGACTACAGCGCTGATGAGACGGCAATGCGTAACGAGCCTCTATTTGCTGTAGTGCTGGCCTCGTAAACGTGCCCAGTTTTGCTCTGTCAAGGGCCCGTTCCAATGCCTCGATGCAAATAGGATCGTGCGATGTTCCCGCTCCTTCTCGCAGGATTCCTATGGCTTTGTCTATCGGCATTGCAGATCGGTAGGGTCGATCGGCGGTAAGTGCGTCAAACACGTCAGCAGTGGAAACAATTCGGACTTCCATCGGGATTTCTTGCGCGGTTAACCCCCGCGGGTAGCCTTTACCGTCCAACCGTTCATGATGAGCGCCGCCAATTAACGCTGCCTCTGAAAACGCTCCAATTGTGGACAGAATCCGCTCGGAGAATTCCGCATGGCGCTTCATTTGCAGCCACTCTTGATCGTCAAGCTTCCCCGGCTTGTCCAGCACGCTGTTGCTCACGCCGAGCTTGCCTATATCGTGAAGAAGAGCAGCTCGTTTCAGAAGCCGACGATCCTCAAAACCGATACCCATTTCTTCAGAAATCAAATCCGTGTAGAGCGCAACACGATCGCTGTGGCCTGACGTGTAGGGGCTTTTTGCATCAATGACTTTCGCAAAACCGGCGGCGATATCGTCCAGATAATCATCGTCAGCCATGACGGCCTGCTGTCCGGGCTCCGACGCAAGCACCAGGGCCTCAAGATCAGGCGAGGCTAAAGTCTTCCAGAAATTTGAGCGTGATGACAGCCGGGTGAAAGCATCTACCAAATCGGGGTCGAACCACTCTCCCCTACGCTTCCTTATCTCCCTCAACGCACTGTTGGGGCCGCCGGATTCCTGAAACACGTCGATGACTTGTGATAAGAGCGCAATACGGGCAAATAATGGGATTGTCAGACCTGCAGCGCTGTTTGGTTTTCCGCCACCATTCCAGTGCTCATCAAGGGCAAGAATACCGTCTGCCACCTGTTCAGAAAACCTCATCTGACGGGCAATATCTGCTCCTCGTTGGCATCGCGTCTGGATGAGCTCGGTGGATATAGTGCCGCCGTTTTGAAGAATGTTAAGAATTCCACGAAAGCGCTCGGCCAAACCCGACTTCATCCCGGTGTGGCCAATCACGAAACGCAGCACCTGGCCGAGACTTCCATCGACCAGCTTGAAATCGTGTTTGAAGCTCAGATCGTCAGCAAGGTAGAGTTCGCAAATGCGGGCAGCATTACTGCTGCACCCAAGGTCTTTCAACAGAAGAGTATAATACAGGTCGTGGAGATCGCTGTCCTCAAGTCCAATTTCGCGCCCGATTTCCGTTCCAATGTAACAGCACCGAATGCAATGTCCTTCCGGCTGCCCTTCTGTCATATCGAGCGCCTTGCTCAACGCTTCGATGATTTCAGCCAGGCGGATTTTTATGCCGGTCATGGAGTGGCCCTCGTTTGAACGACCACAATATTTGCGAGAGCGTTTCAGAATCATTGATCGAAGACACTAAAACGGCAGAAAAGCCATCGAAATCAATTAATTAGACCAAGCTAACAAACGCGCTAATTTTAAGTATTGAGTATGAAACAACCTGACATGGCTAAGCTTCTATTTTTTGCTCTCCACCGTGGGAGGAAGCAACTACAGCGTTGCGGCCACTGGCTTTTGCTCGATAAAGCGCTTCGTCTGCCAGTTTGAACAAGCTCAACTAATCAA
Organism: Agrobacterium sp. Azo12; assembly: GCF_029193765.2. Lineage (NCBI taxonomy): Bacteria > Pseudomonadati > Pseudomonadota > Alphaproteobacteria > Hyphomicrobiales > Rhizobiaceae > Agrobacterium > Agrobacterium sp. Azo12. The sequence continues at coordinate 78,270 of NZ_JARFYO020000003.1, read as the reverse complement.
TGTTGGCAATGTCTGTTGCGACCCCAATACTGATCGTCACGTGCCCGAAGCTACTGCCTTTAAGCGAAATGTTGAGGTCTGCGACGGCCCGCCTCATCGTTTCTGCAAGTAAAAACGCACCTTCCTCGTTCGTGTTCGGGAGAACGACAGCGAACTCTTCGCCACCATAACGGGCGCAGCTGTCAGCCGGGCGTCTAATGGATGCGGAAATTGTTGTTGCCACGCTTTTAAGGCAATGGTCACCTATAAACGCGCCTGACTGACTATAGAATTAGAAATCAGGTCTATTCGCGCCATCCGGCCAATGCTAGCCGCCGACAGCGAATAACTGGCTAAGTTGAGCAAAGTCTCTACGCGTTAGCCTATCAATCTCGAGGTCTGAAATTCCGTCATCGCTCATGAACTGTTGAAACCGTGCGTTCTGAAGCTGAAAGATCGTGTCCGCTAGCGCGTCGGGATCGATCGCAGCCGACAACGTGCCTGCTTTTATACAGATACGCGCCCAATGAGCCAGGAAATCCGTCAACGCCACGTCGAGAGCCCGGTAGCTGCGCCCGAATTCTTCACTTCCGCTCTGGATCGACGCAGCCAGAATTTCGCGCCAGACCGGCTTGGGAAGGTTGCCGGTAGCGTGAAGACGAAGACGTTGCGCGAAGTCGGCACAGTAACCCACGAAATCGGGTGCATCATGCGCCAGCACCGCCTGCTCCTCAATCAGTCGTCGGGTAAGGCTGCGGTCGCTTTCCTCGACAAGTGCCAGCAACAGACCAGCCTTATGACCAAAATAATTGTAAACAGTCACGCCTGAAATGCCTGCTTCATAGGCAATCGATTCAACTGTGACGTCACCATAGGGTTCGTCTCGCAACTTACGGCGTGCAATATCCATTATAAGTTCGCGCCGCTTTGCCTTTTTGCGTTCTCTAAGTCCCGTTTCAGTCATTATCTGCCTGTTTTTTATCCGTTTTTTCGTCTGGTTCGATTAATAATTGAGCTAAATATTTAATTGACAAAAATATTTTATGTCATAAAAATTTTTATAAATATAACCAAAGGGAACTATCTACATGATTAAGTCATTGCGCAATGGATTAATCGGCACCGCGCTAGTGTTCGGAGGCCTTATCACGCCTGCATCCGCTGATGATTTCAAGGTCGCGATCGTGCTTCCTGGCGTTATCACCGACAATTCCTTCAATCAGTCAGGCTATGAAGGCGTCAAGGAAGCTGCCGACACGCTTGGCATCGAGTTCGCCTATAGCGAAAAGACGGCGCAACCTGACCAGCCGCAAGCGTTGGCCGACTACGCGCGCCGTGGCTACAATCTCGTCATCGGTCACGGAGGGGAATTTCAGGATGCTGTCGACCGCGTTGCAGGCCGCTTCCCGGACACTAAATTTCTCGTCGTCAATGGTGTCGAGGCCGGCAAGAACGTTTCCGTAGTCAGCTATGACTTCCCGTCCATGGGCTATGCAATGGGGTATGTCGCCGGAAAAACATCACAGACCGGCAAGGCCGGATATATCGGCGCGCAGAAGCTGAAATTCTATGTCGAACTTGGCGAAGGCTTCGAGAAAGGCTTCAAGGCCGCCCGCCCCGACGGAGCGGTCATGACCGCGTGGACCAATGATTGGGACGACGTCGCCAAGGGCAAGGAAGCTGCGCTCAATCTGATCGGCCAAGGCGCCGACGTGATCTTCCCGTCCATGGACAATGCGGTCGTCGGCAGCCTTCAGGGAGCCAAGGAAAAGGACAAGATGGCGATCGGCATCTATTATGATGCGATCAAGGACTGGCCGGATACGGTCATTCAGTCAGCGGTCTTTGACATGCGCGGCGCGCTCGGCGAAGTCATCGGGTTGGCGAAGTCCGGCAAGCTTGAGCCTAAACCCTATATTTTCAGCTTCGACCACAAGAATGCGACGCGCATCGGGACTTACGGGACGAAGGTTCCGGCGTCCGTGCCCGCCGAAGTGGATGCACTGCTTCCGAAGCTTGCTTCCGGCGAAATCTCCGTAAAGTAAGCCCGATTGCCGGCAGAATTGCCTTCTGCCGGCGGCCTCGGTTGCCAGAGAAAGGTTGGTCGCATGGTGGTTCCTGCCCTTCGCCTTCACGGAGTCGGAAAACTGTTCGGTGAATTCCGCGCGCTCGACGCGATCGAAATGACGGTGGCCGCGGGCACTATCCACTCGATCCTCGGCGAGAACGGCGCCGGCAAGACGACACTGATGAACATCCTCTACGGTCTTTACCAGCCCGATGAAGGCGAGGTGGAGGTCTTCGGTCAGACCGTCAGTATCCCATCGCCACGTGCAGCGCTCGACCACGGCATCGGCATGATCCATCAACATTTCATGCTGGTGGATACACTGTCCGTGGTTGAGAACATTATTCTGGGACTTCCGGGCCAGGGTATGCGTCTGTCACTTGACGAGCATTCCTCAAAGATTGACGCGCTGTCGCGTCGCTATGGTTTCGACGTCAATCTCCACGCACCGGTCTGGACGTTGCCCATGGGCATGCGTCAACGGGTCGAAATCCTAAAGGCGCTCTATCGCGAGGCGCGAATTATTATCTTCGACGAGCCGACAAGCATTCTTGCGCCACAGGAAGTCGATGGACTGCTGCGGGGACTTAGGCGCCTGCGTGAAGAGGGAAAGACTGTTGTCCTCATTACCCACAAGCTAGAGGAAGTGGCCGCCGTCGCGGATCGCATCACTGTGATGCGATCGGGCCGTGTCGTGGCAGAGCAGGATGTCGCTGGTCTCGAAAAGTCCGACATGGCGAGAATGATGGTCGGGCGCGATGTCGCGCTATCATCTTACGACGTCGAGCGCCCGGATTCCGGCCCTGTCGTCCTCGAAGCCCGCGGACTCGCGGCTCGCAATAGCCATGGCGCCCTGGCACTCAAGGCTGTCTCCTTTGAGCTTAGGGCGGGCGAAATATTCGGGATTGCCGGCGTCGATGGCAACGGCCAATCCGAACTGGCCGAGGTTCTTACAGGTACACTGCGCCCTGAAGGCGGCACACTAACACTTAACGGAGCAGACATTCTGCCCATGACCATCGACCAACGCCGCCACGACGCAAAGATTTCGTCCATTCCGGAGGACCGGCAGCATACGGGCCTCGTTCTGGATCTCTCTGTCTGGCAGAACGCAGCACTACGCGATTTCCGGCGGCAACCATTTTCGCTGAGGGGATGGCTCAAGCCAACACGCATGCGCGACATCGCCGCCGACTGGGTGAAGCGCTACGATGTGCGGCTGCGCAGTCTCAATCAAGCGGTGCGCTTCCTCTCTGGCGGCAATCAACAGAAGTTGATCTTTGCACGTGAGATCGAGGCTAGGCCCGCGGTCATGGTGGTCATGCAGCCCACCAAAGGCGTCGATGTAGGCGCCATCGAACTTATCCAGCGCGCCATTCTCAAGGCACGCGCCGAGGGTGTTGCCATCCTCTATATCTCGACCGAACTCGAGCACATCCTCGCCGTAGCCGATCGTGTCGCAGTGATCTGCGGTGGCCAATTCACCGGCATGTTGCCGCACGACGAGGCGACGGTTGAGCGTATCGGCAGCCTGATGGCTGGTATCAGTGAAACACCGGAGGCCCCATGATCCGTCTCGTCGCAACGCTCTATGCCCTGCGCACCGTCTGGGCTCTCTGTATAGCCTTCGCGCTTGGCGCACTGCTGATGCTATTTTCCGGCGGCAATCCGCTTGCCGCCTACTCCGCGCTGATCAACGGTGCTTTTCTCGATTATTGGGGAATTTCCGGCACGCTTGTAAAGATGTCGCCGATCCTGCTCGCCGGCCTCGCCGTCATCCTCTCGTTGCGCGGCGGCCTTCTCAATCTGGGTGTTGAGGGGCAGATCTACATGGGCGGTCTGTTCTCCTCGATCGTTGCGCTCTATGTCACCGGGCTTCCGACAACATTACATCTCATCCTCGCCATCCTCAGCGGTGCGCTCGCCGGCGGGGCATGGGGCATGATCGCGGGCGTGTTGAAGGCTAAGCGGGGCGTTAACGAGGTGATCGTCACGCTGCTCCTTAATTTCGTTGCCATCAATCTCGTCAGCTATTTCGCAGGCGGGCCGATGATGCAGGACGGTGCGCCTTATCCCTATTCCGAGGAAATTCCGGAAGGCCTATTTCTGCCGATTATCATGCCAATGACGGATGCTCATTTCGGCGTGGTGCTCGGTTTACTGATTGCCATATTGTTATGGGTTCTGCTCCGTTCTTCAACGCTCGGCTTCTCGCTCGATCTCGTCGGCTGCAATCCACAGGCGGCGCGTTATGCGGGCGTCGACGTTGGGCGCGCCGTGATCTCGACCATGTTTCTTTCCGGCGCACTCGGCGGCTTGGCTGGAAGCTTCGAAATTCTTGGGCTGAAACACCGTCTCTACCACCTGTTCTCTGCTGGTTTCGGCTTTGACGGCATCGTCGTCGCCTTCATGGCACAGCTCAATCCGCTGATGTCGGTAATCGCCGCCTTCTTCCTCAGTGGCCTGAAAAGTGGCGCACTGATGATGCAGCGCGCAATAGGACTGGAAAGCACCGTTGTCGACGCGGTAATAGGCATTGTCATCATTTGCGTCGCCGCATCGCAGGCCTTCACGTTCAAGGCCGACCAGTGGCGCGCCTGGTTTGCCAGACGCCAGAGGCTCAACGCTGCGCTTGCTGTTCAATCGCAGGAGGCCAAGTGATGGATTACATTATGAATCCGGCGTTCCTCACCGATTTTCTCTCGTCCTCCCTACGCTTGTCGATCCCGCTCATCTTTGCCGCGATCGGCGTCGTCTGGTCGGAGCGCTGCGGCGTGTTCAACATCGCCATCGAAGGCTGTATCCTCGGCGGCGCCTTCGGCGCAGCAATCGGCACGTGGTGGTTCGGCGACCCTCTGGGCGGCCTCCTTATGGCCCTGGTCATCGCCAGCCTGCTCGGCCTTCTGCTCGGCGGGCTAGCGGTCGGCCTCGGCATCAACCAGTTGGTGGCCGGCATCGCAATCAATCTGCTGGTCGGCGGCATGACGGCCTACCTCGCCCGCCAGATCATGGGCAACGACGCGACCGCGCCGTTGCCTGGCTTCGCAGTCATGCCGATTCCCCTTCTGTCAGATATCCCAATCGTAGGCCCCGTCCTCTTCAGCCAGGGGCCGCTTGCCTATCTCGCCTATGTCATCGTGCCGCTCGGCTGGATGCTGCTTTACCGCACCCCCTGGGGACTGCTTGTGCGGGCTGCGGGCGACCAGCCGATGGCGGTCGATACGGCCGGCGTCAACGTGCAGCGGCTTCGCTTCCTCTCGGTCCTCGGCTCCTGCATGCTGGGCGGGCTCGGCGGCGCCTATATCGTACTCTCGCAGGTCCATGTCTTCACCGAGCATATGAGCGCGGGCAAAGGCTTCATAGCGCTCGGCGCCGTCATCCTCGGGCGGTGGAACCCGCTCGGCGCAGCCATCGCCTGCCTCGCATTCGGCATGGCTGACGCTACCCAACTGCGGCTGCAATTCGGCAGCCCCGAAATTCCCTATCAGCTGTTCTCCACCCTGCCTTTCATCGCGGCCCTCGCAGCCCTGGTCCTGTTCTCGGGCAAGGTCCACGCGCCAGCCGCCGTCGGCAGAAAATTCGAGCGCAGCGGCAAATGAAAGGCATAGACATGATCACCAATCCCGTTCCGTGGCCGAACGGCGCCAGATGCGCAGCCTGTGTCACCTTCGACATGGATGCCGAAAGCCTCATCCACATCGACCATCCGCAAGACGGCTACAAACGCGCTTCAGCCCTCTCCATGCTGCAATACGGACCGACCGTCGCTATTCCACGCATCGTCGAGACCTATCGTCGGCTCGGCCTAAAGCAGACCTTTTTCATCCCGGCTTGGTGCATAGAGCGCTATCCGCAGGCAATCGAAACCATTCTCGCCGGTGGCCACGAGATCGGCCAGCACGGGTTCCTGCACGAAAATCCGGTCAAGCAAAGCGCAGAGGAACAGGCCTATTGGCTCGACCGATCGAGTGACGTGATCGAACGGATCACCGGCAAGGCGCCGCGCGGTTTTCGCGCGCCGCTTTACAATTTTTCCGACCAGACCGCGCGGCTCCTGGTTGAGCGCGGTTTCCAATATGACAGTTCGCTGATGGCCGATGACGTGCCTTATCTGGTCCAGGCCGCGGGCGGCGATTTCGTCGAGCTACCAACGCACTGGGGCGTCGACGACTGGCCGCAATATGTTCAGTCGATGGACCTTGATTATATGATGCCAATACGCTCGCCGAGCCACGGCTTCCAGATCTTTCGCGAGGAGTTCGAGGCGGCCTATCTTTATGGCGGTCTGTGGATTCCTGTCGTCCACCCCTTCGCCACCGGCCGCCTGGCACGCTGGCATGTCGTCAGCGAATATCTCGAAGAAGTCGTCGCCCGCGGCGATGTCTGGTTCGCGCCAATGGAAGAGATCGCCGCGCATGTTCGAGACGTCATCGCCAAGGGGCTCTACACACCAAGGGAAATCCCGATGCCGCAATATGACGGGCCGGTAGAGCTCAGCGCACCCCGGTTCGCATAAGCGGTCGCTTCCCACCGATTGCCTGAAAATTCACGGCCCCTGTGCCCTAACCATTTTGAAAGGAACTGTAATGGCCTCCCACGGATATGATTCCGGACGGCTGAACCTGCCGTTCGTAGGCATCTCGACCTTCGCCAAAAGCCCCTATGTGGAAAACTGGGACCAGATCGAAGCCGATGTCGCAATCCTCGGCGCGCCCTTCGATTTCGGCACACAATGGAGGTCCGGCGCCCGTTTCGGGCCGCGTGGCATCCGGGAGGCCTCAACGTTGTTTGCCTTCGGCCATGCCGGAGCCTATGACCACGAGGACGACGTCACCTACCTGGAAGGCGTTCGCATGGTCGATCTCGGCGATGCCGATATCATCCACACCGACACGATAAGCAGCCATGCCAATATCGAATATGGCGTGCGCAAAATTCTGGCGGCTAACGCCCTGCCTGTCATCCTCGGCGGCGACCATTCGGTCAACATCCCCTGCATTAACGCCTTTAGCGAGCAGGAGCCGATCCATGTCGTGCAGTTCGACGCGCACCTGGACTTCGTCGATGAGCGCCACGGCGTCCGCTTCGGCCATGGCAGTCCGCTGCGCCGAGCCTCGGAAAAACCTTGGGTCACTGGCATGACGCAGCTCGGGATCCGCAACGTCTCCTCCACTGCCAAGGAAGGTTATGACGATGCGCGCGCAAAGGGCTCGGACATTCTTTCTGTGCGGCAGATCCGCAAGCTCGGTGTCGACGCCGTTCTGGAGCGCATTCCGGCCGGCAAACGCTATTACCTGACCATTGATATCGATGGATTCGATCCATCAATCGCACCGGGCACCGGTACACCGAGCCATGGCGGCTTTATCTATTATGAAGTGCTGGAATTGATCGCAGGGCTTGCGAAGCGCGGTACGATCGTCGGCGTCGATCTTGTCGAAGTCGCGCCGGATTATGACCACACTGGTTCCACTGCCATTCTTGCGGCTCAGCTGCTGCTCAACACGATTGGCAGGATCTTCGTGAATAATCGCAAATGAAGGTGTCCGCAGACGTCAATTGGCGAGCATCCAAGATGCTCGCCAATTGACACAGTGGAGGAGATATAAAGTTTGCGTTTCTTTCCGAGCCGCGCAGACGGCATGATTATCCGAACGCGCTACTTCGCTGCGGCACGTTCACGAAACAGTGTCGCTATTCTTCAGCGGCTTGGTGTTAGACCTGCGCTAAGCCGCCATCAACGAAGACTTCGCCGCCCGTCATGAAACTGGAATCTGAAGATGCCAGAAATGCTGCAACACCGCCGGTCTCAGATGGCTCGCCCATACGACCAAGCACCGTCGTCGCTCCGATTGCGTTCATCCCCTCGTCACCGAGAACTTCCAGTGCCAACTCTGTGGTGATCGGGCCAGGTGACATCACATTGACACGGATGCCGGTACCTCGCAGGTCTAGCGCCCAACTGCGCGCTAGGTTTCGAACCGCGGCTTTGGTCGCACTATAGATGCTGAACGCCGGTGTCCCCATCACACCCGTGCTTGAACCCGTCAGAATAATCGAGGCACCCGCCGTCATGAGTGGCAGTGCCTTTTGTACCGTAAAGACCGTGCCCTTTACATTGAGGTCAAATATCTGGTCATAGTGCTCAGGCGTAATCTCGCCGAGCGGCGCGAACGCTCCGGTTCCTGCATTAGCAAGGAGTATGTCGAGCCCGCCCCGCTCGTTTTTTACCTTTTCATAAAGACGGTCGAGGTCGGAGAGATCGGTCACTGAGCCCTGAACCGCCTGCGCTGAAGATCCAAGTTGCGCAGCGGCGGCATCAAGCGTTTCTTGCCGACGGCCAAAAATATAAACGAATGCCCCCTCCTCGATAAACCGCTTGGCGGCTCCAAAACCTATACCGCTTCCGCCACCCGTTATAACTGCTGTCTTACCCTGTAGTCTGCCCATGTCGCGCTCCTTTGTTGTAATCACACTAAGCTGGCGACCTACGCACCCATTGACAAGTATGCACCTTTTGGTAAGTACCTAGAAATGTCAAATCGATCACACCCATCCGTATCACCGACGGCGGCCGAACCACCTTCGGAGACCTGCACCCCGACGCTGGCCGGCTTCACCTGCGGACTTGACGCAACCTTGCGTGTCATATCGGGGAAGTGGAAACCGTTGATCTTGTACTTCGTCGCCCAGGGTGGCCCGACCCGCTACGGTGCGCTTCGGCGCGCAGTGCGCGACGTAAGCGACAAAGTCCTAATCCAACAGCTCAAGGAGTTGGAGGCTGACGGTCTCGTGAGGCGGACTGACTACAAAGAGGTCCCGCCGCGCGTCGACTACAGTCTGACCCCACTGGGCAGGAGCTTGGCCGAAGCCTTAGTGCCGCTCTGCTCTTGGGGCACTGACAACATGGCCGAGGTTACGCGCGTCTTCGCTGAGCGCGGTGCTTTGCGGTAAAGCCGAAGCTCTTGTCGGTATCATGCCAATATTGAACTCACCAAGTCTGGCCACCTAACTTAACGCAACGGTTGCCTGCACCAGCGGGTACAAAAATAAGCCCGCGGCCCCAAAGCCGATTGTTGAGCAGTCAACAATTATGAGCTCTCGGCCACTGTGCGCCATTAGCGGACAATTTCTACTTGGCTGTCGCTTTCACGATGCGCTCAGCAAAGCTTGCCGCGGCAAGTGGCAGGATGCGTCCGCGCAACTGGCACATCACGAGGTCGGATCGCGGGATATCGCGTTCATCGATTGGCCGACCAACCACACCCATACCGAACTCTTCACGCGGCGCGCCAACGTCAATCTGGAAGGAGATCATGTTGCCGCGCAGCACAAGGCCGCGGAGCATCTCAAAGGAATTGGATTCGGCCATGACGTCGAACCGAAAGTCGCGCCTTGCAATAACTTCATCAAGAACCTGGCGTCCGCCAAGACTTTGGTCCGGCAATGCCAACGGATGCCCGACGCAGTCCGAGAGGCGCAAAACCTCTTTGCTGGCCAACGGATGGTCATCGCGCATGATCGCGACGAGCCTTTGTGGAACCGAGGCCAGAATTCGGACTGCGGGGCGCATGGCTGCGCGGTAGACGATCGCGAGATCGACGTCGTAGTCGATCAGAGCATTGATCGCGGCATTGTGGTCCATGACCTTGATGTTGAACACCAGGCGCGGATTGGCCTTTCTGAACTCGCCGATCTGGGAGGGCAGGAAGTCAAGCGCAAGTGCCTGGCTGCAGGCGATTTTCACGGGACCACGGCGCAATCCTCGCAAGTCTTCAACCTGGGAGCTCAGGCGTTCCGCGTCGGCGATCTGGCTTCGTGCATAGCGGACAAACATCTCTCCGGCGGCCGTCAGCCTCACGCCACGCGCTCGACGTTCGAAAATCGGCGTTCCGATCTCAAGCTCGAGGTCCTGGATTTTCCTGTTCATCGCTGATGCCGTGATGTTCATCTTTTCCGCCGCCTGACGGATGGAACCAGCACGGGCGATTTCCGAGACCTGCTCTAAAAGCTTGAGATGTCGCATGGCGTTCCTCCTCAGTGAGGCCTTTTTGTCACCGCTGATGCACGATAATAGCGGTAGATGTGTTCACTGAATAGTGGCACTTCTGCATTGCAACACAGACGAAAGAGCAGCCGGACAAGGCGGCCCCCAACCACCAGATCAAGGGAACAGAGAATGGCTCACCATCAGATGAAGACACACGCCCGCATGGTAGCACTCGCTGCGATGACGGCGCTTGCTACGGTTGGCGCTTCCGCGGTCGCGCATGCGGAAACCAACATCAAGCTGGTCCTGAACTGGAAATATCAGGGACCGCAGGGCTTGCTGTTTCTGGCAGAGGACAAGGGCTACTTCAAGGAAGAAGGCCTGAACGTCACGATGGACCAAGGTAATGGCTCGGGTGCCGCGGTCCCGTTGGTCGCCAATGGTGCTTACGACATGGGCTTCGGCGACATCAACGCGCTAATCGAGTTTGCGGCAAAGAAGCCGGAAGATGCCCCGGTTGGCGTCTTCATGATGTATAATCAGCCGCCCTTTACCGTTGCCGTCAAGGCCGACAGCCCGATCAAGACGCCTGCTGACTTCGCGGGGCACACGTTAGGCGGAGCCGCCAACGACGGCGCGCTGAAGCTATTCCCGGCTCTCTGCTCGATCACCAAGTCGGATTGCTCCACGGTCGAAATCACCAACATGCAGCCAAACCTGCGCGAGCAGATGCTGATGAAAGGCCAGGTCGACGGCGTCTTCGGATACGTCAACACAATCCGCTTCAGCGCCAAGCTGATCGGCGTTAATCCGGACAAGGATATCCGCTTCATAAACTACGGCGACTACGGCATGGACCTCTACTCAAACGCCATCATTGTCTCGAAGACCTTCATGAAGGATCACCCCGATGCCATCAAGGGTTTCCTGCGCGCGCTGAACAAGAGCATCAAGGACGCGATCAAAGATCCCGAGGCTGCCATCGCCTCTGTGAAAGCCCGCGAGCCGCTGATCAAGTCCGACGTAGAACGCGAACGCTTTGATGCGACCCTGGCCGATGAGATGGCGCATCCGGAACTTGCGACCGTCGGCCTCGGTGATATCGACGAAGCACGTCTGGCGAAGTCGATCGACATCCTTGTAGACGCCAATAGCCTGCCGCGCAGCCCGACGGTCGGCGAGGTCTTCGACCGTAGCTTCCTGCCTGCCAAGAGCGAGCTTCTGACCTCGGTCAAGTAACCGACGGCGCAGTACGCCGTCCCCCTTTCTCCATACACAACGAACGGAGCAACATCATGGACTTGATGCTGAAGGATAAGGTCGTCTTTATCACCGGCCCCGCCAAGGGGATGGGCGCGGCAATCACGCTGGCCTTTGCCCGGGAGGGCTCTAAGCTCGCACTTGTCGGTCGCGACACGGCAGCGATCGAACCTGTAGCTAAAGACGCCCGTTCCAAGGGTTGCTCCGTCATCGTTATCGACTGCGATCTCACCGATGCGGGCCAATGCGATGCGGCGGCTGAGAAAACTGTCGAGGCTTTCGGCCGCATCGACGTTCTGGTCAATGTCGCGGGCGGCTCCGGTCCTATGGGCAAGACCGGAGTCGAAACCACGCCGGAAGAATTCGACGAGATCGTCACGCTTAACATGAACGGCTGCTTCCATACGATCCGCGCGGTCCTACCGTCGATGATTGAGAACCGCTATGGCAAGGTTGTCAATGTGGGCGGCACCTTCGGCATGAGGGGACGCTCCGGTCGCTTGGCCTACTCGGCATCCAAGTGGGGTCTGCGCGGCATCACCAAAAGCTTCGCACTTGAGGTCGGCCAGCACAACATCAACGTCAACAACGTCGCACCCGGCATGGTCGATGGGCCCCGCTTCCGTGACAAGGTCTGCAAGACCATGGCGCAGAAGCTCGGCATCACCGAAGAGGAAGCCGCGATCCGTCACGCCGAGGATTACGCGCTGAGGCGCATTACCGTCGACGAAGATGTCGCCAATGCCTGCCTGTTCTTTGCCAGCGACGTATCGCGCCAGATCACCGGCGCGGATATCCCGGTCGACGGCGGCTGGGCAGCACTTTAAGGAAGGTTCTAATCCATGACCGCAGATACCACCGCAGACCTCGTCATCCACGGCGGCACCATCGTTTCGCCGGACACCGAATACAAGGCTAGTATCGCAATCAAGGACGGCACAATCCTCGCCATCGGCGAGCAGTGTGCCATGCCTGCCGCGAAGGAAACGCTCGACGCAACCGGCCTCCACATTCTTCCCGGTGCAATCGACGTCCATGTTCATTTTCGCGATCCGGGCTATGCCCAGAAGGAAGACTTCGCCAGTGGCACGGCGGCCGCGGCGTTCGGCGGCGTCACCACGGTTTTCGACATGCCGAACACCCTGCCAGCGATCTCCGACGCGAAATCACTTAAGGAAAAGCATGCAATCGCCAGCGCGAAGGCACATGTTGACTACGGCCTCTACGCCGTGCTCGGCGAAGACAGTCTGCCGCACATCCATGATCTGGTCGATGGCGGCGTCATCGGGTTCAAATGCTACATGGGCAACACCTTCGGCCGCATCCCGTCGCCAAGCACTGGTGCAATGCTGGAACTGTTCGAGATCGTCGCTCCTACGGGTAAGCGCATCTCGCTTCATGCCGAGACGAACTCGATCATGGAGCGTCGCGAGGCACGCCTTCGCCAGATGGGGCGCACCGATGCGCTTGCGCATCTTGCCGCGCGTCCGGCCGTGGTCGCCACCGAGGCCGTGGCCCGCGCTGCGATCCTCGCCGAATGGACGGGTGCCCGCATCCACATCCTTCACATCTCCTCTGCGGCCGAATTACGGCCTCTCGCAGAAGCCAAGGCACGCGGCGTTGACATCACCGGCGAGACCTGCCCGCAATATCTGGTCCTCTCAGCCGACGACTATGAGGAAAAGCGCGGCGTGATCCGCGTTAATCCGCCAGTCCGAGAAGCGGAAAACCAGGACCCGATCTGGCAGGCGCTAGTGGACGGCACGATCGACATGATTGCCACCGACCATGCCCCGCATTCCATCGAGGAAAAGACACGTGAAGACATCTGGACAGTTGATTGCGGCTTCCCGGGCGTAGAAACCCAAATGCCGCTGATGCTGACGGAAGTCGCGCGCCGCAACGCAAGCATCTCGGACTACGTTCGCTGGAGCGCGGAAAACCCGGCCAAGTGCTGGGGTCTCTTCCCGAAAAAGGGCGCGCTGATGGTCGGCTCCGACGCCGATATCGCTATCGTCGACACCAACCGCACCTGGACAGTCGATGACAACCTGATCCAGTCCACCGCCAAGATTTCTCCCTGGCACGGCATGGAGACAACCGCTCTTCCGATCCATACGATCGTCCGCGGCCGCTTCGCCATGAAGAACCGCAAGCTTCAGGAAGACGCACGAGGCTGGGGGCGCTCGGTCCACGACATTCAGGCGATGCCGACGCCAGACGTCCGCCACGCAGATCAGACGATGGCAGCCGTCACGTCTCAAACAGCAACGAACAAGGGGAGTGCTGCGGCATGACATCAGCTCTCGCTACCGAAATCGCAGTCCGTAATGCTATTATCGATCTGGAAAGGGTGAACGTCACCTTCGGTGGCGAGAAGAACAAGACCGTAGCACTGGCGGAAACGTCGCTTAGGATCGAGAATGGCGAATTTGTCGCTCTCGTCGGTCCCTCTGGCTGCGGCAAGTCGACGATCCTCAAGCTGGTGGCGGGAACGCTCTCGCCATCCCAGGGACACATCTTCGTTGCCGGCCGTGAAATCGGTGCGAATAACGTTCGGATCGGCATGGCCTTCCAGAACCCGACACTGTTGCCCTGGCTCAACATCCGCGACAACGTGATGATGCCGCTGAAGATCGTCTCTCCGTTTAAACAAACCTATTCGAAGAAGAAGAGCGGTGAATATCGGGATCGTGCCGAGGCGCTCCTGAAGCAGGTCGGCCTGACTGGCTTCGGAGACAAATTTCCCTGGCAGCTTTCGGGCGGCATGCAACAGCGCGCTTCACTCTGCCGGGCGCTGATCCACGATCCCACCCTGCTCCTGCTCGACGAGCCTTTCGGCGCACTCGATCAGTTCACCCGCGAGGAGCTCTGGGAGATTATGCAGAACCTCTGGATCGACAAAAAACCGACGGTGCTGCTCGTTACCCATGATCTCAAGGAGGCCGCCTACCTCGCATCCCGCATCTCCGTCATGCAAGCGCGCCCGGGTCGCATCATCGAAGACAGCACCGTACCTTTCGCCCGGCCGCGCACGATCGATGTTTCCTTCGAACCCGAATTCGTTTCCCTCACGCAAAGGCTTCGCGAGCGCATCGTCGCGGCACGGGCCGTCAAGGAGCATCAGTCATGAAGCCGGATACCAGACGTCGCCTTCTCTCCGCCTGCTGCATATTCGGCTTTTTCATCGCCTGGGAAGTCATCTGCCTCGCCTTCGGGATCTCGGAAATGGTCCTGCCCCGTCCGACACAGGCCATCTACACCTTGGTAAGCCAGTTCCCGTCGATCTGGCCGCATGCATTTCAGACTATTTACACGACGCTGGTCGGCCTCGGTCTCGGCATCATTATTGGTGTGCTACTCGGCATGCTCATTGGATCGTCAAAGCTTGCCTATGACGTCGCTTATCCAATGCTGGTTGGCTTTTCCTCGATCCCGAAGGTTGCGATCGTCCCGATCCTAGTTCTCTGGTTTGGAGCGGGAACGGTTCCGGCGATCATGACGGCGATGGTGATGTGCATTTTCCCTATCGTCGTCAATGTGGCGACCGGCCTTGCCTCGACGGAACCCGAGTTGCAGGACGTGATGCGGACATTGAAGGCGACGAAACTCGAAATCCTCTGGAATATCGGGTTGCCGCGGACCATGCCCTACTTCTTCGCTTCGCTGAAAGTCGCCGCCACGCTCGCATTCGTCGGAACGGTCATCGCCGAAACCGTCGCCTCAAATCGCGGCATCGGCAACCTGATGATGATCGCCAGTTCCAGCTTCGACGTGCCTCTGGTGTTCGCCGGGCTGTTCATTCTCGCAGCTCTCGGCGTCGCCCTCTACATCATCTTCTCGGCCATAGAGGCACGGGTCACTGGTTGGGCAGTGCGCAACGATAACTTCGCCGCCAACGGCTGATCTTTCCTAACAATCACATCCTCGCCTCCTCTACCACGACGGAGCCGAACCTCAGAGGGACAATCCCATGACCAAGCTCAAAATAACGGCAGGCCCGTTTAGCTTCGACGCCCGCCTCGAAACCGGAAGTGCGCCAAAAACCTCGGCCGCTTTCCTCAAACGCCTTCCTTATGAAAGCCAAATTGTCCATGTCCGCTGGAGTGGCGAAGGCGTGTGGGTGCCGCTGGGCGACGAGGACTTCGGCGTCGGCTACGAGAACCACACCAGCCACCCGGCTCCAGGTCACATCATCCTCTATCCGGGTGGCATCAGTGAAACCGAAATCCTGCTCGCCTATGGCGGCGTCGACTTTTCCTCGAAAATGGGGCAGCTTGCCGGAAACCATTTCATCACGCTGACCTCGGGATTGGAGAATTTGCCCGCACTCGGAAAGACGACATTATGGGAAGGCGCACAGCCCATCCGCTTCGAGCTGGCTTGACCCATGGCCGAGCACGAGCTTCTTCCAGACATTGATACGGTCCATTGGGGTTATCTCGACGCGACCCTGCCACCGGCGCTGGAGATTGCTGATGGTGATATCGTTACAGTCCATTCCGTCAGTGGTTCGGCGGAAGAAACGCCTGTCGCCGGATACTGCGTGCGTCCGGAACTCAAATCCATCCAACGGACACTATCGCCGGAGCTTGGCCCTCATATTTTGACTGGGCCAATCAAAATCAAAGGGGCAATGCCTGGCGATACCCTCAGGATCGACATTCTTGACGTCAGATTACGCGACAACTGGGGCTACAACATCATTCGTCCCGGCAAGGGTGTGCTGCACGAAGATTTCGGAGAGCCGCATACGGTGCATTTCGGGATCGATCTGGAAACAGGAGCCATCGCGACTCCCTGGGGTGGCGCACTAACAGCACGGCCATTCTTCGGGGTGATGGCGACGGCTCCCAATGCCGAAGATGGTCGTCGTTCATCGGTTGCGCCGGGATATTTCGGTGGCAACCTAGACAACAAGGAACTGACCGCTGGCTCCACACTCTATTTGCCGGTGTCCGTTGAAGGGGCGCTCGTGTCTATTGGAGATGGACACGCAGCGCAGGGCGACGGCGAGGTCTGCCTTACCGCCGTTGAAACTGCATTGACCGGACGTTTCCGTTTTACGGTTATTAAAGCTGGACTGATGCCGCTACCTTACGCCGAGACACCAACCCATATGATTGGCATGGGCTTTGGCGAGAACCTCGACCTCGCCGTTCGTGAAGCCCTGCGCAGCGCCATTTCTCTCATCTGCAATCAAACGGGCATGAGTGCGGCAAATGCCTACACGCTCTGCAGCGTCGCCGCCGACGTGCGGATTACCCAACTCGTCAACGTTACAACGGGGGCTCACGTGATGATCCCCAAATCCGTCTTCCCGCCTGCCAGGCCTGAATAAAGAATGCCATGACCCGCCGTGCGATAAAAATCGATCGCCGTTTTCTGCTGTTCCAATTTAGCGGCTCGGAAGACGTCGCCAATGGCGCTGGGTAAGACCGATATCCAAGCTGATCTACGGTAGCACGACGAAAGTGCTTCATGCTTTTCTCGGCCTCATCGATCATATGGTCGCTGAGAAATCTGCCACCTGCGCACCAGCATACGGCTTTTGTCGATGCGGATGCAGAGGTATTGATCGGCAAATTACACGCATACCAACGCATCGAGGTTCCCAAGTGGACGTGATACTGACCACGACGTCGAAAGGCAGAAAGATGAGCGGCGCGGGGTGACGCGCCGCTCATAGCGATCAGCCAACCTTGAAGGTCAGTTCATCGACGCCGTCCACATGGGCAACCATGACATCGCCCTTGACGATCGCGCCGACGCCGGCAGGCGTGCCTGCGAAGATCAAATCGCCTGGTTGCAGGGTGAATAAACCTGAGAGATAGGAAATCATTTCCGGAACCTTCCAGATCATCTGGTTAAGGTCGCCCGTCTGGCGCACTTCGCCATTGACCTTGATCCAGATCGCGCCGGCGGAGGGATGTCCCACCTTGGACACGGGATGCAGCGGGCCGCATGGAGCGGAAGCCTCGAAGGCTTTGCCGGTTTCCCAGGGGCGACCGAGTTTCTTTGCTTCGTTCTGCAGATCACGGCGGGTCATGTCGAGGCCGACGGCATAGCCGTAGACGCAGTCCAGTGCCTTATCAAGCTGGATATCTTTGCCGCCACTCTTCAGCGCCACGACAAGCTCTACTTCGTGGTGCACGTCCTTGCTCTGCGCCGGGTAAGGGAAATCCGTACCCGACAGAACCAAGGTGTCCGGGTTCTTCTGGAAGAAAAACGGCGGCTCCTTGTTTGGGTCGTGGCCCATTTCGATCGCGTGGTCGGCGAAGTTGCGGCCGACGCAATAAATGCGGTGGACCGGGAAGAGTGCCTGGCTGCCGGCGACCGGAAGGGTTGGAATGGCGGCCGGGTTGATGACATAGGCTGGGTTGGTTGCGGTCATGTCGTTCATTATCGTGCTCCTGCGTAATATTCGATGCGTTTTTCGAAGAGTTCCACGGCCGCGGACAGCAGCATTGCCACCGCGAAGAGGATGATTGTCAGAGCCCAGAAGCGCTCCATGTCGAAGCTGCGGGAGTAGAGCTCGAAGAGTTCACCGTATCCGATGATGGATACGAGGATCTGGCCAATGACCACGCCCTTCACGCCGCGGATGAGACCGATGCGGATGCCTGCCAGGATTTCCGGGAGGGCTGAGAAGAGAATGATCTTAGTGAAGATGGTGAGCCGGGATGCACCGTAGCAACGACCCATCTCGATGAGCGACGGCGGAACCTGCATCACGCCGGCCCGTGCATCAAGCACGATGATCCAGACTGCGAACAGGAACACCGTGACGAACACCGTGGTCTCACCAAGCCCGAACAGGATCATGAGAACCGGAACCAGAGCCGAAAGAGGCGCGCTGACGAACATATTGACCCAAAGGCCGAAGATGTTGTCGACGACCTTGAAACGGCCCATGGCGATGCCGAGCGGCACGCCGATGCCGATGGCCAGGGCCATGCCCAACACGAAGGACCGGATTGTCACCAGCGATGCGTTCTGCCACGAGTTCGTCGCGACCAGCTCAAAGCCGGCCGAGATGATCGCGCTCATCGGCGGGACCAGGAAGATTACATCCATCCGACCGACGATTTCCCAAATCAGCGCCCAGAAGATAAGCGATGTCATCATGGGGATCTTGATGCCGAAAAGTTTCATGGCCGGTTACTCCGCATACTGCCTGAGGCCCTGCCAGATCTCTTCGACCACATCGAGATAACCCTTGTCGCGGCGGATGACATCGGGTGCAGCGGAGCGATCGATGTTGGGTTCGATGATCTGGGAGACGCGACCGGGGCGCGGCGAAAGCAGGACGATGCGATCGGAGACGTAGACGGCCTCTTCGATCGAGTGCGTGACAAAGAGGAAAGTCTTGCGCTCCTTCTCGACCAGTTGCAGCAAATCTTCCTGGAATTTTCGACGGTTCTGTTCGTCGACGGCTGAGAAGGGTTCGTCAAGCAGCAGGACATCCGCATTGACGGAGAAGGCGCGGGCGATGCCGACGCGTTGGCGCATGCCGCCCGAGAGTTCGTGCGGATATTTTTCCTCGAAACCTGTCAGGCCCACCTCGCTGATATAGTGCTTGGCGATGCGGTTGCGTTCAGCCTGCGGAACGCCTTTGAGCTCAAGGCCAAACGCAACGTTTCGCAACACGGTGGCCCAGGGCATGAGCGCAAAGTCCTGGAACACGAAGGCACGTTCCGGGCCGGGGCCTGTGACGACCTTACCGTTGACCCGTATCTCCCCTGAGGTTGAAGGCACAAGGCCCGCGATGATTTTCAGGAGCGTGGTCTTGCCGCAGCCAGAGGGACCGAGCAGTGTGGTAAGCTTGCCGCGCTCGAACTGAAGATTAATGTTTCTGAGTGCCTCGATGTCACCATAGCGTTTGCAGATGTCGCGCACCTCGACAATGGCGTCGGACATGGTCGAGCGCGACGGATCGATGGTGCGGGCCGTCATGGAAAGAGCCATCTTATTTTCTTCTCTTTTCGGGACGCAGGAAGTTGACCTCGACATATTGCAAGGCAGCGAGTGTCAGCGTCGAAACGGCAATGATGGATGCGACGGCCGCGTACATGTGGGCGTAGTTGGCGATCGAGCGGTGATAGGTGATGAGGTCACCAATACCTGTCGGGGTAATCAGCAGTTCGGCAAGCATGACACCTATGAAACCGGCGGCTATACCAAGGCGTAAGCCCGCGAACAGAACCGGCGTGGCGTCGGGTATGATGACCTTGAAGATCTGCTGGAGGCGATTGCCCTGAAACGATCGGCACATGTCGACCAGCGACGGATTGACGTGACGAACCGCCTTGTAGGAATTGAGCACGATCACCGGCAGGGCCAGCATAATGACGGCGAGTGTCTTGGCGACCAGACCAATGCCGTAGATAAAGGTGACCAACGGAACCAATGCAGCCATTGGTGCGGCCTGGAGCACAATGAAGACGGGGGCCAGAAGCCACTCCGCCTTGTCTGATAGGCCCATGATGATGCCAAGCCCTATGCCAAGCACGGCTGAGACGGCAACGCCGATCAACAGCGGCTGGAACGTGATGAGATAGGCTCGCAACAAGGTGCCGTCGAAGGCCATCTCGAACAGCGCAAAAAGTGTGTCGAAGAAGGTGGGGAAGGCGAAGCTGATCGGGACGCCTCCCGCGATTTCCCAGATTGTGAAAAGAGTTGCAAGAGAAGCCACCACCCAGAAGGATTTACGGCGTCTGGCGAATTCGGCGAGCGTTTCGGCGAACCGGGGGGAGCCGGTGGCGGCCCCCTCCGTTGCACTCGCCCTATGGGGTGAAGTGGTCATGTGCATCACTTCGTTCCGACCTTGGCAAGTGCTGCATTGAGCGCGGTGAGGTCCCAGAAGTCTTCGACCTTGAGGTCGGCCGACTTGCCTTCGAGCGCGCCGGAGACCGTGTAAAAGTCGAAGTCGTCGCGGGCTGCGTCCTCGCCGCCACCATTGAGCGGAAGGGTAGATGCCGCCTCGCTAAAGTAAGGCTCAATGTCGGCTACCATGTCCGGCGTTGCATCGGGAAGAAGCTTGTATTTTTCACGCAGCGCAACGGCTGCCTTAGGATCCGCAGCGACCTCCCGCCAAGTGGTCAGAATGCTCTCAACGAGGATTGCGACATCCTTCTGGTTTTTCGAAAGATAGTCAGTGTTGGCAAACAGTGCCTCGTCGGTCGCGCTGACTTCGCCAAGGGGCAGGAAGCCGAATTTCCCTGGCGCTTCCTTCTCCAGCACGCGCTTGCCGGAGGAATCGACGATCGTCGCCTTTACATTGCCCTGAAGAAGG
Source organism: Agrobacterium sp. Azo12 (assembly GCF_029193765.2). NCBI lineage: Bacteria > Pseudomonadati > Pseudomonadota > Alphaproteobacteria > Hyphomicrobiales > Rhizobiaceae > Agrobacterium > Agrobacterium sp. Azo12. Next base: position 57,678 of record NZ_JARFYO020000003.1, on the reverse strand, counting down.
GCGCCGGTGCGGACTTCCGCGCCCGGAACGTAGGAAATGTTGGAATACTTGATGCCGTTCTTGTCGGCCATAAGGCGCATGATCGCCTCAGTACCGGAACCGCGGGAGTGAACCGCGATTTCCTGGCCATCAAGATCCTTCCATTCCTTGTAGAACTCGGTGTTAACCACCGGATAGAACTGGAGCTTGGAAAGCTGCATGAAGATGCGGATCGGCGCCTTCACTTTCTGGAGAAGGGAGTAAGGGCCACCGATGCCAATGTCGGCCTGACCGCTCACAACCGCCTGCGCCGCGATATCCTCGCTCTTCAGGAAGGTGACCTGCACATCAACGCCCTGCTCCTTGGCGCGTTCGATCGCCGCGAGAAGATGGACGGATTCCACGGTTGCGATATCGCCGAACGCGATGCGCATTGGCTCGGCAAGCGCCAGGCCCGGTATTGCTGCTGAAAGGCAGAAGGCGGCGGCCACGGCCGATACCCTCAATCGTCTGAGATAAGTGTTCATGCTCATTCCTCCCAAAATTGTGTTTTTCTCAACCCAATCTGAAACCAATTCTTCATTAATTACGAATTGTGTCAACCAATGAAACATGTTGCGGCGCGACAGAAAAGGTAGAAAAATAGGCTTTTTATGCGATAAATTGTTGTTATTTATGGCTTTAAAATTATCGTAATTCGTCCGTAAGTGGGTGCGTTGACATGCACCAATATGCCGGATATAAGCAAACCAATCGTAAATTGGTTCGGAAATTGAGCATGACAGACTTTTCGGATGGGGCGGTTCTCACGCGCCTCAGGGACTTCCTCACAACCGCGGAATTGCAGGATGGCGGACGCCTTCCGCCGGAGCGGGAGCTGGCAGAAGCGCTGGAAATCGGGCGCGGTGCGCTGCGCAAAGCGCTAGCAACCCTGCAGGCGGAAGGGGTGGTCTGGCGGCATGTCGGCAAGGGCACGTTTACAGGCGAGCGGCCGATCGACACGGTGGCTGATATCAACGCTATGGTGCATCGGACCAATCCGCTCGAAGTTATGGGAGCCCGCATCGCCTTCGAGCCTGAGGTCGCCCGTTGTGCTGCGCTCAATGCCACACCGAGCCAGATTGCAGAGCTGCGCAGCTGCATGATCAAGGCGCAGCAGGCGCCAACCTGGCGGCTCTATGAGCAGTGGGACAACCGACTCCATCGGCTGATTGGCGAGTCCTCGCAGAACTCACTCCTTCTTGGGCTGCTCGACACGTTGAATGCGGTACGCCGCGCCGTCACTTGGGGAAGGTTGCGTGACACGCCGGTGCGCCCTCCGGTCAACCACCATTCATTCGAGGAACATGAACGCATCGTGGAGGCCATTGCCAATCGCGATGGTGCCGGGGCTGCGGATGCGATGCGCAAGCACTTGCGCAGCGTGGAAAGCCATATGCGCGACATGCGCTGACACGACAATCTTTGAGGAGGGGCGGCGCAACGTCGTCTCATGGGAGAACACAATGGCAAAGATCAAGGTTGCAAACCCCGTCGTCGAACTCGACGGCGACGAGATGACGCGCATCATCTGGCAGTTCATCAAGGACAAGCTCATCCACCCCTATCTTGACGTGGATCTCGAATATTACGACCTGAGCATCGAGAACCGTGATGCGACCAATGACCAGGTGACAATCGATGCGGCACATGCGATCCGCAAGCACGGCGTCGGCGTCAAATGCGCGACCATCACCGCCGACGAGGGGCGTGTTGCTGAGTTCGGCCTGAAGCAGATGTGGAAGAGCCCGAACGGCACGATCCGCAACATCCTGGGCGGCGTGATCTTCCGCGAACCGATCATCTGCAAAAACGTGCCACGCCTCGTGCCCGGCTGGACCCAGCCGATCATTGTTGGCCGCCACGCCTTCGGTGATCAGTATCGCGCGACCGATTTCAAGTTTCCGGGCAAGGGAAAGCTGACGATGAAGTTCGTCGGCGACGACGGCACTGTGATTGAGCGTGACGTGTTCGATGCTCCGTCCGCCGGGGTGGCACTTGGCATGTACAATCTCGACGAGTCCATCACCGAATTCGCCCGCGCTTCGTTGAATTACGGCCTGCAGCGCAAGGTGCCTGTCTATCTTTCAACGAAAAATACAATTCTCAAGATCTATGACGGTCGCTTCAAGGATATCTTCCAAACCGTGTTCGACGAGGAGTTTGCTTCAAGGTTCAAGGAAGCGGGCATCTGGTACGAACACCGCCTGATCGACGATATGGTCGCTTCGGCTCTCAAGTGGTCCGGCGGCTACGTGTGGGCCTGCAAGAATTATGATGGCGACGTGCAATCGGACATAGTTGCGCAGGGCTTCGGCTCGCTCGGCCTCATGACCTCCGTTCTGTTGACGCCAGATGGCCAGACCGTCGAGGCGGAAGCTGCCCATGGCACTGTGACCCGCCATTATCGGCAGCATCAGAAGGGTGAGGAAACCTCGACCAATTCGATCGCTTCGGTCTTCGCCTGGACGCGAGGCCTCGCCCATCGTGCCAAGCTGGACAACAATACGGAACTGGCAAAGTTCGCGCACACGCTTGAGCAAGTGTGCGTGGAAACTGTCGAAGCCGGCTTCATGACCAAGGATCTTGCGCTGCTGATAGGCCCGGACCAGCCATGGCTCTCCACCACGGCCTTCCTCGACAAGATCGACGAACACCTGCAGGAGGCCATGCAGGCTTAAACTGAGCCGAGGGCGACGTGGCGACGTCGCCCCGCCCGCTCCAGGGCAACGTCTGGCTTGTCAATCTGGGGCTGGTCTCAAGACTGCAGCAATCGATCATGGATGGTTCTATTGACAATCTGCTGATGGGAAATGGATCCGAGCAACCCATCCTGATGTATGCCCAAATGGCAGCGCAGCAGCCCGTTTCCTCATCGTTCGGCGATTGCAGAACATGCCTGGCAGTCATGAAAGAACAGACGCCATAGCCATCGCTGGTATCGCAGCATACACAGAAATGGCAACCGAGCATGACGGTTCAGGACAAGACATTAAAAACAATGGCGAACATTTTCTATCGCTCATTCGACGTGTCTTAAGAGAACTCAAGATTCGCAATCGTGAATTCTAAAGAGCTATTAAATGCAACTAACGCTCGAAATGCACTAATTCACTTCGATATTTCAAAGGATATTCTACTTTAAATCGTTATCAAGACTTGACTCAAATAGTCATCTTTGAGATTGCGTCTTTACGTTCCAAGTTTTTTCTAGAAGACGCGGACAAAACGCACTCAAGTGATACGATCCGAGGTATTCATGTCCAGCAGGCAGGCGATCATTTCGACGGAGTATGGAAGTCGCTATCTACAGCAACTTTCCAAGCACTGGGCACATAAATTTGAAACGGAAGCCACGCCCGTTTCGGCAAAGATTGCTTTGCCGCTAGGAGATGCCCGACTGAGGGCGGACGATGGAAGCCTTCACATCGAAATCACTGCACATAAGAGCGAAGACCTTTCAGTTTTACAGGATGTCGTTCAAACGCATATCGAGCGCTTTGCCTTCCGGGAGACGCTTGAGTTCGATTGGCAGCCGCAAACCTGACGCTGCCGGCAACACGTTCTAATCATCAAACAGAATTCTATTGAAATGGGGATGGGGTACATGTCGAAGGGAACACACCAGTTCTGCCTGCGTAGTTACGGCTGCGCGATACTTGCTGGCGTTTCGCTGCTCGCGCTAACGCCAGTTTTAGCGCAAGGCCAAGAAGCAAATCGCGCTGAACGCGGTCCAGGCACCTCCGCAACAGTACTTGCCCCCATCTTGATCGAATCTCAAAACGAAAACAAACCGAAGACAAGCACCATCGGACTGCCTCCTGCATCGTTCAGTGGTGGACAGCTTTCGACAGGAGCACGACTTGGCTCCCTTGGAGACCGTCCTGTTAAAGACACGCCCTTCAGTATCACGGCCTACACAGCTAAGCTCATCCGTGATCAGCAGGCGCGAACTGTTGCTGATATTACACTCAACGACCCGTCCGTGCGCGCGGATGCGCCTGCAAACAGCGAGCGCGATTCGTTCTTCATCCGCGGCTTTTCGGTGGTCAACCTCGATATTCTTTACGATGGACTTCCGTATATCGCCAACCCGCGTCGTCATTTCCTTGACGGCATTGAGCAGGTTCAAGTTTTGAAAGGACCGAGCAATTTTGCGAACGGCGGGCTGGGTCGCGTCGGCGGAACGATCAATCTCATCCCAAAGCGTGCAGCAGATGAACCATTAACCCGCCTCACGACTGGTTATCGCAGCGATTCACAATTCTGGACGCACGCCGACGTTAGCCGTCGGTTTGGTCCAGCAAATGAATGGGGCGTTCGCGCCAATGGCTCAATCAAGGGCGGTGAAACCGCTCTTGATCACAATGATACCAAAGTTGGCGTGGCAACGCTCGGCATCGACTATCGTGGTGATGATTTTCGTGCTTCGTTAGATTTGAGCCACTCGACACAAAAGCTCGATTCGCCAACATCACTGTTTAACACCGTAGATACACGACCTGTATCTTTGGTAACGCAGATACCGCGAGCTCCAAATGGCAAGGTGAATACGGGCAATCCGTTTGAATACCTTGATAGCTCATACAATATGGCTACGGGCCGGATTGAGTACGATATACTGGACAGCACGACGATCTATGCTGCGGCTGGCGCATATCGTTACCGTGAGGACTTTCTGACATCGTCCTATACAATTCTAAACAACAGCGGTGATGCCCGGATCGATTTCGGATACAATCCGCAAGAAATTATCAGCTATTCCGGCGAGACAGGGATTCGTTCAGAATTCGAAACGGGTGAGATAAACCACCAACTGAACATATCCGCCCAACTAGCATATACGGAAAATAATCGCGGTTACCTCAACCCATCTGCTTTGGGTTTCCCAAGCTACGTGTCCAATATCTACGATCCCGTTTATATCTCAGGGAGCTTGGTGAATACGTCGGGCTTGCCCCGTTCTGGTAACCTGAACCCGTTTTCAGAACTGTTGTCTACCAGCTTTGCAATCTCGGATACGCTTTCCTTCCTAGACGACAGACTTGAACTGACTTTGGGCGGGCGCTTTCAAAGTGTCCGCCAAAAAAGCTTCAATGTGCGCCCAGATCGTGGACCTCTCGGAGTACAGAATTACTTTTATGATGAGTCACGGTTTAGTCCAGCGGTTGCAGCCAGCTTTAAGTTGACCGAAGACCTCTCCATCTACGCAAATTACGTAGAGGCGTTGACGGAAGGCGCAATCGCTCCTTTGACGCCAACGTTAAGTAACCCAGGCGAAGTACTTCCTCCTACGGTCAATCGACAAAAAGAAGTTGGGGTGAAATATGACACCGGTTCGCTCATGCTGACGGCCGCGCTTTTCGAGATAAAGCAGCCTAGCGCTTATGTGGTGGGGAACACCTATGGTCTCAATGGTCTACAGACCAACAGCGGCGTAGAACTTACGGCTTACGGAGAGCCAATCGATGGCCTGCGACTTCTCGGTGGGATCACATTTCTTGATGCAGAGCTAAGCCGCACCAATGGCGGAGGAAATGATGGCAACGTGGCTCCTGGCATCCCGAAGACTTCGATCAGCCTCTATGGCGAATATGATTTGCCATGGATTGAAGGCCTAACAGCCACCGGTCGCGTCGTTCACAGCGGCAGCACTTACTTTAACGCGGCGAATACCCTGAAGGTCGACGACTGGACACGCGTTGACCTTGGTGCACGGTACAAATTCGAGCGCGAAAACGGAAAGCCTATCGAAATCCGCGCCAATGTCGAAAACGTTTTTGATGAGAACTATTGGGCGTCGTCGGCTCGCAGCTTCCTCGCAGCTGGCGCATCTCGTACCTTTACACTTTCAGCATCGTTCGATTTCTAAAAGGAACATTCACAGCGAGCCAGAACCGAGCCACTGCATTCTCAAATCAAGCGCGATTATTACCCGCGCCTCTCTCTATCGCACAGAAAGACTATTGCGAACGTGTCAGACTATGACGGCGCGGTGGTCGTGCGATTTTGAGACATGCTTTCTGCAAACTCGCTTATCGATATTCCGAACAGCTTATGATCTGAGCGGGTGATAAGCGGGTTTTTACGACACTAGAGTAATAAAACTCCGTGACTGTCGAAATAATGGAGTTTTGACGGATCGGCGGTTAATCCAACCTCGCTTCCCACAGATGGCATTTCCGGCCTGTCGTGGGTGACAAGGCAAATCTGTCCGCTGGGCAACGCGATGTGCAGCAGAGATATTGCGCCCGTATACTCACAGAGATTGACAATCCCACGCATAACGCCCTCTCCTGGGGCGGAAATGATAAAATGTTCGGGTCGTACGCCTAGAGATTTGGTGGAGGCAGGATGCTGTCCGCTCAGCAATGCACTTGCCTCACCTGCCGGTATCACGTTCATTTTCGGGCTTCCTATAAATTGGGCCACGAAAATGTTGGCCGGCCGTTCATAGAGTTCCCTTGGTGAACCCACTTGCTCTATTCGCCCGTCGCGCAGAACGACGATCTTATCGGCCAACGTCATGGCCTCGATCTGATCGTGGGTCACGTAGATCATCGTGGTGGCAAGACGCTTATGTAGCGCGGCGATCTCGGATCGCATGTGCACTCGCAGTTCTGCATCAAGATTGGACAGGGGTTCGTCAAACAGGAATACGTCGGGATTGCCGACGATGGCCCTACCAATGGCTACGCGCTGACGTTGGCCGCCTGAAAGTTCGCGCGGATAGCGATCCAGCAAAGCCTCCAGCTTAAGCGTTGCCGCCGCTTCGCCGACGCGCCGGTCGCGCTCCGCAGTCGGTACCTTCCGCACCTTTAGCCCGAAAGCCATATTGTCGCGAACCGTCAGATGCGGATAGAGTGCATAGGACTGGAACACCATCGCCACGCCACGTTGCGATGCCTGCACCTCGTTCACCACGCGCCCGCCGATCGATAACTCGCCGCCAGTGATATACTCCAGCCCTGAGATGAGCCGGAGCAGTGTGGATTTTCCGCATCCGGAAGGGCCTACGAAAACGACGAACTCGCCGTTCTCAATCTCCAGATCGACACCGCGGATGACGTCCACCGCCCCGAAGCTTTTTTTAATGTCCGTTAGCGTAACACTGGTCATATTTTACCCTTTGACGCCGGAAAGCGCGAAACTTTCAATGATCTGCCGCTGGGCGATCAGATAGACGATCAGGATCGGCACCACGGCAAGGCTGGTTGCGGCAAGCTGCAGGTTCCATAATGGAAGTCCGTAGCTGTCGTTGAAGTTGGAAAGTGCGAGCGGAAGCGTGAACATTTCGAGCGAACTGACAAAGATCAGCGGTTCGAGGAACAGGTTCCACGAATGAAGAAAGGTGATTATCGCAACCGCTGCCAGTGCCGGGCGCGACATCGGTATCGCGATCTTCCACCAGACCCCAAGGCGTGAAAGCCCATCCATCTTGCCCGCATCTTCCAACTCTTTTGGCAGCGCCAGAAAATATTGGCGCATCAGGAACGTCGCCATCACGCCTTGCGGACCAAAGGTCGGCAAAAGGATGAGAGGCCAGTGGCTATCCACCATGCCCATCCCGCGCATCAGAAAGAAGTTGGGAATGATCGTGACTTCCTCCGGCACCATCAGCGCCGAAATCAGGAAGACCATCAGCAGCCCCGCTCCTGCAAATCGCATCCGCGCCAGCGCATATCCGGCCAGCGAAGCGATTATCAGCGTCAGCACGGTCACAACGACCGCGATGTATATCGAATTGAAATACTGTCGGGCAAATGGCTGGTAGGTGAAGACCTCGACAAAGTTCTGCCAACGCCAGACACGCGGAATGAGCGTCGGCGTGCCGAAGATTTCGGTCACGCTTTTAAAGCCCGCAGATACCATCCAGATAAACGGAAAGACGAAGGGTATGGCGACGATCAAAAGCGCAATCGTCCAGCAGGTGCGATAAAGAATCTGGATCTGACGCTGCGTCATTGCATGCCCTTCCGTCTCAGCATGACCTGGACCAGTGTCAGGGCCATCACGATGACGAACATGATCATCGCCAGTGCAGATGCGTACCCGATATTGAAGAACTTGAAGCCCTGCTGGTAAATGTAGAAGGCCAACACCAGCGTGCCGTTTTCAGGCCCGCCTCCAGTCATCTGGTATATGTGATCGAATACCTTGAACGAACCGATCGTGGTGATGACCATGATGACGAGCGTCGTCGGCGCAAGCAGCGGCCAAGTAATCATTTTGAAAACCTGCCGACGCGAGGCCCCTTCAAGGCGAGCCGCCTCCTCGTAATCCCGCGGGATGGACTGCAGGGCGGCGATGTAGAGGATCATGTTCAGTCCCACCATCTTGATGACCCGCGTCACGATGACAGCGGCCATCGCCCAGTTCGGCTCACGCAACCAGTTCGGTCCACTGATGCCGACAATCGCCAGCACCTGATTGATAAAGCCGCCCTCTCCCTGCAACAGGAACTTCCAGACTATCGCCCAGGCGATCGCCGAGGTGATAACCGGAGCGAAGAACACCGTGCGGAAGAACACAACGCCGAAGAAAGGCCGTGAAAGGGCGAGCGCCAGCATGAGAGCCAGCGCCATATTGAGCGGCACAAGCCCGATTGCAAAAATAACCGAGTTGCGCACCACGAGCCAGAAATCCGGATTTTCGAGCAGCGCATTCTCGAAGTTGGCCAGGCCGATAAAGGTTGCCTCCTGCGTCAGCAGGTTCCATTCCGTTGTCGAATAATACAGGATGGCGCAGAGCGGCCCGAGAAAAAAGATGAGGAAGCCGATGAAGGTGGGGCTGACGAACAGCCACGCCTCCATCATTTCTCTCGCCTTCAAATTCAGCCAGGGCTTTTGGTTGTTTACTCTCACGGATCCAAGCACTCCATCGTCATCCTCCGCCTTGCGCCGAGAATTTGACTGCGTTCATGTTGGCACAAGGTCGGGTGACGAAGAGGCGTCATCAGAGTTGTGGTGTAATTGCCGCGCAGATGTCCTTGATGGCGGCATCGACATTCGCATCGGTCTTCCAGAGAGCGTCGACACGAGGCATCATTGCGGCGAGGATTTGTGGCGCCTTCTCATGTCCGGGAACCACACGGCCCTTTTCAATCGCCGCCGCGACATTCTTCATCATCTCCGGCGAAATCAGCTTGTTGCCGTTAATGAAAGCTGGCGCTTGCAGAACACTCTTACGGGCAGGCGGGAAAAATTGCGCCATGGTGGCGACATTTTCCTTACTGGTCATGTGCGCCACAAACTCCGCAGCAACCTTGGTGTTCTTGCCCTTGGCAAAAACGACGAGCGCAGCTTGGCCGATGACCGGAGATTCCCCTCCCGGACCCGTCGGCAAGGGTGCGATACCCCAATTGAAACCCGCCTCCGGCATTTTCGATGCGCGCGAAATCTGGTTCACGGTCATCGCTGAATTTCCCGAGAAATAGTCGCCTTGAGTGCCAGGCGGCACGATCGACTTGTCCTTGAACACCATGTCATGCAGTTGCTTGATCGCCTTCACGGCTTCAGGCTTGTCAAAACCGCATTGCTTGTTCGACCAGATATCACCGCCATAGGCGCGGATGGGAGGCAGGAAAGCATGCGTCATGCGCGAGGCATAACCTTCACCGTCCTTGAACTCGAAACCCCATTTGCCGGGGTTGGCTTCTACCAGCTTCTTGGAGACCTCTTGGAACTTGTCCATGTTCCACTCGCCCTTGGCCGCTAGCTGTTGCGGATCCTCAAGGCCTGCTTTGTCGAACATGTCCTTGTTGTAGTAAATCAGGAATGGCGAGGTGGAAAATGGTATCCCGTAAACCGTTTCACCCTGCTGCCACAGGCCCATGGCCGGCTGAGAAAAGTCCGCGAAATCATAGCCCTCCGTAGCCTTCAGTGTTGGCCCGAGATCCATGAGAAGCTTGGCATTCTCAAAAGCGGGAGCCGCATCTTCCATCATCCAGGCGACATCGGGCGGATTTCCGCCGGCCACTTGGAAGGTCAGTTTTTGGGTATAATCGTTGACCGGAACTGTCTCGAATTTGACGTTTACGTCCGGATTCTTGGCTTTGAAACTCTCTGCGATGGCATTCAGCATCTTCAGATGGGCTTCGCTACCGGTCCACACCGTCATGCGGAGATCCACAGCGAGCGCGGCAGATGTCGACATCAATAGTGCTAAAGCGGATGCTGCTATACCTGCTAGTGCGGTCCTCATGGCTTCCTCCCGTTTGGTCGCTTCGTAAACAGTACTCCTCCAGCGATGCCTATGGCATTCGCTGTAACTCCTTGACGCGGGCGACTAATCAGCAACCTGCAGAAGGACACCAGGGGCATCACCGATCGACCATCCTCCGTCGACCGGTATATTTGCTCCGGTAATGTAGCTTGCAGCGTCGCTGCACAGAAAAACGAACGCACCTGCCAGATCCTGGGGCTGACCCTGTCTTCCTGCTGGGATTTTAGCCGTCACGGCCCTGCGAAAAGCAGGGTCGCTGTACTGGGCCGCGTTGGCCTCGATCTCGATGGCGCCGGGCGAGACGACATTGACTGTAACGCCACGCGGCGCGACGTCGCGGGCAATGGCCCGCACCGCCGTCAGTTGCGCGGCCTTCAAGGATGCATAGACGATCGTTTCAGTCCGCGGTCGGGTCGCCATGATACTGCCGGTAGCAACCACTCTGCCCCAACCACGCTCGACCATGGGCGGAATCAGCCTCCCCGTCAGGGCCAGAAGTGCCGCGAAATTCGATGCCACATGCGCGGCTATATGCGCCTCATCGATATCGTTCCATGGCATGCGCCGTTCGATAGCAGCATTGGCGATCAGGATATCTATCGGCCCAAACTGATCAAGTACATGGCGGGCGAATGCTTCCGTCGCGCCCTGCCTGGTAAAATCCGCCTCAATGACGGGCGTTTTGCCGCCCATCATTTCTGCCACTTCCTTCGCGCCGGCCTCGTTCCCGAAATGGTGAAGGACAGGTTCCGCGCCATGCTCTGCCAACCCCAGCGCCACCGCGCGGCCGATGCCAGAACTGGCACCGGTCACCAAGGCACGCCGACCTTTGAGCGAGAAGCGCAAGCTCGTCATCCCTCTGCGCCATCCAGCTTGTCAGCGACTTCCAGCGAAGCGATATCGGCAGCATCGAAATGCGCGCGTATCCTTTGCTCGGCTCGATCGGCATCGCCCAAACGGATGGCTTCGCAGATTGCAGCGTGCCGTGCGATCGTCTCATACCAATCCGCCTCGCTACGGTTGGCCCGCCGTGAGAAAAGCTCCGACACTTCCCGCTGCACTGTGCGCATGCCTTCCATCTGAACGCGGATCATCGCATTGCCCGTCGCGGTCGCCAGACCTAGATGGAACAGAATGTCCGCAGCCGTGAAACTGGCGGGATCATGGACGCCTGCATTCATGTCTTTCAACGCCTGCTCCATAATCTCCAGGCCTTCGGGGTCTCGACGCTCGGCGGCAAGTCTCGCAATGCCGGTTTCGATGACCCGGCGCATCTCATTGGCTTCCTGCAGGCGCTTGAGGCTCGAGCGCACCGCATAGCCGTAGATCTTGTCCATCGTCTCGCCACTCATTGCCTTGGCGCGGGCCACTTTTCCTTGTTGCGTGAAAATCAGTCCAGCAGCTGTCAACTGGCGCAGAGCCTCACGCGCAATCGGCTTCGACACACCGAATTCCTTGGCGATTTCTCCCTCGGGCGGCAAAGGCTCGCCCGGTGGAATACGGCCGTCGAACAAAGCGGCAGCAATAGCATCCGACACACCGTCGGCGAGCCTGACAGGGCTCACCAGCTTGGCATCGAATACGGATTTTCGGGACATAACCATCGTTTGCTTCCTCATGATCAAAAGCTAGCATACAGTTTACAACATAGCAACTAGGTTTATCAGTTGCCAAGATGATACGATGCGGCTAGAACTAGCATACAAGCAGGCCGCTGAACACAGTGAGGCAAAACCCGATGGCATCATCAACACCGAGCCAAATGGCAGACATGACGGAAAGCTTACGCATCGCTCTGCTACGGGCCGATCCCGCCCTCAGTCGTTTTGACCCATTGCCACGCATTCTTTCGTTCGACGACTTTTCGCGCGGCCATTGCGGCTGGTCGCAACTGGTCGGCAATTACGAGGACACGCTGGATGCCATGCTGCCCGGTTACGCCCAGCATTCCAGCGCGATGATTTCCACACTTGGGCATTGGGATGCCGGCTCGCATGGCGGCATGGATTCGTCCTATGCGCTCAAGATCGCAACCAGGCCCAAGCCCGGCGCACAGAATGTCGCGATCAAGCGTCACACGTTCCGCAAAAGAGGCCCGATCCGCTTCGAGATTTACTTCACCTTCAAACCGGAAGCATCCGAGCTGAAGCTGTCGGAAACCGACGTGCGTTCCGTCGGGTTTCTGTTCGATCTGCAGGGCGGCGACCGTGACAGCGATAGCGAGCGGGTGATGCCGCATTTGAGGTTTCTGAATGCCGAAAACGGCAAATTCCTGCAGAAGTGGCAATATAAGCGTGAGACGACCGAAATCAAACCTCTCGGAACGGACGACAAGACGGTCAGTCATTACCACCTTGCACCGGAAGGCTGGCTGGATCTGCCGGATGGCGAACAAAAGCTTTGCTACAACGAGATCCCGACCAAAGTGAACTGGAGCTATCTGCGGTTCGATTTCGATCTTGAAAAAATGCAGGCCACCGGCATGCAATGCAACGATCGCACCTTCGATCTATCGGGCTTCGAGCCTATCCGTATTCCGGCAATGAAAAACCTCTGGTGCATGCTGAACTTCTGCTTGTTCGCGGAAACAGACGTCGCCAAGCGCGCCTTTCTCTATGTCGATTCGATCTGCATTTCGGGAGATTTCTGATGCTGCCTGAAAACATCACAGCGATCATTGCCCGCAACGAGCGTTGGAGTGGTGATGCCGCCAGTGAACCCTATGAGGCAGGCTGGGCGCGCGAAGCAGTCTTCTTCATCCGCGCGCTGAAACAGCCGGTTGGCGCATCGCCTCGCGGATGGGTGGAAATTTCACCCGATGGCATGCACTGGGTGCGCGAGGGAACTGAGTTCGATATGCCGACCGAGTTAGATGGACTGACATCTGCACGGGTACAACATTTCGGTAACTGGCTACGCGTCGTAACTCACTTTGCCGAAGGCGCGGAATGCACCCTGCTGATCACATTGCATTTGAAGGCGTGAACGTGAAACGGGCGAATGATATATCCGCCCCTCACCTCACCCCAGATAAGCGCCCTGCGCCAGCAATTCCCGGCGCAGGTCCTCGTATTCGATATGGCGAGGGCTGGCGCGATTACCCACGGAAAGCGCAGCCGCGATGCCGGCAGCCTGGCCAAGCGCAAAGCAGGGCGGCATGACGCGGATGGCACTTAGCGCCTCATGCGTTGCTGATACGGCACGACCGGAGACCAAAAGACCATCGTGGATGCGCGGTACCATCACTCTATACGGAATCTGATAGATATTGGCGGCGTCCGGCCCTTCTCCACCCGTGCCACCACCCGAACCCGTCGGATCGTGGATATCCAGCGGATAGCCACACAGTGCAACGACATCCTCAAAGGCGCGACCGGAATGCAGATCCTCAAGCGTCAACTCGTAGTCGCCCTCGATGCGGCGGGTTTCCCGCACACCGATCTGCGTTGCGGTATCGCGCAGCGTCGCCTCTTTGAAACCTGGCAACTCGTTGCGGAAGAAATCGAGAAGAGCCACGGTTTGCTCACGACCCTCCACCTCGGCCAGTGACAGTTCGAGCGCATCGGCGCCGTTTCGTTTAAGCACCCGCCCGGTATTGATACGCCAGACTCTCGGCTCCATGGTCTTATAGAGACCTATGCCACGACGAGGTGCAGGGAACCGCCCCTCTTCCGTCGCCTTGGCGACAATCGACGAAAACGGGCGATAGTCGTCCGGATGCGATCGAACATACTCCTCGACAACCTGATCATCGACATTTTGAACGCGAAAGAACAGGGTCTGGGGCTGGGACAGCCCGTCGCTGTCACGCCCCTGCCGGGTGTGGACGCCAGCATAGTGAGCGACATCGCCATCGGCTGAGCAATCGACTACCACTTTGGCGCGAGCGGCTCTCAAGCCACCTTTGCCTGCGCAAACAACACCGAGCACCCTGGGATTGTCGGCATCGCGGTCGCCGACGATAGCATCTACCACCATTGTGTGAAGCAGAAGTTCGACGCCTGCCTCAAGACACATGCGCTGGGCGACAACCTTCGCTGCCTCGGGCTCGAAAGGGGTGACCTTGTCATGGCCGTAAACGATAAAGCCGCAATAGGCCGAACCAGCAGGGATGGCACTCGGATGCAATGCGCCTCCCAACGCCATCATACCCTGTACGAATTCCTCGTAAATGCCTCGGATCAGCTGTGTTTTGCCATCAAGCGAATAGGACGTCATGCAGGGACCGACCAGACCTGCGGTCAGGTTGCCCCCGAGGAACCCGTAACGCTCTACGAGTCGTACCCTCACACCGAGACGGGCGGCCGCTACCGCGGCTGAAATTCCCGAAGGCCCGCCACCGATGACGAGTACGTCGACGTCATCGAGTTCGGGAACGTCGACCGAATAGGCATAACGCAACTCTGTCTGATGCATCTTTTCCTCCCAGACTGATTTAGCGGAACATCGATCCGCCATCGACATCGAGCGCTGATCCATAGGTGAAACTGGCGGCGTCGGAGCAAAGGAACATAATGGCAGCGGCCATGTCATCTGGTCGACCCATGCGACGCATCGGCAGGTTACCAGCAATGCGCACTTTCAGCTCGGGATCAATATGGGAATGCATCGGCGAATCCGTCGGCCCGGGGTTCAGTGCGTTGATGCGGATTTTCTTACCCGCCAACTCTCGCGCGACAGACTTGACCATCGACAGGGTGGCAGCCTTCGATGCAGCATAGGGCGTATCGGCAATGAGCCCGCCGCCGCCATGAACCCCAGCATCGGAAGCGGTGCACACGATATTGCCACCTTCGGTATTATGGAGCATTCGCTCGACTGCCGCCTGAACCGTGAAGAAGGTGCCAAGCAGGTTGACGTCCAGCACGCGGCGCCAGTGCGCCCAATCCTGTTCCAAGATACGCTTGGCGGTAATGATTGCCGCACAGGTTACCACGTTGTCGAGCCGCTTTAGATTGGCGTCACAATATTGGAATGCGGCCGCAATACTCGCTGGATCGCTGACATCCACCTTCACAGTGTGAATCTTGGCTCCCGATTGCCGCAAATCGGCGCTGTACTTCTCAAGCCCGGCCTCGTCTCGGTCTGCCATGACAACCTCCGCGCCCTTGAGGGCGAAAGCACGGGCGGTCTCGAGACCCATTCCACTAGCGGCACCTGTTATGAATACCGATCTGCCGGCAAAACAGTTATCCGCAAAAGTCGCATATTTCACTGGCATACTCGGTCTCCTCTTTACGGTCTCGTAAGATGTCACAGGGGTATAACAGACCGACACTGAGCAACCTAGCAACTATGTTAGTTAGATGTAAAGACTATTTTTACATCGGCTGAATCAACGCCAACAAAACCGCCGTCACGGAGAGAAGTTGACCCCCTCTACCGCATTCAGCAGGTCCGCCCAGAGCGATATTTTGCCAGTCAAAGGTGGAGTGTAGCCGTCTTAAAAAGATCTGAATCAACGGTCCCAAAGCCGAGTGATTTGCAATCGGTAATTGCAGGCCGCTTAAATAAAGAGCCGTGCGCTGCCCTGGCCACGCGACGTCAGAATGTCACTTTTGCCTCTCAACCCTCATCGATCATTGGAGGGCGGGGAACGTCTCATTTTATCTAAAGTCTTAATTCGGTGTTCCGCTTGGTTTCGTCGGCTAGGAATTCGCATGCAGTTTTGAGTACACGTTCCGTATAATTCTTCGGTACACACGCCAGACCATCGGCCAGACCTCGATAGGCGGGCGCTGGTGGAAAGAATAGACCAGCGCACGTCAGGTTCCTCAAACTTTCGAGTGACAGTCCTATCAGTGGCCGCACGCTTTAGCATAATCACGCAACGTCGCCTGAACATAGGCAAGCTTTATCCCATCGAAATCAGCCACGACGTCGCCTGATCGCACTTTCGCAGTCAAAGGGGCGAGGTACTGGCTGACCAGTGTTTCAGGTATGGACCTATTCCCGAGACGGGTTCTCACAACGTCTACTGCCTGTCGCGCAGCGGGCTGGGACCAATAATAGCGAATGCGGTCCGAATAACTGAAATGCCGTTGGAGGCGCTGTTGCGACGAAGTACCTGAATAATATTTAGCCCAGTGGTTGCGATCTCCCATCATGATGTTTTCCATTGTCTGCTTGAGCGTCGGCGCTTCACCATCAAGTTCCGACGCAATCAAATCCAACCCATAGAGCGCTTCCCGCAACGCAAACGTCAGGCCGGGCCCAACCTTTAGAATGGCAAACCCGCCGCCCACGAGCGAAGAGAGTGCCTCAGCAGTTTGGTAATCGGTCGAATGTGCTTCGAAGACCACATTCGGCATGTCGGTAAGCGATTGAGAGAGGTTCCTTGCTTGCTCCGGCTGGTAAGCCACAACATTTGCGTTGCCGAATTCGACACCGGGCTGCACGACCAGACCGATCACCCGCTGAAACGCCGCCTCCAGGCCTTCTTGCGCGAACGACCTGAAATGCACATCATACGTCCTGCGCGCCGCAGCCGGATCCGTCACATCAAGATCATCGACGGCATGAGAAGCACCACCTGGAACAGGCACTTCCGTTCCGATAATGTAGACGGGTGAAAAAGAACTGTTGTCTTCGGCAACTGCTGCCAGCTGCGCTGCGCGCCGGGCCACGATTTCATCCTCGAGCGCCTCGGGCTCGCCGGAACATCCCATTGAGCAATCGAGATGCAGCTTGGAAAAGCCTGCACTGGCGTATGCTGCAACCATCTCTCTGGCCTTGATCATCGCGTCAGTCGCAGGCAGATGTTTCCAGGGATTGGGACCTAAATGATCTCCGCCAAGGATGAGGCTTTCGGTATTGAAGCCCACACTGGACGCGATCTCCCCAACAAACGTCCGGAATATCGCAGGTGTCATACCCGTGTATCCGCCGTCTTGATTCACCTGATTACAAGTGGCTTCGATCAGGACCGGCTGATCAATGTCGCGACCAAGTATCAAAGCTGCGCGAATGACATCGGGATGCGCCGAACAAACGGATGTTATGCCATATGTCTCACCACGATCGCGGCGCGATCGTAGAGACGTGAGTGTAGAGGTATTCATGTAGATCTCTCAAATTGCGGGCAAAAAATTGCGCGGACGGATGACTACATATCGTTGCGCAGTCATCAGCATGATTTAAGGGCATATGGTCCAGACCCCGTGTCCCGCGACGGCGTTTCTATTGCGCAGAAACGCACAGCCTTAGAAGCTTCATCCCAACCGTCTTCCAAAAGCGGTGCGAGATAATCAACAACGCAGCCTTTGTTCACGCGGAAGAATTGGCTGAGTGTTTTAAGGTCGAACGTTACAGCATGGAGATGATCAAACTCGGGGAGTTGCCCGGCGGCCAGTTGTTCCGATCGATAACTAGCGAAAGAATTTTGCGCCTGCCCGGCGGTCATATCGAGAGACAGGGCGTAGAATATCCCGATGGTGGAAAGGTTTCCTCCACACTTCAGACCAAAGGGATGAAACCTTGCAACGTCGTTGAAAAAATCCGATCCAAGTTCCTCAGTTACCTCGCGCTGGCAGCAGGTTTGTGCGTTGAGTTCACCATCGGCGCCCATTTCGACGCCGCCTCCCGGAAACTGGATCTGACCGGGTGTTGACGTGTGCTGCGCCATTTCACCAAGCAAGAGGTAATTATCGGAGGTCACAATGGCGGCCGCGCAAAAAACAGCCCGGCAATCGAACTCGTGATCCCGGTCTTGAGCAGCATAAAGATAATGCGCATAGTCGGTCGAAGAGACCTCGACAACAACACGGGAACTATCCGTAGCGACTGACGATGCGGCAAGAACCGGGCCGTTAAAAAACCGCCCGTTGTTACTGATGCGGGCCCAGTGTGTTTCGACCTTGGAGCGATACCCATCTGGATACATGATTGGCGATTTACCAAGAACAAGCCGAACGTCCTGATTGATAAAGGTAATTTCAAGCATCTGGTTGTCCTTCTACGCCATTAAGTTTGGAGTGCTTCAGACCACAGCAGCGATGCTCAGCGGCACCGAAGCTGTTTTAATTGTCATCCAAGTGCGCTGGCGGCAGCGCTGTCGAGGTACCAGTGGATATTTGCATGAGACGTCAGCAACGAAGCCGGGCAGTCGGTTGAGGGTTTTTCCCGAAGGCTGCGGCGAACGGCAGTCGCCTTCGCCGGTCCCGTCGCCAGCATGATGATTTCACGCGCATTCAGTATATCGGCGATCCCCAAGGTAATGGCCTGCGAGGGTACCGAGCGCAGTTCCACAAGACCAGGCTGGTTGGCCGAGAGGGTTTCATGGGAGAGATCAACGATCCGTACATGACTGTCAGGTGCCGATCCGGGCTCATTGAAACCGATATGTCCGTTTGTCCCCAGGCCAAGAAGCTGTACGTCGATACCTCCGCTTTTGTGCAGCAAAGTCGCATATCGTGCAGCCTCGGCCCCCAGATCCGCTGCGGCACCGTCGATGAGGTTGAGCTTGGCAGGATCGAAATCGGCAAGACCGAAGAGTTCGCGCTTCATGAACGCGGCAAAGGAATCTGGATGGGATGCAGCCAGGCCACAATATTCGTCCAGATTGAAAGTCGCGACATCTCGAAACGAAACTTCGCCCTCAAGAAATGCATCGACGAGACTTTTATAGACGCGGCGCGGCGTCTGGCCAGTTGCAAGACCCAGAACGCTTTTGGGGTCACGCCTGACTGTTGCGATCAAGTGATCTGCAACCGCATCAGCAGCATCATTCGCCGTCGGAAATACCGTTAGCAGACAACCATCGCCGACAGCTGTCCTCTGCAATGAAAGGTTCATTATTTCAATCCTTTAACTGGTCCTGTCGTGCGACGCAAATGCTCTGCAGGGGTCAAATCACAACACGCTTTAGTGCATCGTCGAGCGCTATGATTTCGTTGGCAGGCGTTCCCGGCCGAAGTGACGGCCGCGTGAGGCCCATTACATCCAGAGGGATCATGGCTGCCATCTGATATGCTTCCGCCAATGAGAGCCCGACATGCAGGACGGCGTTTGCGAGGCATGTGGCAAGATCTACATGCGCTCCGGCAAGAGAGCCTGCTTGATTGATGAGTGCCCCATCCCGAACCCTTATGATCTCACCATAAAGTTCGAATTGATCAGGCCCGCCAATCGTCGCCATAGCGTCGGAAACCATAAACATACGCCCTGGCGATGGACGCGCATGGCAGGCCAGAGCCACCATCGACCAATCAACATGATGGCCATCGACAATAATCCCGGCATAGGCATCCGAATTAATAGCCGCACCAAGGATACCGGGCTCGCGCGAGCTCATAGGTGGCATTGCATTGTAGAGATGGGTGAAGCAGCTAACACCCGCTTCTATTCCAGCTCTGGTTTCCTCAGCGGTCGCCGCAGAATGACCTGCGGAGACGATCACGCCCATATCTGCAATGCGGCGGATCGTATCAAAATCGACTGTCTCTGGCGCAAGTGTCAGCATCACCGGAATACCAGCACCACGCAGTTCTTCAAGGATGGCAACCGTCGTCTCATCCATAGGGCGGATGAACGCAGGATTGTGCGTGCCTTTGCGCAACACATTGAGATGCGGTCCCTCCACATGAAGACCCAGGAAGCCATCCGTTCCCCAAGCATCGCGTGCTGCTGTCGCGGCCGTGCGCATACGTTCAGCCTCGCAGGTAATAAGGGTCGGCATTACCCAGCCAGTGCCGAGAGAGCGCTGCGTCTCGACAATGCGCAAAATTGATTTTGCCGAAGGATCGGAATTCAGCATCACTCCGCCGCTACCGTTCACCTGCAGATCAGTCAACGCCGGACCAAGCAGACTGAGGCGCACGTCCGGGCTTTCACCACTTTCAAGCGGGCGGATTTTTCTGAGCTCACCGCTGGTCAGCTCAGCCGCAAGCCCGGTTTGCATGGCACCATCCAACCAGATGAAATCGGCGGCAACGAGTTGGGTCATGAAAATGGGACTCCGGACGGTTAGAGTGGTTTTCTGCTGGCCATGATCGCGGCGCCACGTGCTCCCGAACTGTCACCATGGATGGCGCATCGGATGGCCGGCATGCGCATTTCGCCGAGCTTTACGGATTGAAACGGTTTTTCCAGCAGCGGCACGACATCCGGAATGCCGGACAATCCACCACCGAGGACAATGCAGTCGGGATCATGCATGAGCTGGATGATCAGTAACAGCTCTGAGGCGATCTCTGCCCACTGCCACAGTACCTGCTGGTGTTGCGTGCCCCCGGCTTGGGCCGAAGCTACGATCTCTTCGGCAGTCACCGGCCGGCCCAGCCAGTGCGCGCCCAGTGCTGCCAGGCCCGTGCCGGAGACATAGCGTTCGAAACACCCTCTCTTCCCGCAACCGCAATCCCATAACGGCAGACTGCGGGACGCCAGGAGATGGGCCGGGATGCCGATATGGCCAATTTCCAGTGCCGAACTATTGAGGCGCGGCGGTAAGTGACCGTCACACGTCAGACCGGCCCCAACGCCGGTACCCATGATGAGTCCAACAACAGTCTTGAACCCTTCACCGGCTCCGCCATTTGCCTCCGACAGCGCAAATGCCTGGCAGTCATTCATTAATGGTAGCCTTCGACCTATCCGTTCCTCGAGTATGGCGGCGATATCGTGACCACTGGCTGGCAGATTAGAGGTGAAAGCGCGGCCCGTGTGCACATCGATAAGACCGGGTATGGCCATTCCGACGGTTAAGTCCTGGCCCTGATGCGAGAATTGCTCGAGCCATCGGACCTGCTCGGCGAGGGCATCGATGAAATCGGCGAGCCGGTCCTTTGGCGTTGGGATGCGTCGCATCTCGACGGTCGCCAGATCGTTGGAGAACAGCCGCGCTTCGATCTTGGTGCCGCCGATATCGATGCCGCCGCAGATCATGCCCGCACCGGATAAAGCGTCACGCCGGAGACGACACGCGACAGATTACCCTGCCCCGCAAACGGATTGTCGATATTGAGCGCAAGTTCCCCGGACCATGCAACCGCCCAGATCTGGGCCGCCAGCACGTAAAGTGGCGCTTCCCAGCAGGCATCACCCAGGGTGCGCAGATCCACATCGCATCCCTCTCCGCCGAGTGTAAGCACTGTGGCCTCTGGGTACTGTGCCTTGATCTCGCGTGCCACATCGTGATCATATAGTGAAGTGTGGGCATTCGGATGGATCATCACGACGATAAGGTCGCGGCCGGTGATGACCGCCTTAGGACCATGTCGAAATCCGAGCGTGCTGTCCCAAGAGGTCATGGTCTGGCCAGCTGTCAGTTCCAGCACTTTAAGCGCAGATTCGCGCGCAACGCCCTTCAGCGCGCCTGAGCCGAGAAATACCACGCGGTCGGGCCGAGCCGGCGTCATGGAGTGCAGCGCCGGCAGTAACGATGACGCCTTGTCGGCGATCCTTTTGAGATTACCCGCCACATCCGCCCCAGTATCGAGGCACGCCAGTGCCGACAAGAGCATCGTCGTGAAACTGGACGTCATTGCAAAACCGCTGTCATGCGTAGCTTCGGGCAGCGCAATCACCTTTTGCTCTCCGCTTCCGGCGGGTGCTCGCGTGGCGAGCGCGCCATTCGGGTTACAGGTGATATTCAGCCGCTGCACCTTGGGAAACTGGTGGTCGAGAAGATCGAGCGTGCCAATGCTTTCAGAACTGTCGCCAGAGCGACCAAACTGCACGACGAGAAGCTGCGGGTCATCGCGCAGGCACTCGAAAGGGCACGCCACAATATCGGTCGTCGGGATTGCCTTGATGAGAAAGCCGTCGGACGGCGCAAAGCTCAATGCGTCACCAATAAAGGCAGATGTTCCCGCACCGGCAAAGACAATCTCGGTAATCTGCTTTTCCTTGATCCAGGCACTGATTTCCAGCGCCTTACCAGCAAGCGTCGGGGCCCATTCGTTCCAAATGAGCGGCTGTGAGAAAATTTCATTCCATGTCTGACTGTCTTCGGCCCGCATGATAGGTTCCTGTTCTATGTGTTTAAAGGCCATCCTGGTTGCCCGGTGGCAACGATGCTCTTCGGATCAACTCGTGAGAGATCGGGGAAGGATGGCGCAGAGAATTGTCCTGTCGTCACAGCTTTCGACGGAGGTGGAGCCCTTCACCGCAGGAAAAGCACCAGTCTTGTGAAAATCGACGGTTTCGACCCGCTCGAATTCCTTCTCCCAGTCACCCACCCGGATTCCACTGGTTGGGATCGAAACATAGCCGTCGGAAAAGATTTCGATGCTCGCAACGTCGTTTTTGGATAACAGGACATCGGTCAAACCATCGACTGTGATGTCCTTGCCATTTATCGACGCATAGCCAAGCGGTTGCGTGCTATTTGCGTAATGGAATTGCGTACGGATGCCGCCCTTGAGAAACGTCTCGGCGATTTCGGGGGCTGTCCCGGCAGCGGCGACAGAGGCGGCTATGGCTGTTGATGCCTCTGTCGCCGTCAAACGGCCTGTCTGCACGGCAGCATCAAGACCGTCAAAAATGACCCTGCGTGTCGCCATCTCGGCTTCATCGCTATTGTTCATTCGATCCGACAGTATGCCATGTACAGCAATACGCGCGGCGGTGCTGACCGTGTCGATCAGCTTGTGATGCTGATAGATGGTTTCACCGTTGATGCGAATTCCGGTGTCACCGAGTGCCAAGAGACGAAAATGATCGCCCGAGCTGACGACGATTGCCGCCGTCGTTGATGGTGGATGGGCAATATTACGCTCAATCGCTGCATCTCGGACGCTGTCGCTCAGCGCCTGAAATATCTCACGGCCGGCGGCCGAAACAAGCTTGCCTGAAGCGGCAAGACGCGCAGTGCATTGTGCAGCGCTTCGGGCTGCGATGCGGCCAGAACTTTCCCCGTTGTAAAACGCACCTGTTGGATCAGTTGCGCCGTCAAAGACCGCCAGAAGTGTATCCGGCTCGATCAGAATGATATCATCACCCGGCTTGGTTCCGTTCTTATATTTGGAGCGTGAAAATGCTTCGATATTCATAAATGCAGGTCCTGTTGGCGACAGCAGTCCGCCCGGCGCCCCAAGACGCCGGCCAGATCTGTCGATTGGCCGAGGCCGGGGATCAGACGAACGCGGATTCCTTACGATCCGAGAAACGGAAAACGATGAAGACACACAGTCCGGTCGAGGCTAACAGCAGGGTTGACAGAGCCGCGGCCGTGCCAAACTCACCGTCGATCACCTGTACATAGATCAGCACCGGCATAGTGACGGTTCGCGACGTGTAAAGAATGAGCGTCGACGACAGTTCGTTGATGGCGGTAATGAAGCTCATCAGCGAGCCGATGATGAGGCCTGGCATCATTAGCGGCACGGTCACCGAGGCAAAGGTTTTTGCTGGCGATGCTCCGAGGTTAACGGCCGCTTCCTCGATCGAAGGTTTAATCTGACGCAGGATCGATGTCGTTGAGCGTACGCCGTAAGGCAGGCGCCGGATGAAGACCAGAAGGATGATGATCAATGCAGTGCCGGTGATGTCGAACGGCGGATGACGGAACGTGGCGACATAGCCGATCGCCATGACGACACCCGGGATCAGGTAAGGCACCATCAGGACGAGATCGAGCGAACCTGAGACGACATTATCCTTTCGAACGACGATGAAGGACAAGAGGCCCGAGACGACGGCAATCATGGCCACGGCCGCCAGCGAGAACAGGAAACTGTTGTAGATTGCCTGCGGAGAATCCCGAAGAATACGCTCATAACTGCCAAGCCCGAAATTGCCGGTAAAAACAGGTCCGCTTGTCTCAAGGAACGAGGTGTAGACAACGGTAAATGCCGGCAGCATGGCGATGAAGACGACAAGATAGCAGAAGCCGTGCACGAAAAGCGATTTCAGCGGCGACATTGCCCTCTTTACGGGGCGGTTGGTCAGGGCACTGGCGTAACGACGCTTGGAAAGAATACGGCGTTGCAGCAGAAGTGCTATCATCGAAATTGCGATCATCAGCATCGATACCGTGACCGCCATTGTTGGCGTACCGCCCATTTCGGAAGTGTATTGCGCATAGGCGATGGTTGCCAGCGTCCGAACGCCGCGACCGAGAATGGCAGGCGTTCCAAAATCGGCGATCGACAGCACGAAACATATGATCGCACCAGTGCTCACAGCCGGGAATATCAACGGCAACGTAACCTTGTAGAAGCGCTGGAACGCGGTACAGCCTAGGTTCTCGGCGGCATCCTCGTAAGACTTGTTGATTGTGTTCAGCGCATTCTCCGTCATCAGGTAGATGTATGGAAAAAATTTCAGGCTGAAGACCATAACGATGCCAGGGATTCCATAAATGGTCGGCGCGGGTAGCCCGACAGCTTGGAGAGCGTTTGTAACCGCACCGTTCGAGCCAAACAGCATGATCCAGGCATAGGCGCCGATAAACGGTGGAGCGCAGAGTACCAGAACTGCGAAGGTCGCGATTACCGCGCGGCCGCGAATGCGGTAGCGGGACGTGCAAAACGCGAGCGGTATGCCGATCAGGCAGGCTCCGAGCATACCCAAGAGGCCGATGACAATCGTGTTCCACAAAGCCAGTGTATAGAAGCGCCGGGTTAGCACCTGAACATAGTTGGAGATCCCGAAATCACCGGTTGAGGCATCGAAGAAGCTGATCGCAAGCACATTGACAATCGGCAGAAGTAGAAAGACCGCGAGAAGAATAACGGCCAGCGCGGTGATCACCGTCCAGAAACCTGGCATTCTGAAGCGGCTGGCAGGAGTGGATGTGGCTGTTGCTGTAGTCATCAGAACACCCTCGCCCCGGTCACGCCGTCCTCAAAAAGCTGCACGCTGCGGGCGGCGAATGCAAACGTGGCATCGTCGTTTGGATGTAGCGCGATGATATCCGGCGTCGGCTTGGTGATCGCCTCGATTTCCTCGCCGGAGGCAAGGACCGCAGCGACAGCCATTTCGCGGCCAGTAAAGCTGACCTGACGGATCTTTACAGGGAGATGAATGAGATCATCGCCAGCTAGAGCATTGACGGAGATGAATTCCGGACGCACTGAGGCGACAAGTGGTTTGCTAGTCGAAACACCTGTCAGTTGTGGCAGCACGACAGCAGTACCTGCTATGGCTGCCTGTGCACCCTCTACCGCCAGCGCCATGAAATTGTTAGCGCCGACGAACGACGCAACAAACCGGTTGGCCGGACTGTTGTAAACTTCCCAGGGAGCCGCCGCCTGCTGGATGACGCCACCATACATGACGCAGACGAAGTCGGACATCGCCAGCGCTTCTTCTTGGTCGTGCGTGACATAGACGGTCGTGATATTCATCGACTGCTGAATGGCGCGCAGTTCGCGGCGCAGGTCTACACGCAGCTTGGCATCCAGATTGGATAGTGGCTCGTCCATCAGCAAAACTTGGGGATTTATGACGAGAGCACGTGCAAGGCCGACACGCTGTTGCTGGCCTCCGGACAATTCGTGCGGCATACGCTGTGCGTACGACTTCAGTTGCACGACATCGAGAATGTCTGCAACGCGACGCTCGATCTCACTGCGTGAAACCTTACGTTGCTTCAGACCGAAGGCGATGTTGTCAGCGACGCTGATATGCGGGAAAACCGCATAATCCTGGAAAACCATGCCGACATTGCGCTTGTGCGCGGGCACGTTCTCAATGCGCTGATCGGCAATCGCAATGCTGCCGCTGTCCTGCTGATGAAACCCGGCGATTGTGCGCAAAAGTGTGGTCTTGCCACAGCCGCTTGGACCAAGCAGTGTGAAAAATGAGCCGGATGGAATGGAAATGTTGATATCCGAAAGAGCGATGGTCGCCCCGTAACTTTTTCGGATGTTTGAGATTTCGACAGCGGACATAAAGCGTCTCCGTAGACCGGCAGGTGTCTTAATGCCTGCGGACGAACGAATGGGAATGGCGGATCAAATGGGAGAAGCGGACATGGCAAGCATGCCATGCCCGTCCATTGATGTTACTGGATGTCCAGCATGACATCGTTCCAGGTCTTCATAACCTGATCGCGGTTTTCCGCGGCCCATGCGAAGTCGTATTTTGCATCTGGAACTTCAGACAACGGCACGAGGGCAGCATTGGCTGCGACGTCACCACGGATCGGCCGACGACCATGCTTTGCGACGACTTCCTGGCCTTCCTTCGAGACGATAAAGTCGATGAAGGCTTCGCCGTTTGCTGCGTTCGGCGCCCCTTTGACGATGGCCATACCGTCAGGAGCAATTGCTGTGCCTTCCTTCGGATAGACGATATCGACCGGTGCGTTGCCAAGCTTGTAACGAAGCGCGGCGTCTTCAAGGGTAATGCCAATGGCCTGCTCACCATCATTGACGAAACGCGGTACGGCACCGGAGGATGTTGAGAAGACAGTGTTTGCGAGAATGCCCTTGTAAATTTCCCAGCCTTTTTCTTCAGGCTTGAAAAGCTGAAGCACGGTCGATAGCTGAATATATGCCGAGCCGGACTGGTCGGCGCGAGCCGATGAGATCAGTCCCTTATATTCCGGCTTGGCAAGATCTTCCCATGACGTGGGCGCCGGGGCACCCTTTAGCGCATCACGATTGACGATGAATGCTGTGACAACAGCTGTAAAAGGGATCCAGTTCTTGCTCGGCGCTAGCGAGGGAGTGATTGCCGAAGCTTCCTTCGCCTCATAGGGCTGGAAGAGATCGGCAGAAAAATCGATGACGGTGCCATCAACACTCCACAGAACGTCGGCTGCAGGTTTGCCGCTCTCCGCCTTGATGCGGTTCATCAACTCACCGGAACCGGCTTTGACGAGTTCGACCTTGGTGCCGGTCTTTTTCTCGAATGCTGGCAGCAAATCGTCCATCAGCTGCTGGGGAGCTGCAGAGTAGACCACAACGGTCCCGTCAGCGTGAGCAGCCGACAGCGAAGCGAACATAGCCGCACTCGTGGCGAGAGCGGTCACAAAATTACGAACATAGCCCAATGTGGCCTCCAGATTGTTTTGGTTCCCGAAAGCGCATGTCGATTTGCCGCGTCCAGTTTGCCTGGATCTATCAATCGTATTCAGCGCTACAATTAATTTTCATTACGTAATTAAATATGTCAAGACTGATTTCGCAAAACTGTCACAATTTGAATAAGTAGCTGTTATTGCTATTTTAAAGCCCGCCCACCCTACCGAATTCATGGGAGTCCACACAGGGGCAAAAAGAAATCAGATGCTACGTCTAGTGAACTAAGCTATGCAAATTAAGAGATGTGAGACAGGGGACAGATTTGATTAACCTCGGCTATAACGAACGTCGATTGATCGAAATGTTGCGCGGCCGCGGCGGCATGTCACGGACCGAGCTCGCGCGGGACATGGACGTCTCCGCTCCAACCCTCACACGACTTACGTCGAGTCTGCTCGAAGAAGGTCTTATTCGTGAGGCAGAGACCCACCGGCCTGGCTCCGGTAGAGGTAAACCAGCTACCGTCCTAACGCTTGATCCCGACGGACTGTTTACAATTGGCGTATACTTCAATCCGGACGACTTGAGGATCTGCGTGGCGGATCTCAATGGCAAGATCAGAGCCGAGATTCGCGAAGATTTGAGCGATCATAGCTTCCGTCACATTATGAACATCGCAGCCCCGGCAGCGCGAGCGGTTGTTGCGACATCAAAGGTCGACAAGCGGAGAATTCTTGGTTGCGGCCTGTCATTTCCTGGTCATTTCTCTCGCAACCCGGGCCACGTTTTTCAGATCCCACAGTTTGCTGCCTGGCATGACGTTGACGTAGATAGAGATTTCCAGCCGTTCTTCGATCACCCGGTACATCACGAGAATGATGGTAAAGCGGTGATACTGTCTGAACTCTATTACGGCGTTGGCCGTAACCTCGCAAACTTCGCAATGATCTGGCTTACATATGGCATCGGAGGCGGTGTTGTCGTGCAGCGGCATCTCTACCGAGGTAGCAACCGTAATGCAGGGGAATTTGGTGGCCTTTTTCCCAAATCACATCACCGTCCCTCAGGGCAGGACCTCTGCAACCTTCTGGATAGCAATGGCATCACCATTAAGCGGCTGTGTGAAATTGACGAAAGTTACGCTGATCACCCTGTCGTGATGCACTGGTTGGAGCGCGCGACGGATCAGCTTAGAAGCCTGGCGCTTACTGTTGCTAGAACACTCGATCCCTCCACGATTGTTTTTGGCGGGTCGTTGCCGGCCTGGCTCATAGCGGAAATTGTCGAAAGGCTTGGATCGCTGGAAACTCTCGGCGAGGACTTTTTCGTTGAGCCACCGGAAATCCGCAAATCGGAGTTAAGCGAAGTACCGCATTTAGGAGCCGCGACCATTCCACTCTACCGCGCGACGACGCCAAGCTACTACTCAGGTAGAGCCTTGAAGGGTTGGGCGTGATGGTATGCGCGGGAAGCGCGCACATCCAGCTCTGAACGGAATGGCGACCAGCTGCAATCCCCCGCGAACTATGAAATGCCCGAAATTTCGCTCGATCCGCCCCCCCTTAGAGTCGACCGCCTCTGACAGGTACAAACCCGCATTCCCAAAGCCGGATCGAGTTGTCGCCACTACCCTGGACATCCGACGTGGATAATTAGCGCCTGATGTTTAAACTGTTTATGGAACGCTCCAGTGTAGTCACTCTTGCTCGTAGAGAGGTCGTATAATGAAACGACATGAATTCACGGCTCAAACCTCAGGGGCCAACGGATCGATCAGGGCTCAGATCAGCACCGTTCAGCATGAAGGCACTCAGTCGGCACTCTTCATGTGCCCCTAATCATTCCGCCATCAACGCGGATGGCAGAGCCGGTGACATAACTTGCATGTGCGCTGGCGAGGAAGACCGCGACGGCTGCGAATTCTTCCGGCTTTCCGTAACGACCGGCCGGGATTTCGGCGCGCGATGCTTCCTGCACGACTTCGACCGTGTTGGCGGTCTTCTCGGCCTTGCCGGCATCCAGTTCGCGCACGCGGTCGGTGTCGATCCGGCCGGGCAGGATCATGTTGACTGTGATGCCGTGACGGGCAACTTCACCGGCCAGCGTTTTCGACCAGCCTGACACGGCGGCGCGCACACCATTGGAAAGCGCCAAGTTGGGTATGGGCTGTACAACGCCGGAAGACCCGATGGTAATGATGCGGCCCCACTTGCGGTCGATCATGCCTTCAAGCATCGCATCGGTGACCGCGAAGATCGAAGTCGCCATGCTTTCGAATGCGCTTGTCCAGCTGTCTTTCGACTGGCCGACCGCAGGACCGGCCTTCGGCCCACCGGAGTTGTTGACGAGTATATCGACGCCACCGGCAGCTTTGATCGTAGTGATCAGCGCTGCCACTGATGCGGCGTCGGAAAGATCAACGCTGACCGGAATGAAGCTCTCGGTCTCCTCCATCGCCGAGACATTACGGGCGGCGGCAAAAACTTTGACGCCCTCTGCGGTCAGTCCCTTGGCGATGGCGGCCCCCAGGCCGCGGCTGGCACCGAGAACGAGTGCGGTCTTGCCGGAAATCATAAAGTCCATGGTATCGATGCCTTACTTCAGTTCATCTAGTTTGCGTGTCTGACGCTCGATCAGTCGTTCGACTTCAGCGATGGCCTTGGCATTGAGAGAAGCGCCGGGACGGCGCTGTGCAGCGCTGGCGATGGCACCGCGTCTGGCCAGCACATATTTGCGGATAGCAAGGCCAAGGCCCGGCTGCTGTTCGTAGCGCATCAACGGAAGATAAGCGTCGAACAGGTCCTGAGCTTTGTCATGCTTGCCTTCATCGCAAAGGCGGCAGACCTCGACCATCATCTCCGGATAGGCAAACCCGGTCATCGCCCCATCGGCTCCGCGCTGCATTTCTTCCGGCAGAAAAACGCCCGCATTGCCGCACAGGATGGACGTGCGACGACGGCCCTTTGCTTCCGCCTCGCGCAGATCGGTGATCTTCTGCAGACCCGGCCAGTCTTCATGCTTGAGCATGACGATGCTCGGATGCGCCTCAAGGATCACGCCAAGCGTCCGCGACGAGATTTGCACGCCGGTAGACAACGGGAAGTCCTGCAGCACGACGGGCACATCGGTGCCGATGGTCTCGATGACGTTGCGGTAGTAACCGATGATCTGCTCGTCGGTGCGCAGGCTGGATGGCGGTGCGACCATGACACCGGCAGCGCCCATGTCCATCACCTTCTTGGTCAGTTCGCCGATCGCGGCCAGACCCGGTGCGGAAACGCCAACCACCACCTGTTTGTCGGCCGACCGGGCAATCGTCTGGCGGGTGATGTCGATAGATTCTGCCTGTGTCAGCTTCGGCGCTTCTCCCATCATGCCGAGGATCGTCAGACCATCGGCGCCCTTGTCGTAATAGAAGTCCACCATTCTGTCGACGCTCGCCACATCGATGGCGCCGTTGTCAGTGAACGGTGTGCAGGCAATCACGAAGACG
Source organism: Agrobacterium sp. Azo12 (assembly GCF_029193765.2). Taxonomy (NCBI): domain Bacteria; kingdom Pseudomonadati; phylum Pseudomonadota; class Alphaproteobacteria; order Hyphomicrobiales; family Rhizobiaceae; genus Agrobacterium; species Agrobacterium sp. Azo12. The sequence continues at coordinate 27,033 of NZ_JARFYO020000003.1, read as the reverse complement.
CCCGATGTCTCGTTATTGATCAGTGTCATATCTTGTCTCTCCGAAGCTCAGAACCAGCTGGATGTGCCGCGGGCGACATACTGCCCGTCACCGGCTGCGTTGACGACGTTTGTCCCGTCAAAGGCCAGCTTTCCGCCGACATATGTTCGCGAAACCTTGACGGAGAATTCACGCCCGTCGAAGGGGCTCCAGTTCAACTCGTCATGCGCCTTGGCGGCGTCCCATACTTGCGATTCAGCCTTCAGAATGGCGATGTCGGCATCAGCGCCAATGCTCAAGGTGCCTTTCTGGGGCCACAGGCCAAAGAATTTGGCAGGGCGTTCGCACAGTTGCTCGACGGTCAACATGACGGCATCATAGCCACGCAGTTCTGCCCCAGTGAAGAAAGCCGGGAGCAGGGTTTCAAGACCGGGAACGCCCGCGCCCGCCTCGAAGATCGATGGTGTGAACTTGTTGTCGATCGGCCAGGAGGAATGATCCGAACTGACGAAAGCCACCCGGCCGGAGATGACGTCGCCCCACAGGGCGTCGATCTGACCGGGGCGGATCGGCGGGTTGACCTTCATCTTAGCGCCCAGTTCCGTGCCATCGGCGTCAGGGTCGAACCAGAGATAATGCACGCACAGTTCGCCGGTTGAACGGTAACCATCAGAGAGGTAGTTCTCGACGATGTCGAACCCGCGTGTCGTTGTCAAATGCACGATATGCGCATGGGCATCAGCGGCGGCACCGAGCTCAAGGAACTGCGCTGTGGCCGCCATCTCGGCTGCCACGGGTCGGCTTTCCGAGTGAGCCTCGATGCCATCACGGCCTGCAGCCTTGGCTGCGGCGATGTGCGCACGTACGATTTCCTGGTCTTCATTGTGAACGCCAAGCGGAACGTCAGTATCCGCCAGCGCGTTGAAAATTTCCAACGTCTGGTTGGAAGATATACGCGGAAAGCGCGTCGGGCTGCTTTCAAAGGTCGAAATCTTGAAGGCCACAACGCCACCCGCAATCAGACCGGCGATCTCATCTGTCGACTGGCCCGGCATGACGGTGCCATACAGCGCGACGTTGGAGTGGGCATGTTTGCCAATGGCGGCAATCTTAGCGTTGAGCGTTGCCAGCGAGTTGAGCGGATCGGGATTGTCATAGGGCATGTCGACTATCGTGGTGATGCCACCGGCGACAGCAGACCGCGTCGTAGAGGCAATGCCCGGCAGGCCGCCATAACTGCAGGCATGGGTCTGACCGTCGATGACGCCCGGGATGATCAGATCGTCACCAGCGTCGAAAACCTCGTCGCTCGCAGGCACCTCACCCGTTCCAAGTGCAGCGATCTTCCCATCGCGTATACCGACCCATCCATGCTCAAGCAGACCATCGGGTAAAACTGCAGTGCCACGGATAACGAGAGAAAATGTCATGTTTCCATTCTTTCATTGGGTGGAGATTGATCTTTAACAGGCACAATCATGCGGCAAGGAACGTTTGCACCCTTTCCGGCGCAAGGTCGGAAAACAATTCAGCCGGGGGTGCCTTAGCGTAAATCGACCCGTTTTCCATGAAGACCACCTCGTGGGCAACGTTGCGGGCAAAACTCATTTCGTGGGTGACAACAATCATCGTCATCCCCTCTTCTGCAAGCTCCTGCATAAGATGAAGAACCTCTCGCGATAATTCTGGATCGAGAGCCGATGTTGCCTCGTCGAAGAGCATGACCTTCGGCTCCATCGCAAGAGCACGTGCAATGGCTATGCGTTGTTGCTGGCCACCGGATAACTGTTCAGGCAAGCTGTCCAGCTTGTGCGCCAATCCAACGCGGGCAACAAGACGCCGCGCTCGATCGTTGGCTTCCGCACGGGTGCAAATACCCGAAGATACAGGAGCAAAAGCGACATTCTCAAGAATGCTCATGTTACGGAACAGGTTGAATTTCTGAAAAACCATTCCTGTCTGTCGCCGGTGGTGGCGCAATAATCTCTCACCAGCAGGAACAAGCCTGTTATTGCGCTCACGATGTCCCACAAGCTGTCCACCAACCCAGACCTCACCTGTCGTTGGCCGTGCAAGATAATTGATGCAACGCAGGAGAGTGGTCTTGCCTGATCCGCTGGGACCAATGATCGCCGTGGTCGTCGCCTCGCGAATGGCAAGATCGATATTGTTCAAAATTCCCTGCTCGCCAATTGAAAGCCCGACACCGCGCAACTCGACAGCATGAACAGGGTCCGGTTTTTCTGGCCAGCGTGGTGTGTAAGAATGCGCGATTGCGTGAACAGAACTCATGCGATTGCCATCCTTCGAGTACAGCGTTTTTCAATTGTGATCAGGAATGTGTTGATAATCGCGTAGATTGCACCGGCGACAGCGACCATTAGCAAAGGGTTCTCTCCCGAGTAGATGAAGGCACTGGTAGTGCTCATGATTTCGCTTACCGATATCGCCGACGCCAGTGAGGTCTCCTTGAACAGAACGGTCGTCCGCCCCATAAACGGTGCGGCGGCAATCTTGGCGACCTGGGGAATTATTACCTTTATGGCAAAGCTTAGCGGAGGAATGCCAAGCGCATATGCAGCTTCGAACTGGTCCTGCGGAACGCCGTTATAGCTCGCTCGAAATATCTCGAAATAATAGGCTGTCGCAAAAAGCACGAAGGCAATGACAGCAGCCGTCATTGGCGAGATAAACCATCCAAATGCGGTCGATCCATAAAACGCCAGAAACAGCAGGATGAGTGGTGGCGTAGTTTGTGCAAGCCAGCTGTAAAGCCTAATAAAAAGGCGCAGGGCTTTCGGCGCAGCAATATCCGCAACCGTCAAACAGACAGCCAAAAAGCTTGACAGAAATACGGTTGTCACCAAGAGAAACAAGGCATTGAGTGTTGCACTCGCCACTGATGGTGCAAGATTGAGAACTGTTGACCATATAGCGATCATGACCTGACCTTCTCGCTCGCCCTCGGAAGCAATTTTGCGGCCATTGAAATCGATGCAACGGCTGCCGAAATAACGGGAATGCCGAGTTTCAGCGAGAGACTTTCAGCACCATCTTTTCCTTGCCCGACACCGGCGCCATAAGCCCAGACCAGGATCAGGTCAGGTATGATTGACCGGAACTCTTCAGCGGCAGCGTCGAGGTTGTTGCCATGACCGCAAAAGACGAGATTAAGGCCGCCTGCCCAAGTCTTGGCTGCCCATCCATCCTGTTGTTGCTGGCGTTGGCGGTCTCCGTAAACAAGAAGTCCTAAAGTTGCAGTTGGTTTGGTGTTTGCCAGTAATTGCCCATAGGCAGCCATCGCAATGCTTGGCAAGACAACCGGACGGTTTGATCGGAAGCTTGCAGCAGGAAACTCCTCGGCAGCACAAATGATGGTCAGATCAACACCGTCTTTTACTTCCAGATCATCGATGGCGTCCTGAACCAGCGGTATGAAACTGTCACGGTCAAACCAACGTGCAGTCCAACCCGGACCCAGAGCGCCATGCTCACCCGACTGACGCAGATTGGAGCGAATAGCAGGCATGCCATCTTTCGCAGCCATAGACCCCAGCGCCTCGTGAGAAAGCCCATCAAGGACATGTCTCCAAATAACGCATGCCTTGATACCCGTCTGCTCCAGCAGGCGTTGATGATAGCTGTCCAGATCAAGACGCGGCCCTTGCCCGAGACTAACAAAACCTATTTTCGGTTGATTCAGTTGGCTGGCGCTCATTTTGGGCTCCATCGGCGCACGGAGGCCCGTGCAATTAGGGAAAGTAGACCACCAAGCAGGATATAGATTGCGGCAGTCGATAGCAGGATTTCAAATGGCCGGTAGCTCTCGGCAACGAGTTCGTTGGCCTTGGCTGTGAGTTCGGGGATTGTGATGATCGAGGCGACCGATGTACCCTTCAGGATTAGCGTTGCGTTCGAAAGCCATGTGGGAACAACAACAGGCAATGCCTGAGGATAGATGATCCAAATCCATACCCTCCAAGCAGGAATACCAAGCGCACTTGCTGCCTCGTATTGCCCGGGATCGACCGATTTCAATCCTGACCGAAATATTTCCATCGTATAGGCAACCGCCGAAAGCATAAGTCCTGCCAGTGCTGTGACCAGCGCGGGTAGAACAATTCCAATCTCCGGCAGGCCGTAATAGACCAGAAACAGGATCACGAGTGTCGGCACAGAACGCATCAGTGTGCTGCAGGCCTGAATGACGCACGCCAACCGTCCGGGTCTGCGAAGACCGCATACGGCAAGAGGCAGAGCGACGATCGTGGACAAGACGAGCGTAGCGGCTGTCAGCCACGCAGTTGTCCAGGCTGCCCGCAAAAGTATGGGCAGGCTCTCAACGAGAAAACCGAAATCCATGATCGTTGCCCGCTATCAGTTACGACCAATCCAGGTCTCTTCGAGCTTGGCGAGTTCACCACTCTGTTTCAGTCGCGCCAGTTCACCATTCACCGCTTTCAGCAGTTCTGGCTGACTACGGCTAACGATCAACGCATGGGTGTAAGGAGAAACGCCATCACGTTCGAAACCGGGTACGAGAATCTTCAGCGCCGGATCACCGTGAACATGATGGCTGGCGGTGATGTAGTTGATCGCAACGGCATCGATACGACCATTCTTGAGATCGAGTATTTCCTCGGCAATCCCGGGATACGTCGTGACCGTGACGTCTTCACCGAATAAATCGGACAGCAGCTTGCCTTCCTGACCGCCACGCACGACCCCGATGGTCTTGCCCTTGGCGTCACCGACCGCAGCAATCGTTGCACCCTCAGCTTTGACCAGCAGGGTTGAAAAATTCTCGACCGTCGGCTCGGTCATGAACAGATCGGGCGATGCGAGCCTCTGTGGGGTACGGGCAGTCGCAGAGCAGATCATGTCGAACCGCCCGCTTTTCAGGCCCGGGATTGTCGCGGCAAAATCGACACGCACGAACTCAGTTTTCAGCTTCAGGCCGGTGGCCACTGTGCGGCAAAGCTCCACGTCAAAACCGGTAAGCGTACCATCGCCACCCATCGTGGTCATGGGAGGAGCATTTCCGGTCGTGGCAATGGTAATCGTTCCCGGCGAAACAAGTTTGGAAGCATAGGCAAGTTCCTGCGCGCAAGCGGTCGACGCGAGCGCCAGGGACGTAGAAAGAGGAATAGCAAGAGCGAATAGTCGTGAAAGCATGAATGGAGTTCCCTTGTTTTGTTATTGGGGAAAAGCCAGAGCCAACACCTTTAACGGTGTGCATCTCTTGCTGCATGGCGCCTTCCCGTGACCGGATTGGAGACCATGATCTACTGTGCGTCCAATATTTTCCTTCTATATTTTCATAGGAAAATGCCTATGGTCTGAGCGGGAGGCAACGATTGCTCTGGAGTGCACATGAACCCGAATCTTCGGCATCTGGAAGTTTTCCGGCTTTTCTCCCGCGTCATGAGCGTCACCGAGACGGCGAGGCTCTTACGCATAACCCAACCCTCGGTCAGTCAGGCGCTAAGGGATCTGGAAAACCAGCTCGGGGTTGAACTAATCATTCGTGGGAACGGTCCGCTCAAGCTGACCGCGAATGCAGAGTTGCTACTGAAAAACATGGAAGACGTTCTCGATAATATGCAGGCCCTGCGAGAGCGTGCCGCAAGACTGCGCGGAGAACAGGATAACAGTCTTTCGATTGCAACGGTCCACCCCCTCACTGGATGGATTCTGCCACAGTCTCTGAGCCGGCTGAAGGACGCCCATCCGCAGACGCGCATCAGCATCGAGGCCTATTCCAGCCGTGAAGTTACAAGACGGGTTCAGGATCGTTCTGCCGATATCGGCTTTACCTTTCTGCCTGTCGAACATCTTGACATGGTTGTGAGACCGTTGATGGCAACGGAAATGATATGCCTGATGCCAGCGCATCACCCATTGGCAGGCACTCCAGTGTTGACACCGGAAGCGCTGAAAGACGAAGTTGTGATAACTTTCGGTCAGCAGGTACGTCAGGAATTCGATGTACGCATGTCTTTCGACCGTAACACCAATGAAAGCAGCTTTCTGACCACTAACCTCTCCGTGGTGTCAGCGGACCTTGTAAGGCAGGGTCTGGGCATAGCCATCACCCTACCTTTCGTACTGTCTCCACGCGGAAACGATGATCTTGCCGTCGCCGCCTTTAAGCCGGAGATCCGCAGATCACTGGTTGCTGTGTATTTGAAAAAACCAGGACTTTCGCCTCTGGCCAAATCTTTTCTTACCCAGGTTCGCGAAGAGATGCGTGGTTTCGCGAAACACCTGAACGAACTTGGCATATCCGCAAAACCGAACTAATCCGACATTAGTAATAGCCTATGCCTTTATCCGCGTTTCTTATTGGACATCCCCCCCGCTCCCCTTCAGCTTTGCCACATCAAAAACCGGCATTTCTGAGGAAGAAAAAATGAGTAAACCGCTATGGTCCTATTCCGCATCCGAGCTGCACTCGGCATACAGAAAAGGCGAGCTGCAACCGACCGCCGTTCTTGAAGAGGTTCTCAAGCGCAACGAAACCGTCAATCCCAACCTTAATTTGTTCGCAACGATGGACGTCGATGGCGCAAGAAAGGCTGCCGCTGAAAGCGACAAGCGCTTTGCGCAAGGGCAACCACTCGGCGACTTCGACGGTATTCCGGTCACTATCAAGGACAATATCCATGTGAAGGACCTGCGTTGTGCCTGGGGCAGCAATTTGTTCCTCGATCAGATTTCGCCTGAAGATGAATTGCCCGTCGCACGGATCAGAGCACAGGGCGCTGTCATTCTTGGCAAGACCAATGTTTCGGAATTCACACTCGGCCGCGGCAATGTCAGCACGCTGGCTTTTGGCACGACGCGCAACCCATGGAACCCGGAACTAACCAGCGGTGCCTCCACAGGCGGCGGCGCTGCTGCAACGGCTTCCGGTGTCGCACCAATTGCTTTCGGAACCGATGGCGGTGGCTCCATTCGCCGTCCGGCAGCCCATAACGGACTTGTTGGCCTCAAACCTTCGACCGGTCGCGTCGCGCGCATCAACGGACTGCCACAAATCCTGCATGACTTCGAGATCATCGGGCCCATAGCGCGCACGGTCGCAGATGTCGCCCTGGCATTATCGGCTGTCGAAGGACCGCACCCGCACGACCGGTCATCCTACGGCTTCACAAAGGGTAAACTCACACCTGCGCGCAAGGGCTTGAAAGTCCTCTATGTCCCACAGCTTGCCGACATGCCTGTTGAAGAACCAATCCGTATTTCCTGCGCCAAGGCCGCCGAAAATCTGGCGTCGATTGGCTTTAAAGTCGAAACCGGCGCGGCTCCCTTCGATGTTGCGCTGTTTGAGAAACATTGGCCGGCAATCGGCGGTTCCGGACTTGCATGGCTGTTGAAAGATACAGATTGGGAAGATAAAATTGGGACCGCCTATCCGCCGATGATCGAAAAGGGCAAATCGCTCTCTGCGATCGACTATGTCGATGCACTGATGGCATTCAGGGAAATCTACGCGCAGCTCGCCGTTGCATTCGAAACTTATGACTTCATCATGACCCCGTCTGCAGGCGCAATGCCATGGAAAGCAGAGGAATTCGGACCACCTTATCACCGGGCCTTCACAGGATTCGTGAACTCCGCCGGTCTTCCAGGCATTAGTATTCCGTGCGATCCTGCATCGGATGGCATGCCAATCGGTTTTCAGGTCATCGCACCCTTCGGCGGTGACTGGGACCTGCTCTCGGTGGCCGCAGCTTATGAACAAGAGTTCCCCTGGGCGGCTCGCTGGCCTAATATCTAATCACGAGAAAATAGAGGCGGGCGTGGCGGTTTCAGGATTGACCGCCGCGCCCTAGTCCAATTGTCCAGACTGGGCTCAACACCATCAGACCAACAAGCCGGATGAGATGATGCGAACTGACAAAGCTCGGATCGAGGTTGAGGGCAAAGGCAAGCACGGTCATGGCCTCAACGCCACCCGGTGCAAAAGCCAGCCAGATCTCGTTGAATGGCAATCCTGTCAAAAAAGCCGCCAGCGCTGCGAAAAAGCCAGCAATAACAATCGCAAAAGCAATGCTTCCAAGTGCCGGTCCGCAAAGTGCTATGATAGCTGGCAGGCTTGTACCACGAAGTCTTGCACCGATGGCAGAGCCAACGACAATATAGGCCACGATCAATATTGGAGCAGGAAGTACGCCTTCGACGATCCCGGTTGCATGCAATGAACCGCTGGCCAGAAGAGCGCCAAGCAAGAGGCCACCGGGAATGCGTAATCTGGCGCAGATGAGACCACCAATGCCGCCAGCCACAAGCATCACTCCGATATCAAATACCGAGGCCAGCCGGATGTCGACTTGCATAGGCCCTGCCGGACTGACATAGATCAGCAACGGCACAAGTGAAACCAGAACGATTTGCCGCAAAGTCTGGCTGATGGTGATCTTGACAAGATCCCCCTTGCTGTCGCCTGCAATTGCCAAAACAGCCGAAAGTGCCCCCGGGACAGAACTCAATCGCGCCGATGCCAGATCCCAGCCATGCCGACGGATGAGATACTGTGTCCCGACAACCATGGTTGCCGCCACCGAAATACCCAAGAGGGCTATGCTGGCAGGCCACTTTTCGAGTTTGACCAGCATTTCCGGTGTTATGCCGGCCCCCATGGAGGAGCCTAGCAAGATGAACGCTACACCCCGAAATCCATCTGGAATTCGTAAAGGTCTCCCTGCGAACACGGCGATGATGACTGCAAGCATAGAGCCGCACAGCCACCCGGCAGGGAAGCCGGAGAGCTCGAGAAGCCCCCCGCCTAATGCACCTACAGCCAATGTCTCCAACACCCGGACAACCAATTTCCGGTCGAACAAACTCGTAAGGATGGATGACATCAGACTGTTGCCAATGCTGGCCAGCGATCAGCCCAGGGCTGAGCCTTCTCGAATTGTGTTGCAAAATCCAGAAGCAGATCATCCGCGCCATAGGCCCCAACAGCCTGCAAGCCCGCGGGCATATTGTCGCTGTTCCAGCCTGCGGGTAGCGAAATGCCCGGATGCCCGCATGCATTCACCCAGTTGGTGAAAATTGCGTGACCACGGGGACCCGCATCCTTTCCATCGATAACGGGGGGAAACTGCGTGTCTCGCGGCCATGGATGAGCAGCAGAGGACGGCGTTATGACGACATCGAAATCTTCGAACAATTTGCCCGCCGCGAAGCGGAAAGCATTGATCGTTTCAATAAACCCGACATAATCGCTGGCAGAGAGTTTGGCACCTGCCCTTGCCTGATCTGCAAATGTCGTTGAGACCAGATCGAAGAAACATGGCATGTCCTGCGCGAGCTTGGCCAATCCTGCATTTGCCAGTATTTGCCAGCCATTTGAGATCGGCCCAAGGTCTAGTGGCAATGATCCACGTGTTATCTGATGGCCAAGGCGTTGCATGACATCAACAGATGCTGAGCATAGAGCAACGATCTCGGGATCGACAGGTGCTTCTCCGAAACGTTCTACAAACAGAATACGCAATGCTTTTGGTTCTTCTGCCTCCAGAGATATTGGCCGGAAACCATATGACCGCTGATCCTCACTGATTGCATGACCGATCACACTCATGATTACGCGAATATCATCGCTTGTCCGAGCAATTGGCCCAACAACCTCGCAGTCGGAAAGCAGCGGCAATAGGCCATTGTTACGTGGTATACGGGCAATTGAAGGCTTCAAGCCAACGATCCCTGTATAACCGGCAGGACGTCGAATCGAGCCTCCGCCATCGGTGCCGATGGAATAGGGCGCAAGTCCGCCAGCAACCGCTGCCACCGATCCACCACTGGATCCACCTGGGGTCAGCGCCGGGTTCCACGGGTTGCCCGTCGAGCCGAAAACCGGATTTCCGGTAAAGCCGCGCAACGTGAATTCCGGGACATTCGTCTTACCGAGAATAACCGCGCCCGCCTCACGCAACAGCTGAACGGGCAGTTCGTCGGTCTCTGCGCTAAAGTTTTCAAAAAGCCGCGTACCCCATACGCATGGCATGCCAGCGACCAGGAGGTTATCTTTGACTGCAACAGGAATGCCGTCAAGCGGACCAAGCGGCTCACCGGCGCTGAACCGCACATCGGCTTGCGCGGCTGCGCCGCGTGCACCGTCTTTATCCAGATAAACGAAAGCATTTAGTGCAGGATCGATCCTCTCGATCCGCTCAAGATAATGATCCAAGACTGCAATCGCGGTCAGGCTTCCATCCCGCAGGCTTTCACCCATTTCGCGAAGGGTCATGCGATAGATATCTTTGGTCATACTGTTCACTCTGATCTGACGGTTATTGCGAGGCATCGGGTGCAAGGAGACTGCGCAATCCCTCGCCTAGAAAGGTTATTCCAACGACCAGCACGAAAATTGCCAGACCGGGAATGTTGACGAGCCAGGATTCGAAGAACACGAAGTCTTTGGCTTCCGCGATCATCAGGCCCCAAGAACTGTCGGGTGGTCGAATGCCGAGACCGAGGAACGAAAGAGCCGCCTCAAGAAGAATGGCATGGGCCATCTCAAGCGTGCCGACAACAATCAGCGGACTGACAAGGTTTGGGAGGATTTCACCAGTCATGATGCGGAAATTGGATAGTCCAGCAGCGCGTGCCGCCAGAACAAACTCGGCATTGCGATAACGCATGGTCAGGGACCGTGTCACCACAAGAAACTGATCCCACAGAAAACAGGCGAGAATGAGCATCATCAGAGGCAACGAATTGCCAAGCAGGCCGACCAGCGAAATCGCGGCAAGCATGATGGGAAGGCTGAGGCGGACCGTCAGCAAAAACATGACGGCCATATCGATACGGCCACCAAAGAAGCCACCCAAAAGCCCAAGACCGATGCCCATGACCGCCGAAAGCAGGATGGTACCAAAGCCGATGATAATCGACAGCCTTGCTCCATAGATCAGACGGCTGAGATAATCCCGGCCGAGGTGATCAGTTCCCAGAATATGGTTCCAGTTGCCACCTTCCATGAAGACAGGACGGATAAGGCGGTCGGTCAACGACTGCTCATATGGTGAGTGAGGCGCGATCCATGGTGCTAGGATTGCGACGATGGCAATCAGCCCGATAATGACCGCCCCCGTTGTCAGACCCCATCGACCGACAGGAATACGGGGACCTTTCCAGAGGCGCGCTGTTGGTGTGTTTTCAGTCATATGCAGGCGCATGTTTAGTCCAATCTGATACGGGGATCGATCATCACGTTGATGAGGTCGGCCAGAAGCGTCAGGACGACGTAAGCGGAGGACACTGCCAGAAGCGCTGCCTGAACGACGGGGTAGTCATTCTGGTTGATGGCCTCCCAGGTCAGGTACCCGATCCCGTGAATTGCAAAAATATTCTCTACGACAACAGAACCACCCAGCAGGAAGCCGAATTGGACGGAGGCTACAGCGACAACCGGAACCAGCGTGTTGCGAAGAGCATGGTGCAGATAAATCTGCCACGGGCGCAGGCCCTTGGCGCGCGCGGTGCGGATATAGTCGGAGCGCATCACTTCGATCATGCCTGCGCGTGAAATACGGATGATGGCAGGCATCGAGTAGAACGCAAGCGCCATGGCCGGCATTAGCAGGTGCTTGAACGAACCGCCGCCTGAGATCGGCAGCACAGCGAACTGTAACCCGAGCACCAGAATAAGGATGAAGCTGAGCCAGAAAATCGGTGTCGAGACGCCGAGAAGCGCAATGAACAAGGCTATGCGATCCACCATCCCGCCAGGCGCACGACCGGCGGCCATGCCAAGAGGAATAGCCATGGCCAGTGCCATGACGATCGCAATGGCTCCCAGTGCCAAAGTCGCGGGCATTCTATCGAGGACCAGTGTGACGACAGGACTGCCGTAATAGAACGAAGTACCGATATCACCCTGCAGTGCCCGAAGAAGCCAATCCCAGTATTGCGCGATCAGCGGCTTGTCCCAGCCATATGTCTTGCGAAGAAAGTCGACATAGTCGGCACCACTTCCCTCGCCTGCAAGTGAAATCGCCAGATCACCAGACATCTTGAGCATCACAAAACTCAGGAAGGAAATGGTCAGCATCACCAGTATGGCAAGGCCTAGTCTTCGGGCGATGTAATAAGCCATCTCTGTTCGTCCTTATGCGAAACTCCGCTCCGGCAGTCGTGGCGCCGGAGCGGAAAGATAATCATTTCCAAGTGGCGCGCCAGAATTCGACGTTCTCGTCTCCCGGAACAGGAACCGTCACATCTTTTGCCGTCACATAGTTGACCGGCATGCTGAACATCGGCACCCAATAGGCCTGATCTGCAATCTGCTTCAGAGCGGTTGCATAAAGCTCCTTGCGCTTTTCAGGATCGGCAATCGCACCGGCATCCTTCACCGCTTGCGTCACGACTGGATCACGCGACTGATCATCCGGGGATTCAGCAAAGAAGAACGGCAGGATGGCGCCCACGTCATTCACACCCGCCGAACCGAAGTCATCGATGACGATTGGAGTCTTGTGATCGCGACGCTGCTGGATGACGGCCGAATACTGCAGCCAATGAAGGTTCGCACGGATGCCAATGGCACCGAGATAACCGATGATGGCCTCTGCGACAGGGCGGCTGCGATAACCGTAGATATCGATATCGAAGCCATCCGCATAACCGGCTTCAGCCATCAGAGCTTTAGCCTTTTCGACGTCATATCCATATTGCGTGACATCGGCAAAGCAACCGAACTGCGATGGAGTGCACGCCGAAGGGACTGTCTTGGAGGCCCCGCCAACCAGCGACTTTGCCATGGCGTCGCGGTTAACCGCATGAGCGATAGCCTGGCGAACACGAACATCCTTGAGAGGGCTTTTCGCGTCGGAAAGGCCAGCAGCGTCCAGAGTAAGAAAGCCGATACGGAAAGTGTCTGCATTCACCACATCCACCATCGGCATCATCTTCAGGCGATCGGCCTGATCGGCCGGAATGTAATAAGCCCAGTCAACGCCGCCACTGATGAGCTCGGCAACCTGTGTGTTCACGTCCGGAACTGCCCGGTATACCAAGGTCTTGATGTGCGGCTTGTTCTTGCCACCGCCTTCGAAGTAGTCGTCATTACGTGTGAAGATCACATCGTTGCCGCTACCGCCGCTGATCTTGTAAGGACCCGTACCCACAGGCTTTTCGGCAAATCCCTGCAAGCCAACGCTTTCCCGGTATTTTTTGGGTACAATCGGGAGCTGAATAATGTATTCCAGAGCCAGTGGTGTTACCTGTTTGCCAACCACCCGAACCTTGAAAGGATCGACGATTTCGATCTTTTCAATCCAGCCACCGGTCATACGGTTGAAGACCTTGTTTGCAGGCTCGGCGGCATACATGAAGCTGTAGGCAACATCTTCGGCGGTCATCGGATCGCCATTGTGAAATTTCACGCCCTGACGCAGGTCGAATTCCCAGGTTTTGTCGTCCACCTGCTTCCACGCAGTTGCCAGCAAGGGCTTCAGCTCGAAGGTATTCGGATCGCGATAAACAAGCGCATCATAGGCAAGCAAACCAAGGAGAAATCCCTCGCGGCCAGGTGAATGATAGCGGTCCAGACTTGGGAGCTTGGCCTGGAACGCAGCAACTAGGGTATCGTCATCTTTGCCAGCGAAAGCAGCTACAGGCGTGAAGGCTATGCTTGCGGCAAAAAGAGCAAGGGTACTCTTTCGAGCTAAATTCAACATGGAGTATCTCCGATTCAAGATATGCTGGTTTGGGGAGGAATAAAATCTGGCGACACAAGCGGTCGAGCAAGATCCGGGTCCACCGGCAGAACAGCCGAGAGAAGCCGTCTGGTGTAGTCGTGAGTGGGTGACGACAGAACATCGTCAACAGGACCATCCTCAACGATACGCCCGTTGTACATGACAGCCACACGGTCGGACAATTCGGCCACGACACCGATATTGTGGGTCACGATTAGGTAGGAGAGGTTCATCTCTACCCGAAGTGTCTTTAGAAGCTCGAGTATCTGGGCCTGTACTGAGACGTCGAGTGCCGATGTCGGCTCATCACAGACAAGGATTCGTGGCTGATTGATGAGCGCACGCGCAATCGCAACACGCTGGCGCTGACCTCCGGAAAGTTCGTGTGGAAACCGCTCGGCAAAGGAAACAGGAAGATCAACCTTGCGTAACAGGTCTTCAACACGATGCCGCGTTTCATCGCGACCAACTTTGCGTGCCGCCCAAAGCGGCATCGATATGATATCCAAGAGACGCTTACGCGGATTCAGTGAGGCATATGGATCTTGGAAAACCGGCTGCACCAGCGCTGCAAGCTGCAAACGGGAATAAGTCGAAATATCACGCCCGAATACCTGAACGTCACCGCGTGTGGGTTCCAGAAGTCCTAGCATTATGCGTGAAAGTGTTGTTTTGCCGGAACCGGACTCTCCGACGAGTGCAAGCGATTCTCCTTCGTACAACCTGAGACTGACTTCATTTACTGCAACAAACGGCTGCTTCTTGCCTTTGATCGCGAATTCGCGGGTGGCCATCGCTGTTTCCATGGAAATGTTGCGGGCTTTGTCAAACATGACCCACACTCCCAATGACACTGCGTGCTTGTGACGCAATTAGCGGTTTGGCTTTCGGAACTGCGGCAATCAACGCCCGGGTGTAATCGTCGCGTGGGCTTTTCAGAACCTGGTAGACGTCACCAATTTCCACGACCTGCCCGGCCTTCATGACGGCAACCCTGTCGGCAATCGCCGCCACCACCCCAAGATCGTGGGTGATGAACAGAATGGAGACGCCAAAACTAGCCTGAACGGACTTCAGCAAAGACAGCACCTGAGCCTGCATCGTCACGTCGAGCGCGGTGGTCGGCTCATCGGCAATCAAGAGTTTCGGTTCGCACATCAACGCCATGGCAATCATCGCACGCTGGCGAAGTCCACCGGATAACTGATGGGGAAACTGCGTCATCCGGCCTTCAGGCTCCGTCATTCCAACGCGCGACAGCAGTTCGACAGCTTTCGCACGGGCGGCTTTCTTGTCCTGTTTGATATGGCGCAGATACACTTCCTCCAACTGCCTTCCGACCGTCATTGTCGGATTGAAGGCCATCATCGGATCCTGGAAAATCATTCCAATGGATCGCCCGCGAAGATCCTGCATCTGCCGTTCCGACAAATGCGCGATATCCTGTCCGACAAAAGTCGCAACGTTCGTACGGCGGGATGCGTTTGGCGGTAATAGACCAAGGATTGAAAGTGCCGTGAGTGACTTTCCGGAACCCGATTCGCCAACGAGGCAGAGGGTTTCTCCACTGGCGATGCAAAATGACACGCCCCGGACGGCATGAAGAATGCCCGCCTTCATGGCGATGTCGACCTCAAGGCCTTTTATTTCAAGGATATTATCCAACGTGTTCCGGTCCTGCTTTATGCTCTTATGTTCGCGAGATTGAGAATTGCAGAGTTTTAACATTAGAACTAATACAAAAGCTCTATAGTGACATAAGGAAAAGATTATGAACCTCGGGATACGTCAGCTGGAGACGTTTCGGCTCTTCGCCCGGACCCAGAGCGTAACGGAAACAGCGCGGTTGATGCGTGTTTCACAACCGGCAGTGAGTCAGACGCTGAAGGAACTCGAGGCGCAGCTTGGATTTGCGTTATTCGTCCGCTCGAATGGCAGAACGCGTCTGACAATCGAAGCAAATAATGTTCTGCCGGATGTAGAGCGGCTTTTTGCGCAGATGGCGACGTTGAGGGGAAAAGCCGAAGAACTTAAGGATATGCGGGCGGGCGCACTGTCGATTGCTTCAGTGCCGTCCTTTACGGCCAGAATCCTGCCAACCGCACTTGGAGCTTTTCGGGCAGAACGCAGTCAAGTCAGATTGCGGCTTGAGGTCTATACCGCAAGTGATGTCGTCAGGCAGATCCGTCAGGAATATTGCGATATCGGCTTTGCGTTCATGCCACTGGACGAGGCGGGTGTAGCCGTCCAGCCTTTGCTCCGAATGTCTATGGTGTGCCTTGTACCGGTCGGACATCCCCTTGCCTCAAAATCCATCATCACTGCAGGTGATCTGGAAAATGAAACCATCATTGTTCACGGCGCGCAGACGACCCCCGGTTTTGTGCTGCGGGAAAGCTTGAGAACTGAAGTCGAGAGTTTCCAGATACTAACGACAAACCAGTCGGTCGCTTCCCTCCATATGGTTCAATGCGGCATGGGTATAGCTTTTGCGCATCCGTTGGTTCTGCCGTTCGATCCGCTTGGGCAGGTCGTGGCAGTACCTTACGAACGAGACGTGCCTTTGACATTTGCCATGCTTTACTCCCGCAATCGTCCTGTCTCGCGTTTGGTTCTGCAGTTCGAGGCAATCTTGCGCAAATCGATCACAGCCTTCTGCCATGAACTGAAAGGAAAAGGATTGACTTGCGAGGTTCTCGTCTGATCGCCCTTGCGGGACGTGGAACGTAGCAGCTTTCCATGGCCGATCCGAGTGAGCCAATCATGCCAGCGATCATAGCACCACGTGTTGGTTGCCGGATCAGTGATATCCTGTTTTCCATTGTCAGTAATCCGTCAAAACCGAAACAGTTGTTTTCTGACGATTGGTTACGTTCGATTTCCTGAACCAACCCAGAATGGAAACTTGGCTCATCCTGCTAAAGTTCAATAGCGCAACCCGGCCGATGCTGGCCGCCGACCGCGAATAACTGGCTAAGTTGAGCAAAGTGTCTACGCATGAGCTCGACCCCAGCGTTAGAGGAGAGCTCGCAAGACGCATGCGAGTTCTTCGCCTTGAAAGGATTCGTCCTGCAGTCGCAAAGTCGATTGATGAGTCGTCAAAAATGGCGAAATTCTCTCACTGTCGTAATCCAAACGGTTGATGGCATGCAGACTAGACATGAACGGACGAGGATGTGTGATCATGACCGATCTCACACCCAGGGTGCTAAGTTGCACTATCTCGGAATAGCAAGGATCGCGCCCTAATGCGAAAGCCAATGTATAAGTCCGCCGTGATCTCCCTCACTGTTTTCATTGAGTGCTGCTAATCCCTCCACCATATCAATGTCGGAAACACTTCCACCTAACCGCGTCAGTGAGTTGGGAGAGCAGGTCGGCATCTAGTTTATCGCATAGTTGGTCTCAACGACGCCGGTGCTCATTGCGGTTTTGTGGTGCACCACACATATGAAACGCATGAGCATAGAGACCATGATAGATAAAACACGCTTAAAAAGAGCACTACTCCTGATTAATCCCCACGCCAGACGTGGGCGTGATAGCCTTGTTCAGGCACGCCAACTGCTCCTTCAGACTGGCGTTGATGTGGTTGAACCATCACAGGATTTCACAAACACATCGGAGGCTATCGCGTCTCATCGGGACAGCGTCGATCTTGTTGTTGTTGGCGGTGGTGACGGCAGTCTCAACAACGCAGCACCGGGTTTGCTGGAAGCCGGATTGCCTTTGGGCGTTCTACCTCTTGGGACAGCAAACGACTTTGCCCGGACGATGGGCATTCCGCAGGATCTTCGTGCAGCGATTGAGGTGATTTCGCGTGGCAGGAGCATCGATGTGGATGTCGGCACAGCCAATGGGCATGCGTTCTTCAACGTTGCCAGCATCGGTTTCAGTGCTGACCTCGCGGCATCGCTGACCCAGGATGCAAAGAAGCGGTGGGGTAAGTTGGGGTATGCAATCGTTGCCGCCCAATTGCTGGCGAAGTCACAGCTTTTTACCGCCGATCTCGACCACGACGGAAAGGTAGAAACTCTCAAGACCCTGCAGGTTTCTGTCGGAAACGGCCGGTTCTATGGCGGCGGCATGTCTGTGCATGCGGACGCCACCGCAACGGATGGAATGCTCGATTTTTATAGTCTGGAAGTGGACCATTGGTGGCGCCTGCTTGGCCTGCTGCCCGCGATCCGGCGTGGCACTCATGGAAACTGGCATGATGTCCGCGCCTTTTCCACCAAGGCACTGACGATCAGAACGAGCAGACCCCGCCCCGTAAACCTTGATGGCGAACTGAAGACACAAACACCTGTCGAATTTGCTATCTTCGAAAAGGCAATCAAGGTTTTTGTGCCATAAACACCAAAATGGCATGCCCGTCGCTATTCCGGCATGCCAGTTTAGATCGGACCATTCATGACAGTTGTTGGCTCTTACCTCTATCGAAACGGTGTGCGTGCCGAAGAAATCGCGCTGACTGATGAGGTTTTCGAAACAAGCGATGGCGACTTCGCATGGATTGGCCTGACAGATCCAAGCGTTGAGGAAATGGCAAGCCTTCAAAAGATGTTTGGTCTTCACTCGCTGGCGGTGGAGGACGCGATCAATGGCAAGCAGGTTCCAAAGGTCGATATTTATGGCGAGCAGTTGTTCGTTGTTGCCAAGACCGCTCATCTCGAAGGCGACAAGATTGCTTATGGAGAAACCTGCATCTTTGTGGGCAGGCACCACCTGATCTCGGTTCGGCATGGTTCGGCCAGATCCCACCAGAACCTGCGGCGTCAACTCGAGCAGTCACCGAAGCTGTTGAGCCACGGCCCCGATTATGTGTTGCACGGCATTCTGGATTTCATAGTCGACGGTTACCTCCCAATGGTCGAAACGTTGGAAGACAAGGTATTGGACATGGAAAAACATGTCCTTGTCTCCTTCCTTCAGCCCGAACAAATCAGGCGCATCTTCCGCATGCGTAGACAGGTCATCAAATTCCAGCGCATTCTTGGCCCGATGGCCGAAGTTGCAGGCAAACTTTCTCACCTCGATATGCCCTGCGTCGATGATGACGCACGGCCGTATTTCAAGGATGTCTATGATCACATGCGTCGTGTTGAAAACCTCGTTGGTGGTCTGCGCGAAATCATGACGTCGGTGTTCGAAGCGTCAAATTTGCTGGAACAACAACGCCAGGGTGCCATCACCAGGCAACTCGCCGCCTGGGCCGCGATACTGGCGGTTCCGACAGCCATTGCCGGCATATATGGCATGAACTTCGAGTATATGCCGGAACTGAAATCGCAGTTCGGCTATCCAGCTGTCATCTGCGTCATTATCGTCTTGTGCAGCACCCTCTATTACCGTTTCCGTAAAAGCGGCTGGCTCTGAACCTTACACATTCAGACTGTCTGCACCGGTGGTCCGCTATTGTTTGAAGGTCTTCTCGCGATGCCAACTCAGCCTGAAAAAACTATGCTTGATAAGCTAGATCCGAGTAGAATCCGCAGTACCGTTCTCGCGACTCAGCCAATCTTCGATCGTCAGGAAAAGAGCCAGCCGGAAACGGCTGAATACAAGTAGAGATCGCCCGCACGCGATTAATCGCGGTGCGGCAAACATTCTGCTGTTTGGCAAGGGCTCCGCCAGCTATGGCGACCATTAGCACGCAGAGTGTCATGTGACCCTCTGACGGCAGCCGATGCTATGTCTATTCCACCAATCAAAGGCGACGCCATCGCGCCATAGATTCAAATCAACTAACTGCGCACCACTACCCAAAGAGCTTGTTCATATGTCGATAGCTGGCTCTACAATTGCCATGGTTGCCTCGACGTGAAGCCGGGCTGCGCGGTCGGCATCTTCTTCGTCACGTTTTACAAGCGCCTCCAGTATCTTTCGGTGCTGGATGTTGGTGTCTCGCACCTCAGACTCTGAAAACAGGATTGGCACTCGCAACATCCAATAATGGAACTGAGTCCGCTCGTGGAACTGCGCAAGCAGGATATTTTTTGACGCCGTGACGATGAGCTTGTGGAACTGGGTGTTCAGACTGTTCAGGTCTGCGCGTGTCAAGGTCTCCGCCGGCTCCATCGCCTCAATCATCCGGGCGAGCGCATCTAGTTCCGCTTGGTCGGCATGGCGTGCTGCAAGTCTGGCAGTCGCGGCCTCAATCGCAGCGCGACTTTCAAAGATGGCCCGCAGCTGGCTTCGATCAATGGTTTCGACAACCCAACCTCGTTCCCGGCTTAAAAACCCTTCGCCTTGTAGAAGTAACAGCGCTTCACGGACGGGGGTTCGCCCAACATTCAGGCGCTCACACAAATCGTCTTCAACCAATCTTTGCCCGGGCTTCAACTCTGCACCGAGGATCATGCTACGCAAGCGGTTTCTGACGTCGGATGCGAGGAATTCACCTACCGCGGCTTTTCTTGATGCCATTAATCTTTTTCCTTTTCCGGCCCTTGAGTAAGCCTTACCGCCAAACTATCGATTTGGGTATATTTCGTCGTGTATAAAGCCCTTCACACATTCAAGAATGAGAAATGTGCCATCACGCCAGTTTCCCCAATTCCGCAGAACGTAATCGCGCGGCTTCCACCGCACGCCGCAGGAGCGGCGCGAGGCCATCGTCAGCATCCATAAGCACCGAAAGGCCGGCTGCAGTCGTACCGTTTGGACTCGTTACCTGGGCACGCAACGTGGAGGGATCGGCCTTCGGGTCCAGCGCCATCTTGATCGCGCCATAAAGGGTCTGCTTCGCAAGCAGCATCGCAATGTCAGGCGGCAGCCCGGCAGAAACACCTGCTGCACTGAAGGCTTCAAGGAAATAGAAGACGTAAGCGGGGCCCGAGCCCGAAACAGCCGTGACCGTATCCATCTTACCCTCGTCTCCGACGAAGACGACGCGACCAACGGCAGAAAGCAAAGTTTCCGCACGCTCTCTATCCGCTGTGTGAGCATTTCCGCCGTCGCAACATACAATCATGCCTTCACCGATAGCAGCAGGTGTATTTGGCATGGCGCGAATAATGACTGCATCCTCTCTGGCATTCTGTCGCATACCTTTAATGGTGACGCCAGCCGCGATCGAAATGATCAGACCACCCAATGTCAGACGGTCACGAGCGACGGCAATCACGTCCGCAACCGTCTGTGGCTTGGTTGCGATCACCAAGATATCGGCCTTATAGTCGGGCGGCAAATCTGAAAGATCGGCGTAGCTGGTAGCCCCCACGTCTTCCGCGCGCTTTTGCAAGACATCGTTAACCTCCACGACCGCAAACCGGTGGCCGGCTATACCGATCCAGCTACGCAGCATGGCAAACCCCATATTGCCGGCCCCGATCAACAGGACGTTTTTCATGGCATTACTCCCAATGTGCGGTGTATCACCGCTGCACAAAATCATTTGCGAGCCAATAGCCCGGACGAAACAATCAACAACGCCCCAATAATGGTCATGCCATCAGGGATCGTGCCGAAAACCAGATATCCAAGCCCGGTCGCCCAGATGAGGTGCGAATAAGAGATCGGTGCAAGACGCGAGACCTGTGCCTCGGGTCGTCGATAGGCGTAGGCAATTGCAACATGTGCCGACAGCCATAACAGGGCTGTTGCGACAGATAAGACCAAATCAATTGCCGTTAATTGCCGGAAGAAAAAAGGCATTGTCGCGCTAAGAAGCACAAGACCCGTAAGAGACGAATAAGCCAGTGTTGTCACGAGACTATCAGCCAAGACCGCCCTGCGCGTCATCACGAGAGCCGTGGCCCAACAAGCCGCGGACGCAATCGAAAAAAGCGCTGCAGGATTATATTCGGCAAACCCTGGACGCAAGATCACCAGGACTCCGATCAAACCGCCGACAACACCGACCCACCGCAGGCCCGGAACAGATTCCTTGAGAATCAGCACGCAAAGGAATGTCACGATACATGGCGAGATGAAGACGAGCGCCGTTGCTTCGGCAAGTGGTTGCAAGCTCAGCGCCGCAATCAAAAGGATCGTCGCCCCGGCCATCCCAATGCCGCGAATAAACTGTTCGACAGCCGCCGTGCTGCGCTCTGGCCAGCCAAATCGCAAGCACACGACGGCCAGCAAGATCGACGCGGCCAGATAACGAAACCACGCAATCTGGAACGGGTGGTAGGTCATCGACAGATGTTTGGCGATGACGTCCGAAGCGGCAAACAGGACCATGGCGGCGAGGCAGAGCAAGACACTTTCGTGTCCACGCAATGCGGCACCCAGATCAAGACGCGCGCCTGTACGAGAGAAAATCCTCGACATAGCAAAGGCTCAAGACTTACGGATTTCAAGTACGATACCCGCATTTTCCCGAGTGTCGAAATAGCAGAAGCCGGAACCATCCATCCGCTTGCCACGGGCGATCACACTGAGATCGAGCGCCCGCCCTCTTGCTTCCGCGGCATCGCGATCCGCCACCTCAAATCCCAGATGGTATACACCTTCACCGCTTTCATCGAGAAACCGTTTTTGCGGAGAGTCTAGTTCGCCCGGATCACAAAGCTGGATTTGGACATTTTCAAGATTACAGCACTTGTAACGCATTGCATCTGAGGCCGCCTTGTTAGGCACCTCAAACTCAAGATAGATGCCCTTTTTGGGATAGTCGAACCAGGGCCCCACCCCGAGACTTTCATAGTAGGCAACCGTTTTCTCAAGATCACGAACGACGATGCAGATGTGGTGGAGATGTTGGAAGATTTGGGACATGACACATTCCTTGTGAGCACGGCGAAAGGCCTTCCCCAAGGCGGGGAGGCGCATTGTCTTTTTCGCATTTTGGTGAATGGCGCTGCTAAACCGGCAGCAATCGGGCGAGGAATTGCCGGGCGCGATCGCTTTTCGGCGCGGTGAAGAATTGCGTTGAGCGGGCATCTTCTGCCAGGCGCCCTCCCTCCATGAAGATCACCCGGTCAGCAACGTCACGGGCAATACCCATATCGTGTGTGGCGATCATCATGGTCTGCCCCTCCTCGGCAAGCTTGCGGATCGTCTCGACCACCTCCTGCGCGAGTTCAGGGTCGAGCGCCGACGTCGGTTCGTCCAGCAAAAGAACACGCGGCTGCATGGCCAGTGCACGTGCAATTGCCACGCGTTGTTGTTGACCGCCGGAAAGCTCGGAGGGATATGCATCCTGCTTTGCCTTTAGCCCTACCTTATCAAGCAATTGCAGGGCAAGTTCCATCGATTCAGCCTTTGGGCGACGAAGCACCTGCACAGGCCCGCACATGACGTTCTGCAAAGCCGTCATATGTTTGAACAGGTTGAAATGCTGGAACACCATGCCGATTTTTTGACGTTGGCGGCTTATCTCGACATCGGACAATTCATGCAGGGCACGATCGCCAATACGGTAGCCAATCAGTTCGCCGTGCACGTAAATCCGGCCTGCGGAAATGGTCTCAAGGTGATTTACGCAGCGTAGCAGCGTCGACTTTCCGGCTCCAGACGGGCCCAGCAATGCAACAACCTCGCCTTGCGGGACATCGAAACTGACGTCGGAAAATGCGGAAACGATGCCCCATTTCTTGGAAACGCCAACCACGGAGACAGCGTGTTTCTGAATGTTCAGGTCGCTCATCTTTGGGGGAATACCTTTTCAAGAATAGCCTGGATGGCGGTGGCGAACGCGGTCATCACGAGGTACCAGAAAGCCGCTACCACAAGCAGTTCCACGACATGGAAGTTGGAGGAATAGATGTCGGTCGCAACACGCAGCAATTCGAGGTACCCTATTGCAGAGGCAAGTGACGACGACTTCAGCAGCATGATGTACTGATTGCCGGCAGCCGGAATAATGATCCGTCCTGCTTGCGGGATGACGACCTGAACCAGCACTTGACGCTGGGTCATGCCAAGCGCGGTTGCGGCCGCTCTCTGCCCCTTGTCAACGGCAAGAATACCAGCGCGGATAATCTCGCTCATATAGGCGCCTTCAGCCAGACTCAAACCCGCCAGAGCCGCGAGGAACGGTGTGACGATGGTTGTTGTCGGTGCGCTCACCAGGGGCTCCGTCATGAACGGTAGACTGATGGTGATTGAAGGAAACATGATTGGCACGGCATTGAACCAGAAGATAAGCTGGATTAGCATCGGCGTGCCGCGAAACAGGTACACGTAAGTCGCTGAAATCGCTACCAGGATTGGATTACCGCTGACCCTCATCAACGCCACGACGAAGCCGATGACACTTGCGATAAACAGTGCCAGCGTGCCGAGTATCAGCGCGTTGACTGCCCCCATGACGATCATGGGACTGAAGATGTAATTGGCGAAGACCCCGACATCGATAATGCGCGACTGAAATGCAGCATGGACAATCGTCACGACGATGACCAGGGCAATGGCTCCGAAAATCCACGCGCCCCAAGGGCGTCGATGCACGATCGGAAGTTCGGAAGGGTGAAGATGATCTGTAGTGGCCATTGCCCTGTCCGATTTCATTAGCGCTTGCTGGCGGGTAGATTGATGGTGATTTCCGAAAGCAGCGCGCCGCCGACACCCCACTTGTCCATGATGGACTTGTATGTACCGTCCGCGAGCATTTCCGCCAGGGTCACCTGTACAGCGTCACGCATCCCGCTGTTGTCCTTCGCAAATCCCCAGGAGGTGATGTACGGAGTGAGCATGTAATTGCCCCCGACGATGGAGTATTTTCCGGGAAACTGTGCACCCATGTAGACGAGCGCCGGGAAGTCGCCGAGATAAGCATCGACACGCTTCAGGTCTAATTGCATTCGGGCATCCGGAGCGGATGGAAGCTGCTCCGCGCGGATTTCGGCCTCACCTTTTGCCTTGCAGGCGACGGATGCTTCTTCGACCTTGGCCATGATGACACGGCTACCGAGCAAGGTGGCGACTGACTTGCCGCAAAAATCCGCAATTGTGTTGTATTTGCTCAAGTCTTCCGTGCGCACCATCGCAGAGCCACCAGAAAGCATATAGTTCACGAAGTCGAGCTTCTGCTCGCGCTCTTCGGTATCACTGATACCGCCGGACGCCATATCAAAGCGCTTGGCCTCAATACCCGGGATGAGGGCGGCATATTCTGCCTGAACATATTCCAGCTTGAGCTCGAGGCGCTCGGCAACTTCCCGCAGCAGATCGGCACTCGCTCCGGTAACTTCGGTCGATCCCGGCTCGCGAAATTCAATCGGCGGAAATGTCTGTTGCGATCCCACGGTGATCTTGCCTGCAGTGCGGATCGCCTGCGGCACAAGCTTGACCCCCTCCCCTGCGGAAGCCGCGCAGCTGAACAATACAGCCGCAAATCCCGCCATGACGGCGGCACCACTCTTCCCAATTTTCATGTCGTTACCCCAAGTTCATCTTTGATTGATGTTTTGCTTTTCTTTCACTCTATAGCGGCGGTGACCAATACATAGAAGCCACCGCCGGATAGCTTTGTTATCGAGTGTCTGCTCCGCGACCCGGTATCTTCGAAGGGTTGGGACGGTCAGCGCGCGGGCACTCAGCAGCATTGTCGAAGACCGATTGTACCTTGGCGATATAGTCTTCGGAGAAGCCCCACTGCTTCAGTCCTGTCGGAATGTGCTCGAAGTAAAAATTCGGCGGACGCATCGCGATGCCGGGAGTGATCAGACGATAGGTCCAGCAATCATACTGCTTGCCGTCATCGCCATAGACGGTCACGCAGCAGCGCTCGAAATCGTCGTAATCTTCTTCGAAGTGCTTCTCATCATGCTCGAAGACAACGCCGAACGCTTTTTCGCCCCAGGCGTCAGCCGTGTTGAGAAAATGGCACCAACCCCGATCTGTTCGGTCACCGGCAGCGTGGAAACGAAGGGCGTGATTGGCTGCGAACCCCTTGGTCACGGCTTTCGCCTCCGGCATGAACCGGGCAATTTCGATGTCGTGCAGCCAAGTGCAATAAGCGAAGTAGTACATGGAACCTCTTCCCTGGGACGGCATCAGCCGGGCCCGTTATTGTTGTGATAGGTTGAAGATTGCGGCTTACACGATCTTCATATATTGTTTCGTATATGAAGATGCATATGGCGTCAAGCCGACTTTCAGGGCTACTTTTTAGATGGAGGAAACGATGATCATCATCACGGACAGTCATGCCTATCCGGGCTGCCTGGTCTTAACGGACCAGGATGTGATCGCCGGGCCGACCCATGTGCAATTCGGCGACGGCATCGTGGTAGAGGCGCGTATCAATAGTATGAGCCCTGAGCAAATCGTTCTGACGATCAATAGTTATGTTACAGCGCGGGGCACGGCGGTTGGCGAGAAATCATGGCTGTTGCAGAGCGTCGGCTCTCATCGTCTGCGCGTTAAACAGCGATGCGACCTGACAAAATGAGATTGGTTTGGGCTGGTTGCCGGGCTTGGCCCTCGTGCCGATCAGACCTCACTAAATCCGGGAATTGGACGGACGAGGACAAACTCTCCCGTGATCCCTGCATATATCACTCCATATATCTTCTATATCTACGGCGCGGCTGCCCTTAAACTTTTCTTGTCACGTTAAAGAACGAAAAGAGGGGTAAATATGAAAAAAATAGCAATCAGCGCGACCGTCGCCGCCGTGTTCGCAGGACTGTCGACCGTCGCACCAGCCAAAGCTGAAGACGTCACCATTGGCGCAATCATTCCGCTCTCCGGTGCCAGCGCCACGACCGGTAAGGACCAGAGCCGCGGTATCGAACTTGCCGTCAAGCAAATCAACTCCAATGGCGGCGTGCTCGGCAAACAATTGAAAGTCATTATCGAAGACTCTGGCGGCAAACCGCAGACCGCGATCGATGCCGCCAAGAAACTTGTTTCTGTTGACAGGGTACCGATCGTCATAGGCGAATATTCTTCCGGCAACACCATTCCGCTGGGCCAATATCTGGTTCAGGAAGGTATGCCTCACATCAATCCGGCCTCCACCAGCGGTCTGGTTCGCGGTATCGGCGCAACATCCTATAGCGTTGTCGGACTCGACAATGTCTCGACCGAATTCGCCGCGCAGGACGTCATCGACCATGGTTGGAAGAAAGTTGCTGTCTTGGCAATGAACAACGCCTTCGGCCAGGGAGTTGCGGAAGAGTTCAAGAAGCATTTTACGGCAAAGGGCGGTGAAATCTCAACCACGGTCATGTACACCATCGGTCAGTCCACCTATCGTCGCGAACTGCAGCAAGTCGAAGCCGCCGCACCCGACGCCTATGTCTTCACCGCTTACGGCACCGAAGGCGCGCTCATCATGCAGGAAGCTTTCGAACTTGGTCTTCAGGAAGGAAAGCCCTGGTATTCGATCCTTATTACCATGATGAACAAGGATACTCCGGCTGACTTCAAGGCGGGCCTT